>VXOG01000067.1:405-167221 GCA_009840165.1 Chloroflexota bacterium
ACCCTCCCCTCCTTGCCCGTCCTTTTCCCTTTTACGATACACTGACGCTCGCCCCCAGCGGCCGCCCCGCCTACCCCCGGGGGGGCGGGCGGCCCCCCTCCCCCCCCCGCGTCCATCTTCAGGATGCTCTCAATGGTCAGATTATATCCCTTGAGAGTTCATCACCTTCTCTCGGCAGGTTTCGACTTTGGCCTAGCCGCCACCGCTCCGCTCGCCGCCGCCGCCACTGCCGTGCTCTCCACTGCCGGAGCCGTGTTCTCCGCCGCCGCCTTCGCCGCCGCTGCCAACCTCGGCATGGGCAATCCACCCGGTGAACGGTTCCTGCGTTGAGGGCAGGTTGACTTGCATCACCTGGCCGGGGGCCATGTCCACCTGAGTGGTGGGGCCGAGTTCCGTGCCATTGGACAGGTGGACTTCGATCCTGACGTTGGTTAGAACGCTGCCCGTGGTGTTCTCAACGGTGCCTATGAAGGAATTGCTGGAGGGATCGTAGTTGAGGATCAGGCGGGTGCCGGCACGAACGGAGTCGAACGTTGCATCAGGGGCGAGGGTTGCGCCGCTGGCTTCTTCGCTGCCGCCCTCTTCACCGGGACCGTGACCCTCACCGCCGGCTCCCTCGCTGCCGCCGGATTCGCCGCCCGTGTGAGGCATGGGGCCGGGGCCGCCGCAGTCGAACACTTCCAGGTGAATGACGTATCCGTCGAAGGAAACTCCTGCGAGATTCGGTTCACTGGAGACTGAGATGCTGGAGGTAGCCTGTTGCCCAGGGTTCAAATCTCCCAACCGGTCGGGCCCCAGTTCTCCGACGGTGTTGTTCCCAGACTTCAGGTGAGGTTCGGACTGGACGTAGCATTGCGTCTGTGAGAGTGTGTTCTGGACAGTTGAGTGGACGGTCTGGGTGGTCGCGTCGTACCAGGCGGAAACCGCCAGTCCGCCGAGAACGCCGTTCCACGTCTGGTCGAGAGGGGTGATGGGGCTGGACATGGCGGCTTCCCTGGCAGCTTCACTGCCGGCTCCGCCGCTTTCGGGGCCATCCGGCCCACTCTCGCTGCCACCGCTTTCACCGCTCGACTGGTCGCTCTCGCCGCCGCTGCCAACCTCGGCATGGGCGACCCATCCGGTGAACGGTTCCTGCGTCGAAGGCAGGTTGACCGACATCACCTGGCCGGGGGCCATGTCCACCGGAGCGGTGGGTCCGAGTTCCATACCGTTGGACAGGTGCACTTCGATCCTGACCTGCGCCAGGGTATTGTTGGTGGTGTTCTCGACGGTGCCCTGGAAGGCATTGCCGGCAGGGTCGTAATTGAGGATCAGGCGGGCGCCGGAGCGAACCGCGTCGAAGGTTGCATCGGGGGCGAGGGTTGCGCCGCTGGCTTCTTCGCTGCCCGAACCGCGGGATGCACCGCCGCCTTCGCTGCCGCTCTCACCGCCGGGGCCGTGTTCGCCGGAGGATTCGCCGCCCGCCTGCTGGGCTGCGGCGGCTGCGGCTACATTTCCCGCCTCGTTGTGCCGGGATTCGCCGGAACAGCCGATCAGTATCCCAGCGCCGAGCAGCAGCGCCAGGACCGACCCGATCAGGAACGTCCGCTTCATCAGTTTGTTGCGTATCATTTCCACTCCTCCTTTCGTGAAGTTTTCTTGTTGCTACTCACGATAGTGGTGAAATGTCGCAGAAATTTGTCAGGCCTTGTCTCCGGCGCTCAACGTGGTTGATACCCTCTACCATCGGGTAGCCTACGAAAAGTGGCGATATCATTGGCAGGGGCGACCGCCGGGGGGACATCGTTTCTATAGTCTTGCCTTCAATAAGCGCTCCGGAGATAATGCTCTTGAATCACCTTGGAGGTTCGCGCGTGGAGAGAAGGCTGGGGACCGAATGAAAGAACGTCCAACTTAGCGAAAAGGTTGATTCAATTGTCTCTGATTCTGCCGGAGGAAAGGTTTCGGACAACATGGCATCCCGCAAGACGCCCGACCGCTCAGGTGAGACCGCCCCCACGATCTCAGGTGGGGAAATAACGCTTCTCTCGGGCGGCAACCCTCAAATTGCGAAAGCCGACGGCGACGCTCCGGTACAGCGGTACATAGCGGCCATGCCGGGCTGGAAGAGCGAAGTGGGACGCAGCATCGACGACCTCGTCATGCGTATCGTGCCTGATGTCCGTAAGGCGGTGCGGTGGAATTCCCCATTCTACGGTGTTGATGGCCAAGGCTGGTTCCTCAACGTCCACGTCTTCACTCGCTACGTCAAGATTACCTTTTTCCAGGGTACTTCCTTAGATCCTGTCCCGCCGGGCGCCGGCAAGGATCCTGATTCTCGCTGGTACAACGTCCACGAGGGACAACTGGACGAAGAGCAGCTGGAGGCGTGGGTACGGCAAGCCGCTGCTCTCCCTGGCTGGAAGGGCTTTGACAAACTGTAAACCGTGATTGTCGTCGGTTGCGCGACGGTAGTTACGATCCTTTATATTCTGCGCGATTCAGAAACGCTGGGAGCTCGCATACCATGCTGGAGCTGAGAAACATCACCCCCGACGAATTTGAGCGGTGGATGCGCGTGGAGTCGCGGGCCCACGGGAATCGTTTTAACCACGACCCGGAAGAATTGCGTCCGCATTTCGACTTGGCCCGTTCCATCGCCGTGGTCGAAGACGGCGAAATCGTCGGCGGGGCGCACTCTCACTTGCTGGAGATGTCGGTGCCTGGCGGCGTTGCCACCGTCGCCGGCGTGTCCAACGTGGAGGTGCAGCCTACCCACACCCGCCGCGGCATTATGACCACCATGATGCGCCACCAGCTCGACGGTATCCACGAGCGCGGCGAACCCCTGGCTGCTCTGTTCGCCACCGAGAGCGCTATCTACGGACGGTTCGGCTACGGCGTCGGGTCGGTGCATGAGCAGTGGAGCATCGAAAAAGGACATACCGCCTACGCCCGCCGCCGCGAAAGCCCCGGCCGCATCGTCTTCCTCAACCCGAAGGACATCGGTAAAGAACTGCCCGAAGTGATGCGCCGCAGCACTCAGGGCCGCCCTGCGGTGTTCCAGCGCGTTCCCCACCACTGGGAGCGGGATGCCCGTGATCCGATCCACTCCCAGGGTGGCTCCGGCGGCGTGTTCTACGCTGCTTACGTCGAGGACGGCCGGATCGAAGGCTATGTGAACTACCGCACCCAGCGTCCGACGGTAATTGTTAACGAGCTGATGGCGGCCACCCCCGAGGCCGGCGCGGCGCTGTGGCGGTTCTGCTTCGACCTGGACCTCTACGAACGAACGGAGGCAATCAAGCGCCCGTTGGACGACCCAATGCCTTGGATGCTGTCCGACCCGCGCCGCCTGCAACGATCAACGCGCGATGGCCTTTGGGTGCGCATCGTCGATGTCGCTGCCGCCCTGGAAGTGCGCGAGTATCTCGCCAACGACCGCATAACCCTACAGGTGCAGGACGACTTCTGCTCGTGGAACTCCACCTGCTTCGAACTCGACGGTTCCCTGGAGGGCGCGACCTGCGGGCCGACGTCCGGCTCACCGGATTTGACCGTCACCGTCGCGGGTCTTGCCTCCGCCTACATGGGCGCCGCCACCTTTGCCACGCTGTCGAGAGCAGGATTGGCGGACGAGCACACTCAAGGCGCTCTCCATCGCGCCGACCGCATGTTTGCTGTCCAGCTGAAGCCGTGGACGCCGTATAACTTCTAGGGGTGCGACAGCATGTGTAGGGGCGAGGCATGCCTCGCCCCTACATCCGCGAACAATACAGTGTTATTCGCTCGTCGTCTCGCAGCTCACCATCCAGTTGACGCCGAACTTGTCGGTGCACATCCCGAAGTACGCGCCCCAGAACATATCGGCTGGCGGCATCGCGACGTTTCCGCCTTCCGACAGCGCCGAAAACAGCCGGTCGGTTTCTTCCCTGCTGTCCGCCGAAACGCTGACCGAGTAGTTGTTGCCGACGTTGGGCGGCGGCCCAAAGGCAGAGGTAGTGTCGCTGCCCATCAGCACGCTGTCCCCAATGTTCAACGACACGTGCATGATCAGTTCCTTTTCGTCGTCCGGCACGGGTGGCATTTCGGCCGGCCCATCGGCGAACGTCGCTATCCAGGAAAATTCGCCGCCAAACGCCGAGCGATAGAACTCGAAAGCCTCGCGGCAGTTGTCAGCAAAGTGCAGGTACGTGTTCAGTTGCATTGGTGTTCTACTCCTCATCATCCGGGTGCGTTGTGATAAACCGGCCGGCCCGGGCCACGTCAATGTGCGGCGCGCGCACTTCTACCCCGGCCTGCTCTTCCTGTAGCCGCACCGTTACGCTGCTGTCCGATTCCGCCCAGCCTCGGTTCATGGCCTGCAACGCGATCTGTTCAGCCAAGGTGGACATGGGCATTGGCACGTCGTACTCCCGGGCCAGTTCCGTTGCCAACGAGATGTCCTTGTAGGCCAGGTTCAGCGCGAAACTCGCCGGCTCGAACTCGCCTCGGAACATCGTGCGCACCAATCCCTCATGCAGAACCCGCATCCGGCCCAGCGACCCCCGGCGCACACACTCCCACAGGGCTTCCGGCTCCACGCCGGCTTTCACGCCCAGGGTCAACCCTTCGGCGATGGCCTGCCGCACGCTGTGGCCGATCATGTTATGCACTAACTTGGCCACGCTCCCCGCGCCGACCTCTCCAGCGTAGAACACCTTGTCCCCAAATGAGTCGAGTATCGGCTTTACCCGGTCGAACACTTCCCGGTCGCCGCCGACCATCACCGCCAAGTTGCCCGATGCCGCGCCCGTCTTGCCGCCGCTCACCGGCGCGTCCAGCACGTGACAGCCCTTGGCGCGAAACTTCGGCTCAATCTCGCGGATCAACGTCGGCCGGCTGGATGATAGGTCGATGTACACGCTGCCCGGCTTGATGCCTTCCAGCACGCCCTCCGCTCCGGTCGAAACCGCTTCCACTTCGTAGGGTCCCGGCAGCGATGTAAACGTCACGTCGCTGGCTGCCGCTACCTCAGCCGGCGTGTTCGCCAAGCGGGCCCCACCTTCCAGGAGCGGCAACGCAGCCTCTTCCCGAAGGTCATAAACGATCATTGGATAGCCGGCTCGCTGTATGTTCGCCGACATGCCTCCGCCCATGTTGCCCAGCCCAATGAATCCCACGGTTTCCATAATGCAGTTTCACTCCGTTGTTTCCGCCCGCGGCGGGTGGTTGCGAACAGTATAACTACCCCCAATCGGCGTGTCACAATCGCTCTCCGGACTCCGGATGTCCGGGTTGCGCCGGATAGTTGGGTATAGCGAGATTACGTTGGGTAATCTACAATGGTCAAACGTCAAAATTTGAGGCGCTGCGCTTCGTAGAGTATTGCGCAGACCCGCCAGGAGGGACACGTTTTGAAGGTTAAAGCTGCTGTTTTGTGGGAAGTGGGTCAGCCGTTGGACATCTGCGAGGTTGACCTTGATGAGCCCAAGGCTGGTGAGGTGTTGGTCAAAGTGGGCGCGGCGGGAATCTGCCGCAGCGACCGCCACTTCATGCACGGCGACGCTCCTATCGCTATCCCGGTAGTGCTGGGACACGAGGGCGCGGGCACCGTGGTGCAGACCGGTCCCGGCGTCACGCTCGCCAGCGAAGGCGATCAGGTGATTCTTTCCTTCGTGCCCGCCTGCGGCCGTTGCCGGTCCTGTCTGGAGGGCTACAGCAACCTCTGCGACTTGCACGCCGCCACCGGCGCCAATCTTTTGGACGGAACTACTCGCCTCCATGCGGCCGGCAAGGATATCCACCACATGGGGAAGGTTGCCTGCTTTGCTGAGTACGCAGTGATTCCCGAAACCGGTGTTGTTCCTGTCACCGACAACGTGCCCATGGACAAGGCCGCGATGATCGGATGCTCGGTCACCACCGGCGTCGGCGCGGCCCTCTACAGCGCGGAAATCAAAGCCGGTAGCACCGTCGCCGTCATCGGCTGCGGCGGCGTCGGACTCAACGTGATTATGGGCGCGGCTCTGGCCAACGCAAGCCAGATTATCGCCGTGGACATCCGCGAGGCGCAGCTCGAGTTCGCCATGCGCTTCGGCGCCACCCATATGGTGAACGCCGCGGACCAGGACCCGGTGCAGCAGGTCAAAGGCCTCACCGGCGGACGCGGCGCCGACTATACCTTTGAAGTCTTCGGCGGCGCGGACACTACCAAGGCCGCCTACGACATGGCCGCCAAGCGCGGCGTCGTCACCGTCGTCGGCATCGCCCCATGGGGCCAGGAAGCCGCCATCAACGCCGTTGACCTGGTGCGCAACGAAAAGACGCTACGCGGTTCCTACTACGGCTCTGCCCGCTCTCGCACGGACATGCCGGTAATGGTGGACATGTACCGCTCCGGCAAGCTGAATCTCGATGACCTGGTGGTGCGTCACTACACCCTGGACCAGATCAACGAAGCCTACGCCGACCTCGACAACGGCGAAATAGGCCGCGGCGCGATCATGTTCGACTAGGGTCTGTTGGCCAATACCGTCATTCCCGCGAAAGAACGTCACCCCGTACTCGATACGGGGCGGGAATCCATTACCTGAGCATACCAGGAGACCGGCCATGCCTCGCCTTGAAATCCTGTCCGAAGTCCAGCGCCAAATGCTGCAGTTCTTCCCTTGCATGGAATCCGATGATGTGCCCTGGTCTCCGCTGCAAAAGCCTCTTACGGAGAGTACCGTCGCCATTGTTACCACTGCCGGTCTGCACCTGCGCGATGACCAGCCGTTCAACCGCGATCACCCCGGCGGAGAATCGACCTACCGGATCTTGCCCAGTGACTCCAACAACGCCGACATCGTCCAGAGCCATTTCAGCATCGGTTTCGACCGCACCGCCATTTATCGAGACATCAACATCACCTATCCCATCGACCGGATGCGCGAATTGGTCGAGCAGGGCGTCATGGGCAGTCTGGCGCCCAACAACTACTCGTTCATGGGCGCCCTGCGCGACTGCACCGTGGTTGCAGAGCAAACCGGGCCGGAGGTGGCCCAACGCCTCAAGGACGAGGGAGTTGACCTCGTGTTCCTTACCCCTACTTGACCGCTCTGCACGCACGCCGTGAGCGTGCTGGCGCGCGTGTTCGAATCGGCAGGACTGACTACCGTAGCAATAGCCTTGGTGCGGGAACATGCCGAGCGCGTCAGGCCTCCGCGGGCCCTCTGGGTTCCCTTCTATTTCGGTTACGCGCTTGGCAAGCCGGACGACCCCGACTTCCAGCATCTAGTCATTTCCGCAGCGATGGAGATGGTCCAAGCCGAGGAAGGCCCCGTGCTGGTCGATTATCCTGAAGAAGCCGGACCAATCGGCTTGCCCCAGGCGTCGGAGGCTTCAACTGCCGAAAACGGTAAGCCTGCCAAACCTCTGGACGCCGCCGGCGAAATCACCGCCCTGCGAGGCTACTATGAACGGTGGCAGGAACAGCGTGGGCATACCGCCGTCGGCATTACCGGCATCCCGCAACGCCGGTTCCGAGGAATCATACGGTTTCTGGAAGCCTACGCTGCCAGCGACGCTGCCGACATGGACGAACGTCCCGCCGATGTTTCAGTGCCTCAGTTTGCTCGGTACTGCGCCGACGATCTCAAGGCGTTTTGCTACGAGGCGCGCATGGCTCAGCGACCGAACGACAGCGAACCGGACATCCACCGCTGGTTCTGGGGTGAGACTGCGGTGGGTACGTTGATTGACAGCATTACCCAGCGCTTGAACGCAACGGGGGATCCGCAGTTGCAGGCAACGGCCTACGGGTTGTCGAGGTAGGCGCTCAGGAACGATTACACCATCGAATCGCAGGGGCCATGAGGTGATTGGTCTTGGTTTGGTCTCTGCTAAACGTCCGGTCCGTCACCGCCGCCGGGAGTATCGGCCGGCAAGTGAGCATGAGGTTGCGGTTCGGGACGGGGCCGGGGTGTGCGCCGAGGAGCCTGTCCGCCCCCGGGCAACTGGCCGTCGGGCGTCCAGCCGTTGGGGAAGTGCAGCGTGCGGACCGGGTAGTTGATGGTGATGCCCTCGTCGGTCAGACGAGCGTGCAGCTGTTTGATTAGTTCCGTGCGTACCTCAAAGCTATTCAAACGACTGCTCGACTGCATGAACAGCCAGAAGTCAATGTTGCTCTCGCCGAACGTGTCGTATCCAAAATAGACCCCGTAGTCCTTCACCACGCCGGGGTGGTCCCGCTCCACCTGTCTCATCACGTCCATGCTCACGGCTTCCACTTGTTGCAGGTCGCTTTCGTAGGCTACCCCGCACGTCAGGTACACGTTCACGTGCTCGTCGGGCTTGCTGTAGTTGGTGATGATGGTTTCCGCGAAACGCGAGTTGGGTATAACCACCAGGTTGTTGCTCCACGTCCGCAGCCGAGTGCTGCGCCAGTTGACGTCCACCACGTAACCGACAACGCCGTTTTCCATTTCAACGTAATCGCCTTCGCTGACGACGCCCTCGGTGATGACATAGGTGCCTGCGAACAGGTTGGACAGTGTGGGTTGCAGCGCCAGAGCAATCGCCAGACCGCCAAGTCCCAATCCAGCGATGAGCGGGCTGATGTTGACACCTAGAATGTCCAGGGAAATCATAGCCGCCATGGCGATGATAACGATGAGTATGCCCCGCCGGGCCAGGGGCAATGCCCAGCCGCCGGCGTTAGCTACGTCTCTGCTCTCGAGATGCTCCTCCAACCATAGCAAGACGGCTGACCCAACGGAGTTGATCAGATAAGCCCCGGTGATAACGGCTGCCAGAGTCGCTGCTTTGTTGACTACTGCCAAAGCGGTAGATGGCAGACCCAATGGAACGGTTATGGCGAGGTAAATGCCCACCAAGATGATAAAAAGCGTGACCGGGCGGCGCAGGGCCGAAACGATGGTATCGTCGAGGTCGCCGGCGGAAAACCTGGTGGCACGCATCAGCAGCCGTGAAAACATGCGGCTGAACAGGAGCGCACAGATAACAGCTACCACCAGGATGATAGCGGTAACCAATAGGTCGGCCCAAGTTGCGTTAGTTCTGGCTGCCCAGTGTGAGAGGGTCTGCCACCAAGTTTGGATGTACTCGCTCATTTGTGATCAACCGCTCCGGTGATGTCCAACGTGGATTTTCGTAGTCGTAGCTGATACATGCGAGACCGTCGTTAAGCGCCCGAAGGGGGAACCTCCGCGCCCAGCGTATAGGCCGCCAGCGCCGCGGTCGTCGCATCGGGTAGGAGTTGTTCATTCTGCCGAGGCAGTATGCCATTTGGAAAATGCAAAGTGCGGGCTGGGTAGTTGATGGTAATGCCTTCGGCGGCAAAGCGGGAGTGGAGTCGTTTGATGAGTTCGCTGCGCACATTGAAGCCGGCGATGCGGTTCTGGGCCCGAATAACCACGACGAAATCGATGTTGCTGTCGCCAAAGGCCCGATAGATGAAGCGGGGTTCAAATTCACGCACTGCGCCCGGGTGCTCCTCGCGCACCGCGTTCGTTTCTTCCAAACCTATTCTTTCAACCTCAACAAGATCGCTCTCGTAAGCCACGCCGCAAGGTATTATCATATTCACCGGGTCTTCGGGCTTGTTGAAATTGGTGATGATAGTTTCGGCAAAGACGGAATTGGGGACCACGACCAGGTTGTTGGTTCTGGTGCGGAGGCGAGTGCTGCGCCAGTTGACATCCACCACGAAGCCGTCGATGCCGTTCGCCATTTCGATATAGTCGCCAACATTGATTACACCCTCGCTGATGACGTAGGTGCCGGCAAACAGGTTGCCGAGCGTGGGCTGCAAAGCCAGGGCGATGGCCAGGCCAGCGATGCCGAGACCGGCGATCAACGGGCTGATGTTGAGGCCAAGAATGTCCAGAGAAACCATGACGGCGACGGCTACTACGAAGGCTAACACCCCGCGACGCACCAGTGGAAACAGCCAACCGCTGGAACCGTCGGGGCGGGAATTCTGCGCACGGATTTCCAGCCAAAACAAGAACCCGGAAGCTAGTCCGTTGACCAGCACGGCGCCAATCAGGATCGCGATAACGCTGCTGGCTTTGTTGAGTAGAATTTGGACCTGGGGTGGTGGCGAAAGAGCTATCAGCGCCAAGTAGAGGCCTGCCAACAAGACAAATGCCGCAATAGGAATTCTGATGGCGGCTACGGTCTTGACGTCGAAGTTGGCTCCGGCAACAATGCTCAATCTGAGCAGCCTACGGAATACCAGCGTGCTGAACACCAGGGCCACTACGATTGAGACCGCCAGGATGATTCCGCTGACTACCAGGTCGGACCAGCCGATCGTGGCGCCGACAATCCACTCGTAAAGATCGTTCCACCAGGTACGACTCTCGCTCACCATTCTAATCCTCCTCACTTTTCAAGGGGCGCAAGGAACGCGCAATTGCCGGAAGAACATCTCCTGCCTGCCCAGTAAGCGCCAGGTGAACAGATGCGGTGAGCTGGGTTGATTCCGGGTTGACCTCGATGATTTGTGCGCCACCCTCGCGTGCCATCAGGGGAAACTGGGCCGCCGGGTTGACTGCACCAGACGTACCTACCAGCAACATTGCGTCGCACTTCTGCACTTCCTCAATGCAGGCATCCAGGGTAGCGCGTGGGATCGGTTCCCCGAACATCACTGTATCCAGCTTGATCACGCCGCCGCACTCATTGCAAATTGGAGGCAGATCCGTAATTGCGTATCCGTCGCGGGGTTGTCGATGCCCACAGCCCACGCAGCGGAGGTAGTTGCGGTTGCCATGTATTTCAAGAACTGATTTCGAACCTTCCCTGGTGTGCAGCCCGTCAACGTTCTGCGTGATCACCGCTCGCAGGATTCCCAGCTCCTCCAGCTCCGCCATGGCAGCGTGCCCGGGGTTGGGCATCGCCCGGTCCACCGCATCCTTGAGGTCATAAGTCGGATTGCCTGGGGTTGATTCATCGCGCAGGCGTTGTTCCCACCAAGCTTGTGGATCTTGGGAGAAAACCCGGTAGGACAGGTTGGACGGCTGACCGTAGCGTGTCCACAGTCCATCGGGACCCCGAAACGACGGGATGCCGCTTTCCACCGAAAGCCCCGCTCCGGTCAATGCAATGGCATACCTGGCATCGGCAAGAATGTCGGCGGCGGTAAGCAGGGCCTTTTCAAAGTCGCAGGATGTTGACATTTGTGCCATTCAATCTACACGGGTAACCAAACCAGCGCAAACTTGGAAATAGGTCGCCTCGTTCCCCAGCGTGGACCGAGCCAAGTCCGCATCCGTTGTTGTAATCAGAATCTGGTGGTAGGCGGTTGTCTTGTGCAAGACTCGTTCTCTACGTCCCGCGTCCATTTCCGAAAACACGTCGTCGAGCAGAATTATTGGGGAGTCGCTCCGCGCATCCGACAGGTAGTCGGCTTCAGCCAGCCGCAACGAGAGTGCGATGGTGCGCGCTTCACCCCGCGAGGCGTAAGAATTTGCATCCAGCCCATTGACGATAATGGCGATATCATCGCGGTGCGGGCCAGTGGCGGTGATTGCGGTAGCTTGTTCGCGCGGCGCACGCTGATGCAACCACCGCCGGAACTCCGCCTCGGTATCGGCCGCAGTATGCTCCGGGGGCAGGTTGGGGCGGTATTCGATTTCAAGAACGGCGTTGGGTTCCGCGAGTTCGCGATGGTGGAATTCCGCAAACCCTGCCAACCGTTGTATTGCATCGCTGCGCCGCAGAATGATCTGGACACCGGCCGCAACCAACTGATTGTCCCAATATGCCATTTCGTCCGGGTCAACGTAGTTTTGCCGTTGACGGCGGAGCAGACCGTTACGATTGCGAAGGGCCGACTGATACCGTTGCAGCGCTTCCAGGTATTCCCGGTGGGCTTGGGAAATCAGCACATCCAGATAGCGCCGTCGGTGTGAGGGGGAACCCAGGACCAGGTCCAGGTCGTCCACTACGAAAAGCGTTGCCCCTATCCGCCCCACCAGCCCGGATGCAGTGGAAGGTTGGCGATTGACCCGGATCTGCTTGGCAACTGCCGGTACAGCAGGGCCCCCGTCTTCGTGGCCCTCTCGTGTGCGAACTGGCGCGGCAGGTTGGTAGCCAACTACTACCGTGATGTCCTGTCCACCGTCAACTGCTACGCCCGTGATGTACGCGGCTTCACCGTTTCTGACTGCTTCAAAGTTCACCACTTCCCGCTCACGTTCGGCTCGAAAGGCTCGGCCTACGGCCAGAGTATAGGCAGCTTCCAGTAATGCAGTCTTCCCCTGGGCATTTGCCCCGTGAAACACGGAAATACCGGGCGCCAGTTCGATGTCCGTCTGCCGGAAGACGCGGAAATTAGTAAGGCTCAGTCGTGAAAGGTATGCCAAATGCGATCAACACGCAGGGAGCCTGATTTACTTATCCTTGGCGCAGCCTTCGCAGTATCCGTAGAAATCAACCCGTTGGGAAGACACACGAAAATCCGTGCGTCGGCTGATCGATTGTTCCAGCTCGGCCACGCGTTCCTGTCCCACGTCGGCATCGACCACTGACCCACATCCCAGGCACACCAGGTTGGCGTGCGGCGATAGGTTGGCATCGTAACGGGACAGTTTCTGAAAGGGAAGCTCACGGACTATGCCAGCCTGCTCCAGCAGTCCCAGGGTGGAATACACCGTAGCCAGCGTGACATAAGGAAAGAAATCGCGAACCCTCTCGAAAATCTCGCGGACCGTGGGGTGGTCCGCAGAGTTCACAACCACTTCGGCAATCGCCAGCCGTTGCGGAGTTAGTCGTATCCCGAGAGGTTTCAGTTGTGCTGCTAAGTGTTCTTGAGTAGTCAAAACGCTACGTCCGATGTGGAAGAATTATAGTAAACCAGTATAGCATTCCCCAGCAGGGCTTAGAGCATCCAGCCGGCGGTTTTAGAAAGTAGGGGCGAATGATTATTCGCCCCTACGAAATGAGCCACACGCGGGATTCTAGAGGCGGCCGCCGCCCCCGGATACGCGCTCGTTGACGCCGTAGAAAACGGAATCCTGCTTCTGGAAGACTTGGATTCGAGAACGAGCGGTTTCTACCACGAATACCCGACCCTCGTCGTCGCACTCAACGGCGATGGGCCCCCAGAACAGTTTTTCCCGTTCTACGCCCTGGGCAATCTTGCGCTCCTCCCACATCTCGGGATTAGCGTCCAGTTTGCCAACGCCCCACTGGGAGATAGTCGCCTCCCCGTAGGTCATGCCCGCGAAGGAGCCGTCGGGGTGGAATATCTGCATCCGGTCGTTGTTCCAGTCGGCGACATAGATGGTGCCTTCATTGTCCACGGCGACGTCGGTGGGCCGGTTGAACTGACCATCGCCGTCTCCAGTTTCACCGAACTCCATCAGGAACTTGCCGTCCGCGGTGAACTTCTGGATGCGGTCGTTCCGCCAGTCGGCAACGTAAACGTTGCCGGCGGAGTCGGTGTCAATCCCGAAGGGCATGTTGAATTGGCCGGGGCCTGATCCAAACTCGCCCCACTGGCCGATGTACTCGCCGTCGGCGCTGAGCATCTGTACCCGGTGATTGTTGCAGTCCACCAGGTACAGCACGTCATCCTTGCCGAAGACCAGGCCGCTGGGCTTGTTCCACTGGCCGTCGCTATCGCCGGAGCGCTCCCACTTGGTCAGGTACTCGCCGTCCGGTGAATAGATGCTGATGCGGTCCAGGTATTCATCCGCGAGGTAAACGTTGCCGTTGGGCCCCACGGTGATGGCGGTGGGCCAGATGATGGCACCGTCGGTTGAAACGGCTTCACCGTCGCCCTGCTCGAACACGCCCTTGGCGAACTCGCTGATGAACTCTTCGCCGACGGTACACATGGTGATGCGCTTGCCGTCCGGGCGATAATCATAGGAGCGGTTGGCGACATACATGATGTCGTCTTCGGCCCGGGCCATGGCGGTAGGGTTTCGGAATCCCGGCCCGGAGAACTCGGCTCTGCCGATGGTATGGGTGTATTGCAACGAAATGCCGAGAGTGGGCAATCCGGTGCGATCAATAGTAGTGGTCATACAAATTCCTCCGTTGGAACGGACGCTGGGTCTGCCGGATGCGCGTCGTAGGGGCGAATAATTATTCGCCCCTACACAGGCCGCAATCCTTTAGATCAAATTGAACTTTTCGAACTGGCCGTTCACCAACGGCTGCGCGTCAAGTTTCATCCAGTTTTCCAACAGGTCGGTGTAGATGCTGCGGAAATCGTTGTTGAAGTGCAGGTCGCCCTCCAGCAACTTGTCCTCTTCCAGCGAAGGATACTCGCCGTACAGCCCGCCCTTCACGTTGTCGCCAACTACGAAGGCAACGCCGCCGCTGCCGTGGTCGGTTCCGGAGCCGTTGTCGTGGACCCGGCGGCCGAACTCGGTGAAGACCAGCACCGTTACATTGTCGCTGGCGTCGTGTTCGCGCAGGTCGTCGATGAAGTCGGCGATGGCGTTGGACGTGTTGCCCCACAGGCTGGCGTGGGCCGCCAGTTCGCCGGCATGGGTGTCGAAGCTGTTGTACGGCGCGGTGGTGTACAGGATGCGGGTGCCGAACCCGGCCAGATGCACCTGGGCAATGTTCTTCATGTATTGCGCGACCACGTCGTCACCATATTCGACACTGGAGCTGTACATTTCGGGAGCGGTGCTGAGGATGTCGGCTCCCTTGAGGGCGTCCATGCCGGTCTGGGAGAGGTAGTCCACCACGGCGCTGCGCCCGATGGTCGGTGAGTACATCTTGGAGAAGATGTCCAGAGCCTCGGTGCGCTGCTCGTCGGCTTCGATGCCGGTCAGTACGCCGTAAGTGGCCAGGTTGCCGACAGAGGCAACGGGGACGCCGGGCGCGGCCAGGGCGCGGGGGAGTCCTCGCCCGAAGTTCACGCCGGTCAGCACGTTTTCCTTGTTGGGGTCAATCTCGCGGATGGCGCGACCCAGCCAACCTTCCGTGCCCTGCTTGTCGGGCTCGCAGGTGTGCCAGATGTCCATGCTGCGGAAGTGGCTGCGGTTGGGGTTGGCGTACCCGACGCCCTGGATGACTGCGACCTTGCCTTCATCGTAGAGCCTCTTCAACGGGCCCATGTTGGGGTTCAATCCGACGTACCCGTCCAGGTCGAGCGCCTGCCCTTCGGGAACGCGCACGGATGGACGGTTGTCATAATACAAGGGGTCGCCGTGGGGCACCAACGTGTTCAGCGCGTCGTTGCCGCCGGAAAGCTGGAGTACCACCAGCACCGGGTCTTTCTTGGTTGCGGTCATTTTGTATCTCCTTGTAGTTCGGTAAAAGCACAACGATTGACGTTACACGCGGGGGGCGAATAGTTATCCGCCGCCCGCGTGGGGTGTGTTACGCGAACTGGTACTCCTGGGTGCTGACGATGAGCTGCAGCGTCTGGGCGATGGTCTCCGAGTATTCCGGTGTGCCGATGGCAGGGTTGCCGTTGCTGCTGGCGTAGGCGATGAGCTGGTCGCGGGTCTCCGGGGCCAACTCGTAAGCGCCGACCATTTCCAGGCAGCGGTCAACGATGTTCTCGGCGCCGGCCACTTCTTCACTGCCCAGGCGAGAGACGATGTCCCGGATGCCGGGCAGGCCGGTGTTGCCCACCTGGTCGGCGGCGAAGTTGATGCGCTCCACCAGCGTGCCGGAGTCGATCCACTCGGCGCCGGTGTGCCAGCCCTCCACGGTGGGTGGATTCATCAGATCCTGGCCCATGTAGCGGATGGTGTTGGCCAGCGGCTGTAGGCCGAGCTTGGGGGACGTGAAGTCCTGTACCAAGCGCATGGTGCCGATCACCACTTCGGTGGGGCTCTTCACCTTTTCAAAGCGGGCATTCTTGAAGAAGTCCGAGTTGAACATAACCCGCAGCATGGCGGTGAGGTCGTAACCGGAATCGAAGTAGGTTTGTTCCAGCAGTGCGATGGCTTCCGGATCCCGCGGCGGCGTGTTCTGCCAGGCCGGAACCTGAACTTCGTCGGCCACGAAGAAGTTGTACAGATGGCGGGAGACGAAACGGGCGGCCGACTGTTGGCGACAGATGATGTTGACGATGTCGTCGCCGTTGAAGTTGCCGGTTTCGCCGAGGAACGTCTTGTCCTCTTCGTCGTGGTCGTAGGGGTTATAAATGAAGTTGGACTCGTACCGGCCGTAGGGGTAGCGGGGCACGGCGTTGGTGATGGTCCAGCCGGTGAAGGCGCGAGCCGCTTCCTTGACGTCGTCTTCGGAGTAGTTGGCCTGGCCGTCCATGCCCACGCCCATGGAGAACAGTTCCAGCAACTCGCGGCCCCAGTTCTCGTTGATGGCGCCCTTGTGGCTCATGCAGTTGTCGAGGTAGAACACCATGGCCGGGTCGCGGGACAGTCCTTGGAGCAGCGTCTCAAAGCTGCCCATGCCCAACTCGCGGAACATGTCGAGCTGGAGTTGAATCTGGCGGCCGTGCTCGCATTTGGAGTTGCCGGTGCAGAGTATGCCATGCCAGAACAGGGCCATCTTCTCCTGCAGCGGGCGCTTGGTGTTGATCATCCGATAGGTGAGATACGCCTGGTTCACTTCCAGGGCGTTCATCTCTTTCCAGTCCACGAAGTGACGCTCAAGGATGTCCATTTCCAGGTCCGGCTGGTTGCCGGGACTCAGCAGTTCCTCAACGGTTGCTTCGTAGCCATTGGCGGCGCGCTCTTCCAGCTCGGCATAGGTGGCGCCGAAGCCGGCCCGACGCATCAGATGCGCCATCTGGGCGATTTCCTGGTTGGTGGGCATTGCGGATACCTCCTGCGGTTGTTTCAACGGTTTCAATTACAAAACCGGGGTGTTAATTGCGGAAACCGTAACAAACAGCGCAGTACGCGTTGCCCGCACAGCCACCGCGTCGGATGCCCGAATACTACTCGCCGGGCAGCGTAGGTGTCAAGAAAAACAACGGCCGGCAGAGGGCATGGCAATGTTGCCGGTGGGAGCCTCTGAGATCATTAGCGGCGGAAAACGATCGCTCGGTTGTCGCGCAAACCCCGCAGTGGATCCCATTCGGTTGGCCGCGTCAGTCTCGGTTCGTCTTTGAGTCCCAACTCGTGAGCCAAACTACGCCGCCATTCATTTACCAGTGTCAGTTCTCCCGACAGCAGCAACGGCCCGATTTCGGCGGGTATTCCCGCTCCAGCAAACGGTGAAACGTAATCAATCCCTTCGCGGTTGGCGTGGTGGAAGGTCATCAGGCCAAGTCGAGGGTTGAAGTTGTTGCGGATTTCCATAAGTTCCCGTCGGATGCCCTCCGCACAGTCCCTATAGTAGGCGTGCATCGACACCAGCCAACGGTCGGCGTCGCACGAGGTTTCAATATCCGAAGGATCAGCGATGCAGCGCAATCGCATGGATGAAGCACCCAGACTCCTGGCAGCCGGCCCGGATGCTAAGTCCATGGCAACGTCTTCTCGGGTGGCGATTATGAATCGTTGCCAGAGGCCGAATCCGATGCGCGTCATAGCGTCGGACGGTTCGATTAGATAAACATTGATCTCGGGAACCCCGATCCCGCGTCCCTGCGCATCGAAAACCGCGAACGCGAGGCCGAATTCCATTGCCAGCGCGCCGCTGCCGAAGTCCACGATGTCCAACCGCCGTTTTTCCGCCAAGCGCGGCTGTCGCTCCCCCATAATCCGGCTGATGAGAGAGAATGCGGAGTTGATCTGGAACGGCTGGTACCATACGCTGTAGAACAACGCCACCAGGTCCGCGGCGTACTCCGGCATTTCCAGCCGGGGGATCGAACCGTGGAGCGAATCCAGTGCGCGCACCACTAACGTCGCTTTCTCATGACGGCTGAGGCCCCTCGTAACGCGGGTGAATTCGGATGCCGCAGTGTCAGAGATCACGGCGTCGAGAGCGGCGGTGTCCGAAAGACCGTTTGCCATATCGAATTGAGCCGCCCTACGGTTACGCTCGCCGCTGCTTGTGCTGCCGCAGGATGCAGTCGTCCATCACGACGCCCATTCCGGCTGCCCGCGCCCGTTCTGCTGCCGCCTCATCCACGACGCCGTCCTGCATCCATACGTATTCCGCACCGATGGCGATGGCATCATCGGTCACGCCGCCGGCGAACTCGCTGCGACGAAAAACGTCCACCAGGTCGATTTTCACGCCCTGTTCCTGCGCCGCCGCGGATGCCGACGCCAGATCGTCGTAAGATTGCTCTCCCAGTACCTCCGAGCGATTCAGCGCTGGGTTCACCGGAATGATGCGGTATCCCTGAGACTGCATGTATGCCGAAACCCCATGGCTGTCCCGTGCCGTGTTGTCGGACAGTCCTACCACCGCGATGGTTTTCACGTTGTCCAGTATTTCGTCGATGAGGTCCATATCGATACTCCAGTTACTATCGGTAGGGGCAGGTTTCAAACCTGCCCCTACGCCGGCTCAACTTGCAGGTGGATTCACCGGCTGGCCGTGCTGTCGTTGGTGGTGATGGTGATGTGGCCCATGTAGCCGTTGGCGGTGGCGCCGTGCCAGTGGTTTTCACCGGCCTTGACCTGGACGACGTCGCCGACGCCCACGTGGTGCTCTTCCGTCTCCGTGGCAACAATGCCGTTCCCGACCGTGATTACCAGGATCTGATCGCTGCTGTGGCGGTGCCAGCCCGTTTGCGCTCCCTTCTGAAAGTTGACGACGCTGGCGTTGAAGAAGTCGCTCTCGCCCTCGGGAATGATGGGCTGGCGGGTTCGATGCACTTCACCGCCGTCCCAGCCGGGCACCGGCTCGGCCGGTCCCAGGGGTACGTGCTCCACGTTGGCAATTCGTACTACGCGCATGGTTAAGCCTCCTTGTGTTTTTGTGTAGATAGTGGCGCCAGCATCAGGCCAGAATGGATTCCCGCAATTGTGCGAGCAGTTCCTCGTCAGTGCTGAAATCTAACTCCAGCAGTCCTCGCGCCATACGATGACCTACTCTGCGGTCCTCGTCATTGCCGGTAGCGAGCAGATCTTGTATGTCCTCTGCTATCCCAACTCGGAGCTCAGGGTTGCGAGCGATCATCTCTCTCGCGCCAATTTTCCAGTCTTCAGACCGCTGAATTGTCATGTTCGGTATCCTCATCGACTTCGGTATTCATGCCAACGTTCTCTGGCCCTGTCGATGTCGTTGCGTTGTGTGCTTTTGTCCCCGCCGCCCAACAGAATGATCAACCTGGGGCCGTCCCAGCCGAAGTAAACTCTGTAACCGGGGCCAAAATCGACCCGACGCTCCATTACGCCTTCTCCTACTCCACGAACGTCGCCCAGATTTCCTTCTTCCATCCGAGCAACTATCCGAAGGATGCGGCGTTGTGTTGACAAAGACAGTTCTTCTAACCACAGATAGAACGGGCGTCGCCCACGATGATCTGAATATGCCCGAACTTCCGGCATAGTGGCATTCTAACACTCTGCTCGCGATGCCAGCTCACTTCACCGGCACGGGCGTGCCGGCGATCTTGATGGGTACGCTGCCCAGGGTGTTGCGGCTGGTGAAGTACAGGGTCTTCCAGTCGTCGCCGCCAAAGCAGAGGTTGGTGGTGGCCGGCTGCCCGTGGACCACGATGCCCAACGTCTCGCCGCCCGCGTTCATAATGTGCAAGCCGCCGGCGCCGCCGCAATAGACGTTGCCCTCGGCGTCCACCTTCATGCCGTCGGGCACGCCCTCCCGCTCGCCGAGCATTTCCGCGAACACGCGCTGGGTCGCCAGCGATACCGTGCCGTCATCCTGGACGTCGAAAGCGCGGATGATGCCCTTGCGCGAGTCGTTGACGTAGAGCACGCTTTCGTCCGGCGAGAACGCCAGCCCGTTGGGCACAACAAAGTCGCCAACCAGCAGTGTCAGCGTGCCCAAGTCCGCGGACAGACGATAGACGCCGGAGATGGTCTGCTCCCACTGCTCCCGGGGACGTCGGAAAGTCCACGGATCGGTGAAATAGATGCTTCCGTCGGATTTCACCACCACGTCGTTGGGGCGGTTGAGCTGCCGGCCCTGGAACTGGTTGGCCAGCACGGTGGTAGATCCGTCGTGCTCCAGGCGGCTGATCCGGCGACCGTCGTGCTCGGCGGCGAGCAACCGGCCTTGCAGGTCGCGGGTGAGGCCGTTGTGCCGGTTGACCGGTTCCGCCTCAACGGTAACGCCTGAACCTGGCGTATAGCGCATGCGGCGGTTGTTGTGGATGTCGCTAAACAGCAGGTATCCGCCGTCGCTCCACCACAGCGGGCCCTCGGCAGGGCCTTCGGAGCCGCCATAACCGGAGCCGTGCTCTTCGATGGGCGCGTCGGTGTCGATTATGGCGTCGAGGGCTGGGGAAAGCTTTTCAATGGGCATGGTTGCGCCTCCTGATGTCGTTTGGCTTGCGGGGAATGGTTTCAGAGTGCGATTTGGGTTATCAGCGCCATTGTAGGCGGCGGGTTGACAGCGCGCAACGGCGGATTAGGCAAAAGTCGCCGGCCTATCGCTAGGCGAAAGCATTGTCCTTTCGTGTTCAATACAGCGTACTGCTTTGATTAATTTTATGAAACTCGCCAAAGTGTATGCGTAACTGGATAAACCGGATACATCAGGGCGATTGCCTCACCCTACTGGCGGAGATGCCGGACGCCTCCGTCAATCTGGTAGTGACGTCCCCTCCGTACAACCTGCTGAACAGCAGCGGCAACGGCATGAAGAACGGCAATGGCGGCAAGTGGTCGCGGGCCGCATTGATGCAGGGCTACGTTGACCACGGCGATGCCATGCCCCACTCCGACTACGTTGAATGGCAGCGGCGCTGCCTGAACGAAATGCTGCGCGTACTCGCTCCGGACGGCGCGATTTTCTACAATCACAAGTGGCGGGTGCAAAAGGGGTTGCTGCAAGACCGGGCGGACATCATCGATGGGTTTCCGGTGCGTCAGATCATCATCTGGCAGCGGTCCGGCGGTTTCAATCACAATCCGGGCTACTTCCTGCCGACATATGAGGTCATCTACCTGATCACCAAACCGCAATTCAGGCTCGCCCCGAAAGCGGGAGGGATAGGAGACGTTTGGAGCATACGCCAGGATCGTGGCAATCCGCACCCGGCGTCCTTCCCGGTGGAGCTGGCTCGGCGCGCTATCGCTGCCACCACCGCCGAAATAGTGCTGGACCCGTTCATCGGCAGCGGAACCACCGCGGTCGCCGCGCTTATGGAGGGCCGCCAGTACGTGGGAATCGACTTGTCCGAAGAATACTGCCAGTTCGCGCGGCAGCGCGTTTCCGACGTGGCCAGGGAGATGGAACGGAGTTCAGAGGCGCCCGAAATCCCGTCGGCGCTTGAAGTAAGAGCAATGCTTGAACGCACATCGGAGCCACAGCCGGCGCGGCAGAATTTCCGCCCATAGCGGCCGGCAGTGGTACAATCACCGGGAATTGCCTGCGGCAACTGAACCGATTTCCATCCTAGTAGAGAGGTTTCCCGGTGCCTGACCAAGAATTCGACGTACTAATCATCGGCGGTGGCATGGCCGGCCTGACCGCCGGCATTTACGCTTCCCGCTACGGTTTGAACACCGCCATCGTTGAGCAGATGATGGCCGGCGCTCAGATCATCAACCTTGAGAAGATCGAGAACTTTCCCGGATTCCCCCAGGGAATAGCGGGCTACGAGTTGGGGCCGGCAACCCAGGAACAGGCCATGAATGCGGGCGTCGAGGTTCTGATGGACACCGTCACCGAAGTTTCGGTCGATGGTGATTACCTGCGCGTTACCGGGGACATGGGCGGCAGTTATCTCGGCAAAGCCGTCATCATGGCGGCCGGCTCGTCGCTGCGATCCCTTGGGATCCCCGGCGAGGAGGAGTTCGAGGGACGCGGCGTGTCCCACTGCGCAACCTGCGACGGACCCCTTTACATGGGCCAAACCGTAGCCGTGGTCGGCGGCGGGGATTCCGCGGCCGACGAAGCCCTAACCCTAACCGAGTACACCGAGCGGGTTATTCTCTTCGTTCGTGGCGATTCACTGGGGGCCCAGCAGGTGTTGCAGGATCGAATCGCCGCCAATCCGAAGTTGGAAGTGCGATACGGCGCCGAGGTGTTGGAGATAGTCGGCGAGGACACCGTGACCGGCGTCAGGGTCCGCACCGCCGACGGTGAAACCGTAGAGCCGCTCAGCGGCCTGTTCATATATGTCGGCCTTGACCCGAACTCGGCGTCGGTGGCGGACTTGGTTCCGCTGGACAACGCCGGGCACATCCCGGTGGGTTTGTCCATGGACACGCCGCAGCCGGGCCTGTTCGCGGCGGGTGACATCCGGCAACAGTCCGCTGCCCAGTTGGTGGCTTCAGCCGGAGACGGCGCGACGGCAGCCATCGCGGCTTTCCGATATATCAAAGGTAAGGAGTGGTAGGTGGTTGTCGCCCCCGCGCTTTGGCATCCTTCGACAGGCTCAGGATGAGCGGGCGTATCAGCAGTACGAGCGGACGTATTCAGGATGACCGTATGTATCAGGCAGTTTAATCATGCAGATTACCGAGCACGTGTACAGCACGCATATTGCTGAAGACCCCAACGCCTATGGCGCAATGCACCCGGGCGGCACACAGATCTACTTCGTTGGCGACCCCGCGGACAGCATGGTGATGATCGACTCCGGGGAACCGTACCGACACTGGCGTTACCAGATCCTGGAATACTGGGAGGAACTGGGCAGCCCGAATATCGACGCCATCCTCATCACCCACGGCCACGGGGACCATATTGGAGGGTTGGACCGTCTGCAAGAGGCGTTCGGCTGTCCGGTTCGTTGCCATCCCAAGCTGGCGCCGAGGTTGCAGCACATCCTGGGGGGCGATTCCGTTGTGGCTCTATCGGCGCGGGAAATCGTCCGCACCAGCGGCGACGTCGCCCTGCGTCCTCTGTTCACGCCGGGCCACGAGGAAGACCACGTTTGCTACTTCCTGCGGCCCGACCGGGTGCTGTTCAGCGGTGACAACCTCTTGGGCAACTCGTCGTCCAGCGTGCGCAACCTGAAGCAGTACATGAACTCACTGACCCGCATGGCGAGCACGCGGCCAACGGTGGTTTGCCCCGGACACGGCAACACCATCATGCGCGGCGAGCAGCGCATTCAGCAGCAGATTGCACACCGTCAAGGCAGGGAAGACCAGGTTATCGCCGCGTTGACAGAAGGAGCGACTACCGTGGATGAGGTGGTGTCGGCGGTGTATCCGCGCAATCTGCGAAAATCCTTGCGTGAGGCGGCCGGCAGGAACGTGCGGACCCACCTCGAAAAGCTGAAACAAGACGGCTTTATCGAGGAGCGGCAGGCCATCTACGCGCTAGTTGAGTAAACGGGGCAATGCGCGATCCCGGCCCCATCATGTTCCGAGCAGCCGGGCCTACCGGCGCTCTGGGTTGCGGTCTTGCATTAGTTTTCCTGGGGTTGTTCCTGCTAACTCCCGTCGCCGTGTTTCTGATCAAGGGAATCGGCTGGGCGTTGATCGTGATCGGTATTCTATTGTCCGCGCTGGCGCTCTGGGCATGGTTCCGGAGGCGTGGACTATGACCTGACCGGTCGAAGGACCCGCTCATGGCGAGCCTGTCGAACCATGAGCGGGATATGTACCGGGCTATTCTTCCATCAAGCCCGACCCGTCGCGTTGCAGCAACTCAATTCGCACGTCGTCCGGCCCGCGCACGAACGCGATGCGGACGCCGGGGCGGATGGTGCGCGGCTCCGTGTAGATCTCCACACCCTTGCCGCGCAGGTCCTCCACCGCTCCGTCGATGTCGTCAACGCGGAACCCGAAGTGGTCCAGACCGATGTGCGGGTCGCGCGGACTGAGGTCAATGTGCTCTTGCGGCGGCACTGAAGCGATGAAGATAGCCAGCCCGTTGATGTCCAGGTCAACGCGGGGAACGCCGTCGCTCTGGATCAGGCGGAGCACCTTTGCCCCGAACATGGTCTCGAAGAAATTTGCCATCCCCTCGGGATCCTTGGTGCGGACGTGGATATGGTCGTAGGTATAGGTGTACACGGGGGCAGTGAACATTTGACAAGACTCCTAGATCGGGAATTTCCAAATAATCCTACTATATCCACCACGTGAACGGCGCCGATGTAACGCGGTCCCTTTCAGGCAGCATCTGGTTGGCCCCAATTTGACACCGTTCCGATCCGCACTACAATCACGTCAACTCGACTTACTGGAGGCCATTTGTGGCGGACAATTACTCGGAAGAAGAACTTCTTGAATTGGCGCGGAGGTACAGTTTCCGCAGCCGAATGGATCGCAGCGGCGTAACCGGCCCGATATTCGTGTGGGGCCGCGGTTCGGTGGTACGCGACATCAACGGCAAGGAATACCTGGATTTTAACTCGGGCCAGATGTGCGCCGCGCTTGGTCACAACCATCCGCGAATCGTGCAGGCGTTGCAGGAAAGCGCCGAGTCGTTGATCCACAGCCACATGACGATGTTCAACGACCGGGAGATCATCCTGGCCAGTCGCCTTGCTGAGATTACGCCAGAGGGACTAAACCGCAGCATGTTCCTGACGTCGGGCAGCGATTCCAACGAAGCCGCCATGGCCATTGCCAAACGCTACACCGGCGGGTATGAAGTGGCCAGCCCGGTGGTCAGCTTCCACGGCATGAGCGACGCGGCTCGCGCCGTTACCTTTGCGGGTTGGCACGGCGGATACGGGCCCTATGCGCCCGGCAACTACCCGATTATCGCGCCTTATCGCTACCGTTGCGCCTTCTGCCAGGACCGGCCGGCGTGCGACTATACCTGCCTGGACACCAGCTTCGAGTTGCTGGACGCGCAGGCCGACGGTCGCATGGCTGCTGTGATAACTGAGCCGCTGTTCAGCGCCGGCGGGGTGATTGAGCCGCCACCCGGCTGGCTCCTGGAGCTCAAGCTGCGCTGTGAAAGGCGGGGGATGCTGTTGATCCTGGACGAGGCGCAAACGGGACTGGCCAAGTTAGGGTCAATGTGGGCGTCCGAACAGGAAGGAGTCGTGCCGGACATTTTCACCATCTCAAAGCATTTCGGCGGGGGCATCGCCATCAGCGCGACCATCACCACCGACGAGATTGAGGAACACGCAGTGGAAACCGGGCTGGTCGTCGCCCACTCCCATTCCAACGACCCGCTGACCTGCAACGCCGCCATCGCCAGCCTGGACATCATCCTGGAGGAAAACCTGGTTGGCGTGGCCGAGCGCATGGGCCAATACTGGCGCGGACACCTGGAGCGACTGCAAGAGCGGCACGAGCTCATCGGCGACGTGCGCGGACGGGGCCTGTTACAGGGGATTGAGTTCGTAACCGACCGGGAGACCAAGGAGCCGGCCAACAGCCAGGGTCAACAGATTGGGCGCATCTGCCTGGAAAACGGTCTGATAATGAGCATCCGCCGGCGCGGGTCGGCTTTGCGTTTCGTGCCGCCGTTCACGACCACCGAGGATCAGATGGACCTGGCGGCGGACATACTGGACCACGCCATCGCGTCGGTTACGTAACCCAATGGCGCTGGTACTATACTATAGGACTGTATGATTGCTTCGGGTTGGACATTGCTCAGCGCCTGGCGTTCGCTGCCGCTCATCTTGGCGGCATTTGCCATCTTGCCGCTCGGCTGTGCCGGGCCGCAGTCTCAGCCGGCCGATTCCAGCGGGAGCGCAGTGGTGGCCTCCTTGCGCCCCTTGGCCACGTCAGAACCCGCTTACCTACAGTATGAGAGCTGTCGGATTGACTTGGCGATGGTGGCCCCCGCGGAGCCGGAGTTGCTGGCCGGCAGCGCGGCGGCGCCAAGCCCACCGAAGGATGCGAACCGTGCGCCGACTGGCGCCGGCGAGCGGGAACAGTCAATCCCGTTTCAAGCTCAAGCGCTGGATGGCCGCAGCATATCTCTGAGCGATACGTTGGGCGCACCTACCCTGCTGGTGTTCTGGGCTCCCTGGTGACCGCACTGTGGGCGGGAGTTGCCCGCCGTCGCCGATTTACACCGGGAGAAGCTGCGGGCTGCCGGCGTGCATGTCATCGGCGTTTCCCAATACAGCACCACGATGGCGGATACTGTAGCCTTCGCCGAACGCAATCGGCTGACATTTCCCAACCTGTACGACGCGAACGCGGAACTGGCCGCAGCCTACGACGTCCAGGCGCTGCCGGGCTACGTTTTCCTGGACCGGCAGGGAAGAATATCCCAGCGCAGTTCCGGGGCACGGGGCGTCGGTTTCATCGAAAGCAGGCTCAACGAACTCCTGGCAGAATAGCGCGGCCAATTTTGATAGCGCCCGAGCGTGGGCGGTCACCGCTCCCACGCCCGCACCACGCCGCTGATGTGAGATGTGTCGTTGTACAGGTGCATCACCGAGTTATCGGTGTAGGTGTAGATCACTGTCAACGAGCAGTTGGACATGGCAAATTTCCAGTTGGCTTCCAATGGTAAACCGAGCAGCGAGACAATGCCCGCTCGCAAGCTTCCGCCGTGTCCGACGATCAAGGCGCTCTCATCCATGTGGGCGTCTTTGACCCTTTGTATGATCCCAGCCAAGCGAGCGCTGGTGTCCCGGATGGTCTCGCCGCCGGGCGGAGCGAAATCCAGGTCATTGGCCATGGAAGGCTCATACAGCTCGGGGTACTTGTCGCGGTATTCGGCTTCGGTCAGACCCTCGAATACACCCTTGTTGTACTCGCGCAGTTCCTCGGTGAACGTTACGGGAACGTCTCTTTCGCCAACGGCAACGCGGGCGGTTTCCGCCGCGCGGGACAGGTCGGATGAATATACCGCGTCGATGGGAATTGAGGCCAACCGCCGCGCCAGCATCCCCGCCTGTTCGCGCCCGCGTTCCGACAACGATACGTCGGTATGCCCTTGAATTCGTCCGGCTACGTTCCATTCGGTTTCGCCGTGGCGGGTGATATAGATGATTCCCATGCTTCTCCTCTGCTGTGCAAGGCGTCTAAAGGCTCCCTCTCCCCTAGTGGAAGAGGCTTGGGGTGGGGGCCATTTCCCCGGCGATAGCATCGGCCAAACGGATACAGTCGTCCACGGGTCTGAGGCCGATGCGTATGCAGTCCGGCAGGCCGAACGAGGCGCAGTCCCGCACGAATAGCCCACGCCGGGCCAGCCGGTCACGCAGAGCAGCGGCATCACCAACCTGGGCCAGGACAAAATTGGCCGCGGTCGGGTAGCACTGGATCCCCAACGCTTCCAGGCGTTCGACGATACAGTCGCGCGAGGCTGCCACCGCCTGCCGCGCACGCTCCAGGTATCCTTCGTCTGCCAACGCCACCATGCCGGCCGCCTGCGCCAGTCCGTTCACGCTCCAGTCGGGTTGCAACGCCTGCAAACGAGCAATCACCGGGCGCGCAGCGACAGCGTAGCCCAATCGCAAAGCGGTGAGGGCATAATCCTTGGTCATGGAGCGCAGCGCCACCACAGAGTCCAGACTGGCGGCCATGCCAACGACACTGCCTTCCATCCACTGATCGGACAGGTTGATATATGCCTCATCCACCACCAGCAGCCCTTGGACTCCGGCTGCTGCCCCGGCCAGGATTTCAAGCTCATTCCGACCCATCAGCGCGCCCGTTGGGTTGTTGGGATTGCACACAAAAGTCAGCGCGGGCTTTTCGGCAGCAATCAGCTCAGCGGCGATGCCCACGTCCCACGAAAATCCCTGGGAGCATCGGGTCGCCGTCAGAGTTGTGATTCCTCCTCCTGAGATGCGAACGGCGCCATCATACTCACCGTAGGTGGGAGTCAGCAGGAGGGCAGCAGGCGAGTGGGCAACGGATGTCCCGATGTATGCTCGCGTCAACAGGTGGATGATTTCCGTGGAGCCGTTGCCCACGATAACGTTATTCACGTTTACCCCATCTACCTTGTGATGGGCGGCTATAGCCTCAGTCAAACCCAGGCAGTGGGGGTCGGGGTATGCGGCCAGATCAACGGCGGCGATGGTTTCAACAACGCCGGCCGGCGGGCCCAGGGGGCTCACGCTGGCTGAGAAGTCCAAGCAGTCTTCCAAGCGAAGGCCCAGGGCGCGCAGTTCCGCCTCCTTGATGCCGCCGTGGACGGGGCGGGTAGGTGGGGCAACATTGCTTTGACAGTCGGCGGTGGGCATATGGAACGTCTGGCTGTATGACAAAGATGCGGGACTTACTGGCGACCTTGCGGCAGGCGACGCCCGGGGTTATTGAAAAGACTCTCCAGTGAGAGCGAAAAACCGGGAATCGACAGCGTAGTCAATGTGTCTCCACGCTGCAAGAATGCCGTCGTTGCATATTCCGTCCCGGACAAATTCAATATCGTCAGGGAGTCGTTGGCCGGATCCAGTATCCAGTACTCGGGGACTCCGGCCTCTGCGTACCATTGCCGCTTCATCACCAAATCCCGCCCCCGGTCACTGGACAGAGCTTCAAGGACGATGTCTGGGATGCCCTCAACGAAACTGCCTTGTATCAGGTGAGCGCGTTCAGCCCGCAGATACACCATGTCCGGTGTGGGCGCGCGTCGCTCGTCAAGGGCGACGCCGATGCCGGAAACGGCCCAACCTATGGGCGTCGGCAACCCCAGTTGGAAAAGGTTAATCATGCTCACCAGAAAATCAATCAGGTTCTGGTGATCGAAGGTTGGCGGGGGCATTTGCTCCAAGACTCCATCTACCAGTTCCCATACGCCATCTACTGTTTCATTCAGAGCGCGGTACTCGGCCAGCGTCATCTGCGTTCCGTGTTGTATGGTGGTCATCTCGCACCTCTCCCCGGTTGGATGGGCGCCCTCATTCTACCACCACGGCCAGAACGACCACCGCAGCCAAATGAGGCCGATTGCTACCCCTGCGGACAGCGCGGTAGTGCCGTATAGCGCGCGGGTTGCGACGCCAATGTGTTTCGGCATCGGTTCGGGCGCGGGGTCTCCCAGGCGATAGTGGCCTACTTTCTCAAGGGTAACACCCAACCCGCCGGCCATGGCCGCCATGGTCCAACCGGCGTTGGGCGATTCGGTGCGCCCGCGGTGCGCCAGCATGATCCGGACGGTGCGGCCGGCGGCCATGCCTGGCAGAATGGCAGTAGCGATCCAAAGGAGCATTGCGGCCAGCCGCGCCGGAATCAGGTTCACCAGATCGTCCACGCGGGCCGATGCTTTGCCCAAGTATTCGTAGCGACCGTGATAGCCGACCATGCTGTCCAGCGTGTTGATGGCGCGGTAGGCCACTGCGCCGGGGAGACCAAACAAGGCGAAGGCCAGCAGAGGGCCTACGACGCTGTCGGTGATATTTTCGGCAACCGACTCGATTGCGCCGGCGGCCATCTGCCCCACGGTGAGTTGAGAGGTGTCGCGGCTGACCAGCGAGGACATCTGACGACGAGCTTCATCGATGTCGCCCGACGACAAAATCCGGCCAATGTCGGCGGCGACCCGATGCAGCATCCGCACCGAGAACGTGGACTTGAGCAACGCTGCGACCACTACCAGATACGCCAACGGATGCAGTTGCATCAACCCGAAACTTACCGCCCATGCCGCAGCGGCCCATGCCGCCGGTATCAGCAAGGCCATCACCGCGCCGGCGGCCAGTTGGACGGTTGATGACGAATGCGGGCCCGGGGCGATGCGCTCGGCCAGCGCTACGGTCTTTCCGATCCAGACGGTGGGATGCAGCCGGTTGGGCGGCTCGCCCAGCGCCAGGTCCAGCAGCAGGGCCAGCACCAGGACCAGCGCGTCCAGAGGTACGGGCAGCGTGTTCATTGCGCTGAATAGCTCCACCATCCCCCGGACTCGGGAGGGAGACCGATGGCGATGCGAATTGGGATGGAGTTAACGACCCCGCTGCCGTATCCAACGTGAACCGGATCCAGGCCGTAATACGGCAACGCTAACAAGGCCATCAGCATTGTCAGAGACACCGTCTCCATGATCTCATTGGTCGCCCCGTAGCAGTCGCCGGTCAACCCGCCACCCAGCCGTCTTACTGACCACCACCCCAGCAGCAAGGCCAAGAAGGAGACTACAATCAGGACTGCCATGCCAGCCGGCCCCAGCAAGAGCCACGCCGCCGCCGATACGCTCAACAGAGCGAATCCGGTAGCCAGCCAGGGCCGGTTGCCCTGGGCGAACGCGCTGCCGATGCCCTGCTGCCGGCCGTATGGAAACGCGGTCAACAGCAAGGTCATCGTCCACCGGGAAACAATGGGAAACAGCAGAAGAGCGCCAATCTCCCAGCCGGTTAACCGCACCGAATCCAAAGCGGCGAACTTGACCAGCAGGATGCAGAGACAACCCGCCACGGCAAAGGAACCGACCCGGGAATCGCGCATTATTTCAAGGCGTCGCTCCGCTGTCCGCCCGCCCCACATCGCATCGCAAAAGTCCATCAACCCGTCCAGGTGGAGGAAGCGATTGACCAATGCCGGAACTGCCACCAGCAGTGCAGGCGGCAGCAAGCTGAGAGCAAATCGCGGAGCCAATAGGTAACATAACACCGACAATACCACCAGCAACAGCCCGTACAAAAAGCCCACGAAGGGATACCAACCGCGGGAGCGGGAAATTTCGGCGTCGGTTGGTTCTCGCACGCCAACGGGCAGCAGCGTGAGAAACGACAGCGCCACCAAAAGAGGGGCGAACAGGTAGCGTAACAACTTTGGCGCTCGCTCCCCGACCTTGACGAGAGACGGTTGGGGTGAGGGTAAACCTACTCGTCGTCGCGGTCAGAGACGCCGGCCTCGGCGAAGGTTGCCATTTCGGACAGAATCTTCGCGGATGCCTCCACGATGTGCATCGCCAGGGCCGCGCCGGTGCCCTCGCCCAGACGCATGTCCATGTTGAGCAAGGGGGAAAGTCCCATCGCCTGCAAACCAACGTTGTGCCCCGGCTCCACGGAGCGATGGGCGGCGATGTAGCGTTGGGCGATTTCCGGGCAGAGCCGCCAGGCGATCAACGCCGCCGCTCCGCTAATGAATCCGTCCACGATGACGGCGCAGTTGCGGGCTGCCGCGCCCAACATCACGCCGGCCAGGACGCCAATCTCGTAACCGCCCACCTTGGTCAGCACGTCCAGGCCATCCTCGCCGTCCGGTTCATTGACATCCAGCGCACGGCGGATGGTGGCGATTTTGCCCTCGAGAGCTTCGTAGTCCACGCCGGTGCCGCGGCCGGTGACGGTGGCTACATCCGCGCCGGTGATGGCGGCAGTGATGGCAGCGGATGGCGTGGTGTTGCCGATGCCCATGTCCCCGCCGGCGATGAGGTTTGCTCCCGCGTCAGCGCTGGCGTTGGCGGCGTTGATCCCGATTTCCAGGCACCGTACCGCATCGTCGCGGCTCATGGCCGGACCGGTGGCGATGTTGCCCGCGCCGTACCCGACCTTGGCGATGGTGAGCCCGGGTTGAGGTTCCAGGTCAACGGCGACCCCGGCATCGATGACGGTAATGTCCGCTCCGGCGTGGCGGGCGAGGGCGTTGATGGCCGCGCCGCCGGCCAGAAAGTTGAACACCATCTGAGGCGTAACTTCAGCAGGATAGGCAGATACACCCTCGGAAGCGACGCCGTGATCGCCGGCGCACACAATGACGGCCTTGCCGGTGACCTGCGGGATCGGTTGACCGAATATCCCGGCGAGCCGGACGGATAGGGATTCGAGCCGACCCAGGCTGCCCGGCGGTTTGGTTAACAGACCCTGTCGAGATTCTGCGGCGGTCACTGCATCAGCGTCCAACGGGCCGATGGCGGCGATGGTTTGATCAACCAATGTGGAGATGGTCATGCTGTCACCCTAACCCTCTCCTGTATGGGAGAGGGGAAAATTTTCAGAACTCGATGCCGGGTTGGGCCTTGATGCCGGCGTCGTAGGGATGCTTCACCACGTTCATTTCGGTGACCAGGTCGGCATATTCCACCAGGCCCTCCGGAGCATGGCGGCCGGTGATGATGACGTGCTGCATCTGGGGGCGGGCTTTCAGGGCCTCGACTACATCCTCGACAGGCAACCAGCCGTAGTGCATTGGATAGGTGAACTCGTCCAGGATTACCAGGTCGTGTTCGCCGGAAGCGATTACTTCCTTGGCATCTTCCCACAGGGCGCGGGCCAGGTCGGCGCTGGCTTCCAGATCCTGGGATCGCCAGGTGAAACCGTCGCCCATGGCACGCACGGTGACGCCCATCTTTTCGGCGGCGCGCTGCTCGCCGAAATTGGCGGTGGTGTGCTTGATGAACTGGAGCATGATAACCTTCATGTCCCGGCCCCAGGACCGCATGAGCACGCCCATGGCGGCGGTGGTCTTGCCCTTGCCGTTGCCGGTGTTGACGATCACCAGGCCCTTGTTGATGCGAGGGCCGCGCACGGACTGGGGGCCGTGCCGGGCTTCTTGTGTTGTCATTTGGAGGTCTCCTTATGCGAGGAAATCATCCGCCGGATGCGGTGGCGCAGGTGTCAACAAATCGCTTGGCGAGGCCCGGTCGGCTGCCCAGGTGAATGTGGATGTAGGAGGCCCAAACGCTCCCGCTTCTGAAACCCTCCGGGCGACCGGCCTGGTTGACTACCCGGTAGGCGGCAGATTCTTCGCCGGGCGGGTTTTGAAGCACCGACCAGTGGAACTCGTGGCCGCGCACCTGCTCGCCGGCGCGGAGCAATGGCCCCTCGGCGCAAGTTTCCACCTCGCGGTAGCCGAGATGCAGGCGCCGGCCCTCCATCGAGGACACCACCGGAATGGCGCCTAACATGGGGAACTGCTGCCCATCCAGGTCGGAAAGGCTCGAACCCAGATACATCAAGCCGCCGCATTCGCCGTACACCGGCACGCCGCGTTGGATCGCGGACCGGATTGAATGGAGCATGCCGTCGTTGCGGGAAAGGTCCTCCGCGAACAATTCGGGAAACCCGCCGCCGAGATAGATACCGCCGACGCCGCCCGGTAGGGCGTCATCATCCAGGGGGGAGAATGGGATGACCTCCGCCCCCCACTCTGAGAGCAAGTCTAGGGAATCCTGATAGTAGAAGGAGAAAGCGCGATCCTGCGCCACGGCGATGGCAGCGCGGGCCGGCTGACGTTTATCGGGGAACACCTGTGAAACGGAATTGGACGGGCGACCGGCGGTTTTTGCGATGCGGATGATGGCGTCCAAGTCGATGGTCTGCTCGATCTGGGTGTTCAGGGCATCGTACCAGTCGCTCATCACCGTGCCCTCAACGGTTGGTATCAAGCCCAGGTGACGTTCGGGCTGGACTAAATCCTCACGACGGGGTAGCCAGCCGACGACCGGCAAGCCGGTAGTGGCCTCGATCTGCGGTTGGCAGAATTCCAGGTGCCGCTCGCTGCCCACTCCGTTCAGGATCACGCCGGCGATACGAAGGTCGGGGTCGAACTGCTGGTAGCCCAACACCTCGGCGGCGACGCTGCGGGCAACCTTGCCGGCGTCGGCGATGAGTATCACCGGGGCGTCCAGCAACTTGGCTAGCTCGGCGGTGGAGCCATCCTCATCAAGGGAAGAATGGCCGTCAAAGATGCCCATGACGCCCTCAACTACGGCGATGTCCGCCGCGCCGGCGGCGCGATGGAACAGCTCAGCAACTACCGGATGGGGCAGCAGCCAGGTGTCGAGATTGCGGGATGGGACACCGCAAGCGATGGTGTGGTAGGTGGGATCGATGTAGTCGGGGCCGGCCTTGAAGGGCTGCACGCGCATACCGCGACGGGACAACGCTCCCATGACGCCGCTGGCGATGGTGGTCTTGCCCACACCGGAACGGACGCCGGCTATGACGATAGCGGAGGTCATCTCTTCCCCTCCAATTTCCCTCTCCTTGCATGGGAGAGGGTTGAGGTGAGGGTGATTTGTTCCATCTACGGATGCTCGCCCGCTGCGTCAAACTCATCGGCGGAAAGCGCGATTTTGTCGGGGTACTTGCCCAGCAGTCCCATGAAAAACTCATGGCGCGGCGGGTTGGCAGCATCCACATCGGACTTACGCAGGTAGATGCGCATGGCGGGGTTGCCTTCGCCGTCGCGCATCCACAGCTGGTAGGAAGGCAGCCCCTGGTCGTTGGTGGTGTGGACAAATTCGGCCTCGCGGATCTTGGACATGTCCAGGTGCATGTGGGTGCCGCCGGGAACCATGAGGGTGACAATCCGTCCATCGGGAGTGAACCTAAGGTCGTCGAAGTCCATGTAAACCTCGGCGGAGGCGGCAGTGCTTTCGAGCATCACTACGACCTCGTTGAAGCCGATTCCATCGTCGCCGTCGCGACATTCTTCAAGTATGTTCTGGAGGGTGGAAACGGTGCGTTCAGGCATGGGCGGCACTCCTGCTTGGGTGTGGGAAAAGCGGCGCAGTGGGTTTGACAGATTATAACAGCGGCGGCGAGAGGCCGAGCGCCCCGGTAGCAATAGGAATGCGCGCCCCGGCGAGTCGGCGGAGGAGGCAACCGACCCACCGGAGCAGCGCAAGAGAGATGTCTGGCGCCGGAAAAACAAAAACCCGGCTGTGCTATTACAGTCGGGGAACGATTGGGGGTCGGTCTCGTTGGAGACTCGGCTAAAGCCGGGTACGTCCGCCCACTCGTTCCACGAAGTGCAGCTGGATCACACCCGCAGGCAGGCCTCCTGGCTGATGGCTAATAGCGACGCTCCTCCGCCTTCCCATCCGTCTGAAAACGGACAGTGGCTTGAACCGGGAATTGATTGTCAATTCCCTCCTGGAGGGCGTCTCGCCAATTACAGTGGCGGGACCGCACCGGATTTGCACCGGATTTCCTTTTCAGCTCGTGGTTGGTCGCAACGGTGCGACAACGAACGAACCACCGGCGGGAGTTAGTAGATTCGATTGTTAACAGCTCAAAGTTAGCAATAACGGATCATTTTGTCAAATGGGATTTCTGGCTCACGCGTACCCACTTTGCATAATCCGTTAATCCGGCTTGCCCCTGCCGGGAGCGGATGCTAGAATTTGCCCATCCCAAACCTTCGTCCTGGAAGACGTAATGCTGGTCGCTGCCGACGCCTGTCCCGTCGGTATTTTTTTGAATACCGATTCCCCGCTGACCGCATTGCTCGGCCAAGTTCAACGACTGGCCGACGAGTCCGGGGTGTCCGCGTACCTGGTGGGCGGGCCCGTTCGGGACAGCCTCCTGGGCCTTCCGGTCAAGGACCTTGACATCTCCGTGGTAGGCGACGCTCCCGCACTGGCCGCCCGACTGGCGGACGCGGCCGGGGGGCGTCTGACCGCCCATCAACGCTTCGGGACGGCAACCGTGGCAGCCGAGGGCGCGGTGGTCGATCTCGTTACTGCGCGTCGGGAAACCTATCATCGGCCCGGTTCATTGCCAGACGTTCAACCTGGCGACATCACCGATGATCTGGCGCGCCGCGATTTCACCGTAAATGCCATGGCGGTTCCATTGTGCGGCGACGTTGGGCAACTCGTTGACCCCCACGGTGGCCAGGACGACCTGCGCGCCAAGGTAATCCGGGTTTTGCATCAGCGGAGTTTTGTTGATGACCCGACCCGCATCGTGCGGGCTGCCCGTTATTCCGGGAGGCTCGGGTTTCCCATTGCCGACGACACCTTGCCGGCGTTGAACAAGGCCCTGCCCGGCGCGATGTCCACTGTATCACGGGATCGCGTGCGTCATGAAATGGAGCGGATCTTCCAAGAAGACCGCCCCCTGCGGGTTCTCCGACTTGCTGGCGAACTTGGGATACTCACCTCGATACACCCGTCGTTATCTGTTAACCATCTGCCCGAGGTCATCCATCCCGACCATCCAGAGGCTCCTCTGGTTTGGCTGGCGGCCCTCGCGTGGGTATTGCGGCGGTGCGAAGCGTCGGCGTTCTGCGTCGGTATCAACGCCCCTTCGGACTGGGCCCGCGTTATCGACGACACAGTTGCGCTAAGGGGTAAGGTTGACCAACTCGGCCAACCGCAATTATCTCCGTCGGTAGTATGTGCCTTGCTCGATGGGTTGTCGCCAGATTCTCTATCAGCCGCTTGCCTGCTGTCCTCACCGACGGTGGCGGAACGCATCGGCCGTTACCTGAGCGAATGGCGGTCGATTGCGCCTCTCCTGCGTGGCACGGACCTGCTGGAGTTGGGCGTACCAGCCGGTCCTGCGGTAGGTGAAGCTTTACGAGCGTTGCGAAAGGCGCGGCTGGATGGCGAAACCCACAGCGTTGAAGACGAGCAACGCCTCGCCCGGAAATGGGCATCCGCAACAGACTAATCCCGTGTTGACCACCGCCTCCCCAGGCGGCATGTGAGGAAGTGAAGTGACAACAGCATTCCAGATACCCGGCCCCGTTTTCTGTGTCGTCTGCAACGAAGAGCTCGACGGTCCCCATCGTTCGACCTGCCAGATGTGCGGCGGACCATTCCATCAGCCATGGCTGCCTGACAGTGATTCTCCCAGGTGCGGCCGCGTCGCGAGTCATGACGAAACCCTTGCCGTGGTTTTCCTCTGTACCGATTGCTACGAGAACCGCCGGCCACAGACTCAAAGTTGAGGAGTAGAAGTTACCGATGAAAGCCGTCTATATCGAGTCCCACGGCGATGTGGAAGTCCTGCAATACGGTGAGCGGCCCGACCCATCGCCCGGCCCGAGCGACGTGGTGGTTCGGGTTGGCGCCAGCGCGCTCAACCGTCTCGACATATTCACCCGCGAGGGTCAGCGAGGGTTGGAGCGTGAGTTCCCGCCGCCGCTGATTCTGGGTGGGGACACCGCCGGCGACGTGGTTGCGGCCGGAGCTAACGTTAGCAGCCTCGGCGTCGGCGACCGTGTGGTGGTTAACCCTCGCCTCAGTTGCGGGGTATGCCAGTGGTGTGGCTCGGGACGCGATGAGTTGTGCCGGCGCAGCCGCTTCCTGGGCACGGCAATGGACGGCAGTTACGCCGAACTCGTTACCGTGCCGGAAGTCAATGCCTACCGCCTGGATGATACGGTGTCGTTTGCCGACGCCGCGGCCGTTCCCACCACCTACCTGCCGGTGTGGAACATGGCGGTGCGTCGGGCCGCGCTGCAACCGTGGGAAACTGCGCTGGTGTTTTCAGCGTCGGCCGGCGTGGGGGCGGCGGCGATTCAGGTATTCAAAAACGTCGTAGGCGCCACCGTCATCGCCACCACGAGCACGCCAGAAAAGATGGAACTGGCCCGCAACCTGGGCGCCGATCACGTCATCAACTATAACGAAGAGGACATCGCCCAGCGCGTGCGTGAAATCACCGGCGGCGCGGGGGTTGACCTGCTGGTTGATCACGTGGGCGCTGACGTTTGGGCCCACGGCTTCCGGTCTCTTCGCGCCGGCGGACGCTACTGCATCTGCGGAGCCACCAGCGGCCTGCGCGCCGAGTTGCATCTCGGCCTGCTTTTCAGCCGACAGATTGAAGTGTACGGCGGTTACATGGGTTCACGGGAGGACATGCGGCAGATCGTCGCCAGCCTCAACCGTGGCGTCATCAAGCCCGCCATTCACCAGACCTACCCGCTGGCCCAAGCCGCCGATGCGCATCGCGCGATGGAGGCCACCAACTTCTTCGGCAAACTGCTGTTACAGCCGTAATACCAGCAGGATCGTTTCCTGCTAGCCTACCTTCCGCAGTTACTCGCAAAGGAGAGTGAATTGGACACGTTGCCCCCCCGACTTTGGAACGTCAAAACCCTGAGTAGGCCGGCACATCGGCTCTTTGGGACACTGCTCGTTGCTGGCGCGCTCACCCTGCTGGCTTGCACGAGCGCCGCGCCTTCTGAATGTGTCAAAGCCGCTGAAGACGCCGGTCTGCCGGAAAACGTCATCGAGCAACTCAAAAAGCCCGGCGATCTGAACGCCATTGAGCGGGTTGCCCTGCGTGAAGTTCTCAAGAAAGCCGGCCTGGACGACGTCTGCGACCAGATTAACTGATGCGAACCCTTGTGACCTTTGCCAAGTGGGTTGCTCTGTATGTGGCGATTCTTACGCTTCTAGGTATCGCCTGCCATCACCTGCCGACCCCCATAAACACGTGGGCGGTCGTCGCCATAGTGGGATTGCTCATCGCAGCTCTGCACGGAATATTCATCCCGGATGTAATCAACTGGTTTCGGTTCGCGTTCAAATGCGTTCGGATGGCAATCAAATGGGCACGGATTGCGCTCAATTGGCTGTTCACTCAACTCTGGGCGAAGGTTAAGGGAAGGCGAAAACTGGAGGAGGCCCCGCCGTTCAACAGAGAGGTGTAATTAGGCTGCCCTCAGCAGCCCCTTTACCGCGCCTAACACATCGTTCAGCGCCACCATCTCCGCCTCAGCCTCGGTCCGCCCGCGCATCTCTACTGCTGATTGGCGCAGGTTGCGGGGGCTGACTACCAACCGGACCGGCAGGCCCATCAGGTCGGCGTCGTTGAACTTGACGCCGGCCGCCGCGTCCGTGCGGTCGTCGAACAGCGTTTGGATTCCGGCGGCCCACAGCCGGTCATACAGGTCGCCGGCGGCTTCCGCCACGGCATCGTCGGACATGTTCAATCCCACCAGGTGGACCTGGTACGGCGCGATGGGCGGCGGGAACACAATGCCGCGCTCGTCGTGGTTCTGCTCGATGGCCGCGGCCAGGATGCGACTCACCCCGATGCCATAGCAACCCATGGTGATCGGCTGCTGCTGCCCGTCGGTGTCAAGGTAGTAGGCGCCCAGCGCCTCGCTGAAGAAGGTTCCCAGCTTGAAAATGTGCCCAACCTCAACGCCGCGAGTTGATGCCAGCGTGGCGCCACATTGGGCACAGCGGTGCCCCGGCTTGGTCAGGGCGATGTCGGTGATGATGTCGGCGTCGAAGTCTCTGGGATAGTTGGCGTTGCGGTAGTGGGTGTCCGGGTTGTTCGCGCCCACCACGAAGTTGCCGCCGTTGCTGATGGACGGGTCGGCGATCTTCCGGATACCGGTCAGCCCGATAGCGGACGCCGAGCCGGCCACCAAGCCGGCCGCGGCCACTTCGTCGTCATCGGCAAGGCGCAACTCGTTGCAGTGCAGCGCGTTCTTCAGCTTGATCTCGTTGACATCCAGGTCGCCCCGGATGGTTACGAACACCACCTCGCCATCTGCGGAATAGAACACCGCCTTCAACGTTTGCGCCTCAGTGATTCCCAAGAACTCTGCCAGCGTGGCGATGGTCTTGATGCCCGGCGTGGCTACCTCTTCCAGCGGCAATGGATCCGGGGTTTCCAGGTTCAGGTACACCCCTTCGGCTTTTTCAGCGTTGGCCGCGTAGCCGCAACGGGAGCAGGTGATTACCGTATCCTCGCCGGTGTCGGTGGGCAGGAGGAACTCGTGGGAGTCCTTGCCGCCGATGGCCCCGCTGTCGGCTTCGGCCATCACCACCGGGATGCTGCACCGACGGAACACGTTGCGATACGCCTGGGCCATGGCCTGGTAGGATTCATCCAGCCCAGCATCATCTGCATCGAAGGAATAGGCGTCCTTCATGGTGAACTCGCGCACTCGCACCAGTCCGGCGCGGGGGCGCGGTTCGTCACGAAACTTGGTCTGCATCTGGTACAGGATGACCGGCAAATCCCGGTAGCTCTGCACGTTGCCTTTGACGATGTTGGTGACCACTTCCTCATGGGTGGGGGCCAATGCCAACGGACGCCCGCGGCGGTCCTCCAGCGAAAACATATTGTCGCCAAATGCGGCGGCTCGTCCGGTCTGCTGCCACAGTTCCATGGGCTGCAAAGCCGGCATCCGTAGCTCCTGGCCGGCGGCGGCGTCCATTTCCTCGCGGACGATCTGCTCAATCTTCTGCAACGACCGCCAGGCCAGCGGCAGGTAGGCATAGACGCCGGCCGCGACCTGCTGGATCAGGCCGGCCCGCAGCATCAGGCGGTGGCTGGTGGTCTCAGCCTCCGGCGGGTCGTCGCGGAGGGTGCGGGTGACGAGTCGGGAGATACGCATAGGTCAGGCGGTTCCCTCCGTTGACCAGGGGTTGATGAGTTCTACGCCGCAGTCGGTGAAATCGCTGGTGTTTCGGGTGGCCACGGCCATGTTTTGGGAGCGGGCGATGGCGGCGATTTGGCAATCACCCTGCTCAATGCGCCGCCCCATAGCACGCCGGCTGGCGTATATTTCGGCATAAATCTGTGCAGCAGCGCTGTCAAAAGGAAGGATGCGGTCTTCAAAGTACACTCGGAGCAGGTAATCAGTTCGCAGAGACAGTCCGTTTCGCCGATGTCCCGCCGGCATAATGGCAAGACCGCGACGCATTTCTGCTTCGGTTACGGCGGTGGTGAACATCTCCTGAATAACTTGCCGACGCCACCAAGCCAGAACTGGGGGATGGATACGCTCTCTCACCAATTCCGACGTTACATTAGTGTCAAGAATCGTCGTCATCGGAGACAGCATCCTTGAAAATGAATTGTATTGGCTCCCCAGTGCTTCGCGGCGGGACTACCACATCCACGACGCCGAGGTCTTTGAACAGCTCGTGTATGGCAGCGGCATGGTCCTTGGGAAGCGGCAACACTCCCGGCTTGTCCAGCGCTATGTGGAGGACGTTCAACGCTTCCTCCTCAATGGAGCAACCGTTGCCAACGGCCCGAGCGCGCAGACGCACCGCCGTTTCTTCGTCGAGGTCGTCTAGATTTATGCTGGCCACCGCGCCACCTCCGTCAGAGGCATTGGGCTATTTTAGCACGGCGGGCGTTGGGGTTATTTCGGATGGCGCGCTCGCCAATCGGCTAGTCGTTCCGCCGCGATGTCAATATCGCTCTGCTGGTCCGACTTGTCGCCACCTTGCAGGATTAGGATAGACGAGTCCGGCAGTTTGGCAAGGTAAATGCGCTGTCCGGAGTCCAGGCGGCGCTCAAACAAACCAGGGCAATTTTGCAAAGGTTTGTAGTCGCCCAAATTGCCCCTTCGCATTTGGGTGATAACATCCCGCACACGTTGGTTAGGTGTCCGGCTCAGTCCACTTAGCCAATCGGTGTATGGTTCGCGCCCCTGACGATCGCTGTAATATTGGACTCGGATAGCCTCTAGATTCAGGGGAGTATCTGCTGTTATTTGTTCCTTGTCGGCTAGGGCTTTGGAAAGCTGTTCAAGCTGCGCTAGCAACTGGTATTGTTCGCCTTCGGCGGCTTCAGTACGACGTTTTTGCTCCTGTCTTTCCTCTTCGGACATTTCTAGCAATTGGTCCATCTCGGATTGAACTCTTGACCGTTCTGCCGCACGCGCGACTCGCTCTTTTACGTCGTAGAATAAGCGTCCTGCATTTGTCCCCAGAGCATAATCTACGCCGATGACGATGGCCTTTTCAAAATCGGCGGTGGCCCCGTCAAGATCTTCTATCTCCGCTTTTGCAGTGCCACGTTCAATGCAAGCAAATACGTTGCCAGAATTCAAGGTCAAAGCTCGGTCAAAGTCAGCGATAGCTCCCTCATGATCTCCATTCAATCGCTTGGATTGGCCCCGAGCGATATAAGCGTCCTCATCATCAGGATTCTGATCTATAGCTCGGTCTAGAACGGAGATGGATTTTCAGGACTGTCTTGCGCCATCTCGACTAGGGCCAAGTTGTGGCGGGCAGATTCGTGGTTAGGATCTAAAACTATAGCTTGCTCGAAGTCGACAATCGCTCCGCTAAAATCTCCATTAGCTAGTTTAGCTGTTCCTCTGCTATACCAAATGTCTGCGCGGTTTGGGTCCAACGTGATCGCGTGGCTGTAATCTGCCATCGCTGCTTCATAATCTTGCAGATGCCATTTGACGGTGCCTCGATAGATGTATGCATCAACCAAATCCGGATCTAAGCCAATCGCACGATCGTAATCAGCAATGGCTAGTTCGTTATTGCCTTCCTCCATCATGACATTTCCGCGTTCAAGAAAAACGTTGGCATCTTTGGGATCCAAAGGAGTGTGGCGGATAACATCAGAAGAATCGAGAATGAAATCGATGCGACCGTCTCTCAACTCTTCAGCAGCTTTTTTGTTTTCCCGAGCTCTCCAGTAAGTTGGGTCTAAAGCTAGAGCCCGCTCGTAATCCACGATGGCCCCGTCATAGTCTCCCTGGCGCCGTTTGGCAATACCTCGATTGCCATAGGCTTTTGTGTAATCGGGATTCAGTCTAATGGCTCGGTTATAGTGCTCTATGGCACTGTCATGGTTCCCTGCTCGTAGGTCAGCATTGCCGCGATTGTAATAAAATTCTGCTTCATTTCTGGGTCCATTTTGGATGCTGTGGACGGTGTATCTTGACGCAGTGTTCCGCGGATTGTGGGCAGGCCGATCAGCGGTAACCGGGGTTAGCTTATAGGCTCGCTCATAATCCCCGCGTGCCCTGTCGTGGTCTCCATCGTTAGCTTTAGCGTCGCCCCGCTTGCGGTAAGCGGTCGCTACGTTGCCCCGGTTGTGGTAGCTGAGAGCGGTGTTACGGTCAGCCGCGATGGCGAGCTCATAGTAGGTGATCGCCTCTTCGTAGTCTCCGGCATCGAGACGGGCGTTGCCTAATCCGACTAACTCTGCGGCTTCCTGCTTGGCCGCTGCCCGACCAACCGGAGGTGATGCAGGCTGGCCTTGATTCAGTTTTCTGGCCGAGCTTTTGCGATTACGCTTACTATATTTCCGCTTTGCCATACAGGGAATATTACCCCATCGCATTCACATTCGCCATGCCCAGCCGGAACTGCCCCAGGTTGTCGTAGGCGCTGGTGTTGACCATGAAGTGCTGCGCGGCGGCGTTGATGTCGCGTATGCAGCGCTGCAGGACGCGGTCGTTGTAGATGGCGTTGCCCCCGCCGTATCGGAACGCAGTGGTCGCCACCTGGCAGGCGATGTCCGTGGCATATACACAGGCGCCGCGCAGACGCAGTTGACTTTCCAGGTCCGGCCGTTCGTTGCGCAGGCAGAACTCCCAGGCGTCTTCCAGCGCCTCCCGACACAGCGCCCGTGCCGCCCGCAACTGCTGGTCGCACTTGCCGAGGTCGTGCTGCAAAGCCCCGCGCAGGCCGATGGGGGAGGCCAGATAACCCCGCTGGTATGACCCTGCCTGTAGCGAAATCTCGTCTAGCGCCCGCCTCGCCACGCCCAGGGCGAAGGCCGCGTGGTCAGGAGTAACAAACCCGGGCCTCCCCATCCAGAACATCGGCCCGCCCTTGCGGGGATCCGTGGTCGGCAGGTCGAATGCCATGTCCTCCGAAACGAAGTAGTCCGTCACCACGAAGTCCCGGCTGCCCGTGCCCTGTAGCCCCATCACCTGCCAGTTGTTCAGAAATTGAACGTCCTCTACCGGGCAGGCCATGATCATGTGCTCCGGCCCCGGTTCGTCGTCCCGCACGATGCGAAACCCAGCCAGCAGCCAGGACGAATGCGCGGAACCGCTGGCGAACGGCCACCGTCCGCTGACCCTCCACCCGCCCTCCACCGGCGTCGCCAGACCACGGGGTATGAGCGCGCCCGATGCTATGGGCATCCGGTCGCCTGGGAATATCCGCCCCACACCCGCTTCGGGAATAAATGCACCGCACAGGGCGGTGCTGGTGCTGTTGATGAACGCGCACCATCCCGCCGAAGTGTTGATGTACGAAAGCTCGTCGATCAACTCCAGGTACAGGAGCGGGTCCACTTCCGGCCCACCCAGTTCCCGAGGCACCTTTAGCGACAGCAGCCCCTCATGGTACAGCGCTTCTACGGACGACCACTCCAGCGTCTCGGTCACGTCGTTGGCTTCGGCGTCGCCTTCCAGTGTCGGGCGAACTCGATCTATGGCGGTCAGCAGGCTCTCCCGCAGGGTTTCCCGATCCAACGGCAACTCCGGTATCCCGGCGCTCTCCAGCGCCGAAACGTCGAATGGCTGGATAAAGTCTTCTGTGCTGGTTGCGGTGGTCATGCCTTATCCCTGTATTCTTGGAACATCGTGCCGTTTATGCCTTCACTGGGGTCTTCTCTATCTCCTCCATCAGCGCCTCCAGCATCTCGGCTTCCGGAACCACCCGGACCTTCTCGCCCTTGCGGAAGATAATCGCCCGGCCGGCGCCGGCCGCGATGCCCACGTCGGCGTCCTTAGCCTCGCCGGGGCCGTTCACCTCGCAGCCCATCACGGCCACCTTGACGTTCTTGTCCGTCCCTTTCAGCAGGGCGTCCACGTCGTTGGCGAGCTTGCGTATGTCCACGTCGGCGCGGCCGCAGCTGGGGCAGGCCACCATCACGGCGCCCTTGTCCCGCAGGTTCAGGGATTTCAGAATCTCGTAGCCGGCGATAACCTCCTCCACGCTGTCGTCGCTAAGCGACACCCGGATGGTGTCGCCGATGCCCTCGTACAGCAGCACTCCCAAGCCGACGGCGGTGCGAATCGACCCCGACTTCGCCGTGCCCGCCTCGGTGATGCCCAGGTGCAGCGGGTACGGAACCATCTCGCTGAGCTGGCGATAGGCTTCCACCGTAGTCGGCACGTCGAAGGCTTTCATGGAGATTTTGATCTGCTCGAAGTCCTGCTGCTCCAACAGGCTGATCTCCCACAGCGCCGTCGCGACCATATGGTCAACGACGCTGTAATCTCCCTCCTGGGCCTCGTCGGCCTTGGGCAGTTGGTTGACCAGGTCCATGTGCCGCGAGAACCCGCGTGTCCGACCAATGCCGCCCACCGGCGGCAGGCTGCCGAAGTTCACGCCGATGCGGATGGGGATGTTGCGTTCTTTGGCGACCTTCACCACTTCGCGCACCTGGTCTTCGTTGCGCAGGTTCCCTGGATTCAGACGCAGGCAGTCCACCCCGCCGGCCGCGCACTCCAGCGCCAGTTGATAGTGGAAGTGTATGTCGGCAACCAGCGGGATGTTGATCTGCTTCTTGATTTCCGCCATGGCCTTGGCGGCTTCCATGTCCGGCACAGCGGAGCGGATGATTTCGCAGCCGGCCTCTTCCAGCTCGTGAATCTGCCGAACCGTGGCACTGACGTCGCGGGTGTCAGTCTTGGTCATCGACTGCACCGTGATGTCGGCTCCGCCGCCGACCTTGACGCCGCCTAGGTACACAGGCTTGGTAACGCGCCGCTTGGTCATCGTCATCATCGCACCGCCATTCGGGGTTGTAGCAATCAACTATTCTATTGGCCGCAATCATACACGATTGCCGGTTCCCCTTACCAGCAACCTTCCTGTCCGGGCCGTTGGCTCAGGGGAAGAGCGCACGAAGTGCTAAATTCGCATGGGGTTCAGGATGAATCCCGCCGGACATCCTCCAACTCAGCAGGCAGATTCTCCCGAACCGAATCCAGAATCTCCGCATCGGAGTCTGCGGCAGCATTCATGGCCCCCTGGGCAACTGCCCTGGTTGCCTCGTCCTCGGTAATGCCCAGTTCGGAAGCCATGCTGCGTGCAGCCGCGAGGGCGGCGCGCATGGCTCTGACCGGGTCGTTTCCCGATTCCAGCGCGCCCTGTAGGACGCCGTAGCCCGTGCCGTACAGGGACTGGACCGGGTCCACCGCAACACGATCAAGAGCGCGCAGGGATCCCGCCATCGACGACTGGATAACCCCTTCCATTTGGTCCACTAAATCGTCGCCGACATGCAGAGCTCCGCGGGTAGCATGCCTCGCCAGTTCGATGCCGTATTCCCCGGCGTCTCCCACGCGGTCTATCGCCGCCCCGAGGGCCCTCCCTACCAGGGACTCCGCGTCTTCCGCCAGGCGGCGTCCACGCCCGGCGGATGCCACGGCTGCCTGGGTGGATGATGCAAGCTCGTAGGCCATGACACCAAGGGCCACGTCGGCGCCGGGAACCCGTTTGACGTAACCGTATGACGCAGCCGTAACAATGCCGGCGCCAGGCACCGAACTTACTGCCCGCAGCACCGGGTCCATGCCTCCGATCAGATCCCGCATCGCAACTTCCCGGTCGGAGGCCCCCTCTTCTCTCAACTGCGCCAGCAGGTTCAGCGTCACAATGCCCAGACAGAAAGATAGAACGAAGAGGAAATCAATGCCCGTCAGCGTGAGGGCGGACAGTTCAAGCGCTCCGCCTGCGGAAGTCCAGCTCAGGTCGATGCGGAACAGGTGATTGTCGAAGAAATCGGCCAGGGCGCCGCCTACAATTGGCCCGATCCCGGCCCCCAAACCGGTGCCGATCCCAGCGATGCCGACGTATGGTGTGACGCTGCCTGTGGGTGCCGTCTTCAGGGCAATGGTCTGGACGGTGAGTTGGACGCCGGCGGTGGCAACGCCGGCGAAAACGTGCAACACGGTCACGAGCGGGATGGTGAGCAAGTGGCGCTCCGGGTTGGTGGTGAACACCCATCCGATGATGACCAGCAGGAACAAGGAGGCCGACAGCGACAGAACCGTCTTGCTGCCGAAACGGTCGGCCATGGCGCCCCAAACCCGGATGAACAGCACGTTGGCGACCTGGCTCACCATAGTGAAGCCGATGACCATGGGCAGAGAGAAGTCCATTCGGGTCAGCATATAGACCGCGAAGAAAGGCACCGCCAGGTTCATGGCGAAGTTCCACAAGAAAAGGAATCGGAACAGGCGGCGGAAGTCGGCGTCGCGCAGCGGTTCCCAAAGAATGGACCACGCCGAGCGGTTGGACTCCGGCGCCGGCGGCATCAGCGGTTCCCTGCTAAACCCTACCAGGACCGGGCCGATGATGCCGAAGGTGACCCATCCGCCAAGAAGCAGGAACGAATAGGCGTAGATGGCCTGATCGGACGGCGCGAAGTCCTGCCACCACTGGACGAAGAAGGACCCGGCCAGGCCGACGAGCACGATGACAGCAGTCATGGTTCCCAGGCGGCGGCTGAAGAATCGCCCCAGCAACTCCGTAGGTATCAGGTCTCGCATCCAGCTGTTCTGAGCAGTGACCCACACGGGGTTGAACAGACCGCGCAGGGCCAACAGGACGATGACGGCGGAGATTGCCAGGGATCCCGGCGTGTCCAGCACAAAGGGAACGGCGGCGATAAGGAGCCATACCAACTGTCCCAGGAACCAGGCGGGCAATCCAATGGCCTTCCGCTTACGGAACCCCTCCACCGCCAGGATGGCCGGCAGTTGCACCACCTGGGACACGGGCGGCAACGCGGCCAGGATGCCCACCTGGAGGTTGTTGGCGCCTAAAGCCAGAGCATAGGCCGCCATGAACCCGCCGCTGCCCAGGCTGAACAAGGCGCCGCCGCTGACGGCGCCCCACATCATGAGTTGCTGGCTGCGCCGGGTTTCCTGTGGCGTCAGGGTTGGGCTGGGGCGGAGGAATCCGAGCATGGCAGTTTGCTTAAACTATCAGCGTTATGGCAGCGCTGGCGATGCCCAGGAATAGCACGAAGCCGCACACGTCAGTGACGGTGGTGACCACCACCGCCGATGCCACCGCCGGGTCAACCCCGATGCGTCGCAGCAACAGCGGCACCCCGGCTCCGACCACGCCGGCCATGGCCATGTTGCCCAGCATCGCCACCCCCAGCACCACCGCCAGGGCCAGGTTCTGCTTCCACAGAGCGGCAATGACCGCCACCAATACGCCCAGCCACACGCCATGAATCAGCCCCAGGATCAACTCACGGGTTAACAGTCGCCTGGCCCGCATACCAACCAGTTCGCCTAAAGCCATGGCCCGTATGATGAGGGTCAAGGTTTGAGTGCCGCCGATGCCGCCCTGGCCGGCGACCACCGGCAGGAAGGCGGCTAACACCACCACTCTCGCCAGGGTAGATTCAAACAGCGATACCGTGAATGCGGCGAGGAATGTGGTTGCAAGATTGATAGTGAGCCACGGAAGGCGGGTGCGTATCGAGCCCAGCAGCGGCCCGTCGGGGCTGTCCCCGGCCACGTTGGCCACCTGCAAAATCTGTTCCGTGTCCTGAGCGACGGACGCGCTGAGGAGGAACGTGGAGGGTATGACTCCGATCAGCCGACCGTCTTCCACCACGGGCAGTTGGGTCAGGTTGTAATGCCTTTGGAGCCGGGCGCACTCCTCCCGGGGCGTTTCGGGAGATACCGGAGCCATGCTGGGCATGATCAGTTCCGTTATCGGCGCATCGTCGGCCGACATTGCCAGGTCGATCATGGTCACCTGGCCGACTAGTTGGTTGTCGCCGTCAATAACGAAAACGTGGGTGAAGTTGTGATCGTCACGGGCCAGTAGTCGTAAATTCGTGCGGGCAGACTCCACCCGCTGATCGGGATGCACGGTGGGGAACCGGGTCACCATGAACCCGGACGCGGTATCCAACGGGGTTGTTTCAACCGCCGGGTCGTCCGGAGGTTGCCCGATGGCTTCGGCGACTTGGCGGGCGCGGGAACCGGGCACGAGCCTCAGGATATCCAGGGCGGTTCGCGGGTTGACTCGGGTTAGCGCTGTGGAAAGTATGCCCGTGCTCAACCTGGCGCTAACCCGAGCGGCCTGCACCGGGTTCATGTGGCGGAACATCCAGGCTACCGCATCGGGCGACATCACCGCAACGATGGCCTCGCGGCTGGTGCGAGGCAGGGCCGCCACGATGTTGCCCATGTCGGCGGGGTGCAAATGCCGCAGTTGCTCCCAGGCGGACCGCTCGTCTCCTTCCCGGATGAGGCGGCGCACCTCTCGGGCGATGACCGCGGCCTCATCCGCCGAGATGATGGTTTCCTGGTAAGCCGCCGGTTCTACCATAGGGAGACTCCTGGGCGCTTGGCACGTCTGTGATATGTAACCTTTGTCGTCACGACGGACGACGCAATTCTTTGGACCAGATCATAAACACGATTGTAGCATTGGCGTAGTCCGCCACATCCCATTGCTGTTCGTTCGTGAGGGACAACCGGGAAACAAAAGCGGCGCTCTCCGTTCATGCTGTGGAACGTCCGCGTATAAGGGGTAGCTGGCGCCTGGCTATTTTTGCATTCTCAAACCTGCATTGGAGTATAATGGCGAGTGTTAACCCCGCCGAATCAGGTCCCAGGCAGGTGATGTCGTGCGTGAAGTAATCCAGGAAGCCGTTAATCAACTGGACTCGGGGAGCCCCTGTGTCCTTGCTACAGTGGTTCGTACCAAGGGGTCAACCCCGCAAAAGTCCGGCGCCATGCTCCTCGTGCGCGAGGACGGCACCGCCGTGGGCACGCTGGGCGGCGGTTGTGTCGAGGGAGACATCTGGTTTGCCGCTCGCGAGATCCTTCGCAACCAGGGCGGACCGGAGTTCAAGGACTACTACCTCAATGAGGATATTGCCGCTCGCGATGGCCTGGTCTGCGGCGGCACCATGTACTTTTACCTGGAACCGTTCTGGGACACGGATGACTTCACCGACATCGGCAACGAACTCATCGGAGCCTACGACGGCGCAGAGCCGGCCGCCCTGGCTACTATCGTAAGGTCTGACGGCGATACCGCTCAACTGGGCGCCAAGTTGCTGCTCAGGTCCGATGGCTCGATTGCGGGCAGTATCGGAACCGCCGAACTCGATGAAATGGCTCTTGAAGTAGCCTCCCGTGTCGCTGCCGTTGGCGCAAACGAATCGGTCACCATCGATGACCAAACCGAGATGTTCGTGGAGGGCTTTACCACTCCGCCTACTCTGGTCATGGTCGGCGGAGGTCACGTAGGCAAAGCTACCGCTGATCTAGCTCACCGGTTGGGATACCGTGTTTACATAATCGATGACCGCGAGGATTTCTCCAACTCCGAGCGTTTCCCCTACGCCGAGGAAACCATCGTCACTCCCTACACCAACTGGGCCGAACACCTGGACATCAACGTCAACAGCTTCATCGTCGTCGCATCCCGCGGCCATTGGTTCGACGATGTGGCGCTGGAATCGGCGTTGACTACTCGCGCCCGCTACATTGGTCTGCTGGGCAGTCGCCGCAAGACCTTGATGATCTACCAGCGCCTGCTCCAGGAAGGCGTCCCCCGCGAGCGGCTGGCCGAAGTTCGAGCCCCCATCGGCCTGGACATCGGCGCGCTGGAACCTGAGGAACTGGCCGTCAGCATCATGTCCGAGGTTATCATGGCTCGTCGCGGCGGCAAGGGCAGCCCCATGACCATGGATGACTGGTACCTGGAGCGCGCCGAGCGCCGGGCCAACCGGGCCATGGGCCTGCCGGCAGACTGATCCTCAGTTGGCCTGGCCGACGAGATCGTAGGTTTTACACATGGATCCGCAGGACGAATACGCTGAAATGCCCGAAGGCATCCGGGAGTTTCTGCGTGAGTTGAGGGACGATCCGGACGCGCTCTCCCTCATGCAGTCTCTCTGCATAATCCCCGATGTCCGGGATTTGAATTACGATCTCCGGCGGGCGAACCTGTCCGCCGATTCGGTGGTACAGCAGATCATCTATGATGTCATCGACGATGTAACGCTTCGCGACCAGTTCGTGGATCTGCTGTTTCGCGACTATATCCCTCCGGAATCCGATTCCTGAACCCCTCGCCGGTTTGCGGAAGCCGGCAGGTGACGTGAGCTGCGGCAACATTCGGCGACACCGACGCGCGAACTCGTGGAAAATTCCAGCGAACTGCCATTTACTTCCGCCATACTCCTCGCCGCCGGGGTGTCTCGGCGCATGGGCACGCTGAAAGCCCTGCTCGACTGGCAGGGGCGCCCCCTCATCATGCACCAGATCGCCACCCTCCGCGCCGCCGGCGCTGACGAGGTTGTCGTCGTTCTGGGGCACCGCGCCGACGAGCTTCAGGCCCGTATCGGGGCAAATAGCGATGTGTACGCGGCCGGCAACGTGCGCTGCGTGATCAACACCCGCTACGCCGAAGGCAAGACCACGTCCATCAAGACGGGGCTGCGCGGGATTTCCACGGACCCGGAACATGCCGGCCCGATCCTGATGCTCAACGTTGACCAACCCCGCAGTGTCAAAGTGGTTCACGCCGTTCTTGCCGCTCATGCGGAAGGAGGCGCACTGATCACCATCCCCACCTGCGGCGGCAAAGGCGGCCACCCTATCGCCATTGGCCGCGCGTTGTACCCGGAGCTGCTGGAAATAACCGAAGCGACCCAGGGAATGCGCGCTGTAACCGAACGCCACAAACCCGCGACTCAAAGGGTGGAGTTGAGCGCCCCCGAGCTACTGTGGGATGTGAACACTCCCGAACAGTATCGAGCGGCGCTGGCCGAATCCGGGTCAGTCAAATAGTCCGGCTTTCCCGACCGCACAAACTTCGAGGCCGGAACCCGATAAACAGTCGGTGTTCCGGCCCCTCTTTTCTCCCATCGATGTTGCCGCTGGATCCGTCTGTGCCCGGTCCTTTCCGCCTTTTCGGGAGCGCCTTGGCTGCGCTGCTTTGCGGCGGTCTGGCGTTGTCAGCGCCAGTTGCGGCCCGCTCGATGCGGTTTCGCCCCGGTTGGCGGCTCCGCGGTGTCGTCACACTACGTCGGTTCCGCCAACGGGGCGGTTACAAGGGAATTGCCAACTATGGTTCAGCGTTATCAGCGAAACCACTTCTAGCCTCCTGTGATGACGACGGCGGCTTGCCATCGGGTTTCCGGTGTGTGGGGGTTCCCTGCAACCCCAGCACCTTGAATATATACTATAACGTATCGTGATGTTTGTCAACACCCGCTGACGGCCAATTTGCTATGAATTTGGGCCGATTTTTCCGCAGAAATCGCCAAATACGCTAGACTACCCGCCAATCGGCGAAAGGCGGGGAAGCAATGGCAATGAGCGATAGCACGGGCAACGGCGCGGCTCCTGAGTTCGGGGCGCCCAGCGTGTACGGCGATGATGGCGTGACCATCATCGGTATGATCGGCGTGGTGCGGGCAGCCGCCGCCAATCAGGGCGCCACCCTCAGCCTCTTCGGCGGCGGCATCAACCCCGGCGCTGAGGTCCCGTCAGGCGTTGATCCCGACTACATCCTAGATTTCGCTCGCACCCACGAGGATGCCGGGTTCGACATGGTGTTGACCGGCTACTCGTCCTCAACCCCGGACGGTTTTGAAGTCGCCGGCTACGCTGCCGCCCACACCGAACGCCTGGGCTACCTGATCGCGCATCGCCCCGGCTTCGTCGCGCCGACGCTGGCCGCCCGCAAAGCCGCGACTTTGGACCAGCTCACCAACGGACGCATCGCGTTGCACATCATCACCGGCGGCAATGACGTGGAGCAGCGTCAGGACGGCGACTGGCTGGACCATGATGCCCGCTACCGCCGCACCGATGAATATCTGTCCGTGATGCGCCGCATCTGGATCGAACACGAGCCCTTCGACCATGAGGGGGAGTTCTACCGTTTTCAGGATGCATACAGCCAGGCTCGATGCCGGCAGCAGCCTCACGTTCCGCTGTTTTTTGGCGGCGCATCCGACATAGCATTGGACGTCGCCAGTCGGCGCGCGGACCTTTTTGCCCTGTGGGGAGAACCTCGCGCTTCCATTGCTCAGCGCATTTCGGATGTCAAAGGCCGCGTTGCCGCTGCCGGCCGTGATCCGTCGGAGATCAGGTTCAGTTTGTCGGCGCGCCCGATACTTGCGGAGACCGAAGAAAAGGCTTGGGAACGTGCGGGGCAAATTCTGAACCGGGTGAAAGAGGCTACTGCCGGTAGAATCACACCGGGAGTTCCCACCCGTCCCCAGTCCGAAGGGGCGTGGCGTCTGTTGCGCTTTGCCGCGGAGGGCAATGTCCACGACGAACGCCTATGGATGCCGATAGCCGCCGCCAGCGGAGCATCCGGCAGTACCACCTGTCTGGTCGGCACGCCTCGCCAGGTCGCCGATTCGCTGCTGGCCTACTACGACCTGGGCTGTTCCGCCTTCATAATTCGCGGATTCGACCCTCTGGCCGACGCGGCGGAGTATGGCCGCGAGCTAATCCCCCTGCTCCGCGAAGGCGTAGCCGCCCGCCGCAAGGGACGGGTATAATCACCCCCTGGAATCAGAGCAGACCGGAGGCTCAGAAAATGGTTGACTACTCCACCCTCTTCTCCCGCAACCTCCCCCGCGCCGTCGCGGTGCCGCCCGGCATCGACGCGGCGGTCAAGTATATCTTCTCCATCACCAACGCCGTCCCGGAAGTTATCGGCTTCGACGAGTATCTCGCCGCCGCCCGCGCCGGCCTGGACGCAGGCGGCCCCAACTCCCTGGCCGCGTACCCGCCACCCGGCGGCCATTTCGGCCTGCGCGAGCTGATTGCCGAGCGGCTGGCCGCCAACCGGGGTTTCAACGTATCCCCGGACAACGTGCTCATCTCCGACGGCGCCGGCGGCGCCATCCACCTCCTCCTGGAAGTCTTCATCAATCCCGGCGACGCGGTATTGGTGGAGGAGTTCACCTATCTGGGCAGCCTCCGCGTGATGCTGGAACGTGGCGCCGAGCCCATCCACGTAGCCTGCGACGAAGACGGTATGCTGCCCGACGCGCTGGAAGACGCCCTGCGTTCCCTAGACGCAGCCGGCCGCCGCGCCAAGTTCGTCTGGATGATTCCGGTGTACCAGAACCCACTGGGCTTTACCGTGTCCGAACCCCGCCGGCGCGCCCTGCTGGACGTTGCCCAGCGCTACGACGTTCCCATCCTGGAAAACGAGTCCTACGCCGATTTCCGCATCGACGGCGCGCCGCTCCCCACCGCCTTCTCCGGCCTCACCGACCGGGACGACGTGATGTACGTGTCGTCCTTCACCAAACTGCTGGGCTGCGGCTTGCGCGTCGGGTTTGGAGTGATGCCGCCGGCAGTCGGGCAGGCTTTGCAGCAGGTCAACGGTGGTGTGCTGCCCCGGCGCGGCGTCAGCCACTTGGCCACCATGATGGTGTACGAATACCTGCGCGAACACGGGGCCGAGCACGTCGAGGCCGTCCGCCAGGCGTTGGAAGCTCGCCGCGACGCCATGGTGGATGCCCTGGAACAGAACTTCCCGTCTTTCTGCCAGTGGCCCCATCCCCAGGGCGGTATGCTGATCTTCGTCCGCCTGCCGGAAAACGCGGACACCTGGGCCACGCTGCCCAAGGCCGTGGCCCGCGGCGTGAAGTACAACCCCGGCGGAATGTTCCGCGCCGACCGCGACCGCAACAACTACCTGCGCCTGGCCTACAGCCACAACACCCCCGAAGAAATCCGCGAGGGCATCGCTCGCCTGGCCGAGCTTTTCCGGGAAGAGGGTTACTTTGAGGGGTAGCGCCGGCCGACGCTAGCCGCTGCGCAGACGCGCCCGCTCCCTTCCCTCAATGAAATGGATTGCCTCGTCCGCATTGATCCGTCCCACGGGGCCACTCGCGTACATGGCGCCCAGCACAGTACCGCCACGTCCCAGCAGGAATTCAGTGGGCTGAATGTAGCCGCCGCGATCTTCGGACCACCAGGAACCCAATAGATCCGCTTCTTCTCTGGTGACGCCGTAGGCCATGGGGAACGTAACGCCGGACTTTTCGGCCATCTCTTGCACGACTTCCTTCGGTTCGACGCTGGCGCCGATCATCGTAAGCCCCATCTCGGCCAGCACATCCTTTTGCGATTCCCAGGCGGCCAACTGCCGCGAGCAGTAGGGTCACCACACTCCACGGTAGAACATCACCGCCAAATACCGCGAGGACATGTCCCCCGGCAACTCCAGCGTGCTCCCGTCAATCAGGTTGAACGTAATTGGAGGCAGTCGGTCGCCCTGCTGTAATTTTTCGTTCACGATTGCGTTCCTCCCTCCGGCCAAAACAGTTCGTAAAGCCTCTCCGACAGTTCCTCGCACAGTTCCAAACCGCCGGTCACTTCGACATGGTCCGCTTCATCTTCATAGAAGTTTGAATGTAAACCCCGGGCGACCATAAATGAGTTGTTAATCCAGTGGCGTGTGTGGATATCTCCAGACTCTCCCACCAAGCTGGACAACTGTCGAACCACCTCCCAAATCGAACGATGCTGGTGGATGATCCCACCATGCCGCGCACTGACCGCCTTCACGGTTTCAGCCACCATACCCCACGCCTTGTTGGACGCTTGCGGCAAGTCGCCGTCCTCTCTCAGGTGTTTCCACGCGCCGGCGCGGAAGTCCCTGCCGAGATCGGCGTATTTTTCTGGAGTCCGGCCGACATCGTCAGGCTGCGCGCGATCACGAGCGGCGTCCAGCCCTCGGGCTACGGCGGCGGCGATGTCGTCATCGGCGAATGGCACGGCTAATCCCCAACCGCTTCGGCGGTCTCGGACTTGAGCTTTTCCGGCCACCACGGGTCATCATATTCGTTGAACAGATCCTTCATGTGGGGCATGACTTCGTTGGCGAACAGGTCCGTGTTCTTCTTCACCAGTTCGGGCGGCATGCTGCCGATTTGCAGCAGCACCATCAGGTGACCGATGCGCAGTAACTCACACGCTTCCGTCAACTTGCGGCGCACGGTTTCCGGGCTCCCGCCAATCACGTGTCCCTGTTCGATGTAGTCCTTCCAGCTGTTTTCCTTGGCCGTCCGCTGCGCCTCTTCGCCCATCTGAGGCCGCAACGACTTGCGGATGGAATCCAGCGAACGGTAGCCAGGGGATTCGGCGAAGGGTGGGTACACGCGCAACATCTTTTCGTAGAAGTATTTGACGTGTTCCTCGTAGTCCTTCTCCGCCTGCTCGTCCGTTTCGGAAACGCATACCAGTTGCAGGAAGCCCAAGCGGTGCGGGTTATCGTCAATACCCCGCTCGGCGACCCGTTCCCAGTAGCCTTTCACGATGTTGTAGCCGCGCAGGTAGCCGTAGTACGACAGGTAGCAGTACACGTAGTCCCGGTCCAGCACCCAGTCCCACGTTTCCAGGCTGCCGGATCCGGGCACCCAAACCGGCGGGTGTGGCTCCTGCATTGGCCGGGGCCAGATGCTGATGTAGCGCAGCTTGTTGTATTTGCCGTTGAAAATGGTGGGATGGTGCTGCGTCCAGGCTTGCATCACCACGTCGTGCGCTTCCGTGTGCCGGTCGCGCAGCGTGATCGGCACCTGCCCGTAGGAGAACGTGGTATCCATGGAGGTTCCCACCGGGAATCCGGCCACCAGGCGCCCGCCGGAGATCACGTCGATCATCGCCATCTCTTCAGCAACCCGCACCGGCGGGTTGTAGAGGGCAAGGCTGTTGCCCAGGACGATGACCGCGCCGTTGTTGGTGCTGTTGGCAAGTACCGAAGCGATGAGGTTGGGCGACGGCATGATGCCGTAGGCGTTGTTGTGGTGCTCGTTGACGCAGATGCCATCGAAACCCACTTCGTCGGCGTACCGCAACTGGTCGATGTATTGCGCGTAATACTCGTTGCCTTTGGCGGGATCGAAGTTCTCGTTGGGCAGGTCCACCCACGCGGAGTGATGCTGTTCGGCGAAGTCGTCAGGCAGGTCCTGGTATGGCATCAGGTGGAAAAAGGAAACTTTCATGGTTGCGAATCCTAACCGTCCAAATGGGTCTTTCCGGGGATGGATGGATTTTAGCACAACGGCCCGGCATCACCGGGCCGTCGTGTTTGGCCGAGCGTTGATTGCTCAGGAGTTCAACCAATTTTTCGCCGCCGCGATGAAGTCGGCGGGGTTGTCCTCGAAGACCATGTGCCCGGCTCGCTCGATCTCCACCAGAGTGCCCTGGGCCAGGGTGTCGATCATCTGCCGCGCCGTTTCCTCGGTCAGCAGGTCGGTTTCCGTGCCGCGTACTACCAGCGTGGGACAGGTGATGCGTTCCAGGGATGGCCACAGATCCGCGGCGGGCGCGGCCGTACCGTTGATGCGCTGCTCGCGGATGGCCGGATCGAACTTCCAGCCGATCTTGCCGCCGGAGGTTTCGTAGGTCTGTCCACCCAGGCGTCGCCGCATGACTGCTTCGGATGCGAACCGGTTGCCGGTCTGGACGTGAGCCAGGGCGTCCTCAAAATTGTCGAATTGGGGCGGAAGGTTCCGTAATTCCTCGGTGATGCGGTTTCCGCCGGTTGGCTCGATACGCGGCCCGATGTCCACGATACAGAGGCGTTCCAGCCTCTCCGGGTATTGGCCGGCGAAAGCCATGCTGTTCCGGCCGCCCATGGAATGCCCGAACAGAATGAACTTGTCCAGGCCAATGGCGTCCAGGAATCCCACGAGGTCCGCTACGAAGGCGTCCGTGGAATAGTCGCCACCCGGAGCGTGATCAGTATCTCCGCGGCCGCGCTGGTCGAGAGCGTACACATGGTAGTCACCGCACAACGCTTCCGCCACATCTTCCCAAACATGGGCGTGACCGCGCAGGCCGTGCAATAGCACTAGTGGTGGCGCGCTTTCAGCGCCCCATTCTAGGTAGTGGATGTTTATGCCATTGGCGGTGACGGTTTTGCTGTTGGGTTGCACTTGGGTAGTCATAGCGGTTACTCCTTTACTTTAGTTGCCAGTTCGGGCGACGCTTCTCCGCAAACGCGCGTGGCCCTTCCTTGCTGTCCTGGGTGGTCAGGATGTAGTCGTAGGCCACGTAGGTCTTGGCGCTGACTTCGGCGATGGACATGTCCAGGCTGCTGTAAGCCAGTTCTTTGATGGTTCGGACTGCTAACGGCGCATTCTGCGCGATGCTTTCTGCCATCCTGATTGCTTCCGGCACCAGTTCATCCGCGGGAACCACTTTGTTCAGGAAACCCATTTCCTTGACGCGCTCCGCGGGCAGCAGGTCGGCGGTCATCACGAGTTCCAGCACGTTTGATATGCCGATCATCTTGGTGAGTTCTACCGCGAAGGGTGGCATCAAGCTCCATTTGGTTTCGGTGATGCCCAAGCGGGCGTTGTCGGCGGCGAGGCGGACGTCGCACATCTGGGCGATGGACCATCCGCCGGCGGCGGCGGCGCCGTTCACCGCAGCCACCAGCGGTTTTGCCGGACGTTCCCACATGTGCGGCTTGTTCGGAGACATGCTGTTTTCGGCGCGCGCCTGTACGCCTTCGGCGTTATCCGCCGCACGCTCCTTCAGGTCTCTCCCAGCGCAGAAATTGCGGCCGGATCCGGTGACGACCGCCACCCAAGCCTCATCATCCTCGTTGTCGAAGTGGTTGATGACTTCCTGGAGTTCTCGCCGCAGTTGGCGGTTGATGGCGTTGGAAGCTTCCGGCCGGTTCAGCGTGATGACGGCGACGTGGTTGTCAGTCCCAGTCTTTTCGTAGAGTATGGTTTCAGGCATTGTGGCGAGGTCTCCTTGCTCAGACTGATCGTAGTAATGCTACCTGCCAATCATCAGGCGTAGTGGCCCAGATATTGGCCTCCGATGACGTGCAGGTGGCCGTGGGATTGGCTTTGCAACCCATCATAGCCGAAATTGGACAGGATACGAAAACCGTTGGGGCAATACATGCAACCCAGGGTCGCCGCCACGTCACCGATCCTGGTCAGGACACCGCTGCTCCATAGTTCCAGCTGGCTCATGTGTCGCCGGGGCATCACCAACAGCATGATGGGCACCCAGGTCAGCCGGTTTACGATGGCGATTATGTCATTGTCCAGATACCTGATGCGAGCCGGTTCGCGGCCGGCGACTATCTCGCAGAATACGCAATAGGGTGTGGCTGGTGATGGTGTGGAGTTGCTGCTGGTCATGTTGCTTCTTGTAAACCCTTGGTCGATGCGTTGGTGGTATGTATCGATTCTGCGTGATTGTAACGCATTTCCAAGCGTCAGCATTGACGGTAATCTGCTGACATTGTACGCACTGGAACAGTCGTGGGAACGGTATAATACTAACGAGAGCATGGTTCACCGCTGCGATTGTCCATAGTCATGAGAAATGAAACTGCGCATTGACAACCTACCTGTCAGTCTAGGCGCCTCGGTATTACACTGGCTGGCTGTCTTTTTTGTAGCGATAGTGTGCGGCGCGGTGACAGCCGGCTGCTTCGTTGGACAGTGGTTCGGCGGCGGCGATCTACCGCAAATCGCCTACATCTCTTCCGACGGGCAACATGCCCAGGCGTGGATCAGCGAACCCGGTGGTGATGATCCCGTTAGCATATCTCCCCCTAACGCCGTCGCTAAGTCCATTCGCTGGTCTCCGGAACAGCGCTACCTCGCCTGGGTAGCTGGCGGCGATGTTCCGCTGTTAATGCTGTACGACATCGAAACGAAAGAAACTCAGTTACTGGTTTCCGGCGTGGACGAATCCCAGCCGCCGGTCTGGGCGCCGGAAGCCGACCGAATTGCGTACGTGTCAGACGCTGCGGATTCTCCGGACATATACATGGTGGAATTAGGCACCGGCGACCAAACCCGGCTGACGTTTAGCGACGAACGGGAAAAGATCGGAGATTGGTCGCCGGACGGCCAATGGCTGGTCTTCACTCAGGAAGGCCGCGATGGGCTATTGCTTCGCAATCCTACCGGGGTTAATCTCATCGAACTGACCGACGGCCAAGACGACAATCCGCTGTGGTCGCCCAAAGGAGACCGGATCGCCTTTTTACGCGACACAGGGGAAGGGCAGGATATCTACGTTCTCCGTCCCACTAAAGATGATTGGGCCGACGACACCGACGAGTTGGCGGTCGCGGACACTGAGTATGATGAGACCGATCCCTCCTGGTCGGGCGATGGCCGCCGTCTTGCCTTCGTAGTACATTTCGATGACCAATCGGAGATTTTCACAGTGTTAGTGGATGGCTCTGAACGCAAACAGCTTACCTATAACACGGCAAACGATCTGATGCCCGATTGGTCTCAATCCGGGGACAAAATCGTGTTCGTCTCTTTGGCCTACGGAAACCCCGAGATTCTATACATGAACCGTGACGGCACGGAACAGACCCGGTTGACCACCAGCGAAGGCGCCGATACTCAACCCGATTGGTAGCGGGCGCTCTTCTGTGGTCAATGCGCGCCCAACTTTCTCGATGCTTACGCCAGCTCCTGATATTGACCCTGCCGATTGCGGACCGATGCTCGCCGGGTTGAGCGCTCCTTTGGCGGCTGTATCAGTCCGTTCGGGCGATATTGTAAATGCCCAAATCGCAGTGGCGATCACTGCTGCTTCCATAGTTTTGCATCGCCCCCGGCTGATTGTCCAGATCTACCACACCAATTACACCCACGACCTCATTGCCGCCAGCGGTGTTCTCGCCGTCAACTTTCTGGACCAGGGACAGCTGCCGCTCATTTGGGAGTTGGGGATGCGGTCAGGGCGTGATTCTGACAAGCTCGAGTATGTTCCGTACACAACCGCACTCACAGGCAGTCCTCTGCTGGAAGGTTGTTTTGGCTATCTCGACTGCCGCGTCGTCAACGCCATGGATGGCGGCGATATGACTGCGTTCCTGGTGGAAGCGCTGCTGGCCCAAACCGTTGGCGGCGAACGCATGACGTGGCGGGATGTGCGCCCGCGACTGCCTCAGCGATGGGCCGAAGAGTGGGATCGCAAAATCGCGGGCGAAGTGGATGTTTCGTTGGAGAACATGGGCCAGATTGAGCCAGGGGCGTGGGCCAACCCAGCCAGTACCCTGCCTCGCTAAGAATGCTACAATTACGATGTCGTTGGCTGGTCCTTTTCGGATTTCATAATGAGCAATCACCCTGTTGACACAGTTATGGACGACGCCATTGCCGGTGTCGTCGCGCGCATTCACGGTACCCCCGAACAATCCGTCCTGGCAGTTGCCGGCGCCGGCAACTATGCCCTGGCCTGGTTGCTCGGCGTCGGCGGTGCGTCCCGCACGGTTCTGGAAACTCGCGTCCCCTATGGTTACCTGGCAATGACGGATTTTCTGGGCGGGTACGCACCCGACCAGACCGTTTCGACCGACACCGCGCGTCGCATGGCTAAATCGGCCTGGCAGCGAGGGATGGCTTTGCGCGAGGGCGATGCTCCCATAGTAGGGTTGGGCTGCACCGCGACCATCGCTACTGACCGCACGAAGCGTGGCGACCACCGGGCCTTCATTGCCACTTGGGACGAGGCCGGCGTCGTAACCGATGCTGTGACCCTGGAAAAAGGGCTGCGAGACCGGGCCGGCGAAGAAGATGTCGTAAGCCGGCTGGTAATCGCCGCTTTAGCCCGTGCGTGCGGCGTTGATGCGGAAATCGACCTCCGCTTGGCGCCCGGAGAGAACGTGTCCACGCAGAGGAGCGCCCATGCGGGTTCCATTCAACTGCTGTTAGACGGTGAAGTCGAGTGGGTGACTGTCCGTCCCGATGGCAGCATAGGCGCGGAGGACGAACCGCCCGTCGCTTTGCTGTCGGGTTCGTTCAACCCACTACATCGCGGACACATGGAGTTGGCTTCGGCTGCGTCCCAAGCATTAGGCGTTCCGGTATCCTATGAGCTGGCGGTGGTCAACGTGGATAAGCCACCGCTGGAATTGGATGAGGTTCAACGCCGGGTGGCCCAGTTCCAAGATGCTGGTACGGTGGTGTTGACCAGGGCTGAAACCTTCCACAAAAAAGCGCAACTTTTCCCGGGTTGCAGGTTCGTACTGGGTTGGGATACCGCTACCCGTTTGATCCAACCCCGATACTACGGCGACTCTGAGTCGGCAATGCTTACCGCATTGGCGGAAATGTGGGGTTCCGGCTGCCGGTTTTCCGTGGCAGGCAGAATAGATGGTGCGGGCGTGTTTCGTACACTGGCAGACGTAAACCTGCCGGCGGGTTTCCACCCCCTGTTCGCAGACATACCGGAAAGCGCCTTCCGGTCAGACTTATCATCCACCGCCATTCGTGACGCCGGGTAATCGGGTGATTTGACACCCCAAACGGGCGTTGGTACGATTTCGCCGCTTGAGCCTCCATTATTGTACGGCACAGAATGTTGATCCCGACAAGCATCCCGATTCTCCAGGCCTTTAACCCCACCGCCTACGCCGGCAACTGGCTGGCAGTGGTTATTGCTGTCGTCATCGCCTTGGCTGCCATCGGCGCTATGTTCGCGGGATCGCAGCTTCTTTCTGCCCGGCGGCGTTCCGCGGAGAAGTTGACGACCTACGAGTGCGGCATTCCGCCCACGCCGTTTGCCTGGTCCAACATCAACATTCGTTTTTACATCTTCGCCATCCTGTTCCTCATATTTGACGTGGAGGCGGTGTTCCTGTTCCCGTGGGCGGTGGTGTTCATTAAGGAACAGGCCGCCGGCAACCCGATCCCGTTCTACGCTATGATCCTCTTCCTGGCGATGTTGTTCTTCGCGGTGATCTACGGGTGGCGCAAGGGGGTGCTCGATTGGCAGAAGTGACTTCACAGTCCGGTGAGACTCCATCACCGTTGTCTCTACCCCCGCAGCCAACCGAGATTATCCTCGGCTCCGGCAACCGGCCCGGCCCCAGCCTGCTCAATCAGGCCACCGAGGGACGGGTGCCCGGCGTTATCACTACGACCACGGATCAGCTATTTGCCATGGCGCGCAAATCATCCCTGTGGACGTTGAGCTTCGGGCTGGCATGCTGCGCCATCGAGATGATCTCCACCTACATGGCGCACCATGATTTTGACCGCTTTGGCGTCGTTACCTGGCCATCGCCCCGCCAGGCGGACGTGATGATCGTCGCCGGCACCGTGGTCAAGAAGATGGCCGAGCCCATTCGCCTGCTCTACGAACAAATGCCGGATCCAAAATGGGTAATTGCAATGGGCAGTTGCGCCACCAACGGCGGCCCTTATTACCGTTCCTACTCGGTGGTGATGGGCGTTGACCACATAATTCCGGTGGACGTGTACGTGCCGGGTTGCCCGCCGCGCCCCGAGGCGTTGCTGTACGGCATCCTCAAACTCCAGGAAAAGATCATGGCCGACGCAGGAGACCATAGTGCCTCGACCGAGACGTAACGCTCCTGACACCGACGCGGAACCACCTCCTGATCCTGTCGAACTCTTGTCGGCGGGCCGGCGTGCTACTCTCGATCACGCCATGCGCGTTTTGGACGCTTGGGCCCCCGCTCCCGGCGCTCTCAGCGATCTGCCCCAGGTAACCGTTCCTGCTGATTCTATAGAGTCTGTTTGTCAGGCTTGTCGAGAAGATCCTGAACTGGACTCCCGGATGCTCCTTTGCCTGGCGTGCGTGGATTATGAGGAACGGTTTGAGTTGGTGTACTTCCTGCAATCTCTAGCACGAGAGCGTTCGTTGGTTATCAAAACCTCGGTGCCGTATGATGCTCCCGCGTTACCTTCAGTCTGCGCCGTCTGGCCTGCCGCAGATTGGTACGAACGGGAAGCACACGACCTGTTCGGAGTTTCCTTCGTAGGAAATCCCGATCTCTCTCCGTTGCTGCTCTACCCGGAGTTTGAAGGTTTCCCAGGCCGGAAGGAGTACGACTTTTACGACTACCGGGAGTTTTAGTTTGACCGGGACCCGCGAAAATAACTCCGAGCAGGCGGATGTACCTGTACAGTTGACGGCCCATGTATCGCCCGACGGCCATCGTTTTATCGCCACTGTAGATGGCCTCGACTTGGAAGGCAAGGGCAACACCCCTGATGCCGCCCAGGAATCCTTGGTGCAGACAATGCGCAGTTGGCTCGAGCGACTCGACACCACCGGTAAGTTAGGGGATGCCCTCGGGGTTGACGGTTTGAGCGAAGATACCGAAATCGTCTTGCACTTTGTAGCCGGTAACGAAGAGAATGGGGCGGCTTCCCAATAGGTCATGGATCGCATCGTGTACCAAATTGAAGAGTCGCGGGCCGGGTCGGGCTGGTCGGCCCATTGTCCTGAACTTGAAGTGTCCGCTTTCGGGGACAGCCGCGACGAAGCCCGAATCGCGTTGCGCCGTCAGGTGGGCGATTATTTGGAAGACTGCGAAGAATTGGGGATTCTGGAAGATACGTTGATTGAGGCCGGGTTTTACGATAATGGAGAGGTGTGGATGAGCAGTCTGGTGGAACCGCCCGATCCCAGCATTAGGTTCATAGGCTCTCCTTTCCCCACCGGCAAATAACATATTCTTGGGCTCTGCTCGGTTACCTGTTCGCATGCTTGAACCAACTAATGCACAAGGAGCGCTTGCTGAACGCGTTGATGCGCAGCCGGTGGAGATGCTGCTCAACATGGGGCCGCAGCATCCCTCGACCCACGGCGTATTCCGTATGGTCCTCTGGGTTGACGGCGAAAAGGTCGTGGATGTGGAACCCCACATCGGGTACTTGCACCGGGGCTCCGAGAAACTCTGCGAGGGCGAACAGTACCACCAGATCGTGACGCTGTTTGACCGGATGGATTACATCGGCAACTTCAACAACGAGTTGGCTTATTGCATGGCCGTAGAGAAGTTGATGGGTTTGGAAATCCCCGAACGCGCCGAGTACATCCGCGTCATTCTGTGTGAACTGAACCGCGTCGCCAGCCACCTGCTCTACGTTGGCACCATGGGCCTCGACGCCGGCGCCATGACCCCGGTCATGTTTTCCTTCCGGGGGCGGGAGCGGGTCCAGGCTTTATTTGAAGCGGTGTCCGGCGCCCGCATGATGCACAACTACTTCCGCATCGGCGGCTTGAAGGAAGACGTGCCCGACAATTTCGTCGAGTTGATGAATGAGCTGATGCCAATTCTCCGGGACGACGTTGAACAGAGCGATCGCATTCTCACCTTCAATGAAATTTTCCTGTCTCGGCTCAAGGATGTAAGCCCGATTACCGCCGACGAGGCCATCGCCCTCGGTTTGACCGGCCCAATGCTGCGCGCTTGCGGCTACGAGTATGACGTGCGCAAGGCCCAACCGTATTCCGTCTATGACCGCTTCGATTTCGAGGTTCCGGTGGGGCTGGACGGCGACTGCTGGGACCGCCATTGGGTGCGCGTCCAGGAGATGTACCAATCTCTGCGGATAGTGGAACAGGCCATGGCGCAGTTGCCGGATGGTCCCGTCGCGTCGCCTCTGGGCCGCCGGCTCATCCGCCCGCCGGCCGGGGAAGCATACATCCGCGCCGAGAATCCCCGGGGCGAAATCGGCGTCTATCTGGTGAGCGACGGAACCGACAAACCCTACCGCCTCAAGGTGCGACCCCCGTCTTTCTGCAACCTGTCCGCCCTGCGCCGCCTGCTGGCGGATACCTGGCTGGCCGACAGCGTAGTTGTGTTGGGCTCGCTGGACATTGTGCTGGGTGAGGTTGACCGGTGAGTTTCCTGATCAGCATCGGCTGGAGCGCCCTCGGCCTGGCGGTTATGTTCGCCGTGCTGTCGGTGGTGGTGCTTTCGATGGTATGGCTGGAGAGAAAGGCGCTGGGCCGGCTCCAACTACGCTACGGCCCGACCCGCACCGGGAAGTTTGGCTTGCTGCAGCCCATCGCCGATGCCATCAAGCTGATCGTTAAAGAGGACATAATCCCCAACGATTCCGAAAAGGCCATTTTCTGGGTCGCGCCGATCATCGTGGTGGTGTCCGCTTTTGTCATTTGGGTGACCATACCCGGCGGCGACGGGGTGGTCATCAAGAATTTGCCATTAGGTCTGTTTTACATCATCGCGTTTGCGGTGATCGGCATCTTGGGGCTGGTATTGGCGGGTTGGGGGTCGGCCAATAAATACGGGATTATGGGCGGATTGCGATCTGCTGCTCAGTTGATTTCCTACGAGATTCCGGTAGTCCTGGTGGCGGCCGCGGTTGCCATCCTGGCTCAATCGCTGGATATGCGGGAAATCGTTGCTGCTCAATCCGCTTACCCGTACCTTGTGGTGTTGCCCCTGGGCCTGGTGATCTTTTTCATCGCCGGCTTGGCGGAGGTCGGGCGGACGCCGTTCGACATCTATCACGCTGAGAGCGAGGTGGTGGGCGGCCCGTTCGTGGAGTATAGTGGCGCGCACTGGTCGGTATTTTTCCTGGCCGAATACATCAACACCTTTGCCATTGCCGCACTGACGGCGCTGCTGTTCCTGGGCGGTTGGGGTGGCCCGGCTCTCCCTGACGTGGTGTGGTTCCTGTTCAAGACTTATGCGGTGGTACTGGTCGTATTCTGGGTGCGCGGTACGTTCCCGCGCCTCCGCATCGACCAGTTGATGGCTTTCGCCTGGAAAGTGATGGTACCTCTGTCCTTCTACACCGTTATCATTGCCGCTGTGTACCGGTTCTATGGTTTGCCCTGGTGGAGCCTGACCCTCCTGTCGCTCCTTGGCCTCTCGGCAGCCGGGTGGATCATTTACCGCCGTATGACCGCGCCTGCCCGCCGGGTAATTCAGATACAGGAACGCCTGGCGGCTCAGCAGCGCGCTGCGCGGTCGTCAAGCACTTAACCGACGATACTGGTATGATATTGGCAGACTGTTGAGACGCCGAACCATGACCACCCAAACGCGCAAAATAACCGTGGACGAGTTCTGGGAGATGGCCGCTGATCCCGGCCACCGCTACGAACTGGTCGATGGAGAGTTGTTTGACATGGATGGCGCGTCCAGACACGGCAGAGTAACCGTTTGGATTGGCTCCATATTAAGCGGATGCATCCAAGACAATGATTTGCCATTTGACGTGGGTGTATGCACTGGTTTCCAGATGAGCCCCTATACCTTGCGCTTCCCTGATGTTCATGTCACCCGGTGGGACCGGATGGCGGAATATGATGAGGATGCTGGCGGCTGGCCCCGTTTCGCGCCTGACGTGGCGATTGAGGTAGTGTCCCCCAGCAACACGCCGGCTGAGTTAGCCCGTAAAACCGAAGAGTATTTCGCTAACGGAGCGCAGGCCGTTTGGATTGCAGACCCGGTTCCCCGCACTGTGGCGATCCGTCGTCCAGGGGTTGCCGAGCAGGTTTTTGGCGTGGGGGAGACTTTGTACGGTGAACCGGAAATACCCGGATTTACTTGCGCAGTCGCCGAAATTTTCGCCGTCCTGGACCGGATGCCCAAGCCCGGCGCCGAAGGTAGCTGAACATGCTGGAAAGCCTGAAAGGAATGATGCTCACGTTGGCGTCCACGGTCTCCGGTCTCCGGCGGCCCGTGACCCAGCAGTACCCCAAGCAGGCCACGCCAGTCAAACCGCGCTTCATGGGTTTTCCGGCGCTGACGTGGGACGGCGAGATAAGCGAACCCTACTGCACCGGCTGCATGGTTTGCATCCGCAACTGCCCCACCCAGTGCATGTCGGCCAGCATGATGGACAACCCCAAACACGCCGACGGAGACAGCAGCCGCCGGAAGATCGTCGATTACTTTGAAATCAACCTGAACCGTTGTATATTGTGCGGAATTTGTGTCGAGTACTGCAATTTCGACGCCATCGTTATGAGCCATGAGCACGAAATGAGCACCTACGCTCGCAACGGGGATCGGGTGGATCTGCCGGCGTTGCTTGAAATCGGTAAGAAATACCAGGACGCTACCGACTGGATTCCTCCCACCGTGTTGGCCAAACAGAAAGCCGACGCCGCGAAGGCCGCTTCGGGAGAACCCACTGAGGAGTCCGACGGCTGAGCCGTCGTCGATCCCGTCCACCGAGGATCAAAGTGCCCAGAGAAGACGAACGATTCCGCAACCTGTCCCCCCGGCACCCGCAGTACTGCACCTGCGTCGAGTGCGTGGAGAAGAGGCTACAGAGCAAGGACGATGGCCCCGTGGCTCGCGTCGGTGGATTGGTCGGTAAAATCGCCGGCAAGGCTGCCAAAGCCGGCAAGATTGGCAAGGGCAAGAAGCGCGGCAAATCCGGCGGGTCCGGCAAGGCCAAGGGCCGCTCGCGCGCCGTGGGCGAACCGGTCCGCAAGCACAAGGCCGATTGCGAATGCGCGACCTGTACGCTCTTGAAGTCCATCTAAAAGATTGAACCGCGATCTTGTTCCGGTCTCCTCGCCCATCCAGCAATGCCGCAACCGCAGTCAACAACACATTTCAGGGGCCGCCGACCGGGCGGCTCATACTTTGCCACCTCCACCGGATTCATTCGCCGGCCCGGCCGGCCGTAAGGACCTCTGGTCGTGCAACTTGCCCTGTTCATCATCGTGGCGATCTTCACCCTCGGCGGGGCGTTGGGCGTAGTGGCCACTCGCAACGTAGTTCACGCAGCCCTGTTCCTGCTGCTTTCCTTGTTGGGAGCCGCCGGCGCCTACCTGCTGCTGTTCGCCGAATTTCTGGCGTTGGTACAAGTTTTGATCTACGGGGGCGCGATCATCATCGTCGTCCTGTTTGCCGTGATGTTGACCCGTTCGTCGGAGTACCCACGCATCACTGACAACCGGCAGTGGCCCCTGGCCCTGCTCACGGCGGCGGCGCTGTCCGGGGTGCTGGGAGCAGCGTTCTGGCTGGCCCCGGAAGTTGTTGCTGAACCCCAGGCTCCCGCCTTCACCGACTTGGCGGCATCGTTGTTCACCAAGTGGGCCTTGCCCTTTGAGATAGCCTCGCTGGTGCTGCTGGTGGCGTTAATTGGGGCCATCATCATTGCCCGCGCCCAGAACGTTGACGCTCCCACCGATGCGTCGTCGGATGGCGAAGGGTAGCCGCGCTATGGTTCCGTTGCTGTATTTCCAGCTTTTGGGAGCGGCTCTCTTCGGCATCGGCCTTTACGGAGTGCTGGCGCGGCGCAGTGCCGTCCTGATTGTCCTGTCCATCGAGTTGATGCTGAACGCGGTCAACATCAACCTGATTGCCGCTGCCTCCTACCTAAACGGCATCGGCAGGTTCGATGCGTTTGACGGCCAGATAATCGCAATCTTCGTCATCACCGTGGCGGCTGCCGAGGTCGGCCTGGCCTTTGCCATCATCTTGCGGATGTACCGGAACCGCGGCACCGTCAACGTTGACGAAATCAACATCCTGAAGTGGTGATATGCCGCTGGCTTTTCTGATTCCCGTATTTTCGTTCGTCGCCTGCCCGCTGATTATCCTGTTCCAGCGCTGGTTGCCCGGACGCGGCGCGCCTTTGGCCATCCTGGCAATCGGCGGCGGGTTCGTGGTGTGGGCGCTGACCACTATCGGATTCCTGGGCGCGTCGCCGGATAACCCCGCCTGCGACGTGAGCCATATCACTGGCGCTTTGACTTGTCATTTCAGCACCGCCTGGTTCACGGCAGGTGTGCCCGGCAACGAAATCACCGACGTGATCCGCCTTGATTGGGGAATCCTGATTGACCCGCTGACCATCGTGTTGCTGGGCCTGATTACCTTCGTTGCCCTGGGAGTGCAACTCTATTCGCTGGAGTACATGAAGGGCGATCCTCGATTCGGCTGGTACTATGCTTGGCAGGCGCTGTTCGTAGCCGCGATGTTGACGCTGGCGCTGGCCGACAATTTCCTGCTGTTGTACATCGCCTGGGAGCTGGTGGGCCTGTGCTCCTACCTGCTCATCGGGTTCTGGTTTGAGCAGCCGGGACCGCGAGAGGCAGCGAAAAAAGCCTTCGTGGTCACGCGCATCGGCGACGTAGGTTTGCTGGTGGGCATACTGCTGCTGTGGCTGAACGTGGGCAGTTTCAGCATGACCGAGGCTTTTGCGGCGGTGGAGTCCGGCGCAATAGGCGCGGGCACTACCACGGCGGTCGCCATCCTGCTGCTGTTGGGCGCGATGGGCAAATCGGCGCAATTCCCCTTCCACGTGTGGTTGCCAGACGCCATGGAAGGCCCCACACCGGTCAGCGCGCTGATCCACGCCGCCACCATGGTTATCGCCGGCGTATATCTGGTAGCGCGCGCGTATCCCATATTCGCCGCCTCCCCCGAAGCACTGTTGGTTATCGCGATCATCGGAATCATCACCGCTCTGGGCGCGGCCACCATTGCCCTGGTGTCCACCGACCTGAAGCGTATCCTGGCGTACTCTACCGTGTCCCATCTCGGCTTGATGATGCTGTCGTTGGGCGCGTTGGGCTGGACGGCGGCGGTGTTCCATCTGATGGCTCACGGTTTCGCCAAGGCTCTGCTGTTCCTGGGCGCCGGCAGCGTGATGCACGGCGTGGGCGCGCATGGCGACGTGGACATCCGCAGGGTTGGCGGATTGCGCCGCGCCATGCCGTTGACGGCGACGGTGTTCTGCATCGGCGCGCTGTCGCTGGGCGGCATTCCGATACTGTCCGGTTTCTGGAGCAAGGACGAAATCCTGCTGTCCGTCTCTCACCACCTGCCGGCCATCTTCATCGTGCTGGCGTTTTTGACGGCGTTCCTGAGCGCCCTGTACATGGCGCGCGCCATGTTCGTCGTGTTCTTCGGGCCGGAAGGAGAGGACAGCCAGCATGCCCACGAGTCGCCGATTTTGATGACTGGCGTGCTGTCCGCGCTGGCGGTTCTGGCCGTGGGGTTCGGCTGGATTGCCTTCAACTGGCCGGGAGCATTTGGCGGGTTCGGCAGCTTTGTCTTCTACGACCATGCCGAAGGATTCCACTTCAATTTCTTGATCGCCGGGTTGTCCATCGTGCTCGCCGTCGCCGCGTTTGCGTTGGCCTGGCTGGTGTACGTGCGGCGCGGCTGGTCCCACGAACCGCTGCGCGCCAGGTTCGCCCCGGTTTTGCGCATCGTGGAAAACCGCTACTACGTTGATGAGACGTACCAGTGGGTCATTGACCGGGTAGTCCTGACGGTGTCGGCGGCGTTGGCGTTTTTCGACCGTGCAGTGGTCAACGACGTGGGAATCAACGGCCCGGGCGACGTGGTGCGCCGAGTCGGGGTAGCCCTGCGGCTGCACGTAACCGGCCATGTGTATTCGTATGCGCTGGTGGTGGCCCTCGGCGTCATCGCGCTGGCGATTTTCTGGTGGCTGCGGTCAGCATAGGCCAGGGCGCTGCTGAGTATGTGGAATAACTTCGACCAGGTATCGCTGCTGCTGCTCGTCCTCGTGCCGCTGGCCGGGGCCGTGCTGGCGATGTTCCTGCCGAAAGGCCGACCACGGGACGCCTGGCAGTTCGCCATCTTCGTCGCCGCAATATCCTTCGTACTGTCCGTCATCGTATTTGTCCGGTATGACTATGCCATCGGCGATGTCCAGTTCGCCCGCGAATATGCCTGGATCGGGCCTCCCCTAAACATAAGCCTGGATCTCGGGCTGAACGGAATCGGCGCGCCGCTGGTGCTGCTCAACGGCATTGTGCTGCTGGGCGCGGTACTGATCAGCCAGACCATCACCCGACGAACGCGAGATTTCTTTGTGCTGCTGCTGGCGTTGGGATCCGGCGTTTTCGGCGTGTTTATCGTCCGCGACCTCTTTTTCCTGTTCTTTTTCTACGAGTTGGCCGTGCTGCCCATGTACCTGCTCATCGGCGTTTGGGGCAGCAGCACCGATTTCGGCACGTTCCTGCGCACGAAAGAGTACGGCGCGATGAAGCTGATGCTGGTGCTGGTGGCCGGCAGCGTCCTTATCTGGATTGGCATCCTCGCGCTCTACGTGGCATCATCCCAGGCTGGGAACCCCACGTTCAACATCGACACGCTGGCGGAGCTGCGAGCCGACGGCGCGTTTTCGCGTACCCTGGAGCTGTGGGTGTTCCCGCTGTTCGCCGTGGGGTTCGGTATCCTGGCCGGCTTGTGGCCCTTCCACACCTGGTCTCCCGACGGCCACGTCGCTGCCCCCACCGGGGTCAGTATGCTCCATGCCGGGGTACTGATGAAGCTGGGCGCGTTCGGCATCATACAGGTCGGCATGATCCTGACGCCCACGGGCGCGGAAGTTTGGATGCCGGTACTCATCGGGCTGGGCACCGTCAACGTAATCTACGGCGCGATTTCCGCGCTGTCTCAGAACGACCTGAAATACGTCATCGGCTATTCCAGCGTCAGCCACATGGGTTACGTACTGATGGGAATCGCGACGCTACACCCGGTGGGTCTGGCCGGCGCCGTGTTGCAGATGTTCTCCCACGGAATCATGACGGCCCTCATGTTCGCCATGGTGGGCGCGATTTACGAGCGGGCGCACATCCGCGATTCGTTCATCCTCAACGGCCTGATCAAGCGCATGGGGGTAACCACGTTCTTCTTTGCCATCGCCGGCCTGGCGTCGCTGGGCCTGCCCGGACTCAGCGGCTTCATCGCCGAGTTTATGGTGTTCACCGGGGCGTTCCGCACCTATCTGCCTCTGGCCGTGCTGGGCGTCATCGGCGCGGCCATCACGGCCGTGTACATCCTGCGCCTGCTGGCCCGTTCGTTCTTCGGGGAGGCGGATCCGCAGTGGGATCACCTCACCGATGCCAGCCCGGTTGAGAAGGGAGTCGGCGCGGCCTTCGTACTGCTTCTGATTGCCGTGGGAGTCTGGCCGGCCCCGCTGCTCAACGTCATCAACACCGGCGTGGAAAGCACATTGGCTGTGTTCTAATCGTTATGCCCACCGAACTGACTTCAAACCTCCACCTGCTGACGCCGGAGTTTGCGCTGACGGCGCTGGCCTTCCTTGTGTTCACGGTGGACCTGTTCCTGCCTGAGCGCAGCAAGGAGTGGTTGGCCGGCCTGTCCGTGGTCAGTCTGGTTGCAGTCATGGTGATCGCCCTGCTAATGCGTCCGGCCGGCAGCGTGGAGCTATACGGCGGGCTGATTGTGGTGGACGACTTCGGTCTGTTCTTCAAGATTTTCTTCCTGGGAATCGGCGTCGGCATCATCGCCCTGTCGTGGGAGTACGCGCGGGACCGGTTGCAGCACCGGGGCGAGTTCTACGGGCTGTTGCTGTTCAGTATCCTCGGCATGAACCTGCTGGCGATGTCCCGGGAGTTGCTGACTGCGTACATCTCGCTGGAGCTGTTGTCGTTCAGCCTGTACGTCATGGTTGCCTATGGACTGCGGGAGGCGCGCTCGAACGAGGCCGGCATCAAGTACATCATCATCGGCGCGCTATCGTCGGCGATCATGCTGTACGGGTTGAGCAACATCTACGCGGCCCTGGGGACGACTTATTTCGCCGGTATCGCCGAGGAACTGGCGTCGCCGGCATTGACTGGTACGGGTTCGGGCAGCCCCGTACTCTGGATTGGGGTCGCGCTGCTGGTGGTGGGGTTGGGATTCAAGCTGTCCGCCGTGCCTTTCCACATGTGGGCGCCCGACGCCTACGAGGGCGCTCCCCTTCCCGTCACTGCATATCTCGCCATCGGCTCCAAAGCGGCGGCGTTTGCACTGACGTTACGCCTGTTTGCCGAGGCCATCGTTCCGGCGGTCAACCTGTGGGGTGAGTGGCAGTTGGTAATCGCTGTGCTGGCGGCCATCACCATGCTGCTGGGCAACCTGGTGGCGTTGGCCCAGCGCAACCTGAAACGGCTGATGGCGTACAGCAGTATCGGACACGTGGGCTACGCGCTGGCCGGCGTCGCCGTGTTAGGCAGCGACTTTGCGCTGGCGGCCAAGGGCGTGATTTTCTACCTGGTGGTGTACGCGGTGACCAACCTGCTGGTGTTCGCAGGCGTCACGGCCTACTACAACCGAGAGGGCAAGGACGACATCGCCGACCTGGCCGGACTGGCCGACCGGCAGCCCTTCACCGCCGCGGCCATCGCCATCGGGCTGTTCTCGCTGGCCGGATTGCCTATCTTCGCCGGGTTCACTGCCAAGTTCTACCTGTTCGCCGCCGTCGCCGATGGCGGGATGCTGTGGCTGGCTGGGGTCGCTATTTTCACCAGCCTGGTATCGCTGTACTACTACCTGCAAGTCATGCGCCAGATGTACATCGAGTCGCCCGCGCACGTTGACCACGACGATGCGGCGGACCAAGCCCACGACGATCACGATGACATCCACCAGCACGCCGCCCACGACGAGCCGCCCGTTCCGCCAATGCCGCGCCCGTCATGGCTGCTGGCCGGAACCATGGGTGTTGGGCTGCTGGTGGTGACGTGGCTCGGCGTCTATCCTGCACCACTGCTGGGTCTGATAGAAGCGGCTAGCGCGGCGATAGTGCCGCTGGGATAAACTGTCTCAGTAATTCCAAGCAATGAAGATATGTAGGGGCGAATAACCATTCGCCCCTATGCGGTAAAAAACCGGAGGTATAACCCCTATGATCATCGCAGTAATCGGCAATTTCGACCCTCCTCCCAACGTGTACGCCCTAGCCGAAGAGGTTGGAAGGGAGCTGGCGCGGCGAGGGATGACGGTGGTTTGCGGGGGCTTGACCGGCGTTATGGAGGCGGTTTGCAAGGGGGCGAAGTCGGAGGGCGGGACCACTATCGGGATTCTGCCCAGCGGTTCGCCGCACACCGCCAATGAGTACGTGGACATTCCCGTCGCCACCAACATGGGCTACGCCCGAAACGTGGCGGTGGTCAGCACGGGGCGCGCGGCCATCGCCGTGGGCGGCGCGTTTGGCACACTGTCGGAAATCGCTTACGCGCTGAGCTACGGCATTCCGGTGGTGTCGCTGAACAGCTGGCCTCTCACCGTGCGGGGCGATGGCCTGCCCGTGGGCGACGGCTACATCACTGCCGACAACCCGGTGGATGCCGTGGACAAGGCCATCGCCGCCGCCAAAGCCCGCACCGAACCCACCGGCACCGTTCAGTTCTCGAACCCCATCAGCGGAGAAGCCTGATGCCTGAAACCACCATCGCCTTCATCATCGCCCGCGAGGCTCTGGACTCTCGCGGCAATCCCACTGTCGAGGCTGAAGTCGCGCTCAGCGATGGCAGCGTCGGCCTGGCCCTGGTCCCATCCGGCGCCAGCACCGGCAGCTACGAAGCCCTGGAACTCCGCGACGGCAACGCGGCCCGGTTCGGCGGCAGCGGGACGCTTGCCGCAGTCGCCAACGTGAATGACCGCATCGCGCCGGCGCTGGCCGGCGTGTCGCCGATGGATCAGGCCGACGTGGACCGCCGCCTCAACGAGCTGGACGGTACGGACGACAAGAGTGGCCTTGGAGCCAACGCGGTGCTGGCGGTGTCCATGGCTGTGGCGCGAGCCGCGTCGGTGTCCGGACACGGCGGCTCGCTATGGCGGCATCTGTCGGGCAGCGGGGAAGTGAGCCTGCCCGTGCCACTGCTCAACATCCTCAACGGCGGACGCCACGCTTCCAACTCTGCCGACGTGCAGGAATTCATGGTCGCGCCCGCCGGTTTCGGCCGTTTCGCCGACGCGCTGCGGGCCGGCGTGGAGATATACCAGTCGTTGAAATCTATACTGCGCCAGGGCGGGCACAACCTGAACGTGGGCGACGAGGGCGGGTTCGCTCCGTCCCTGCCGTCCAACCGCGACGCCATCGAGGTTGTCTTGCAAGCCATCGAGACCGCCGGCTATCGGCCCGGCGAGCAGGTGCATATCGCGCTGGATGTGGCGGCGTCCGAGCTATGGAACTCTGATACGTCCCATTACGATCTTGAACGGGAAGGCGTGTCGCTGACGGCCGGCGAGTTGGTTGACCTGTACGCCGGGTGGCGTCGCGAATATCCCATCATCAGCATTGAGGACGGGCTGGACGAGGACGACTGGGACGGCTGGGCTACCATGACCCAACGGCTGGGCAGCTCCGCGCAACTGGTGGGCGACGACCTGCTGGTGACCAACATCGGGCGTTTGCAAAGGGGCATCGCGGAGTCCGCCGGCAACGCGATCTTGCTCAAGCCCAACCAAATCGGCACACTGTCCGAAACCCGCGCGGCCCTGGATACGGCCCGCAACGCCGGCTGGACCGCCGTGATGAGCCACCGCTCGGGTGAAACCGAGGACACCACCATCGCCGACCTGGCCGTGGCGTGGAACGTGGGACAGATCAAGACGGGGGCGCCGGCACGCTCGGAGCGCGTCGCCAAGTACAACCGTCTGCTGCGGATAGAAGCGGAACTGGGCAGCGCGGCACGTTATGCTGGGCCGGAGATGTACGCCGGGTTAGGGTGACACCAGCGGATAGACTACATTGCCAAACCGTCCCGCCCTGCTGTTGCGGTGGTATAATCGCCACCGCCAGGCGCGCTGCGTCTCGCCTGCCAACTACCAATTGGCCACTACTGAACTGACGGGAGGCACACCGAGATGGCGACGCGCATCGGTATCAATGGCTTTGGCCGTATTGGGCGGCTGGTGGCACGCGCAGCCCTTTCCGACACTTACCAGGACCGGCTGGACCTGGTGGCGGTCAACGGCACGGGCGACACCGATACCGCCGCGCACCTGTTCAAGTACGACAGTACCTACGGCCCCTATGCTGGAACCGTCGGGACCGACAACGGCAATCTCGTCTTCGACGGCAAGACCATCCGAAAATTTCAGGAACCCGACCCGAGCAACATCCCCTGGTCGGAGATGGATGTTGACATTGTAGTGGAATGCACGGGAGTCTTCACCGACGCCGCCAAAGCCGCCGCGCACATTGACAGTGGCGGCGCCAAAAAAGTCATTATTTCGGCCCCAGCTCGTGGCGCTGATGCCACCATAGTCCTGGGCGTTAACGACGAGGTGTACCAGGGCGACGAGCATCGCATCATCTCCAACGCTTCCTGCACTACCAACTGCTTCGCGCCCATGGTGAAAGTGCTGCACGACGCATTCGGCATCGAGCGAGGATTGATGTCCACCATCCACGCCTACACCAACGACCAGAGCATCCTGGACCGCAACCACCGGGACCTGCGACGCGCCCGCGCCGCCGCCCAGAACATCGTACCCACCAGCACCGGGGCGGCTCGCTCCGTGGGCGTCGTCCTTCCTGAGTTGGAAGGCAAATTGCACGGCATTGCCTACCGGATACCGACCTCCGTAGGTTCCGTCACCGATTTCGTGGCCGACCTGAAGCAGAATGTCACCAAGGATGACATCAACGCAGTGTTCAAGACGGCGGCGGAAGGCTCGCTGAAAGGCATCCTGGAGTACACGGAAGACCCCATCGTCAGTTCCGACATTCGGGGCAATACCCACAGTTGCATCTTCGACGGCCTGAGCACCATGGTGCTGGATGACAACATGGTCAAGGTGATGGGCTGGTACGACAACGAGTGGGGTTATTCCTGCCGCACCGCCGATCTCTGCTGCATGGTGGGCGGATAGGTCACACAGCCCGGGCTAAACGTATTGAACGCGCTCCGGTTCCGCATACCAGGCCCCCTGCGTCATTTGTGGGGGGCCAATTTTTTGCTGGTGGCGCTGCTGGCGGTTGCGCTGGCGTTGCGCCTTTACGGGATCAACTGGGATGACGGCCACGGCTTCCATCCCGATGAGCGGTCGTTCTACCTGCGCGCCGGGGACATGCTGTGCCTGCTCACCGCCGGTCCTGATGCCGACGGCCCCTATTGCTCGGCGGCGCACCTCCGATCTCTGTTGGCCGGCGACCAATTCCAGGGGATAGAGCCGGGGCTGCCCGACTTGGGAACCGCACTGTCTGCCGAGCGCAGCCCGCTGAATCCCCGCTGGTTCCCCCTGGGCAGTGCGCTGATCTACGCTCTGGTCCTGCTGCGTACCTTGCTGGAACCGTTCGTAGATTGGGGCGTAATGGAGCTCAGGTTCGCGGGGCGCACGCTGGCCGGCCTGGCCGACGTGGGTTCGGTGTGGTTGCTCTACCTCATCGGGCGGCGCATGTACGGGCGGTGGACGGGTATCCTGGCCGCTGCTTTGACCACCTTCGCCGTCATTCACATCCAGCACGCTCATTTTTACCGACCGGAGCCGTTCACCGTGCTGGCGTCCCTGGGCGCGTTGTGGGCAATGCTGCGGTTCATAGAATCTGGCCGCGGCCGTGACGCCGCGTTGCTGGGTGCATTGGTGGGTCTGGCTATGGCGCCCAAGATCTCAGTCGCCCCGATTTTGGCGCCACTTGTTTTAACGTTCCTCTGGGTAGCAAAAGACCGATCCGGACGGGATTGGCCTCAGTTGAGGCCCTGGGACATTGCACGAATCGTTCCATTCGCTGTGCTTGCCGGTCTGGCCGCGCTGGCGGCATTTTTCATCACCACACCCTACGCATTCCTTGACCTTACCAACTTCATCGCGGACATACGCGAGCAGGCCGGCATGGCCGGGGATGCCGGCCGCTTTCCCTTCACTTGGCAATACGCCGACACCCCCGCGTTCCTGTACCAGATTCGACAAACGGCGGTTTGGGGACTTGGGTTGCCGTTGGGCATTGTCGCGTGGGTGGCGGCTCCGGTAACGGCGTGGTTCGCCTGGCGCGGCGGAATCACCCAACGCTCCGACCTGCTGCTGTTGGCGTGGGCGGTTCCCGCTTTGGTATTCCTGGAACTGTTCGAGGTCAAGTTCCTGCGCTACGTGTTTCCGCTGATGCCGTTCTACATCCTGATGGCGGCGGGGATGTTGGTGGCTTTTGTCATCTGGGCCCGGAACCGGCGGCGGGTGGTCGCCGGGAGTGCTGAATCGCCACCGGACGACGCGCCGTTCTCGGAAGAGTGGCACGCCACGCCGCCTACCGTGGGCGACGATCTGATCTTCGACGAGCCGCTGTTTGGAGACGAGCCGTTCCCCGACGCCCCCTTTTCGGAGGAATGGCACGCTACCCCGCCGCTGGCTGGCGCAACCGTCTTAACAAACTCACCACAGCAATCCTACTCACCTGTCATTGCGAGTGCAGTGTGGCAATCCCGTTGGAATGCGGTAGGCTCTCTCATCAACCGCTATGCCTATCCCGTTAGCATCGCTACCGTCGCCATTGTCTTAGTTGCAACCGTCCTCTACGCCATCGCGTTCGTCGAGGTCTATGGCCGCACTCACACCGCCATTGCCGCCTCGGACTGGATTAACGGCAACGTTCCCCGCAGTGCCTCCATCATCAACGGCGGTTCCTACTGGGATGAGCAGTTACCCAACCTGCGCGGTTACGACGTCTGGACGTTCCCCGCCTATCATACCGACCGTGATCTCGACAAAATTCCCGAGCTGATTGAACGGTTGGCCGACGCCGGCTACGTGGTCTTCTATTCCAACCGCGCCTACGGTTCGGTGGCGCGCCTGCCCGATGAGTTCCCGCAGAGTTCCACGTTCTACCGCCTGTTGTTCTCGGGCGACCTGGGCTATCAACTGGAACGGGCATTTACGTCATACCCTACGCTGGCCGGCGTCCATCTGCGGGACGATCCATACGGGCGGGCCGGGCTGGCAACGCCGCCCATCGCGCCGGGCGGCAATGTCGGTCAGCCGGACGGCGTCGTAATCAACCTGGGGTACGCCGACGAAAATGTCATCGGCTACGATCATCCCCAAGCGCTCATTTTCCACAACGTCGAGCAACTGACGGAGCGGCAGATACGGGAAAGGATCGATAAAGCAGCGGAGTCTGCCGCATCAACCGAGGCTCCACTGATGCTATCGCCCTCCGCGCTGAAGGCACAGCGCTCGGGCGGCACCTGGTCGGAAGTGTCCAACCGGGACGGTTGGGCCAATCGCGTGCCGTGGCTGTCGTGGCTGTTGGTGATCGAGTTGATCTGCCTGGTTGCTTTTCCGTTCACCTGGTGGTTGATGCGACGATTGCCCGACCGGGGCATCTTGTTTGCCCGCACGCTGGGTTTGCTGCTGGTGGCGTGGGTAGCCTGGTGGCTGGTCAACGCCGGCGTCATGCGCTTTTCGGTGGGCACCGTGTGGGTGGCGATGTTCGTGGTTGCCATACCGTCCGCCGTTGTCCTCTGGCGACACTGGCGGCTGATGCTTGATTGGCTGCGTGAAAAATGGCGGTTGGTACTCACTGCGGAGGCGCTGTTCCTGCTGGCCTATCTCGCGTTCGTAATGGTACGCGCCGCCAATCCTGACCTTTGGCACCCGTGGCGCGGCGGTGAAAAGCCCATGGAACTGGCCTACTTCACCGCGGTTGCCCGTTCTTCAGTGCTGCCACCATATGATCCCTGGCTCAGCGGCGGTTACCTGAACTACTACTACTGGGGCTATTTCATCCTCTCGGTTCCCGTGCGGCTCACGGGCATCCCGCCGGCTACCGCGTTCAACGTTGCTGTGCCTCTGCTGTTTGCGTTGACGGCAACTGGCGCCGGCTCACTGGTGTACAACCTGGTAGCGGTCTCGTCATTCCGGCGAAAGGCGAAATCTGGAACGCCTCTGTCGCGAGGGATTCTGGATTCCCGCTTTCGCGGGAATGACGTCCTGAAGGTGGGCCGATGGGTTCCCGGCGGGGCAGCCGTCGCCGGCATGGCCGCTGCCGTCATGGCTACCGTGTCGAGCAATCTCGACGGTGTTGTCCAACTGGCGGGGATGGCCCAAAGCAAGATGCAGGGCATGGCTGCTCCGCTCTCAAACTTTGATTTTTGGCGCAGCAGCCGCGCGATTCCCGAATCCCCAGAATTTGAGCCATCCAGACTGACCCCGTGGCTGGAATCGGATAATTTCGTTGAAACGGCGTTTCACATTACCGAGTTCCCGTTCTTCACCTTCCTCTTTGCCGACCTCCATGCTCACATGATGACCATGCCCTTCGCCGTCCTGGCGTTGGCGTTGGGCTTCGCACTGCTGGTAGGCTTGAGCCGGGTGTCGTTGCGCGCCCCATGGCCTTGGGTCGTAGTCTTCGTGCTCGCCCTGGCGGTGGGCAGTCTGTGGGCGATCAATTCGTGGGAGTACCCGGCCTACGTTCTGCTGATGCTCGGATGTGTCGCCGGGGGCGCATGGATGATGCCGGGCCGTATCAAGACACGCCTCGCCGTTGCAGCCGTGTTGAGCCTGCTGGCGCTGGCGGTGAGTTATCTCGCTTTTCAACCGTTCCATGCCTTCAACGAGACCTTCGGAACCGGCATCGAACCCACTCGTTGGCGCACGCCCTTATCCAACTATCTGCTGATTCACGCGTTGCCCATGCTCGCCGCCGCGTGTCTGCTGTCTGCCACGCTAACCCGAGCCATCGTTCCGGTCCTGGCGCGCGTAAAAGGGCGACAACCCATAGAGGTTCGGGACCAATGGCTGTTGATGGGAGTGAGCTTGGGTCTGGTCCTGGCCTGCTATTTCTGGGCGGCCGGTTTCGTTACCGTAGGCTTCCTTACTGTCGCCCTCACCTTGACGGCATGGGCATTAGCTGCCTGCATCGCTTCGGGAGAATATCCCGAGGGCCGTGCCGATTTGATGGCTCTGGCGATGCTGGCAATGGCGTTCGCTATCGGCATTGGCGTCGATCTTATCCGAATTGAGGGCGACATCGCCCGGATGAACACGCTGTTCAAGTATTACTTAGTGGCGTGGCTGTTGTTCGCAGCGTCGGGGGCTTACGGGCTTTGGCGAGGCTGGACGGCCGCCGCGACAAGCGGTGGATTCCTGCGCAACACGCTCAGGTGGATAGGAGCCGGCGTCATTCTCACCGTCTTTGCCGGAACTTTGGTCTATCCTGCGCTGGCTACCCCGGTTCGCATCGCTGACCGATTCAACCCCCTGCCGCTGACGCTGGACGGAACCGCGTGGATGCCGGCAGCCGTGTATCATCCCCCGGACTGGTGCGCCGAACAGCCCCTGAAACCCATCGAACTTAAATGGGATTACGAGGCGATTCGTTGGCTCCAAGACAACGTTTCAGGGACGCCCGTCGTGCTGGAAGGACACGGCAGTCAGTATTGCTGGAATACCCGCATATCCCAGTACACAGGTCTGCCTACCGTGCTGGGTTGGCCCTGGCACCAGCAGCAGCAACGCGGCGACGGCGAAATCGTCCGCCGACGCGCCCGGGACGTGGCGACCATGTACAGTACGCCTAGCCACGACCGAGCGCTGGAGTTGCTGGAACAATATCGCGTCAGCTACATCGTCGTCGGGGCGCTGGAGCGCGGTTATTACGATAGTCGCGGAATCGCCAAATTTGATGCCATGAGCGACAAGGGACTGCTAACTCTGGCCTATGCCAATGACGGAACCCGAATCTACCAGGTTCCGGGCAATTAGGCGCTTTTGACCCTCCTGAACCCGTACCCTATAATCCCTATCGCTGCGCCGCCGCCCTATACTTGCTTCCGGCGGTGACCTGAGGTATCGCCAAGGAGGTACAACTGTGGCAATCGAATCCGTCCGCGTCGGCTTGATCGGCGCCGGCCGCAACACCCGAGACCGGCATATTCCCGGCTTCAACGATACTCCCGGCGTTGAGATCGGCGCCGTTGCCAACCGCTCCCGCGAGTCCGGTCAGCGGGTCGCCGACGCCTTCAACATCCCAACCGTGTACGACAGCTGGGAAGAACTGCTGGAAGACGAAAGCCTGGACGCGGTTTGTATCGGCACCTGGCCGTATATGCACCGTACATTGACCACGGCGGCGCTGGCCGCCGGCAAGCACGTCCTTTGCGAAGCCCGCATGGCCATGAACGCGGCAGAGGCTCACGAGATGCTGGCGGTATCTCAGCAGACCCCCGGATTGGTGGCCCAGATTGTGCCGTCTCCCATGAGCTTCGGCATTGACGACCTGCTGATCCGCCTCATATCCGAGGGATTCCTGGGCGAGTTGGTGTCCGTTGACGTGCAGTCCCAAACCGGGTTCGCCGACCGCGATTCGACCATGCACTGGCGGCAGGACCGGGACCTCAGCGGTTTCAACATCCTGAACATGGGCATCTGGTACGAGGCGATGATCCGCTGGGTGGGTCGCGCCACCCAGGTCATGGCGATGAGCAAAATTTCGGTGCCGCACCGCAGGGACGACGATGGCAACTGGCGTTCCGTCACCATCCCCGACACGGTGGACATTCTCTGCCGGCTCGCCAACGGGGCCAACGCTCACCTGCGCTTCAGCGCCTGCGCCGGCCTTTCGCCAGGCAACTCGGTGTGGTTGTACGGCACCGAGGGCACCATCCACGTTGACAACCGGTTGCGGGTCTTCGGCGGCAAGCGCGGCGATTCCGAGTTGCAGGAAATCGCCAACCCGCCGGAAAGCCGCTATGGGTGGGCCGTCGAGCAGGAGTTCATAGCGTCCATCCGCGACGGCGCCCCCGTGATGCGCACCCCGTTCAACATCGGCGTCCACTACATGGAATGGACCGAAGCGGTAACCGTAAGCGCGCAAACCGGGGAGGCGGTGCATTTGCCGTTGTGATCCCCACGCTTATCACAATGGTAAAGTCGGGGCAGCTACGAAGGCTGCCCCGCGGTGTGTCACTCAGCGTCCTCCGTCTCGCCGCGGAGAAATTCAGCAAGTTCGTCGGAGACTTGAAAACGTTGTAACGCTTCGTCAACGCGGCTGTTGTACTTTTGCCGTTCTTCACGACGTGCCTCGGCACGTGCTTTCGCCAGAACTTTGGCCCTGGCCGCTCTTCTGATTTCCATCTTGGTTTCAAACATCTTGCGCGCCTCGTCAAACAAGCCGGCCATTGGTATCACAAAGGCCCAGTACAACTTTGTTACCGTGGTTTCAAACCACTGATAGGCCCAAAACTCCGAACCAGAGAAGACTTCCAGAATCGTCAGACAGCCGCCACCGACCACGGTAAAGCCTATAATCTGCCACCAGATGCCCCGGTCAGATATTTGTCCGGAACGTTCCGGTTGCCTCATTGTAGCATCCTTCGCGACAGCGCTGCGAGTTCTACCTGTCAACCAGGCACGCGATCACTTGCGGCGCTGCCGTTGCAGCACGCTCCGTCAACTCGGCGTCGTTGAGGGTGACGATGGGGTGCTCGATGATGGCGAGACCGTACTCCGGGTCGCCGCGCATTCGGGACATGGCGTGGGCCTGGCTGATGAAAGGTCGGGTGGTCAGCACGGTTGAGGGGATGCCGAGCAGTTCGGTTTCCATTGCGTCGTGCACACTGCACGCGGTGCAGGACCCTCATTCAGCAGTGGCGTGTATTGCCACGTCGATGCTCTTGGCCGTGCGTTGCAAGTCCTCGATGCGGGCCGGCCACTGCCAGCCGCCCTTGTTGTGCTCAACCGTGCCGGCGATGTCGTACCGCTCGCCGATGATGGCGGCGATGCGTCGCAGCAGGTCTTCCGAGTGGGGCTTGTTGTTGGCGAAGAGGCCAATCACCTTGCCGTCCAGCGTCGCCGGGCGTTGCGCCAACCGCGCGGGAGCTTCCGGCCCGTCGTCGCGGGGATCCATGGTGATTATTGAGCCGCCGTTTGTGGTCATAACGTAACCTCCTATTATTTTCTTCCTGTTCAAAATCCGGCTAAGAAGGTGTCTAATAGGCCAGACGTGAGTTTCAGGCGAGAGGCGAGATTGAAGGAACTCCCCCTCACCCCAACCCTCTCCCACCAGGGGAGAGGGAGATTTTAGACACGTACTAAGGGATTTGCACTTGGCGCGTTACCGAGCGGCTGCTGCCCCAAGTGCTGATGAGGCTGACGAACCCGCCGGCCATGCCGCCGCCGGGTAGAACAGTGATGCGGTCCGCGTCGGCTACTACCGGAACCATGCGGTCGTGGTCCAGCTCGTGGCCCATGCGATGCCAACGCATCCATTCGGCTACCGGGAGCTGGGCTTTTTCGTGCAGAAACTCCGCCACTTGCCGCCTGGACCATCCGGCCTCGCCGATGTGCAGCATGGCCTCCGGGCTGATTACGCAGATTATCTCCGGCATTCCGGGGCCAAAGGCCAGCATCGAATGGGCCACGGTGGTCAAAAAGTCCGCGGGATCCCGGTCGCCGTGCAGGGTCACCTGCAACGGCCCCAGCGTAGCGTAAGCGGTGACTATCGTCGCGTCGCCGCCGTAGCCCAGTTCCGAGGCCAGCGACGGCCACGGGCTGATCGCCAGGTTCTCCGGGAAGCAGAAGGTGATTTTGCCCGGATGCCCGAAGGTGCTGTTGTCCATCACCACCGGAACGGAACCGTAGAAGTTGGCCTTAAACAGGTTGACCGCCCGGCCGATGGCGGCGTTGGCCCGGCTGCCGTTGCCCATCATCTCCACGCCGGCGTTCATGCCGATGGAGTCGGAGTAAGGGCCGCTGACCACCGTCAGCACGGTTACCCCGTTAGTGGACGTGCTGCTGGCGTGCAGGTTGAACGAGCGGTCGGCGATGGCGGACAGAGATGCCAGCACCACCGGAAAATGCTCGGGGAGGCAGCCGGCCATCACTGCGTTGACCGCCGCCTTGCCGGCCATGAACCGCTTTTGCCGGATAACCTCGGTGCCCAGATCGTGATCGGCAGATACGCCGGCGTAGTCCAGCATCGCCTGCACCCGCTCCGTCGTAGGCGGCACGATGGGCAGGCCGTCGGTGAGGCCGTTGTCAAAGTAGTAGTCCTGGGCGGCGCTCCAGTCGTCGAAACTATGTGTGGTCATGTTGGTCAAGCACTCACTGGTTGTGGAATGGTAGTTGGGATTATGCCATTGTTTCACCGTGGGGGCGAATAATCATTCGGGTTTGGGGTTCTCCTTTGCCTGCCAGAGGTGAGGGTTTCTGATGATCGGTCGTTGTCAGCCCACGGCCGGGGTTTTACGCATGGTTTTTGACGCTGTCGTTCGCGCCCGACACGGCCTTGCGGCGATGTCGGATGCCAGCGCTGCGCCAGGCGCTGTGCTGTTGGGACCCCGCCGGTTAAGCATTGGCCGGACGCGGGTCTTGCCGAGCGTTTGCGATTTTTACTGACTGGCCGTTACGACCGGTTTGGGTTGGTTTCACCTCTGGCAGGCGTTGGGATTTGATAAGCCGGGACCGGCTGGTCATTCACGTGATGAGACCATGATAGAACGGGTGTGCCGGTAGGGTCAACAGGCGGGTGTCATCGTTTGGGGAATCGTGAGAATCAGGATTACCCGGATTGAAGGATTGACAGGATTGGCCTGTTCCCCCTTGGTGATTTGGATCGGCTGTGACAAAGGGGTGGTAGTCCCCTACCGCCGCGCTCCACCCTGCCGGTAATCGGGTGCATCGATGAGGAGCTCACTCACTACCAATCGATCTTGGAGACGCGATGCTATCTCGGGCCGCGTTTCCGCTATTTCTTCTACCATATAGGCACTAGTGATGATGGTAGGCAAGCGTTCTTCGTAGCGATGATTTATGATTTGGAACAACTTCTCGTCGGCACTTGGACCGCCAGAACGCTGCTTCATCTCATCAAGAATCATCATGTCGACCGCTTTCAACCGTTCCAACAAATCAAACTGGCGCACCCAATTATCCCTATCAGATGATGCTCGCAACTGGTCGAGAAGGTCGGGGATTGTGCAAAAAAATACCTCATCACCGAGGTTTTCTCGCTCAATGCCGGCAGCAACCGCCAAATGCGTTTTGCCCACGCCATAAGTACCGTACAATCCCAACCAACCAGATGGGTTTTGCGCCCAGAGCTGCACGTAGGCTTTGGCTGTTGCAAGATTTCGTTGCTGGTGTTCTGTCAATCGCGTATTGCCGTGTGGGTCGAAAGTAGCGAAAGTCATCCGCTGACGCATGCTCGACGGGATGGTACCAAGATCCATTCGGGCCGGTACTAAGTTCCTCCCTAGGCTGTATAGCGTTCCTGTTCCGTCTGATGACTGCAAACGGGTGCGCAAGAACGCGATTAGATTGCTAGGCTCACCTCTCAGAGTAACAACAGTCGGGAGCCGTTCTTGATGCCTGCGCGATAGCAATTGCAATAAGCGTTCATGGCTCCAGGTAGTGATGACGTTGGTGGGTAAGTCATCGAGTACTAGCATCGGTGCATCTCGCACTTGCTCGTACAGATCAACTAGACTTAGCTCTTGTCGATCATCGAAGCCACTCCGCAGGTAATCAAGGAGGTCCGCGACTGTGATGTAAAGTACAGGCTCGCCTCGTTCTATTCTGCGGTTGGCGATAGCCGCACCCAAAAAGGTTTTTCCGCTACCACTCGGACCTGCAAATGAAATCCAACCGTTTGGAGCGTTAGCATATTCCTCGGCGGCAGTGTACGCGGCGTTGAATGCTTGCTGGCTGGTAATGTCCGTAGTAAGCCCGTTGGGGTTGGCATTCTCAAATGTCGAGTAACGCAAAGCACCTAAATTGCTATAACGTTCTAGGATTTTGATGCGTTGCCGCCTATCTTGCCCTGATTTTTGGCAACTGCAAGGCAGCACTTGGCCAAAATCAGGGTGTCCGACCGGCACCCGTGGAGTTAGCCAGCCAGAGCCTTTGCACACAAGACAATCATTCGTTTTGATTTCGGTCGATTGTATTGTCGAATTCCCAAGGTAATCTCCCATGGCGTCGTCGGTAACTGTCCAAGAATTTCGCGCGCCGATTCGCCTCAGGATCGTTCCCAGACTCTCCATGCTCATTTGAATTCACCATCCGGTCGGGCAAGCCTTCACGCACCAAGCGACGCAAGATCGTTTCCACGTAACTCCAACTTCGTGCCTTGTGCTCTGCTGCAATAGAAAATGCGTACTCAATCCAAGCCGCTGGGTAGTCATTATCCGCTTCCCGCAACTGTTCAGCCATGCTGTGGCCAAAGGTGCCAATGTGCTGCTCGTATAGCGCAATTATGTTAGAACGCAACGGTGTGGCTGACATCGCGCCTAGTGGCGCTGGCGCCTGATCTGCTCCAAGCCCGGTAATATCCGACGGTTCCAGCGGCGTCAAACCAGCCTTCTCCAAGTACTCCCGCGCCCGCTCGTCATTGATCCATATCCGGTATTCGCCGCCGGTGCGGATGGCGAGCAACGTTTCCCTGCTCAAAGCCGCCGCCAACGCCCGGCGGATGGTGCCATCATTGCCCAGTTCGGTGGCCCGCCGCAGCGCTCCGTCATCCAGCAAGTCGTCCAATGATAGCGACGGTGGCGTTCCGCCCCTGGTAGGTTCCACCGCCAGCATTACCACTACTCGCAGCGTGACTTTCAATTCCCCCGGATCATCGATTTCCGCCAGCCATTGTTCCAGCGCGGCGGCCGGCACCGGTATCCGCCGGGCGTCTTTCGGCAGGGGTGGCCTGCGCCCGGGCTGCGCCATTTACGCCACCGATTCTTCGTAGCGCATCAACTCGTCAAATCGCATTAGCGTGTCCCGGAAGTACAGATGCAGGCTGCCCGTTGGCCCGTGCCGGTGCTTGGCTACGATCAGTTCCGCGATGTTGCGGGGGTACGGACGGCCCGGAGCGTGCTGCTCCCATTCGTCTTCCGTGAAATTACGGTCCTCGCGGTAGATGAACATAACCACGTCGGCGTCCTGCTCGATGCTTCCGCTGTCGCGCAGGTCGGACAACTGCGGCCGATGTCCCGGCCGGTTTTCCACCACGCGGCTCAGCTGGGAGCAGGTAAAAACCGGAACTTCCAGGTCCCTGGCCACGGCCTTCAGTGACCGGGAAATCTCGCTGATTTCCTGGACCCGGTTCTCGCCATAGCCTCTGCGGCTGCCCTGTCCCTGGACTAGTTGCAGGTAGTCCACCACCAGGAAGTCTAGCCCGTGCTCCAGTTTCAGCCTTTGCGCCTTGCTCCGCATTTCCATGGCAGTCTGGAATGGGGTGTCGTCAATGAAGATAGGCAGTCCGGAAAGCACGCCTACTGCGTTGGCGATGACGCTCTCTTCTTGTTCTGACAACAAGCCCAGACGGAGGCGGTGGGAATCGACGCCCGACTCGGCCACCAGTATGCGCATCGCCACCTGTTCCCGGCTCATCTCCAGGCTGAAAATGCCGCACACCTGGCCGCTCTTGGCGGCGTTGACGCAGATGTTCAGCGCCAGGCTGCTCTTGCCGAGGCCGGGCCTCGCGCCGACGATCAGCAGATCCGATCGTTGCATCCCGCCGAGCAGGCTGTCCAAGTCGCCGTAGCCGGATTGCAATGGCGGCATGTCAGTCAGCGACACGTCGCCGATATCCCCTTGCAGGTACACGTCCAGGACCGAGCTGAGTGGAACGAAGCCCCGCTCCGCGTTCGCAGGCTGCACGCTGAACAGCACATCAACGGCCTGACGCATGGCGTCTTCCGCGTCGTCAGAGTCCTCGAACCCGATCTCGGCGATACGGTTGCCGGCCGCGATGATTCTCCGTTTGGCCGCGGTGTCGGCGACGATGCCGGCGTAGTACTCCACGTTCACCGACGTAGGAGTATCGGCGATCAACTGGCCCAAGTAGGGCAGGCCGCCCACCTCCTCCAGCCGGTTGCGCTGCTGCAACTCCCGCGCGACCGTGATCTGGTCGATGGCTTCGCCTCTTTGGGACACCGAGACGCAGGCATCAAAGCAGAACTGGTTGCGCGCCCGGTGGAAGTCCTCCGCCTTGATCAAGGGCAACACACGGTGCAGCGCGTCGCCGTCAATCAGCAACCCGCCCAGCACCGCCGCCTCAGCGTCGAGGTCTTGCGGTGGTTGTCGCTCTATGTACTGGGCGACGACCATGGATGTTTACTCCTCAATGGCCGCGATCACGTTCACTGTGGCCCTGATTTCGCTGGACAGGTTCAGCACAACCTCGTATTCGCCGGGCTCGCGGATCGGCTCCACCGCGTTGGTGATGCGGCGGTCGATCTCCCGTTCCAGCAACTCGCCAAGCGCGTCGGCGATGCGAATGCCGCTGATCGCGCCGTAGTACCGGCCGGTGGGCGTAACCCGGCCCTCGATGGTCACGGTAAGGTTATCCAGAGCCTCCGCCAGTTCTTCAACCACCTGGGTCTCCCGGGCCCGTTCCGCGTCCCCGGCTGCCTTTACCTTGTCCAGGCGTTTGAGGGTTTCGTCGGTGGCGATTTCGGCTAGCCCCTTGGGCAGCAGGTAGTTGCGGGCGTACCCTCGGGAAACCCGTCGCACTTCGCCGGCGCGCGCCTTGTCGGGAACGTCCCGCAAAAACAACATCATCATAGTCATCTGGAGCCTCTCGTTGCATCCGGCCTGGAGTTGCCAACTGCCGGACATTCTAATTTGTCGGTATCTATCATGCTCACGACGGCTTCGTGAGGTTAGTCGTAAAATGACCGGCGGCAGGTCCGCCGATCATATAATAGCACATAGGGTCTATGTTAGACCATGAACACCGGCGCGTCGTCCCGGTTAATGCGCTGTTCGCCGGCGATGCCCTCGCGTATGTGTCGTGGCAGTGTGAACATGGCGGCGTGGCTTTCGCCGTCGTAGTGTATAAGCCGCTTCTGTACCCGTTCCGCTGCGCGCCGGTCTATTTCTTCAAGTGTCAGTTGGGGCAGCGGCGAGTCGGACGCGACCGTGAAGCCCCACAGGGTTATGAATGACGGTACGTGCGTTTGATACGTCAGAGCATGGGCGAAGATGCTGTCCAACGTGTTGAAGATCGTGGTGAAGCACTCGTGCAGGCTGAGGTATCCGGCCGGCCCCGATTGTGTGACCAATATGCCGCCCGGTTTCAAACGGGCCCGGGCGATGTTGTAATACTCCTCGGTGTACAGGAGATACGCCGGGCCGCCCTCCAGCGGGTCCACCAGATCCATGATCATCACGTCGTATTGGTTGCTGTCGGTTTCCAGATACTTGCGGGCGTCGTCGTGAACCAGCGTGGTGCGGGCGTCGTCGAAGGCTCCCTGGTGATGCTGAGGCAGGTGCTCGCGGCAAAGCTCCACTACCTGCCGGTCAAGGTCAACCATCACCACGCTTTCCACCGTGCGATGAGCCAGGGTTTCCCGCAGCGTTCCGCCTTCTCCGCCGCCGCCAATAAAAACTGTGCGCGGGTCGGGGTGCATCAGCATCGCCGGATGCACCAGCGACTCGTGGTAAATGTGCTCGTCCCGCTCCGTCGATTGTGTTTTGCCGTCGAGAAGCAGGCTGCGGCCATACACCTCCGAGTGAACCACTTCTACCCGTTGGTAGCCGGTGTGCCCGGAGAAGAGAACATCATCGACCTTGAGCATGATCGCCAGGTCGGGCATGACGGTCTCGATCACCCACTTTCCTGTGATTTCTTCCATTGGATAGCTGGCCACGAGTAAATCCCTAATGAGTGGCCTGCAATTCAGCGACGCGGGTACCGCTGAGTCCGCGCCTAATCTGCGTAATCTGCGGATCACGGCACCGGAGCGCTGCGACTATCGATTCCGTCGCTCGGTCCGGCATGGTCTGGTCGCCGCAGGTGAATACATCCGCCGCCGCGTAGCCCAGTTCCGGCCAAGTGTGTATGGAGATGTGGGATTCGGCGATGGACAAAATGCCAGTCACTCCCTGGGGGGCGAACTGGTGAAACGATTCCCCGACTACCTGCGCGCCCACCTGGGCGGCTGCGTTCAGCAATTCCTCCCGGATGTACTCCAGATCGTCAAGTAGTTCGGGGTCGCAGTCTCTGAGTTCCAACAGCACGTGCGTACCTAGTACATTCAATCACCCTTTCCTCCGTCTGAATTGGCCATTCCTAAGGAGGCTGATGCAGGTTCCTCCTGAACTAAATGGCAGGCAAAGATTGTACTCAAACCTGCGCTCTGATTCAAGCGGGACTTCCCATAACGCCCAGGGTCTTTTCAAAGTCTTAGAAAAAGATGAAGATGGGGTTGTGGAGGTGGTTGGGTATGACGAATGCTACGTCGTTCCCTGAAGAGTTTGCCCTACTGCAGCAGGAACTGAGCCGGTTGACCGACCGGCGTCATGCCCGGGGCAAGGTGTTTCCTTTGGCTGGGGTATTGTGTCTTGCCGAGCTATCGCTGATGTGTGGTTACCGTTCGTTGAGCGCCATCCACCGGTTTGGGGATACCCATCCGGAGTTGTGGCCGCATTTGAAACTGTCGCGCAGTCCGTCGGTGCCCACGTTGTCCCGGTTGCTGCGCATGGTATCGGTGGGGGAGTTGCGCCAGGCGCTGATGCGGTTTGCCCTGGAGTTGGCGCTCCGGCGGAACTGCGGGATGGGAGTGGTAGCCATGGACGGGAAAACCATGGGCGGGGTATGGGAAGGTGGCGAGCAACTGCGGGTACTGCATCTGTTCAGCCAGGCCAGCGCAGTGGCACTGGATCAGGTGGCGGTGAAGGGGCATCTGGACGAACCCCGAGCGGCCCAGGCCTGGATCGAGCAGGTGGCAGGACGGATTGAGGGTTTGAAGGTGCTGACCGGAGACGCGCTGTACGCTGATGCTGACTTGTGCCAGGCCATTGTGGATCAGGGCAAGGACTATCTGGTGAAACTCAAAAAACTGGCCTCAACTGTACCGGGACGTAGAGTTGCTATTCTCCGACCCGGGGCCCCCGGAGCACAGCACGGTGTGTCAGGGCCACGGTCGGCGAGAGCGGCGGGGGGTGTGGGTGTCGGAGGAACTGGCAACCTATACCGGCTTCCCCGGCCTGGCTAGCGTGATCAGAGTGTATCAAGTGGTACGGAACAACCTGACTGGTCAGGAAAGAGACAGCGTGCAGTACGGGGTGAGCAGCCTGTCCGACTTGGCGCCAGACCGCGCCCTGGCTTTGCTGCGGGGACATTGGGAAATCGAAAACCGGCTGTTTTACGTCAAGGATGACGGGTTCGGCGAAGACCGGCAGGTGCTCCAATACCATCATAGCGGCCTGGGTGATGAGCCTCCTCTGCGGGGCCGGGCTGACCCTGTTGCGAGGCAACTGCCCCCTCTGGTCAGACCACGAACCCCTCATCGGCCGCGCACAACGCCTGGCAGCTGATCCCTCGGCTACGTTCTCATCCCGCACCCGACTTTGAAAAGGCCCTGCAGCTGAAGCCTTGAAATCTCGTCGGCGGCACATCTGGAGAAGATTGGCGTAGAAGTTCAAGATCCGGAACAGCGAGCAGTTCACCTCTGTAGCGCTCTCCAGGTTCAGTCTTGGCGCAAATTTGCCGTTCCCGGAACCCTAGGGGCGGGTCAAAGTTAAGAGCCCAACGCGATTTCTGGGATTACAGGCGCCCGGAGTGGTGATTTAGCCACCTACGCGGCCGGAGAAGAAACATAATCGCGCCCGGTTTGTCCGGGCGCGATCAGGGTGCCTTTTAGTGCGGTGTAGGGTCCGTTGCCGTGAATAGCTGGGAATTTGTCCAGCAAATCGGTCCTAATCCTTTCGATATGATTTTTACTGATACCTTCTCTGGGTTTGTGACCTGCCCTTATTGAGAAAATGGTGCCGAAGGTCAGACTCGAACTGACACGGGATATTATCCCACCGGTTTTTGAGACCGGCGCGTCTACCATTCCGCCACTTCGGCTTCCAATGAAAGTATAGCACGCTTGCGCGCGCGGTCGGCCCCGTTGTAGCATTGACCCTAGCAGCTCCAAAGACCCCTGGTTTGGTAAGGATTGAAGCGATTCTTGGATGGCATCTGATGGCGAGCATTAAGGACCGATTGGAAGAAGACATCCGCAACACCATGCGTGCGCGTAATCGGGAACGCCTGGACACCTTGCGTTTTTTGAAGAGTCAGATTCAGCTGGCCGAGAAAAACGCCCTCAAAGACCTGGACGACGGCGGCGTAACGGACGTAATCGCGAAGCAGGCGAAAGACCGGCGAGAGAGCATCGAAATGTTCGGTCAGGGCGGGCGGACGGACCTGGTGGAGAAGGAGCAGGCTGCACTCGCTGTGTTGCAGGAGTACATGCCGGAACAGATGGACGCCGAAGCGATTGAAGCTCTGGCCCGCCAGGTTATCGCCGACGTGGGCGCAAACGGACCGGGTGATCGCGGCAAGGTGATGGGACGCATCATGCCGCAGGTGCGAGGCAAGGCCGACGGCAGCGAAGTCAACGCTACGGTGTCTCGACTGTTGGACTCCCTGGGCTAAAGGCGTTATGCGCTTCGGAATTCTGGTATTCCCCGGCACTTGGAGCGATACTGATTGCCATCATGCCGTTAACGGCGTGCTTGGGCAGCCAGCCGGCTACGTTTGGCATAAAGACAGCGACCTCACGGGATACGACGCGATTATCGTCCCGGGCGGTTTCTCCTATGGCGACTATCTGCGCGCCGGCGCGATTGCCAAATTCTCGCCGGTGATGAGCGCGGTTCGCGAATTTGCGCTATCGGGCGGCCCGGTGATCGGAATCTGCAACGGTTTTCAGATTCTCTGTGAGGCCGGGCTGTTACCGGGCGCTCTGCGACGCAACGAGCACCTGGAATATCGTTGTCAGTGGACCCACCTGCGGGCCGAACGGACCGACACTGTATTCAGCAGCCGATGCCGTTCTCAACAGCCGCTGGCGATTCCGGTGTCGCATGGGGAAGGCAGCTATTTCGCAGAGCCGGATACCATTGCCAAACTCGAAGACGACGGAAGAATCCTGTTTCGCTACTGCGAGCCTGACGGGCGCGTAACCGATGCGGCCAATCCCAACGGCTCCGTAGCCAACATCGCCGGCATCATCAACGACTCCGGCAATGTGCTCGGCATGATGCCTCATCCCGAACGGAGCTGTGAATTGCTGCTCGGTTCGGATGACGGGAACCTGATTTTCGGTTCAATGGTGGACGCGCTTGCTACCGACGAGCTCCACAAGGGCGCCATTCGGTAACGATGCTGATTTCCATCGGGCTCGCGTGCATCGCGGTGTTGGGGTTTGGGAGTTCGGCAGTTCTGGCGCGACTGGGGATGTCCGCTCAGGGCGGGATACGCCCCATGCCGGGAGCTTTGATTTCACTGGTCGCCTCGACTCTTCTGGCCGGAACGCTGGCACTGGTCTTTGAATTTCGCGCCGTGATCACTCTGCCGGCAATTGCGATGGTGTGGTTATTCGCCAACGGCATTCTCACCTATCTGGGGGGCCGTTCCCAACAGTACATCGCAATCAACCTGATCGGCGCCTCCAGGGTTACCCCAATAGTGGGGAGCGCGGCCCTGTTTTCGGCGTTGTATGCCGTGACCCTTACTCGCATGGGGGTCTCGGGATTCAATGAGGAGCTGAACCTGCTGCTGGGATTGGGAACGGTGACAGTGGTGGTCGGCCTGGCGTTGACGGGAGGCAATTTCCTCAGGCAGAGTTGGGGAAGTGATTGGAAGTCCGTGGCCGGTTACGGACTGGCGATATTGGCCGCGGCTTGCTACGGCGCATCAACCCTCAGCGGTCGAGTATTGAGTATCCAGTTCGGATCACCTTTGATTATGGCGGCGGGCAGCATGTTTTTCGCAACGGTGCTGTTGTCGCCGGTGTTCGGACGCGAGGCGGCTCAGAGGGCGGTTGGTTCCGGATGGGCGGCCTGCTACGTTTTCCTCGCCGGGTTTGCGGCCGCTTGCGCGGTGATGTCCCTCTACTTCGCCGTTACCCGCGAGGGTTCCAACATTCTGGTCCTCGCGCCCATCGTGTCGTGCAACCCGCTGGTAACCCTCATTCTGGCGCGTATTTTCCTGCGTGATACTGAATCGATCACAGTGGAGCTGGTAATGGGGACGTTGATGGCGGTAGGTGGCGTTGCGCTGGTGGTAGCGGGGGGCTTGATCTGAATGAATACAACACAAAGGCAAGTGGTGAACGATGCCGGTTAGCAAGGAAATCCTCGACGAAATAGCTCTGTCGGCCGTCGAATACCAGATGATCGTGGACCGACTGGACCGGGAGCCGAATCCGGTTGAGCTGGGCATGTTCGGCGCGTTGTGGAGCGAGCATTGCGGCTACAAGCATTCCCGGCCATTGCTAGGAATGCTGCCGTCCACCTCTTCTAGGACGCTGTCTCAGGCTGGTGCGGAGAACGCCGGCGCGATTGACATCGGCGACGGGCTCGCCGTGGTGTTCAAGGTGGAGTCCCATAACCATCCATCTGCGGTGGAACCATTGCAAGGCGCGGCCACCGGCGTGGGCGGCATAGTCCGGGACATTCTGGCAATGGGCGCTCGTCCCATTGCCCTGCTAAACTCCCTGCGCTTTGGGCCGCCGGACCTGTTGACCAATCGCAGACTGCTGCGCGGAGTGGTGGACGGCATAGGCTGGTACGGCAATTGCATTGGAGTTCCCGACGTGGCGGGGGAAATCTATTTCGACGAATCCTACTCGCAGAATCCGCTGGTCAACGCCATGTGTGTCGGCATCGCGCGGATCGAAGACTTGGCCAGCGCCGCTGCGACGACACCGGGCGACGTCTTGCTGCTCGTTGGCGCCGGCACGGGTCGGGACGGCATCCACGGGGCGTCGGGTTTGGCATCGCGCACCTTCGAGGAGGAGCAGGAACTCCGACCCACCGTGCAGGTGGGCAATCCGTTCCTGGAAAAGGTGCTGATCGAGGCCTGCCTGGAAGCGTTGAGTACGGGCAAGGTGCGTGCTTTGCAGGATCTGGGAGCGGCCGGCCTGACCAGCGCCGCCGTGGAATCGGTGGCAAGAGGCCAGCGAGGGTTTGCGCTGGACATTACTCAAGTGCATCGTCGTGAGGATGGCATGACCGCTTATGAGGTCATGCTGTCGGAATCCCAGGAACGTATGCTGTTAGTGGCTGCGCCGGAGCACGTTCAGGACGTGAGCGCGGTATTCGAGAAGTGGGATGTGACGTGTCGAGCCGTCGGCGTGGTCACGGAAGAACAAGTGGCGCGGGTGTCCGAGGGTTCTAATTCCCTGGCTGCCGCGCCCGTGCCGCATCTGGCGGACGCTCCGCGTTATCGGCTTACCGGAAAACCATCCGCGGAAGATGAAGCGCGTCGGCATCTGCAATTGTCGGACGTTCCGTTACCGTCGGATGTTGATTTGGGGGATGCGGGAGAAATCCTGCTGCGACTATTGGCGTCGCCGAACGTCGCCAGCAAACGGCACGTTTACCGACAATACGACCACCAGGTGCAGACCAACACCGTGGTTGAGCCGGGCTCAGGGGATGCCGCAGTGTTGCGCATCAAGGAAACCGGCAAAGCAATCGCGGTCGCCATTGATGGCAATGGTCGCCACTGTTTCCTCGATCCTTATCGCGGGGGACAGCGGGTCGTGGCGGAGGTCGCGCGCAACTTGACCTGCGTGGGAGCGGAACCCATCGCGCTGACCGACTGCCTCAATTTCGGCAACCCGGAGCGGCCCGACATCTATTATCAGTTGGAACGGTGCATCGAGGGGATGGCCGACGCCTGCCGCGAGCTCGGGCTGCCGGTCGTAAGCGGCAACGTGAGCCTATACAACGAGAGCCAGGGCGCGGCCATATTCCCCACGCCCATCGTTGGTGGGCTGGGTTTGTTGGAAGACGCGCGGAAACACTGCGGAGCCGGTTTTCCGGCCGGCGGGTTGGTCGTGGTATTGCTCGGTGCAAATGAATTGACCACAGCCTCGAACGATTTGGCCGGCAGCGAGTACTTGTCCACCATTCACGGTATGATTCGGGGCCGGCCCGAAATTAACTTGTCCCTGGAGCGGCGAGTTCAGGATCTGTGCCGGCGTTTGATAGCCGATGGCGTCGCGCTCTCAGCCCATGATTGTTCGGACGGTGGATTCGCGGTTGCCCTGGCTGAATCGTGTATTTTGGGGGATACCCGGGTTGGCGTGGGCGGTTCCGTGGGATTCACTGCCTCCATGCCGTTCGCCGAAAGCATACCGGCAAGATGGGACGCCGCCCTATTCGGCGAGGCGCCTTCTCGCATCCTAGTATCGGTGGCTCCGGAGGCTGCTTCGGCTGTCCTGGACGCCGCACTAGAGGCAGGCGTTCCGGCTTGTGTAGTGGGAGAGAGCGGTGGTTCACGACTCAGCATCGGCCCACTCATTGACGTGGACTTGATGGAGTTGAGCGATGCCTGGTACGGTGGCTTGAGCCCGGTGTGGAGCTGATGATCGCTTGGGGTGCGGTTTAATCGGCGCCGGCAAAAAGGACCGCCGCCTCAGCGTCTTCAGCCGATTCGGCGTGTGCGGCCTCTGCGGAACCGTGCTCATCCAGCGCCGGAGTCGCCAGTGCGTCGTTCAAGCCCACGCCGTTCACCTGCGGCGGCTCATAAGGCAACCCCAAACGCACTGCCAGCGCAATTCCGATCAGGGGGTGTTCCCGGTTCAAGCCAAACACCCTGCGCCGGCGCGCTCGGTTGGTTTCGGGGTCGCGCACGCTGACGTTGCGGTACTTGAATACCTGGTTGGACGCCAAGGCACGGATGAGGCTGATGATAAAAGATCGGGAATTGTTTTCACCCCAGTAGGTCAAAATGTGTGGGTTTTCAGCTTCGATTCCCGCAGCCAAGTTCTCGCTGATTTCGCCGCACAATGCATTGAACATCACATTGTCGGAACCGTCGCGTTCCTCCAGCATGTGCCCCGCCGTAATCAGGTCGGCGATGCGATTGGCGTCGCCGGTACGGTCGTCCGATTCAGGGAGGTCGAGTTGAGCTACCGCATCGGTCAAGAGGGGAGCGTAGGAGTGCGCCGGGTCGGGGCGGCTGGCTACCGGCTGCGCGGGTTCCCGTGGGGGTGTCGCATCGTCGGGAACATCCTCATCATCCAATTCTTCGGCGGGGTAATCGCTTGCCGATTCAGCGGCTTGATCTTGTTCGTCGCCAGCAGACTGGATCGCAGCTTCGGCTTTTTCGTCGCCGTCGAATTCCTCCGGCTCGTCGTGCTCGTCTCTGATCTGCGGCACCGGGTCCGGCTCGTCGGCCATCAGAATCCAGTCCACCAAATCGACGCTGCGAATCTTGATGTTCCCTTCTTCAGCCACGCGGAGCATCAGCTTCTTGAATCCGGAGAATCCCAGCTTGCGCTCGTCAAACCCGGCGATGCGGCGGACCAACCGCTGCTTGAGCGAGGTCAGCAGCAAGGTGTGACCGGCGGCCCGCTCTGATCGGATCACATCTTCTATCGCTCGGATTACCTCCGGCAGTTGGTGTCGTCCGGGGTTGCTCAGTTGGGCCGGCGCCGGCTGGCGGTGCCGCTGGTAGGAACCGCGGTGTACTACCGGCTCTGCATCGATGGGATCAACGTCGGCATCGTAGAAAATCAGCCCGTCAACGTGGTCGGCCATGCGGCGCGACGTAGCCCAAGACACACCAACGACCAGCACACGCTTTCCGACGGCGCGGAGGGAGTTGATGACGTGGATGAAATCCGAGTCGCCGGACACCAGTACGAAGGTGTTGATATTGGGAAAGTTATGGGCGGTGTCTATGCAGTCCGCCGTCATCTTCACGTCAACGCTGTTTTTGACGGCGATGGTCCGACCGGAGCCGTAGGAGCCGCCGGGCGGCAGGCGAGTGGGGACGTAAACCGGCTCGATGCCAGCGGCGTATAGGGATGGGGGGTCCTGGATGAACTGGCTGGCGCCTTTGAGTTCGGGCGCGCGCGTCACCCAGTCGGCATAGGCTTTTCCGACTACCACCCGGCCATGGTTGGAGACTTCTTCCTTCAGGGCGGATACGTTGGGTGTTCTCCCTCGCGCCGCCAGGCTTATCTTGAAGTTCTCCCAATCTATGAATAATGCTACGTCTTCACTGAATGCCGGGTTGCCATTGGGCTGTTGAATAGCGATGATTGAACCTCAACTTGCTCACGGTTGGAGCGTTTGTGTCGTAAAGTGTATTCTGGCGCACCAATAGCGTCAAGTTAGCGTAAATGCCTTTAGTGTTTAGACTTAGTGAATATGCATTATAGAATCGGCATTCCTGCGCGAGTGGGAATCCAGTGCCCATCTAGTATCTCCCTCACCCGCGTGTCTCTGTCATATCGGCACTGGTTGCTGCTCCAGCAGATCTCCGATGACCGACTCCTGGGTGCGTTCTCGCAAACGGGCCATGCTTTTCAGGATGACGCGATGGGCGAGTGCCGGACGCGCCAGCGCTTTGATGTCGTCCGGCGTAACGTAATCCTGTCCTTTAATCGCCGCCAGGGCCTGTGAGCAACGATAAAGGCCAAGGGTTGCCCTTGGGCTCGCCCCCAATTCAACGTCGGGGTGGTTGCGCGTCGCCCGGACCAGTTGCACGACGTAAGTCCTCAGCGCTGCGCTGATGTACACCTGCCGTACCATGGCCTGTATCCTCAGCACCTCCTCTGCCGAGGCTACCGGTTTGAGCGCCGACAGCGGGTCCGCGTCTTCAAATCGCTCTACCATTGCCTCTTCATCGCTTTCCGATGGATAGCCCAGGCTCAGCCTCAGCAAAAAGCGATCAATCTGCGCTTCCGGCAATGGGAACGTGCCTTCCAGTTCAATCGGGTTCTGCGTTGCCAGAACCAGGAACGGCGCCGGCAATGGCACTGTATCCTGGTCAACCGTCACCTGCCGCTCCGCCATAGCTTCCAGCAACGCCGACTGTGTCCGGGGGGTCGCGCGATTGATCTCGTCAGCCAGCACCACTTGGGAAATTACCGGACCCGGGCGAAACTCGAACTGGCCGCTTCGCTGGTTATAGTAGTTGATCCCGGTGATGTCCGAGGGCATCAGGTCGGGCGTGAACTGTATCCGCCGAAATTCGCAGTCAAGCGAATAGGCCAGCGAGCGCGCCAGCGTCGTCTTCCCGATGCCCGGAACGTCCTCAACGAGGATGTGACCGGCGCTGAACAGCGCGGCCAGAGTGAATTCGATCACGTCATCCTTGCCGATGATCGCCAGTTGGATGTTTTCCCGGATGGCCTTGGCCGTGTCCGCGATCTGCTGGGTTCTTTGAGAGCTGGTCACAAATCCGTCCCGTCTGTCTCCGGCGTTAATTCCCCGACCAGGCGCTCTTCAACCTCACGGAGGTCCTTGAGCGAATCCACGCTGCGCCAAAAGGATGTCGTCTGCACTGCCGACATTCTTCCCGCTGCGGCCAGCTCAGGAAAGGTGGTCGTCTCGTGGTCACCCCTATCCGGCAGCAATTCCCGGATTCCAGGATCCAGCGCGTACATTCCCCCGTTAATCCAGAGTGGCAGCGTGATTTTTTCGCGAAATTGGCGCACCACTCCGCTGGCATCCGAGTCAACGATTCCATACGGGCTTGCCATTGGCACGGCGAGGATGCTGGCGGCATGGGCCGGATTCGCGCTCAGTCGCCGCCGATAATCCTTGATCAACAGGCCCGCATCTGCGTCGGTGATCACGTCTCCGTTGGTAGCGATCACCGGCCCCACAACATCCTGAATCAGGTTGAGGCCCATTTTCAAGGCGCCGCCCCGGCCCAACGGGCAGTCTTCGCGGCTGTAATGGGCGCGGATCCCAAAGTCTTTTCCATCGCCGAAGTACTCCTCCACCGCTTCGCCCAAGTATCCGACCAGGAACACTACGTCGGTTATCCCCGCAGCCGTCAGACGCCGCACCTGGTGCCATAGGATGGGCCGTCCACCTACTTGCACCATTGGTTTCGGAACTTTGTCCGTCAGAGGTCGCAGCCGCTCCCCTTGGCCGCCGGCGAGAATCAGAGCGAACATGATAGCCGGTATCCTAACGCCCGCCCGTTGGCAGGTCAACAAAAATCCCTCTCCCTTAACGCGAGAGGGTTGGGTTGAACTTGCAAGAGTGGGGGCGAACTCACGGTCGCCAATCCCCCTACTGATAGGCTCTTGGTCTGAACTCGGAGGAGCAGTACCGGATGTTTTCCCAGAACCCGGCAGCATCCCGTTCCACGTTCACCGTTTGCAGGAAGTCCCGGCTCGGGTCATCGTAGATGATGCACGGCGCCCACAGCGCGATATCGGGAAATACGAACAATAGTGCAATCACCATGGCCATGCAGGCCATAAACGGTAAGACCCCTATGTACACGTCCGTAATCGTGCTTTCTCGTAAGGCCTCCTGCGCTGCCGCCGTTTGTTCCGCCATTTGCGCGTCAACGTCCTGACGTACCCCATGCAGGATATACAGGTTGATCCCCTCGGGCGGGCTGATCAGGGCCGCCTCTACCAGGATTACCATGATGATTCCGAACCACACCAGGTCCACGCCCACTGCTTCCAGCGACGGCGTGAGGATCGGAATTGTAGTCACCAGCATGGCGAAGCTTTCCATAAAGGTTCCCAGCAGCAGGTAGAAGAACACGAGGATGACTACGAACTGCAATGCGTTGAGATTCAGGCCGGTAATCCACTCGGAGATGTCCTGAGAGATGCCCAGCCGGGCGAACGCGAAGCTCAGCGTGAATGCCGCCATGACGATGAGCATAATCATGGATGACGTGCGAACCGTGGAGATAATCGCGTCCAGCAGCATTATCCTGATGCCCCGCATCGAGTCTCCCCAGTTGGCGTAGATGCCTTGCGACCGCTTGTACAGTTCGTTGGCAATGGCGACTACCAAAGCGCCGACCACGCCCAGCGCCGCGGCCTCCGTAGGCGTTGCCCACCCGGTGTAGATGGAACCTAGTACGACAACGATGATAATCAGCACCGGGATGATGGCGACCAGCCCCACCGCCGCTTCTTTGATGATCCGCAGCCATTCCGCCGTGGCTTCGCCGTAGGACAGCGTTGAACGCCCCCGGCGATAAGCGGCGCGCTCCACTGGATCAGTTAGCCCGCTTTCCGTAGCCTGTTCACGTTGCAGTTCGGCCCGCTGCTCGTCCGTGTACTTGCGGATTCCAACGCCGTTGAACCATGCGCGATAGAGCCGGCGTACTTCCTCGTCCATCGGCGCTGTGCGCGGGAATATCACCGACGTTATCACCATCATCAGAATCATCGTGAACGCCAGCAGGAACCCGGGCAGGAACCCGCCCATGTACAGCCGGCCGATTGATTCCTCAACCAGCACCCCGTAAATGATTAATCCAATGCTGGGTGGTATCAGGATCCCCAGCGTGCCGCCCGCCGCCAGCGATCCGATCACCAGCCGTTCGCTGTACCCGCGCTGCCGGAACGACGGCAAAGACACCCGGCTGATGGTGGCCGAGGTCGCGACACTGGAACCGGAGCAGGCCGCGAACACGGCGCAGGAAGCGATGTTGGTGTGCAGCAGGCCACCGGGCAGGAACACCAGCCACCGGGACAGCGCTCCGTACATCCGCTCGCCCATGCCGGAACGCAACATCAACTCGCCCATCAGCAAGAACAGCGGAACCGCTACCAGGATGAAGTTGGTGTTGCTCTCCCAGGCCTTGTTGCCCAGGATGTTCCACAGCGGCGCGTCGGAAAACACCTGCATCATCACCAGCGAAAGTACCCCCAGGGCGCCGGCGACGTATAGGCCAATCAGGAAGAAAACTCCCATCATGCTGAACGCGGTGATGATTGCCATATTCCAGGTCCTCCAGGTATTTGTCGCCGTTAGAAAATGGATTCCGTCAGCGTGGTGTTGCGCCGTTGACGAGGCGGGGCGCTATACGGCGCTGCCTCCTTCCTGCGCAATCTCCGACACCGGCGCCAGCTCGGCCACATCGCCGCCACTGCTCTTGTGCCAGATCTCCAGCAGGCCCCGTACTATCATGCTCAGCATCCACTGGAATGACGTGAACGCCAGCATCGTGAACCCGATGGCCACAATCAACTGGAACATCCACAGTTCGGGCAGGAAGTTGCCGATCAAGTAAGTGTTTGCCAGCGCCGGTTCGCATTCCCCGGCTTGGTTGGTTCGGATGCAGCGAGATTCTGCCACCTCTTCCCAGGTCTTGATCGCGGTGATCAGCCCGAAAAACCCAACGGAACCCAGCGCCAGCCAGTCCGCGGCAGAACGCATATAGGGGTGTATCCGGGAAAACAGCGGCAGCAACACGTCGATCCGCACGTGCGAGCCGGTGCGTAACGAGTACGAGAACGCCCATGTGCCCGCGAAGGCCAGAATATAACCGCCGATGAGCTCTTGATTGCCCAGCACCGGCCCGCCCAGTTTGCGCATGATCACCTGATAGGTGATATAGATCCCCAGCAGCAGCAGCAACGTCCCGCAGATGTACCCAAATATGCGATAAATGTAATCCAGCCCGTGGTCAATCTTGTGAACGAGCTGCATTATCGCAACGGCTGGCGTGGATGGAGTGGTTTGGGTAGTCAACTGGCGCCTCCGGGAACCTGTGGAGTGGGCGATTGCGGACTATATTTGCCGGATGGATAAATGTCAAACAGCCTTAGTTGCCGTGGATGACGGCCGCTTCATCCCGGGGCGGGAGATAATTCTTTGCATTCGGATGAACATATCCCCTGCCCACGATTGTAATTATCGAATCAAATAGCCAATCGTTTCGCAACACTTCGCGCTTATGCGATTGCCGGCAGAGTCTATGAAATTCATTAATCATTGTCAATCGGAACTTTCCGGCATCAAATGTCACACACTATAGTTGTATATCGTAATCGCATTGCCCCCGTTCGTAACAAATTAGGGGGCGGGTTACTGACCCGCCCCCTTACATGGGCAAAAACATCGGCAGCCCGGTTATTCGGTCGCGGACGCCGTGCCGTCCGGGTTGATCTGCACCTTGACGATGGGCGCAACCACGTCATTGAAAATGACCGCAGCTTCAGAGGGTGGACCGCCTACGCGCTCCACCCAGCCCGGCACCACGTTCTCGATCGCCGATTGGCGCTGGGCCGCCTTCATTTCATCGGTGAACGGCACTTCGGTCATGCCCTGCTCCACGTTTTGCGCGATCGCGTTTGGTGCGAAGTGCTCGAAGAGCAATTGACGATTCAAATAGGCATGGCGCGCGCCTTCTTCCAGTACGATGTTCTGTAGGTCCGGGGGCATCGCATTCCAGCGGTCTGCGTTGACCGCGAACCAACTGTGCCCCACGGAGACTATTGGGCCCACCAGGTAGTCGGACACCTCGTACCAGCGCAGTCCGTGTCCGCAGGAACCGCAGGAAATCGCGCCGTCGATGACGCCGCGCTCAAGGGCGGTGTACACGTCTGCAAAGGCGATGAACTGCGGGTCGGTGCCCATGCCTGACAACAAGTCGCTGAGCACGGTGCTGTGGCTGCGAACTTTGAGGCCCTGAAGGTCGTCCAGGCCGTCAACCTGGGGCTTGGCGAATGTGTAGTTGTGCGCCGTCATCATGTAGGCAATCTGGACGCCCCCGTTCTCCAGGGTTACCTCCGCCATCTTGGGCTGGATGGCGTCAATCATGTCCAGCTGGTCTTGTTGGGTTGCGAACAGGCCCCACGGGTTGCTCATGTCCATAATGGGGAAGTCGCCGCCCACGTAGCCGGAATAAATCTGCGCCGAGTCCAGCGTCCCGTCCTCAATCAATCGCAGCGAGTCAAGTCCGGCGATGCCAAGTTTGGGGAAGGACGAAATCTCAAAGACAACTTGTCCGTTGGTCCGACGCTTTACCCGTTCGACGAAGCCGATGTCTTCCGTCTCGGCGTAGGTGCCGATAGCGAGCCCGCAGTTCACCCCTCCGGACGCCATCATCATGGCCCGGTTTCGCTGGCGGTGCCGTCAGGGTTGATGGTCACGCCCACGATGGGGCCGACCTTGTCGTTGAAGATCTGGACGCCTTCGGAACTCGGGCCACCGGCGCGACCCACCCAGTTGGGAATGATGGTCTCCAGAGCGGTTACCCGCATCTGAGCCTTCACGTCGTCCGGGAAGTCATGGTACTCCATTCCTTCCTCAACGTTCAGGTTGATTCCGTCCGGGTCCCACTCGGCTTTCAGCAGCCGGCGGTTCTCGGCGTCGAACTCCGCGCCAACTTCCTTCAGGATCGCCTGGTTGGCCGGGGAGATTTCGGCTCACTTTTCACCGTTGACCGTGACGTAGGTAACGCCAACGGAGCCGACGATAGGCCCGTACAGGTACTCGGTAACTTCGTACCAGCGCTGGCCGTAGCCCGGGGTGCCGCCGGTGATTCCGGCGTCCAGAACGCCGCGCTCCAAAGCCGTGTACACGTCTGCAAAGGCGACGAACTGTCCCGCGGCACCGAGGCCGGCCAAGAGGTCGCCGAGGATGGTGCTGTGCTGCCGGATGTTCTTGCCTTCGTATGACGCCAGATCGGGCAGGGGCTCACGGCTGAAAACGTACTGGTTCGGATAGTAAGCCCGGAAGATCGGTTCGCCGCCCGTGGCGTCCCGCAGAATCCGGATCATGTCGTCTTCAATGGCGTCGGTCAGCGCCAGGTGGGCGTCGTTGCTGGGAGAAAGGCCCCACAGGTTGCCCACGTCGATTATTGGCAGGTCGCCGCCAACGTAACCGGAGTAGATCTCAGCGAATTCCAGCGTATTGTCGTTGACCAACCGTATAGTGTCGGGGCCGGCAAGTCCCAGCTCGGGGTAAGAGGAAATCTCGATAGTCACTTCACCGTTGGTGCGCTCGGCAACCCGGGGCGCGTAGAAGCTGTCGATCAATTCACAGGGCCGCAGGGTCCGGTTAATGCAAACCACCTGGAGCGTAATCGGTTCCTGGGTTGTTGCGGCTGGCGCCGCTGCGGTTGCCTGTTCGGTGGTAGTTTGCTCGGTAGTCTGGGGCGCTGCGGGTTCGGGTTCGCTGCCGCCTCCGCACGCGGCCAGGCCAACCACCAGCATGGCCATGGCCGCAACCGCAACGACCAGGCGCCATGACCAAGCCCCGTGTCCCGCCGCCCGCAATTTGTTCACGTTCAACATAAACCCTCCCTCAAGAGTGAATGTTTGCCCCCACAGGCCGGGAGAGGTTCTCTCCGAGGATCCCGCGACAGGGCGATTCGATTGGCGGCATACGCTAACAGCCGCCCCGCGCAGTGTCAACGATTTCGGCGGCGCTTACCGCCCGCGCCCTGTGCTATAATCGGCCTAGCCCGGCAGTCCACTTAACTGCCCCCATGGTTTACGCTGCAACACTCTGAAACGTCGGTCTTTCTGAGGAGGAACACTGCCTTGACTACTCTTAATGATCGCCTGCGCGCCGGTCAGGAAATGCGTGGGATGATGGCCGCAGGGGACAGCTCGCATTACGCGCTCCCCGGCGTTGATCAGTTGGCCCCAGACCTGAAGCGCATTATCGATGAAGCGTTGTTCGGGACCATTTGGACACGGCCGGGGCTTGACCTGAAGCAGCGTTGCGTCGCCACCATCTCGGCGTTGATGACCCAGGGTGAGCTCAACCTCCTTCGCCGGCACATTGTGCGGGCACTCAACGTTGGTTTGACTCCCAACCAGGTCGTTGAAATCTTTTTTCAGTCAACCTTTTATATCGGCGTGCCAGCCGTAGAGTCCGGCTTGCGGCTGACCAAGGACATATTCGAGGAACTCGGCATCGAATTCGAGCCGGCTCTGGAATACGACCCGAACCTGCACACCGACGAGCTGTTCGCTCTGGGCCAGGAAATGCACCGCCGGCACATGGGTTCCTTCACGGAGACCGGCATGGACTCCGACAGCCCTGAAGCTCAGTTGGAACGCATCATCGACGAGTACAACTGGGGAGCCATCTACAGCCGCTCATTGCTCGACGACAAGGAAAGGGCGATCATATCCCTCGCTGCCCTTACCAGCATGGGAGTCTATGACGCCCAGATGCGGAGACGGATCCGCGGAGCCGTCGGCGTAGGACTCACGTCCACGGAAATAATGGAGATTTTCATTCATCTATCAATGTATGGCGGGTACGTGAACGCGCGCACCTCCATGCGCATTGCCCGTTCCGTTTTCAATGAACTTGGCATCGACTAGCCCAGGACTTCGGTGGAACCCATGAAACTGCGCCTCGACGACGGCTGCGAGCTGTTCTACACCATCGACGACTTTACTGACCCGTGGACCCAGTCGGAAACCGTTGTCATGCAGCATGGCATGGCGAAAAACCACAAAATGTGGTTCGGCTGGGTGCCCATTATTGCCCGCCACTATCGTGTCATCCGGCTGGATATGCGTGGGATGGGCCAATCATCGGTCCCTGAACCTGGATACCCGTGGTCGGTTGACAACTTTGCCAAGGATCTGGCCGAGTTTACTGGGAAATTAGGATTGGAGCGATTTCACCTCATCGGGGAGACGGTGGGGGGCAGCATAGCCATGCGCTATGCGACGGAGCATCAGGACCGTTTGTTATCCCTCACAGCATGCACTTCTCCGACCAGCTTCAACGATGCGCATCATGCGGAGTCGGCGGTACAAATCCAGGAAGAAGGAATTGGCGCCTGGGTGGAAAGCAGCATCGGCCGCCGGTTGGACCCTCAAATAGTTGATCCGGCCTACACCCGCTGGTACGCAGAGCAGATGAAGGCTACCACGCCGCACGTAGTAGCCGGCTTTCAGGCTCAGGCATCAGGTGACCTGCGTCCCCTCCTTAGAGAAGTTCAAACGCCGACGCTGATCATCGCCGCCGCTTCCCTGCGGGAAGAAGTGCTTGGAGACTTTCGCGGCGCTGCCGATGTTTTTCCCAACGGGCGGGCCGTTGTGTTCCCCGGCGTTTCAGGGTTTGTCCAGCATATCCTCCCAGTTCCGTGCGCGCGGGTCTGGCTGGACTTTGCCCACAGTCTTGCCTAGGTGTCCTACTCCCAATGGCCGATCGTGCCGGCGCCGAATCCGGCGACATCGCGGGTGGGGAACCTACGGAGGATCAACAGACGACACGCACTCATCACAACGTCGGGGTTCATACCCGGCTGGGTCCCGGCGTCAACGGTTTTCTGAACCGGCTCCTGTCCCGGGGCGAGCTTCAGGTGCTGCCCCGACGATTGAGTCGAAAGTATCACCTTCCGCTATTCTTCTCCGTTTACAACGTTCAGTTCTTCCGCCTGCGCGGCAGGTATCTCCTGCAAGCCGCTTTGGCTGCGTTGGTCATGCTGGGCGTCCTGCTCCTGGTAGATTCTATCGCCGATGCAGTGTTGGCCGCTGGTTTGGGTTCCAGTGTCGTGATCGTCTTCGTACACCCCAATTCCAGTAGCGCCGCCATTCGCCATCTGGTTGGCGGGCATGTTCTCGGACTGGCCGTCGGTGCCCTGGCATCGTTTATACTATTCCACGCCGGTTGGGTGCCTGTCACTGATGGCACGTACCATTGGGTTGCTATGGTGGCCGCGGCAATCACGCTGGGGGTGGTTATCCTGCTGATGTCAGCGACTGACACCGAACACCCGCCGGCCGCCGCTACCGGTCTTGGGTTTGCCCTTCAGAGTCTCGAATATACGCTTGTGTTGCTGTTTGTCGCCGCCGTATTGATGCTAGCCGCCAGTAAAGTGATCTTCCGTCGCGCCCTGCGCGATCTCGACTGACCATATAGATTAGGAGCGCCGCAATGCCTGATTCGCTGTCGCGCCAGTTGGCCCGCTGGGTCGTCAACCTGGCTCCGCGAGACGTCCCTCCAGTAGTGATTGACAAGATGCAGACGTCGCTTCTGCACGCAACAGTGGTTGCCATCATCGGCGCAAAGACCCATCACGGGAAAGCGGCGGTGGATCTGGCGTTGAGCGAAGAATCTTCGACGGAGGGGGCGACGATACTGGTCAACGGCGGCGGCGCCACGCGGTGCGGCGCCGCGTTTGCCAACAGCAAGTTGATGCACGCCACCAATCAGGCGGACTCCTACCGAATGCTTACTCATCCCGGTCCCTGCGTGATCCCGGCGTCCCTGGCCTCGGCCCAGTTGGGAGGCGCCACCGGGGCGGAGCTGATTACCGCCATGGCCGCCGGCTATGAAGTGGAATCGCGAATTGCCGGAGATTTTATCGCATCCACCCAGGCCAGAGGTTTCAGATCCAGTCCGATTTTCGGCACACTCGGGGCGGCGGTCGCTACCGGCAAGCTGCTGGGGTTGAACGAAGACCAGATGGTGACTGCGATTGCGTTGGCTTGCACCTTCACCGCTGGAACCAACGAGGGCCCAAGATCCGGCGGGCGCGAGATGATGTTCCATGAGCCTCAATCCACCCGCAGCGGAATCATGGCGGCTCTCCTGGCCCGTGAAGACGTACGCGGCTCAGAAGAGGCGCTTGAAGGGCCTGCCGGGTTCTATAACGCTTTCACCGGAAATAATCGCGGCGAGCTGTCGTACGTTTTCACCGGACCGAATCAAGTTTCCTTTGAACCCATTACCGAAGGGCTGGGCAGCCGCTGGGAACTGTTGCATACCGTGCTGAAAATGTATCCGACTGCCGGATACAATTGTCCCGTCATCGACCTGATGTCCGACATGCGCCGCGCCCACGATTTCAAGATTGATGACATCGACAAGATCACAGTGGACATGAACTGGTTGGAGACCCTGTACCCGTCGCCGGAATTTCCTAACCCCTCGCGCGGTCAGGCCATTGTGGGCAGCACCCACTATTTCACGGCTTATGTCGCTGTCAACGGTTCGTATCCTCCGTTGCGCACCCGCATTGATCCTGGCGAAGACGAGCAGACTGCCACCGCCGAGAACCATGATGCGGTGTTGCGCCTCATGCACAAGGTGGAAACAGTCGGCCACCAGGATCGCCGGGCCTTTGCCCCCCGCATCACTATCGAAATGGCGGGAGGAACCGCTTATCAGGGAGAATATCTTGGCACCGAGTTGGAATGGGACCTGAAAGAGGAAATCAACCGCCTGATCCCTCTGTTCCCACAAATCGACTGGCCGTATGCCAAGCTACAGGAAGTGGTTCGAGCCACCGGAAGTATCTGGGACGCCGCCGACGTTGGCGAATTGCTCGCTGCCGCTACTCCCTGACAGGCCCCTGTTCAGAGTTGTCTCTTAAGCGCATACAATATCCCACTAACCTCAGGAGTTAAGAAATGCTTCCAGGATTGGAGGGCAAAGCCGCGTTGATCACGGGAGGGAGCAAGGGCATCGGCAAAGCGATCGCCTATGCTCTGGCCAGAGAGGGGTGCTCCGTCGCCATATGCGCTCGCGGCGAGGCAGATCTACGGGCCGCCGCGGCTGAAATTGCCGACGCCACCGGCGCTCAAGTAATCCCCATACGGGCTGATATGACGGTTCCGGAGGATATAGTCAACCTCGTCCAAGAGACAGTTTCCGGTTTGGGCAAATTGGAAATACTGGTGAACAATGCGGTAAACAGCACCAGTGATCGAGCCAGCACCATCCCCGACGACGTGATTCTGAATCACATCACAACCAAAGTCATGGGGTATATCCGCTGTGCCCGGGAATCTGTGCCGCACATGATCGAAGCGGGTGGCGGACGCATCATCAACATTGGTGGCATGGCAGCGCGAAACTCCAGCCCCACCAATCCAGGCTCAGGGGTCACCAATTCCGCCATGTCCAACTACTCGAAAGCTTTGTCGGACGATGTGGCTGCCGATGGTATCCTGGTCAACTGCATCCACCCAGGCAGCACTCGTACCGAACGTTACATGGGGCTGGTCGAAGAACGCGCGGCGCGTAGCAACATCACTCCCGAAGATGAGCTGGCCCAATCCGTCGCCGACATCCCCATTGGCAGGATGATCGAGCCCGAGGACGTCGCCAATCTGACGGCATTCCTGTGTTCGGACCTGGCCTCAGCCATAACGGGCCAAACCATCGCGGTCGATGGCGGAGGCGGCCGGGGAGTTCATTTCTAAAGGGTGTCCAAGAACTCCCTCTCTGCCGCTCGCTAGCCCAGCCCGGTTTCTCTCAACGCCTGGGCAAAATTCGGGTCGAGAACGTAGGCGTCGCTCACCTTGTCATAAGTCAAAGGCCGAGGCAAGTCCACGTCGCCACGCCTCCGCTTCAATCGGTTCAAGCTGTGGCCTTGGCTGGACAACGATCCCGAGAGCTCTCTCTGGGACAGTTGAAGCGTATGCATCAATTGGGCGCGTTTCTGAGTGTGATTTGGAGACCGCGACACTCGGATCATCGCTTGTCTTGCGGTGTCGGAAAGGTTGCGCCAGAAGGTATGCACGTAGCTGGCGTTCCAAATCGGCCCCTGGGATTCTGCGTCAGATTCGGCGACGGCTTCCGCTGGATCTTCGGTTTCGTAGTGGGCCACAGCTTCCGGCCGGACATCATCCAGCGCGGCTGTCTCCGAGGCAGGTTGCTCCAGGTCGCCGCGGCCGGCCATGCCCCGCAGAGTCCCGATCACCTCGTCAATATCGCCTTCTATGGTAACCGTTACTTTAGTCAAAGTGGTACTCCGGTGCCTGGGCTTCATTGATTACTGGCTTATGCGTATCTCCATCACAGATAGAGCGCGTAAACACGATAACATAAATTCGTCATTTACGGATGCAGGGCTGACAGCAGAGCCGGTTCCAGAACTGAGGGAGGGACATATTGCTCGAAACGCGCATCAATTGTTCCGTCGCTCCCCACCACAAAAGTCCAAGGCTCCGAGACCAGTCCCCATTCCCCCACCGCCGGCGCCAGTTGGCGCGCCGGGTTCGCCGGCTCAATAAGATGCGGATCCAGGTAAACTTCCACATGCACAAAATTGACCCGCCCCTGATATTCCCGGGCCAATTCCGAGATGTCGGAAATTTGAGGCCCGCAAGTTGCGGATACGCAGAACGCGGGCGTGGCGAAAGAAATCACGGTGGGCTTTCCCGATGCGACTGCTTCCGAGATTGACATTTGGTATAGCGCGGGGTCCGGTTCTGGACTGCTGCTGATGGTGCGGAGATCCTTAACTGTGTCCGCAGTGGGGGTTTCCGAGGGAGGCGCGGGGTCGCCGATGAATGGCACACTATGCACGGGGGCTACCGACACTGCGGTCCCAATGGTCAAGGCTTTCTCCTCCAAATGGTCAAACGTGGCGTGAAGTTCCCAAATTCCGGGGCTTTCTCCTGTAGCAGTGCCGGCTTGGTCGAATTTCACCTGTGCTATGAAGACCCCCCGTCTGCCATCAGGCGGCCATCCCAAAAATTCCGCCGCTGTGCTGTGTCTAACCTGGCCGGTTGGAGCGTCCGGTTCGTAATAGACGGCACGCACTTCTACTGTCTCCGGGCGCACCGGCATGTAGTCCCGGTCCACCAGCCCAAATGACACGCGATTCTCTCCCACCGCCAGATCGCTGTTGGCCACCACCAGGCTGACCGGTGGCCCCCCTTGTGGTTGGGCCAGCGGGTCATCCGGCGAAACCGTCGCAGCGCATGACAGCGCTCCGAGACAAGCCACAATTCCCAGCAGTAGAGGCGCTGCCGGGTAGATCCGCCCGAACGATTTGATCAACTGTGACATATAGCGCAGCCCTCGGCGCGTTGGCTCGACGAGCGTGAGTATCCCCGCAGCCTATGGTCTATAATCATCATACACTCCCCACACAGAATTTCATGTGAGGCCAAAATGCGATTCGGTTCTTTTGTTTTTCCAGTCAGCCATGATCCTGAGCGAGATTCGGAGGTCATCGACAGCACTATGGATGAAATGGTGCTGGCTGAGGAAATCGGTATGCACTCGGTCTGGCTGACCGAACACCACTTTGACGGGGCTGCCGCTCATGCGGATCCCCTGGTCTTGGGAGCGGCGCTGGCTGCCCGCACCAGCCGGATCAAAATCGGTTTTGCCGTAGTGGAGTTGGCGTTCCATCATCCTGTGCGATTGGCGGTTCAGACTTCGCTGCTCGACAACCTGAGCCACGGTCGGCTCATAATGGGAACCGGACGCGGTTCGGCCTACAATCATTACGAATACCTGGGTTTCGGAATAACCATGGAAGACGGCATCGCCCGTCTAGCGGAAGCCGAACAGCTTTTGGTGGAGGCTTGGACGGGCCAACCTCTCCAACACAGCGGAGAGTTCTGGGACGTGAAGTTTCCCGAATTGCGGCCCCGCCCGTTTCAAAAGCCACATCCGCCGCTGATCCGCGCTTGCATAAGCGAAGCTTCGACCGTCGCCATGGCGGAAATCGGTCGGCCGGTCATGATAGGCATTCAAACCCTCGATACGTTGCGCAGCCGCCTGGAGCGTTATCAAGCGACCATGCTGGACGCCGGGTTTACCGAAGCGGAAACCGAAGCCACTTTCGATCAGTGTTGGGCGTCCCGCGATCTTTTCGTCGCCGATAGCCACAGCGAGGCGTTGGAAATCGCGGCAGAGGGCTTTGAACGCGAGCGCACCCACTTCCGGCAGGCGCGGGAGTTGTACAATCCCGGCGGATTCCCACCGCCGGATCCGAACCGCCCGCTACCCGCCGGCGAGGTGTTGGAGCATGCCTTTATCCTGGGCACTCCGTCACAGGTTGCCGAGCAGGTTGCGGAAATGCGCGAGATCGGCGTGCGGAACCTCATGCTCAAACTCAACGTGGGCGAGATGGACACCCAAAAGGTCCAAAAATCCATGAAGATGTTTGGCGAGCAGGTAATGCCCAAGTTTGCCCAAGACTAACCCGGCAGCCTCCCCGCTGACTGCGAACCCGCTACAGCGCACGCACCATCGTGTCCAGGCTTTCCAGAGCTTTGCTGATGTTTTCCTGGCTGTTGGCGTAAGACAGCCGGACGTAACCTTCGCCGAATTCGCCAAAGGCGGAACCAGACAATAGTGCTACGCCAGCGTCCTGCATGGCCCGCTCCTCGAACTCGGCGCTGGTTAGCCCGGTCTCCTTGATGCTTGGGAAAGCGTAGAATGCCCCCTCTGGCTCCGGGCAATTGATTCCGGGTATAGATTGCAGCCCGTCCGCGATCAGCCGCCGCCGGCGCGAAAATTCCGCGGCCATTTCCTGCACTGCGTCCTGCGGCCCGTCCAGCGCGGCAACCCCCGCGATCTGGCTGAAAGAGGCGGCGCAGGAAACGCTATTAGTGGCCAGGCGGGAAATGTGCGGCACCAACTCCTCAGGCATTATGCCGTATCCCAAGCGCCATCCCGTCATGGCGTAGCTCTTGGAAAAGCCATCAAGGATAATCGTGCGGTGGGCCATATCCGGCAGCGCGGCGATGCTGTGATGTTCGCCCGAATACAGTATGTCCTTGTAAATCTCGTCTGACATCACGTACATGTCCGGGTGGCTGCGCACCACGTCTGCGATGGTCTCCAGTTCTTCCCGCGTCAGAGCGGAACCGCACGGATTCTCGGGAGAATTGATGATAAGCAACCGGGTGCGTTCATTGACCAATTCAGGGAGCTTGGTCAGATCCGGATGATAAGCTTCCTCTTCCAGCAACTGCATGGGCACTGCTTTCGCGCCGCTGAATTCAATCATCGACTCGTAGATCGGAAAGCCGGGATTCGGATATACAACCTCGGAGCCCGCTTCCGCAAGCGCGAGAAGCACGTAGAACATAATGGGTTTGGCGCCGGGAGTAACCACCACCTGCTCCCAGTCCGTGTCGATTCCCCGAACCTCGCGGCTGTTGCGCGCCACCGCTTGGCGGAGTTCGGGCAAACCCGGAGTTGGGCCGTAGTGAGTATATCCGTCCCGCAGCGCCTGCATCCCGGCCTGCACGATGTGATCCGGCGTTTCAAAGTCCGGTTCTCCGATTTCCAGATGGATTATTTCCCGTCCCTGGGCTTCAAGGGCGCGGGCCTTGGCGAGTACCTCAAAAGCGGATTCGGTTCCCAGGCGGCTCATTCGGGTGGCGATAGTCATGATTTGGCAATCCTCAAAAACATGGGCTGGTTGAGGCTGTGGCCTCACGGGAAGGTTACCACTTTTTCACTATTGCGAGCAGGATTTTGGGCCCGACGGTGGTGTTATGATTATTGACATTCCTGGTACGAGGAGCTGACTTGCCATGCCAGTCGTTCACAACCTTTCTCCGGACGAATTGCTCACCACTACCCGTGCCGTGCGCAAACGTCTGGATTTCGACCGTCTGGTACCTGACGACGTTATTCGCGAGTGCCTGGCGGTCGCGCAACAGGCCCCGACAGCCAGCAACCGCCAAAACTGGCACTTCATGGTGGTCACTGATGCTGATAAACGTATGGCGTTGGCGGAGTTGTATCGAAAAGGCTGGCGGCAGTACACGCAATCGTCCACGGCCGCAACCAACCTGCAATACGACGACCCGGTTCGCGCCGCCGTTCAGGAGCGCGTTGGCGATTCTGCGCAATTCCTGGCTGATAACATGCACCGGGCTCCTGTGCTGGTGATCCCCTGCATCGTGGGTCGTACCGACAACGCCCCTGCTCTGGCCCAGAGCGCGCAGTGGGGTACGGTAATCCCTGCCGCGTGGAGTTTGATGTTGGCGGCTCGCGCTCGTGGCATAGGCTCCGTCTTCACTTGCATCCATCTGATGCACGAAGAGGCTGCGGCAGATGTGTTGGGCATCCCCTACCGCAGGGTGATGCAAGCGGGCTTGATACCAATGGCTTATACCATCGGCGACCGGTTCAGGCCGGCGCACCGGGAATCATTGGATGACATAATCCATTGGAATGGCTGGTAGCGTGGCGATATGCTGGTAGAATACTAGGGCACAAGCGGAAACAGTGTGCGGACGACTTTTCCGCGCGGCAGGAGGGGACATGATTAGCATCTTCAGGCGTCGTAGAAAAACACCTGACGACGCCGGTTCCCCGGACGGCGTCGCCGGGAAGAAGGGCGCTCCTCAGAAATTCAGTCCCATTCCCTGCCTGGACGGTTTCGTTTGGATCGAAGACGGCTGTGTGCATAAGTCGGGTATCGACACCCAGCAATCCTTTCGCCTGCCGCTGAACGATGTGTCGGACATTATCGCGGATTGGGATTTCTACAAAGAAAATCCTCAACGAGCGGAAACCAAAGTCATGGTGCAGGGACCCATGGGGTTGATACGCGCCAGTTTCGGTGCTTTGCAATACACGGGCATGATCAACCTGATTACCCACCTGCACCACGTCTATACTGATGAAGAGACGAGCGAGTTGGGTGAAACGACACAGGATACGCCTGAAATAGTGGGCCCGTTCCAATGTCGTCGAGGCATGATGTGGGCAGACCGCGATTTTGTTTATCTGGGTAAATCGGTGTCTGCTGACTCGGCGCGCGTGCCCATGGATACAATCGACTCCGTCAAGGCGCACTGGGATCGGTCCATAATGAATAACGGCCGGCGCATCCGGCTGGATGTGTTCAGCCGCCTCGGTGGGTTGATGGGGTCCGAATTCTCGGTCAAGCAGGCGTCGGGCGTATTCGCGCTGGTCAACTACATCAACCAACTTCGCACCGGTCCTAATCTCTAATCTGTCAGGAGCAGAAGAAATTCATGGCAACCCCTCGCAAGAAAATCGTCCTCGCCTACAGTGGCGGATTGGATACTTCCGTGGCCGTACCTTGGCTTCAGGAAAACTATGACGCTGACGTAATCACCTGCACCATCGATCTGGGAATGGTTGATTTAGAGACCATACGCCAACGGGCGTATGCCGTAGGCGCATTGGATGCGGTAACGGTGGATGGCAGGGAGACTCTGGTCGAGGAATTTCTTTGGCCGGCCCTGCGCGCGGGCGCGATCTACGAAGGCCAATATCCGCTGGCGACGGCCTTGGGGCGGCCATTGATAGCCCGATACCTGGCAGATGTGGCCCGTCAGCATGATGCTGACGCAGTGGCGCATGGCTGCACTGGCAAGGGCAACGACCAGGTGCGCATTGAAGTGGGAGTTTCCGCGCTCGCTCCCGGCGTTGAGCTTATAGCTCCCATCCGCGAATGGGGCATGAACCGCGAGGACGAGGTGTTGTACGCCCGCGAGCGCAACCTTCCCATCGCCCCGTCCAACAGCAAGTACAGCACGGACGAAAACCTGTGGGGCCGCAGCGCGGAAGCTGGCGAGTTGGAAGACCCGTGGGTGGAGCCGCCTGAGGACGCCTATGAATGGACGGTAAGTCCGGCCGCCGCGCCCGACGAGCCTGGCTACGTCGAGATCAGGTTCGACGAAGGAATACCCACCGCCGTTGATGGCGAAACCATGGCCGGAGTCGCCCTGATTGGTCACCTGAACGCGTTGGCCGGCGCCCACGGCATCGGGCGCATTGACCACGTTGAGAACCGGCTGGTGGGCATCAAGAGCCGCGAGGTTTATGAATCGCCATCCGCCGTACTGCTGCACGCGGCGCACCGGGCGCTGGAAACGATGACCCTGTCGAGAGAGCAGAGCCGTTTCAAGGAGCGCATCGCACAGGAATATGCGGAACTGGTTTACAACGGTTTGTGGTACACGGCGCACCGGAATGACCTTGACGCCTATGTGGACAGCACACAGCGCCACGTGTCCGGCGACGTCCGCGTTCGACTCCACAAGGGGTCCTGTGTTGTGGTGGGCCGCACGGCAGACCGGCCGCTCTACGACTACGGCCTGGCAACTTACGACCGCGCCGACGAATTCGACCACACGGCGGCCAAAGGATTCATAGACATCTACGGCCTGTCGGCCCGCACCCAACGCCGACAGCAGGGAGACTGAAAACGGGTGTTACTCTTCCTGCTGACGCATTAACCGGCAAGGGCGGTGTCCAACCGGACACCGCCCTTGCCATTGCGATCCAGCGCACAGACTTACACGTTTCTCAGCGCCGTGTCCAACCGACCGACGCCCTCGTCAATCTCCGCCTCGGTGATGTTCAGGGCTGGCATGATGCGCACCGCGTTGGGGCGCACACCGTTGAGCAGAACACCGGCGGCCTCGGCGGCATCCATCACCTGGGGCATGATGTCGCTGTCGAATTGCACGGCGGCAAGCAGTCCCTTGCACCGGATTTCTTCTACGAAACCGTGCCTGGCCTTCAGCCCGTTGAGCCGGTCGTTCAGCACTACCTCCATCCGCTTGACGTTGCCCAGGATGTCGTTGTCCAGCATGTAGCGAGTGCCGGCGGCAGCGGCGGCCGTGGTCAGGGCGTTGCCGCCGAAGGTGCTGCCGTGGTCGCCGTAGGTCAGAGCCATCGCGTTTTCCTTGGAGAGGAACGCGCCGATGGGCACCCCAAACCCGAGGCCCTTGGCCAGGATCATCACGTCCGGTTCCACGTCGTATTCCTGGTGGCCGAACAAGCTCCCCAGCCGACCCATGCCGGTCTGAACCTCGTCCAGGATCAACAGGATGTCGTTCTGGTCGCACCAGGCGCGCAGACGCTGGAAATAGTCCTCGTCGGGGATGTTGACACCACCCTCACCCTGCACCGGCTCCACCATCACCGCGACCGTATTCTCGGTGGTGGCATTCATCACCGCTTCTACGTCGTTGAAATCAACGTAAGTGAACCCCTCGGGAATGGGCTCAAAAAGCTCGTGGTAGTGGGGCTGTCCGGTGGCGGCCACGGCATTCATGGTGCGACCGTGGAAGGAGTTGAAGGCAGTGATCACCTCGTAGGCGCCGTTCTTGTGGAGCTTACCGTACCGCCGGGCCAGTTTGAGAGCGCCTTCCACGGCCTCGGCGCCGCTGTTGCAGAAGAAAACCCGGTCCATGCAGGAGTTTTCAATCAGCATCTCGGCGATTTCCAGCTGCGGCAGTGTGTAGAACTGGTTGGAGGTTTGTATCAGGGTGGCGGCCTGTTGCGATATTGCGTCCACTACGACCTGGGGACAGTGGCCCAAGTTGTCCACGGCCCAGCCGGCCACGAAGTCGATGTATTCCTTGCCATCGGCGTCCCATACTCGGGAGCCTTCGCCCCGCACGATGACCACCGGCCGGCGGCGGACGGTCTGGGCGTAGTATTTCTGCTCGATGGCGATGTATTCAGCGTTGCTCGGCATGAGTCGTTTGCTCCCTGTTGGCGTTTGCTCCCTCTAAGTTTGTGCCAGCCGGTTGGCGAGGTACTTCCGGCCCGGCGCCCATTATACGCCTTTACGCCGCAACTTGACCCTATTTCCGTGCCTGTGCTTTACTGGCCGAGCCGAACGCTTGGCACATGACTCCCACGAAAGAACGTTACGCCACGCTTGACGCGGGGCGAGAACCCAGAACCTCCCGAGGTGTCTATCACGATGAAAGTTGCCGTTCTTGACGACTACCAGAGCGTTGCCGCCGACATGGCGGATTGGAGCAGTTTGCCCGCCGGCATTGAAGTCACGTACTTCAGCGATCATCTATCTGACGAAGACGCGCTGGCCGAGCGGCTGGCGGATTTCGATATCGTGATGGGTATGCGGGAGAGAACGCCGTTCCCGCGCCCTCTGTTGGAACGACTGCCGGCGCTGCGGTGTCTCATCACTACCGGCGGTGGCAACGCCTCCTTTGACCTTGCAGCGGCTACGGATCTGGGTATCACGGTGTGCGCGACCCCGGGCGCCGGAGAGGGCCCGACCGAACTCACCTGGGGTTTGATCCTGGGGATACTTCGGCAGATTCCGCAGGAAGACCGGGCCACCCGGGAGGACGGCAAGTGGGGCATCCACGTCGGCGCCAGCCTCCAGAGCAAGACGCTGGCGCTGCTGGGCCTGGGGCACATAGGGTCGCTGGTAGCCCGGGTGGGCAACGCATTTGGGATGCGGATCATCGCGTGGAGCCAGAACCTCACCGCAGAACGAGCGGCGGAGTGCGGCGCGACGCTGGTGGACAAGGAAACCCTGTTCGCGGACGGCGACATAGTGTCGGTCCACGTGCGGTTGAGCGACCGGACGCGCGGGTTGGTGGGAGCGCATGAAATCGGATTGATGAAACCCTCGGCCATTCTGGTGAACATATCGCGTGGCCCAATCGTTGACGAGACTGCGCTTATCGACGCATTGCAGCGCCGGGCCATCGGCGGCGCGGCGCTGGACGTTTTCGACGTTGAGCCGTTGCCGGCCAATCACCCGTTCCTGACGTTGGACAACACATTGATCACACCGCACGTGGGTTACGTGACCGACGACGGGTATCGCGCCTTCTACTCCGGCGTGGTGGAAAACATACGGGCCTTCGCCTCCGGCGAGCCGGTGCGGGTGATTAATCCGGGAGTCCTGGAAGCGCCCAACCTGCGCGGGCCGGCGGTATGACCCGAACCCTCAGGAAAGGGGCAAACCATCATGTCAACACACCAAAAACCTGTTGCACTGACCCCAACCGCAAAACTGCTGGAAAAGGCTCTTCTGGCCAAAGAGCAAAGCCCCAAGATCGCGCCTCGGCTGTTGTTGGAAGCGTTGCAGCAGCGCATCCGTGAGGTTGTGCCGGACCATCACCCGGACCTCTGGGTTGCGGCGCGCAAATTGGCCAGGGACAAAGATGACATCGGTATCGAGGCAGCCTATTGGAGCCTGATGATGTTTGACAGGGACTTTGGTGAGCGGGGCAATTTCAATGAAGAGCAATGGGAAGATGGTTACGATGTCGCTGAAATTACCATCCGCCTTCTAGAGCAGGAACATGCCTGATCCGACAGCGGCGGATTACTGCCAATTCGCTGATTCCAGATTGGTTGATGCAGAGAGCCAATTTCAGATGGCTACTGCGCTTGACTACGAAAACAACATCGTTGGATATGCGAAAGTGGCTTCATTGATTTGGGACGCAGCCATAGATATTCTGTCAGCATTGGCCTTGCTGGATGGCGTGGAGGTTACCGGCGTATCCTCTGATATGCGTCGGTACGCTAGGTACAACGTGCCGGAGAGCGTATTCAGGCACTGGCGCGATTTGGCCCGCTTACATAACTTCCAGCACAAACCCAACCTGTCTCAGAACGAGTTTCTCGTTGAGCTCTACTACACGGGCATTATGCTGGAACTGTTCAATCGGCGGCTGCCTCAGCCGTTACGATTGCCTGTGTCCAGTTTCGACTGGTTTTCTGCCAAAGTTCCACAACACGACTCCTAATGGAGAAACACGCCCATGAAAGCATTGCGAATTGAAGAGTATGGCAGCGTCGATGTCTTGCAATGGAAAGACGCGCCTGAGCCGACGCCCAGCCCGCACCAGGTGTTGATCAAGGTGGACTCGGCCGGCGTCAATTATGCGGACATAATGCGACGCCAGGGCAACTATCCCGGCCCCGACCTGCCGGCAACGCTGGGCCTGGAGGCCGCCGGCACCATCGCTGCGCTGGGGTCGGGCGTCACTGATGGTCGGCTGTCCGTGGGGCAGAAGGTGATGGCCATGGGGCCACAGGGCCAGGCGGAGTACGTGGCGGTCAACGCCAACTTCGTCTTCCCGTATCCCGACGGAATTGACCCGATCCACGCCGGCGGTATGCCCATCACCTTCCTCACGTCTTATCACTTGCTGAAGTCACGGGGCGCGATGCAGCCGGGCGACACGGTACTGATCCAGGCCGGCGCGTCCGGCGTGGGAACGGTGGCGATTCAACTGGCGAAAGAATTGGGCGCGCGGGTCGTGGCCACCGCCTCCACCCAGGACAAGCTGGACCTGTGCCGCTCGCTGGGAGCAGACATTACCATCAACTATACCGAAGCGGACTTTGAAGACGAGGTGAAGGCGCTCACTGACGGTCGCGGTGTGGCGCTGGTGCTGGAATGTGTGGGCGGGCCCGTTCTGGAGAAATCGGTGCGTTGCGTCGCGTCCTACGGGCGGCTGGTCAGCTACGGCAACGCCAGCGGGCAGCCAGCTAACCTTTCCGCCGCTGACATCACCACGTTGAACCGCACGGTTATCGGGTTCAGCATGGGTCGTTCTCCTTTTGGCTCGCTGGACCACCAGGGCGCGATGAATGACCTGATTCCGATGATCACGGGTGGGAAACTGAAACTTATCGTTGACCGCATCTTGCCCATGTCGGAAGCCGGCGGCGCTCACCGGCACCTCGCCTCACGCGGCACGCGGGGCAAGGTGATCCTGACACCATGAACGCCGCAGCAAATTACGCCGCCGTCTATGACGCCGCGCTGGCGGCTGAAAGGTTCTCGGACCACCAAATGCCCGGAGATCACTGGGCGGACCTGGCCGAAATGTTCCGGCTGGATCCCAAGCGGACCAAGGACGCCAACCTGTCGGCGTTGGCCGCCTGCCTGGAGTCTTCGGATGTCCTGCTGGACGTTGGCGGCGGCGCGGGGCGCGTTTCTTTAGCGCTGGCCGACTGCGTACACGAGGTTGTGCTGGTCGAACCCTCCGAGGGTATGCGCGAGCAGTTCGTGATCGCCCGCGACCAGGCTGGAATCACCAACACCCGCATCGCTACCGACTGGTGGATGGATTCCGACGAAACCGGAGATGTCATACACCTCTCCGACGTTACTTATTTCGTCAGGGACATCGCGCCGTTTGTTGAAAAGCTGCACAATTCCGCGTCCCGGCGCGTGATGATAACCGTATGGCGGCCAACGCCCGGGGACATGGGATCCGTGCTGCGCAGTATTGTTTTGGGGGAACGGCCTCCCCATTGGCCGGGATTGCCGGAACTGGCCGCCGTACTGTGGGAAATGGGATTGTTGCCCGAGATTCGTCCATTGCCCGATGAACCGTGGTGGTTGACTGACGCGGAACGTAGACTTTCAGACGCGGAGGCGGTGGATTTGGCGATGAGATGGCTGGATGCTGAAGATGACCAAACACGCGCCGCGGTGTCGGATAAGCTGGACCAGATTTTTAACCGCGCGCCCGATGGATTGACACCGCGATGGCTGAACCAACCCAGGACGGTGTTGCTTACTTGGGAAACCGGTGGAAAGCCGCTGAGCATGGCGGGAGGATGATATGGAACGCATCGGCGTAGCCTTCACCGGGGGCGGCATGTCTCCCCCCGAAGTTGTGCAGTGCGTACAGCTTGCCGAGGAACTGGGCTACGAATCGGCGTGGGTAGCGGAGGGCCATGGCGGTGACCAGTTTTCCATCCTCACGGCCTGCGCGTTGGCGACTTCGCGGATACGGTTGGGCACCAGCATCAGCAGCGTGTACGTCCGCAGCGCGCCGACGATAGCGATGGCGGCGGCCTGCGTCGATCACTACTCGCAAGGCAGGTTCATCCTCGGCCTGGGCAGCAGCCACAAGGTGCAGGTGGGGCCGGAGCATGGCCTGGAGTTTGCCGCGCCGATCCCGCGAGTTCGGGATACCGTTGACGTGGTGCGCCGGCTGCTGAGGGACGGAAATCTCGTGGACTATCAGGGAGAAGTCACCAACATCCAGTCCTTCGACCTACACTTCCCCGTCTTCCGTGCGGAGTTGCCCATTTATCTGGCGGCCGTGTTCCCCAAGATGCTGGAAATCGCCGGCGAAATCAGTCAGGGAGTCCTGTTGACCTGGTGCACGCCGGAACACGCCCGTACCGCCGCGCATCACGTTGCCGCCGGAGCAGAGCGCTCCGGAGCCGATTCTTCGTCCGTGGAAGTGGCGACGCTTTTGTCGGTGTCCGCTAACGGCGGCGGGGATGGCGGGATGCGTCGAGTGGCCGCCACCTACGCCGGGCGATTCCCGCGTTACCGGCGATTGATGGCCGAGGCCGGCTTTGCCGACGAAGTGGAGGAGGTGCGGCGGGCGTGGCGAGAGGGCAACCTCGCCGAGGCTGAGCGGCTGGTGCCCCAGGGCCTGATCGACCGTATGTCGCTACCCAGCGATCCGGTTGCCCGGAAAGAGCGGTTGGCTGAATATCGGGGGGCCGGCATCACGCTGCCCATCATTGCCCCCAGGGTATCCGGCGTAAACGCCGCCGCGTCAGCCCAGGAAATCATCCGTGCCAACGCGCCGGCGTAATAGTAGTGTCCGGTTCTGTTACTCCTCGTCGGCCGGCAGCCACGGGGACCAAAGAGTGATGGGGATGGTGACCGAGACGCGCGGTTGATCGCCGACCACGGCGGTGGTGTGGCCTTGTCCGGTCAGGTCGTCGGCCATCAGGACGTCGCCGGCCCCGAATCGTCGCTTGGTGCCGTCGCCGATGCCGATTTCCATCTCCCCTGCGAGCGTGATGACGTACTGCCGGCGCGGAGCGGTGTGCCAATCAGAGAAATAGCCCGGCTCGAAGCGGCGGAAGTTGACGCCGGGGGTTACCTGCATCCCGCTGTGTATCGCTCGATCAGAGGGCAAGTCCAAATCTTCAAAATGGGTCTGGCCATCGTCGCCTGTGTAAATGCGCACGAACTCGGTCATGGTGCCTCCTGTTGTCGGTGTGGTTTGGATCACGCCCAGATCCGCGCTGCGGCAAACTGGGGCGTCGCCGGCGGTATTTTAGCGCATTGCGTATCCGTGCGGGGAAGTTGAGAAACCGGAGGCGGCCGTCGTACAATGTGACTGGCGCCGATGTAGCTCAGCCGGAAGAGCAGCGGTTTCGTAAACCGCAGGTCAAGGGTTCGAGTCCCTTCATCGGCTCCAGTTTTTCATTGTGGATGGGTACTGTACTGGGAACGGTATCAGCGGCGACGCCGGCCTGGGCGGTCCATGGAGAAGCGGGTTCCGGTGCCAGGGAACGAATCTATCTCCCCCGTAACTTCGGGTCCCACGCGTCCCGCAGGGCATCGCCCAGGAGGTTGAACCCGAACACCACGACGAAGATGGCCAGTCCTGGGAACATGGCGACCCAGGGGGCCGTCCTCACATGCTCCTCTGCGGCCCGCTTCAGCATTCCGCCCCAACTGGGGACGTCCGGGGGAACGCCCACCCCCAGGAAGCTGAGGGATGCCTCGATGGTGATCGCCAGCCCCAGGTAGTAGGTGGCTACCACCAGGGCTATCGCCATGCAATTGGGCGTGATGTGCCGAAATACCAAGCGCAAGGGGGAAGCCCCGATGGCCCGGGCCGCCAGTATGTAGTCCAACTCCTTGGTGGTCAGCACCTGGGAGCGTACGGTTCGTATGACCGGCGCCAACATCCCAACTACGATGGCGATAATGACGTTTTGCAGAGATGATCCCAGCACCGCCACAATTGCCAGGGCGATTATGAGGCCCGGCAAGGCCATCAACGAGTCAACCAACCTCTGGAACGCAAGGTCTATAATGCCGCCCGCGTAGGTGGTGAGCACTGCCAGGATGAACCCCAGCGCAATCCCCACCACCACGCTGCCGAAGCCTACGTACAATGAAATGCGCGCCCCGTGGATTACCCGGCTCAGCACGTCCCGGCCGGCGTGGTCGGTACCCATTATGTGACCTTGCTGCGGTGGCAGGTGGACGTTCTCCCGGCCCAGGCTCTCCTTGGGTTGATAGGGGGCTACGACGTTGGCCAGTATGGCCATTATGATGAGCAGAATGGTGATTATGCCCCCGGCAGCCCCCAGGGGCTTGCTCCGGCAGAAGCGCACCAGTCCGGTTCTAACATCCTGACCCCAAGCTGCGACGCTGGCTCCCGCTCGGGTCGATGGTGACCCTTCGGATCTCTGTTGCTCTAACATATTCGTCCTGCTTTCAAGTTGTCGGGATGGCCCCGTGGCTCGAATCGCCGCGGGCAATTTGGCCGAGGTCCCCGGCTACGGCCTCACTGGTACCGTATCCTGGGATCCAGAATGCCGTAGATCAGGTCGATGATCAGGTTCAAGGTCAGCACCACTGCCGCAGTGAGCAGAACCACCGCCTGGATTACCACGAAGTCCCGGTGGATGATGCTCTCGATCAGGAAAGCCCCCAGGCCCGGTACGGCAAATATGGTTTCAATGATGATGGTGCCGCCCAGCAGACGGGCGAACTGGTAACCCGACACCGTGATGACGGGCAGGATGGCGTTCTTCAGTGCGTGTCTGCCCAGCACCCTGGTTTCGTGCAGCCCCTTGGACCGGGCAGTCCTCACGTAGTCTTCCCGCAGCACTTCCAGCATGGAGGAACGGGTTACCCTGGCGGTGAAAGCCAGGTCGTGGATGGCGATGGCCAGAGCCGGGAAGAAAAGTTGCTTCAGGTTGAGGATCGGGTCCTCCCACAGGGTGGCGTAACCTAAGGGAGGCAACCAGTTGAAGACGTAGGCCAGGAAGTAGATTATGAGGATCGCCAACCAGAAAGTCGGCAGGGCTATCCCAACGAGGGTGAATGACCGGCAGATGTAGTCGGGCCAGGTGTCCTGCCGCACGGCGGAAATCATGCCCATGGGCACGGCCACGACAAAAGCCATGAGGATGCCCATTATGGATAATTGCAGGGTAACGGCAAACTTGTCCCGGATTTCGTCGGTGACCGGCTCCCGGTACCAGATTGAGATTCCCAAATCACCGCGCAGGATATCCCACAGCCAGTCGAAGTACTGGATATGAATGGGACGGTCCAGGCCCAGTTCCCGGCGCAGCTTTTCCAGGTCCTCATCGGTAACCGCTCCCGCCCCTTCCTCGCCGGTGAGGATGAACAGCGCAGCATCACCGGGGACCAGGAAGAAGAGGCCAAACACGATTACGGTAGTCAGAAGCATGGTGGGAATGAAGAGGCCTATCCTCCTCACCACGTAGCCTTTCATCACTCCTCCCGACGGTTCGGTGACCATCCCATCCCGTAATCGGGAGTCAGAGGTCGCCGTCTATGCGTGGGTGTTCTCGCTCGTCTGTGTTGGACGACTATCCCTCAGACCAGGGACACTGTGTTGGTGCCCCTGGTCAGCCGGGTGCGGGGTCAAGATCAGACGAAAAGGCAGGGCCGTTATTCGATGGGGGGAGCGTCCGGCCCGAGCAGCTCTGCGTCCGGGTCCCACCAAACGTGCTCCCAGGTCCAGATGGTATGCGGGTGGTAGGGCGGCCGCATATTCTGCATCCGGTAGTCGATGATGCCGCTGGTGGCAGTCCAATAAAGGGGAACCCAATGGCCCTCCCCTTCGTTGAGGATTTCCGCCATCTCACGGAACAGCGCCCGTCGCACCTCCGAGTCCAGTTCCTTCCCTTGCAGATCCATCAACTCGGTAAAGCGGGGGTGGGCCCAGTTATGCGGGTTGCGGAGCGTGTCCAGGAAGTACCATTGGGCCAGCACGGTTTCCGGTTCCTTGAAGTAGAGGCCGGTGCCGATCTGGCTGAAGTCGTGGGTGCCGTCCCGCAACTGGGCGTAGAAAGTAGCCCGGTCGGCCACTTGCAGTTCCACATCGATGTTGAGTTTCTCCCTCAACTGGTCAGCCATCAACTCGCTGCCGGTCCGTGAAAACTTGCTCTGATCCACGTTGTAGGTCAGCTTGAACCCGTCGGGGTAGCCCGCTTCGGTCATCAGCCGTTGGGCCTCGGTCACGTCGTCGGGATGCTTCCCGCCTTCGGCGCTGACGCGGAAGCCGGGCAACGACAAGACTTCTTCCTCACTGAGGGCGTAGCCAGGCGGGAAGAAATTGCCCACCAGGGCTGAGCCACCCTGGGCGATCTCAGCGATTTCGTGGCGGTCCAGGGCGAGGTAAATCGCCTTACGCACCCTGGGGTCATCCAGCGGCGGGCGGTTCCAGTGGATCCAGAAACCGTACACACCGGCCGCGCCGCCCTTCAGAACCCGCATCTTGCCGCCGGTCTCCTTCTGCACCTGCTCGACGTCCGCGAGCAGGATGCCGCCCATGTTGTACCGTCCCATAACCTGCTGGGTCTTGAGGGTGGCCAGGCGTCGGGCGTAGTCGGTGATGATGAACACCTGCATGCCATCAGCATATGGCATGGGGTCCTTGAAATAATCGTTGTTGCGGTCGAACTCGTAGGAGTCGCCTTTCTTCCAGGACCTGAACTTCCAGGGGCCGGAGCCGAAGGTGTTTTTGAAGCAGCAGTTGAAGTCGTCCTGGCTCACGCTCTCCAGGGCCTTGGGATACATCTTGTAGTAATCCACCGCCAGCCAACCCAGGGCCGTCGAGGAGGGGAACTTCAGGGGCATCACCACCGTTTTGTCGTCCACCGCCACTGCGGAACCGTGCTCGTAAAAGGTACGGATGGCAGTGACCCGGCCCCGCGTGACGTCGGGTTGCGCCATTCGGTTGAGGCTCCAAACGATGTCCTCGGCAGTCACGGGGGTGCCGTCGTGCCAGTTGGCATCGTGCAGGTGAAACACGAAATTCTTGCCGCCGTCCTTGATCTCCCAACTCTGGGCCAGGTCGCCGATAATCTCTTTCGGCTCCTGGGGGTTGTACATCAGGAGTTGGTTGAACCGGGGGCCGGAGGGCAAAAGGGTAGTGGTGGAACTGGCTCCGTAGTGCACGTCCAGGAACCCGGGGTTGGCCCTATGCACGAAGACGAAGTCCCCATTGTAGTGGTGATCGGCGCCAATGCTCACCCAGTCCGGACGCTCCGTCTCGTGAACGCCGGCTACTGGGGTGGCGAACACCACCTTCTCTATTGGGACCTCTTTTACTACCTCTTTCTCAACCTCAACTATTTTCTCCTTCTCCACTTGCACCTGGACTTCCCTGGTGACCTCTACCTCTTTCACGACCTCCCTCTCGACGACCTGCGGTTCCGCCTGTTGGACGGGTTGCGCGGGTTGCCCGGCGGTGCCGCAAGCGACAATCAACAGGATCACCAAGGTCAGAGATGATACTGCCAATGCCCTAAGATTCAGGGTCCTCATGTACGTCACTTTTGTGCCTCCTCTTGACGATATTCGTCCGAAAAATGGCGTGTGGGACAATAACCGACGCTTGTGGCTGCCAATAGAAACAGAGAACGTTACAGATGTCAAGGGCGGAGCAAGGGCGTATTGAGAAAATCGCCAAAATAACCGCGGATCTACCGTTTCCCGTCACAATCGGTCGAAAGAGGCGAAGATTCCTTCCGAGATGATCCTACGTCGGATGTTTTCCCGTCAGGATGCCGCAGTCCGATTCCCCTCTCGGGCTCTACAACACTCAGGCTGGTATATTGTTTCGGCGGGAATGGTTGACGCGGGACAGCTTCTTGGCGTTCAATGGGCCGGGACGCCCACCGTTTTCCTTTTTCGGGCCCTTAAAAAGGCTATTCCGGAAATAAACCGAAAATAAGGCGGTAGGTTTACTGGAGCCAGCCGTAGGACCATTCCTGGTCGAGGGGTTGCCATGGAACAAGTCCGAGTGTGCCGTTTCTGTGGTTACATCGAGGCGGCGGTCGGTTCGGACAGGTGCGCCAACTGTGAAGCCTTTTCAGGCATGATATCCGTTTCCCGGGCCGAGGCGGAGCGGCTGTCCCGCAGCCGCAGATTCGACTTCCTTCGTAGCCGCCTGCTCTTACCGGGGATTGCCCTGGCAGTTACCGCGGTCCTGGCCTTCTGGGTGTCCTGGAACTACCTGGGACTGGCCCCCAACCCTCCTGCTGCCTCCACGAATGTTGCGCCGACCCTGGACCCTAGTGACTGGCCGCAGGCGAGGCGCACGGGGGAAGGCGCCGGGTTCACCCCCAACCCGGTCCCGTACCCGCATGAGGTTAAGTGGTCCTACAATTCAGGCGCTCCCCTGCTCAATGCACCAGCCGTGGCGGGCGATCTGGTTTACCTTACTATGGAGACGGGCAAGCTCGTCGCGCTGGACCGGACAACGGGCTTGCTGGTCTGGGAGCATGTTACGGGCTTTCCCTCAAGCTCTACCCCCGCCGTGGCAGGGGAGCTGGTGGTCTATGCCATTCGGCCCGGCCGGATACTGGCCCTGAATGCGATGACGGGAGCTGTGCAGTGGGACAGGGACATGGGGAGCCCCATCCTGGCCTCCCCTGTTGTCCGAGACGGGACGGTGTACATCGGAGTGGGAGACAACAATCTTTACGCCCTGGATATATCCAGCGGAGTTGTGCTGTGGAGCTTCGCCACCGACGACTGGGTGATAGCAGCAGTCTGCCTCACCGACAACGCTGTGGTAGTGGTCTCCAAGGATAATTTGCTCCATGTGGTGGACACCAATACCGGGCGGCGGACTTTGGTGTATGACACCGGCAGGGCCAGACAAATCCTGGGCGGACCGGCTACTCAGGCTGACCGGGTGTACGTCGGGTCCCAGAAGGGCCGCGTGTGGGCCATAGACTGGCGGGAACGGTCCCTGCCTTGGGACCGCTTCAACCTCTTTTGGAAAACCACCTTTCACGTTTGGGGCTGGCTGTCCCACCCGCCGTCGCAGCGGGGAAGTGTATGGGGAGCCCAGGTCGAAGGTGACGTAGCCCAATCGCCGGCTGTCGCCGACGGTAGAGTTTATGTTGCCAGCGTATCAGGCGTGGTCTCGGCTTTGGGAGCATCCTCGGGAGAGGTGCTGTGGCAAACGGACATGGGGAGTCCGGTGACCGCTGCCCCCACCGTGGCGGGAACTACCGTCCTGGTAGGTACAGAATCAGGTACGGTGGCCGGTTTGGACGCCAGCAACGGACAATTATCGTGGGGATTCGAAACAGGAGGCAAGATAACCGGCAGCCCGGTGGTGGCTGGGACAACCCTGTACGTCGTCTCCCATGATGGCAACCTCTACGCATTGGAGGCTGTCCCCTGATATTAGACGGAGATCTCTATGGACAGTGCGGACGTCATCATCATCGGCGGTGGCATCGCCGGAACTTCTGCCGCGTTCCATCTGGCGGAGCGTGGACGCAGCGTGACCCTGATCGAGCGAGGCGCGATCGCATCGGAGGCGTCAGGGGTGAACGCTGGCGGAATCGGCGCGTTGGGTTGGGGCAACGTTCCGGATTTGGAATCTCATCTGACCATGGGAAGCCTCCAGATTTTCAAACGCTTGCAGCTCGAATTGGGATACGACATCGAGTTTCGGGGATCGGGCGGGCTTCAGGCGATACAGACGGCTGAGCAGTACGAATTCGCCAGGGATCGCGTGCTATCCCTCAAATCTCGCGGCTATGTGGCCGAACTGCTGACGGTGGACGAAGCCCGCGCCATCGAACCGGAGTTAAGTCCCTCCGTGAGAGGGGCGATGTATTTTCCCTTGCGAGGCCAGGCAGATCCGGTGAAAGCCACCCGCGCCTTTGCGGACGCGGCCAGCGATCAAGGCGCCGCGATCCTCACTGACCGGGAAGTTATCGACATCACGCAAACTTCCGAAGGCGTTTACCACGTTGTCTGTACTGAGGGGACGTTCCGGGCCCGGCATCTGGTATTGGCGGCGGGCGCGTGGTGCGCACCGTTGGGGAGAATGCTGGGCGTCAATATCCCGGTGGTTCCCGTGCGGGGGCAGATGTGGGCCACGGAGCCGCTGCCGCCCAGAGTTTTTCATGGTTTGTCCGGCGCGGAGTCTTACGCCTGGTGGAGCGGGAATCCCGGCGCCGGGCCGGAAACACCCCCGGAGTTGACTCACCTGGGTGATCGGCGCGTCACCAGGCATTTGTACGGACGGCAGACCCGGGACGGAGAGGTCATCTTCGGCGGCGACCGCCAGTTGGTCGGATATGATCGGACGGTGGATGCCGGCGGTGTCGAGGCCAATTTCGCGCACACGGCAGAGATCCTGCCCTTCCTGAACGGAGTTTCAATCAGCCGCGCGTGGTCGGGCCTCATGCCCTTCTCCCTGGACGGCAAGCCCATAATAGGGAAAATACCCGGGCTGGAAAACCTTTACATCGTCACCGGGCTGGCTTCATCCGGCTTTGGACGCGGCCCCATGGCCGGCAAACTAATCGCAGAGTGCCTGCACACCGGCCACCGGCCCCATGTGCTGGCCGAGTCAGACCCCAGCCGGTGTGTCATGCCTCTGCCGTAGGAGAGTTTATGAAGCGCAGCACATCCAGGATTCTCACCACCCACACCGGCAGCCTGCCACGATCTCCTGAGCTACAGGAATTGCTCCGGCAACGCGAGGATCAGAGCGATTTTGATGAGACGCACTTCCTTGCCAGCGTCCGGGATTCAGTGGGTCAAATCGTTTCCCGGCAGCAAGACATCGGCATCGACGTGGTCAACGATGGTGAGCAGGGCCGTTCCCAATACGCTACCTACGTCAAGGAGCGGCTGACCGGTTTCGATGGCGAGCGGTTGGTGCGTTCCCACACACGACTGGACGATGCCGATTTCCCTGACTTCGCCGCCGCGCAGACGCACCTTTCGTCTCGCAACATGCCTCAGCCTGCCTGCACCGGCCCCATCGCCTGGAAGGACTGGCCCTCCGTGGAGCGCGACATCCAAAACCTGCGGGACGCCGCAACCGGCGCGGGCGTGGAAGAGGTGTTCATGACCGCCGCGTCGCCAGGCGTCATAGCCAATTTCCTGCCCAACGAGTATTACGGCACTGAGGAAGAATACCTCTATGCCCTGGCCGACGTGATGAAGGATGAATACAGCGCTATCACCAACGCCGGCCTTCTGCTTCAAATAGATTGTCCTGATCTGGCCATGACTCGCGTTTCCCAATTCTCACACCTTTCGGTCGATGAGTTCAAAAAGATTGTGGAGTTGCACGTCGAGGTGATCAACTATGCCCTGAAAGGCATCGACCCGGAACGTATGCGGTTGCACGTCTGTTGGGGAAACACCGAAGGGCCACACCATCACGATGTTCCTCTGCGGGAGATCGTGGACCTGGTGCTTCAAGCTCGCCCATTGGGTCTATCCATTGAGGGCGCCAACCCTCGGCACGGCCACGAGTGGAAAGTGTGGCAGGACGTCCGCTTGCCCGAAGGCAAGGTGCTGATAGCCGGCGTCCTGGACACGACCACCAACTTCATTGAGCATCCCGAACTTATTGCCCAACGGATCCTGAATTACGCGAATATCGTGGGCAGAGAGAACGTGATGGCCGGCAGCGATTGCGGCTTCGGCACGTCGGCATGGGGCCGCAAGGTTGAGGCCAATATCGCTTGGGCCAAGCTTGCCTCAATGGTTGAAGGAGCGCGACTGGCTTCGCAAGAGCTCTGGTGAATCCCTGAAATAACGTCGCGCCGTACTTGATACGGGGCTGGCAAACCCTGATTCTGGCGTCCGTTTTCGTAACGCATTGACCTGGCCCAAAGCTCGGTGCTACGGTGAGCCAGCCTGAATTGATGGTGTTCTGATGCGGCGTCCGGATTATCGCTGGATTATCCTGGCGGTTGGGTTTACGGTTCTTTTCTTCAATGGCGGCTCCCGCTCCGCCCTGGGGTTAATGCTGAAACCCATGGTGGATGACCTTGATTGGACCCGTTCCACTCTCTCGCTGGGCGCCACCGCGTACATGCTGGTCTCGGCGTTGGCCATGCCGTTCATCGGCCGGCTGGCGGACCGCTACGACCTCCGCTGGATCATGGGAACGGGGGCGGCCATTGGAGCGGTGGGCATCGGCCTGATGAGCGTGGTATCGGCTCCCTGGCAACTGTTTGTCGTTTACGGGCTGATCTTCGCGCTAGGCAACGCGGGCATGTCCAATCCTGTGGTCAGCGTCATGACCGTCCGCTGGTTTCCCGACCGGCGGGGCCTGGCCAACAGCGTGGCCGTGTCGGGCAACGCCATCGGCCAGTTGGTTATCGTGGGCTCGTTGGCGCAGTCGTTGGTGCGATTCGGCTGGCGTTGGTCCTACGGCGGGTTGGGTTTTGCCAACCTGCTCATTCTCGCCCCCATCGTGCTGGCCGCAGTCAGGTCCGCGCCGGCATCCCGCGCCGGGCAGCCTAGCGTTACGCCCGGCGACCCAATGGCAGCGCCGCCCGAGGCGATCCAACAGGCTTCCCTGATCACATCGGGCCAGCTTTGGCTGCTGGTCGGAATCTATGCCATCTGCGGGTTCCAGGATTTCTTGGTAGCGACCCACGTGGTTGCCTTCGCCCTGGACGTTGGGTTAGGCACTTTGATCGCCGGCAACTTGCTGGCGCTCATGGGAGTGATGGGCCTGTTGGGAGTCCTGTCCTCGGGATACCTCGCGGATCTCATGGGGCCGGGCCGGCCGACGCTTTTGTGTTTCGTGATGCGTATCGGCATATTCACGTTGATTTTGCTGTCCCAGTCTCATGCGTCGGTTATTGTGTTTGCCCTGCTGTATGGTTTCACCTTCCTCATGACCGCCCCGTTGACGGTGATGTTCTCCGGCAACATCTTCGGGCGGGAGCGAATGGGCAGGATCAGCGGTACCATATCGGGCGTCCACCAGGTCAGTGGTGGCCTGGGCGCGCTGGTCGGCGCGCTGGCGTTCGATGTCTGGGGCAGTTACGACCGCGCTTTCATACTGTTGCTGGCGCTGTCCATAGCAGCCACCGCCGCCACTCTTCTGGTGCGTGATCGGGCCATCCCCCGAGTGCCGGGCCTCGCCAGTTGTTGTTGGTAACCGTTACCTATTGCCGGCCGACCGTCCGCCATCCACCATATAAACCCCGCCCGTGCAGAAACTGCTGTCGTCGCTGGATAGGAACAGCATCAGCCGCGCTACCTCCTCGGGATTCCCGTACCGCCCCAACGGGATGCGCGCCGACGCCGCCCGATAGGTTTGCTCGACGGTTACGTTCACATCGTCCGCAGCCGCCACTCGCTGCTCCTCAATCGACCGCATCATACGCGTCTCGATGGGCGCCGGATTCACCGTATTGACCCGTATGCCCTGCGACGCTCCTTCCATGGCCGCCGTGCGCATCAACCCGATCACCGCGTGCTTGCTGGTGGTGTACGCCGACATTTCCGGCCCGGCGCCGATGCCGGCGGTGGACGACGTGATGACGATGCTGCCACCGCCGCGCTCCCGCATTACCGGCACCACGTACTTGATGCCAAGCCAGACCCCGCGCACGTTCACGGCCATCACTCGGTCGAACACGTCAATGGGGTACTCTGGAATCGAAGCAAGCTGACCCTCGATTCCCGCGTTTGCCAGGTACACATCGATTCCGCCCCAGCGTTCCGCCGCTGCCTTCACATAACCCTCGCTCTGCGCCGGATCCGTAACGTCCGCCACCGCGTAGCTGGCTTTGTCCTCGCCTATGGACTGCACCACCTCTTGCAAGGCGGACTCGTCCAGGTCCACCAGCGCCACGCGCGCGCCCTCGTCGGCAAACAGGCGTGCCGCAGCCCGGCCAATCCCACCCGTAGCCCCAGTGATCAGAGCAACCTTTCCATCCAACCGAGCCATGTTCAATCCCCTTCGTCGCAGCCGTCGTCACGGCGTTCGTTCGACATTGTTCAACTATAGGATGCCCGTGATTATAGAAATCCCAAACCGGCCATTCAACCGCATCGCCACTCCCTTGTTGCCAAAATGAGGGCTAATCCTGATAATCCGATAATCCCGTGAATCCTGGTTCTGAATATTTCGGACGGTGCGACCTTGTCCCTCGGCCTCTGCGTCCTCGGTTGCGGAGATTTCGCCGCTACCTTTGCCCGCTCAATCGCTGAGTTGAGTGGCGAGATCGACCTGTATTTCGCCAGCCGTGATTTGAGCAAGGCGCGGGACTACTCCGCCCGGTTCAATGGTATCGACGCTTTCGGTGACTATGCTGCCGCCGCTGCCGACCCACGGGTGGACGCCGTGTACGTCTGCACGCCTCACCACCTGCACCTGGAACACGTCGCCCTCGCCGCCAATGAGGGCAAGCACGCCCTGGTTGAGAAGCCCATTGCCGCCACGCTGGCCGACGCCCAGGCCATGATCCGTCTTGCTGATTCAGCCGGAATCACCCTGATGGTCGCCGAAAACTGGCGCTTCCACCCCGCAATGTTGGAAACCAAGCGGCTGGTGGATGCCGGTCGGCTCGGGCAAGTCAGACTGATACAGTTGCAGGAACAGTACCCTTTCCGACCAACTGGTTGGCGCTCTCGCGCCGAATTCAACGGTGGCGGCGTACTCATCGACGGCGGCATCCACAAGGTCAGCGCGTTGTCGTTCCTGGCCGACCGCCCCAGGCGAATCTATGCCCATGAAGTCCCGTCAGCCCAGCCCGGACTTGAGGCCGAGGACGGCGTAGTGGTGATGACCCAATCCGACGCTGGCGTGGTTGGCATAATCAATCATTCCTGGTGCGTCGCTCCAATCAGACCCCATTCCTGGGTATCGATCTCCGGTACGACCGCCTCTCTGTATTTTGAGCGGGGCCAGCCGCAGCTGAAAGTCGTGGATGCAAACTCCGAAACGCTGGTTGACCTGGACAACTACCCGGGCGGATTCGTTCCCATGGTGCGCGAGTTCCACAGCAGCATTCAGGAAGTCCGCCAACCGTCCATGAGCGGCGCAGATGGAGCGGCCGACCTGTCCCTGGTTCTCGCGGCCTACGAGTCAATCGATTCCGGCCTGCCGGTGACCCTCGGCTAACCTGGTTACTTTTATTGTAGAATCTTTACCCACAACAACTCACCGGTTCAAGGAGTACCCATGAAGTACGACGTTATCGTAGTCGGTGGCGGCGCCGCCGGCTCCACCCTCACCGCCCGCCTTGCGGAAGACCCCAACACCTCAGTGCTACTGCTCGAGGCGGGCAACGACTATCCCGATCCAACCGTGCTGCCGGACGACGTCAAGTTCGGCGGCACCCGGTACGCTGAGGCCCAGGACTCGATACACAACTGGGCTTTACGCGGCACCATCACCGAGGAACAAGGTGAAATCCACGTTGCCCAGGGCAAGGTCATCGGCGGCGGTTCGTCAATCAACGGCCAGGCCATGCAGCGCGGGTTCCCTGAAGACTTTGACAACTGGGCCGCCATGGGCAATGACGAATGGTCGTATGACAAAGTCCTGCCGTTCTATCGCAAGATGGAAAACGACATGGACATTCAGGACGACTACCATGGCACCGACGGCCCCATGCCCGTGCGTCGCCGGCGGTCGGGAACGTGGGCGGACATCCAGAAAGCGTTCTATGACGCCTGCCTGGCCGAAGGCTATGGCGCGGTGGAGGACACCAACGGCCCGAACCCCACGGGCGTCGGCGTATCTCCCACCAACAACCTGGGCGGCATTCGCATGTCCGCGGCAATGACGCACCTCAACCCCATGCGCCACCGCCTGAACCTGACCGTGCGCGGCAACGTGTACGTCCGCCGCGTCCTGTTCGACGACAAAAAGGCCATCGGCGTTGAGGCCGAAAGCGGCGGCGAGATTTTCACCGTCGAGGCCGAGCGCGTGGTGCTTTGCAGTGGCGCTCTCCGTTCCCCGCAGCTACTCATGCTTTCTGGCGTTGGGCCGCAGGACCATCTCTGGGAAGTCGGAATCCCCGTCATCCACCACAGCCCCGGCGTCGGCCAGGGACTCTGGAACCACCTCAGCGTCCACGTCACGTACAAGGTTAAGGACGACAAGACTCTCACCGGCGATCTGGACGCTCCTCACTTTGGCCTCCATTACAGCGGCAGCGCCGGCTACACCAACGACATGGTGCTGCGGAGCAACACAGTGGTGGACGAGCGCGAGGAAAAGGTGGCCGGCGTCCGCACTCGCTACAACACCGGGGACGTACCTGCCGACCGCGCAGCCCGCATCTCCTGCACCCTGGGCCTGCCGGACGGTTCAGGGTTTGTTCGGCTTCAGTCATCCGACCCCGATTTGCAGCCGGAGTTCAACTATCAATATCTACGGCATCCCAACGACACCAGGCGAATCCGTGAGGGCATCCGTTTTGGCGCGCGAATGCTGGAGTCCGACGCTTTCAAGGATGTGTGCGATTTCCGCATCAACCCGCCCGACGAGATATTGAACAACGACGATGCTCTGGACAAATGGGCGCGTGAGACTGTAGGCACGGCACGCCACGTCTCCGGCACCTGCCGCATGGGGCCAGACTCCGATCCCATGGCCGTAACCGACCAACACTGTCGGGTACGCGGCGTTGATGGTCTGTGGGTGGTGGACGCCGCGGTCATGCCCCGCGTCCCGCGCTCCGGCGGCATCCATCCCACCGTCATCATGGTCGCCGAGCGCGTTGCTGACTGGGTAGCCGCCGGCTAGGCTCGACGCGCGGCTGAAGGCCCCCCGAAGACAAGGAGCTGAGGTCATGGCATTGATAGACGGAACGGCTAAAGACCTACAAATGTGGTCCAAGTACGCCTATGCAATGCGGGAACGCATCCTTTTCGTGCCCGAGTATGGTAGTGGCAACACGCACCATGCCATAGTACTGACATGCTCATACGCAGAAGAAGGCGACAGTTGGACTGGCGAGTGTGTCGAACTGGGCACGGCAACCTTCGCTGATACCTTCGAAGAGATGCGGCTTGAACTGCATGAAGCGGTGGAGTTGCAACTCGTTGAAATCGCTCATCTCTTGAGCCCGCAGGACTACTTTGAGTATCTGGTAGAGCACGAAGTGGCGATTGTTCCCTGGGACGCGCCGGGCGCTGCGGGGCTGACTAACACCACGGAGGGGATGGTTGAACGTATCGGGGCGTGAATTGATGCGCCTTTTGGAGAGCGACGGCTGGATTCCCGGTCGTCGCTCTCGACATGGAATCTTCTACCAAAAACAATTCGGCGGCGAATCGCGGCCACGGTTCACCGTTATACCCGACAAATCCGCTCCCCTGCCCGATGGTACGTTGGGTGCCATTCTCGGCCCGAAGCAGACCGGCATTGGCCGCGCCGGCCTGCAATCCCTGATAGATAAGAATTAGACTGGCAACCCACCACCGGTAGGGGCGAATGATTATTCGCCCCTACTAATTCTTCCGCGTATCCTTCGACAGGCTCCGGACACACGTTGCACCGGGCTTACCCGAAATTCGGCCACACTCCCCGGCTGGGCGAAACTCCCTCGTAGGCATTTGCGATACGGAACAGATTGCCCTCTTCCCACGGCCGGCCGATGAACTGCAAGCCGATGGGCAGGCCAAGTTCGCTGAACCCGCATGGGATTGTGATAGCCGGAAAACCCGTAGCGTTCTCGGGGCTGGTGTTGCGCGAAACGTGCCCCGATCCCGGGCCGCGCACTTTTTGAGCCTTGCCGTCCACTTCGATGGTTGTGGCATCGATGCGAGGCGCCGGCATAGGCGTGGTCGGCGTAACCAGGAAGTCAACGTCCTGCAACACCCTGGAGCGTTCTTCCTTGATGATGCGCTGGACCTTCATCGCCTTGGAGTAATCGCGACCTAACACGAACTGACCCGCTAGCGTGCGGTACAGCGTGTCGGGGCCGTAGTCCTCCCGGTTCGACGTGATGTACGGCTCGTGGGTCACCACGCTGTCCGCCATGGCGGCGAAGCGGATCGCTCCCACGTACTCCATGCTGGGCAGGCTCACCTCCCGGCTGGCGACTCCCAGCTCTTCCAGTGCGGCGATGGCCCGTCGGACTGCCGCTTCAACCTCCGGGTCCAGCAGGTCGAAGTAGTGGTTCGAGGGGATTCCCATGGTCAAACCCTGGATGCCCCGCTCCATCACCAGCGCGTAGTCGTCCACGGGAACCGGAACGGTGCTCGGATCCAGCGGGTCGTAGCCAGCGATGGCCTGGAGCACCAGCGCACTGTCTCGAACCGACCGTGTCATCGGCCCGATGTGGTCGCCGTTGAAACTGGTGACGAGCAGACCGCGCTGGCTCACCCTGCCAAAAGTCTGCTTTAGCCCGACCACTCCGCAGAACGCGCCCGGCAGTCGCACCGAACCGCCCAGGTCGGTTCCCAGCGATGCAAAGGTCACGCCGGCGGCAACGTTCGCGCCGCCGCCTCCGCTGGAACCGCCGGGAATGTGGTCCAGGCCCCAGGGGTTATGCACCGCTCCGTAGTGTGGGTTGTTGGACGTTGCCCCGGCGGCGAATTCTTCCAGGTTCTCTTTGCCCAGGATGACCGCGCCGGCCTCTTTGCAGCGGCGCACCACCTCCGCGTCTTCGTCGGGAACATGGTCCCGCAGTACCTTCGTGCCCAGCGTAGTCCTGGTGCCGCCGGTGGCGATGTTGTCCTTGATACCGATGGGTATGCCGTGCAGCGGCCCCCGGTATTCGCCCCGCGACAGTTCGTCCTCGGCTAGCTCCGCCTGCTCCATCGCCTGCTCGCGCATGATGGTGATGAAGGAGTTCAGCGTAGGTTGTCGGCGCTCCGCCTCCGCCAGCGCCGCCTCGGCGAGATCTACCGGGGACACTTCACGCGCCTGAATCATCGGCGCGATTTCAGAAATCGTAAGTTTCAGAAGTTCGTTATCCGGCATCAGCTTCCGCTCCTTCCACCGCCCGCAACAGGCGCGATGACATAACGTCGGACAGGTCAAGGTCCCGCAGGTTCTGCAACTCCGTCAGATAGTTCTCCAACTCGGGCTTGACCAGTTCCAATTCCTCGGCGCTCAACTCGAACCCGCCGTATTCGGCAATGATCCGGTTCAGGGTTTCGTCGGATATCGGCATTCGTTGCACCTCCCGTCAAACTCAGCCTCGCCGCGAGTGTACATCCCTGCTATCAGCGGGGCAATATCCCGGTACAATAGGCCCACAACCTCAGGAACATGGAGATACGACATGATTGCTAACGGTAACGGGTCGGTATTGGACGGGGTGCGCGTGCTGGAGCTCGCTCGCTGGCAGGCCGCACCGCGCGGCGGCCTGATCCTCCAGGACATGGGCGCGGAGGTCATCAAGATCGAGTGGCGCAAGGGGGCCGACCTGCGAGACTCCGGCCCATTCGTCGGCGGCATGAGCGTGCAATTCGCGGCCTACAACCGGGGCAAGAAGAGCGTAACGCTCAACGCCCGCCACGAAAAGGGCAAAGACCTTTTCTTCCGACTGCTGGAGCTTTCCGACGTCGTCCTGGAGAATTTCCGGCCCGGCACAATGGAAAAGATGGGGTTCGGCTACGAGGAACTGTGCAAGGTCAACCCCAACATCATCCTGGCGTCCGTGTCCGGCTTCGGTCAGTACGGCCCCTACCGCGATCGCCAGTGCTTCGACCCCATCATCCAGGCCATGAGCGGGTTCGGCGATCAAACCGGCCGCGGCTTCGGCGAGCCCATCATGGGCAATGGCCCCGTAATGGACCGCACCGCCGCGCTCCACGCCGTCATCGGCATCCTGGGCGCGCTCCGCCACCGCGACCGCACCGGCGAGGGCCAATGGCTGGAGGTTGCGATGCTGGACGGCGGAATCACCCTTGAGGAAGTTGCCCTGTCTATGTGCTATGAGACCAACACCAACGATTTCGTTCGCGTGGGCACCTTCCTCAAATGCAAGGACGGATGGGTTACCACCGGCGCCGCCAGGGCGGGTATGTGGGAGCGGATGTTGAAGGTCATGGACTACGACGAGCTGGCCAAGGACCCGGAGTTCGCCGCGCCCATGTTCGCCACCGATATGGCTGAGATACGCATGGAGTTGCTGCGGATGTGGTGCGAGGAGCGCACCGTTGCCGAGGTCGAGGAAGCCCTGGTCGCCGCCGACATCCCCTTTGGCCCGGTTAAGTCAATCCCGGAGGTTCTGGCCGACAGCCACATGTGGGAGCGAGAAGTGATGATGGAAGCCGACGCTCACGAGCCGCCCGGCCAGAAAATTCTTGTGCCGGGTCCCACCATTATCAAGTTTTCCAAGACCCCGACTACGGCCGGCCCGATACCGAGATACGGCGAGCACAATTCGGAAATTTATGGCGGACTGCTGGGAATGTCCGAACCCGAGATGGCCGGGCTGGCCGAACAGGGGGTGATTACCTGCTAATCCAAGCCCATGCGACGCAGGGTGTAGGCGTCGCCGGACATAATCTCCGTAATCCTCGGCGGCAGGCCGCGAAAGTCATCGGTCGCCGCCGAAATCAGTCTTCCGGTCAACTCTCCACTTTCTTCCGAAGCCAGCCATACCGCCAGCTCCGCGCACTCGTCGATGGACGCTCCTCCGCCCGATGTTACCCGCAGCCCGAGTTGGTGAATGAAATCCGCGCCGGCGCCGGCGGCCTGCTCGGTCATCCGGTCCCACATGCTGGTATGGACTGAGCCCGGCCCCAGGGCGTTCACCGTGATCCCCTGGCTATCCAGTTCCTGAGCTAACACTTCGGTGAGTCGCACCACCGCGGCCTTGCTGGAGCAATAGGCGGACATGTTGCTCCACGCATTGGTGGCTCCGGCCCCCGACAGATTGATAATCTTGCCGGCCGACTGCTCCAACATTACGGGGACTACGGCGCGACAAACCAGGAATGTGCCGGTAAGGTTAACGGTGATGGTGTTCACCCAATCGGCGATGTCGTTATCCTGCAACGGCCCGATGGGGCCGGAGATGCCGGCGTTGTTGACCAGCACGTCAATCCGGCCGAATCGCTCTACTGCTCTCCGGGCCAACCGCTCTGCGTCTTCCTGGCTGGTGACGTCGGTGGGAACAGCGATTGCTTCAGCGGCCAGCTCCGACACAGCGGCTACCGCCTCTTGCAGTTCCGGTTCGCTGCGGGCGGCCAGCGCTAGCTTTGCGCCCTCGCGAGCGTAGGCCAGGGCGATGGCCCGCCCGATGCCACGGCCTGCGCCGGTGATGACCGCTACTTGACCATTCAGTTTCATGGCGCCACCTCTAATCCGACTTGAGGCCAACCAGCATACGGTCGATGTCCTCGGCCTCTTCTGACAACCGTTCCCACTCGTCCCATAGGGACTGCTCTTCTTCTTTGAGGATGCGGTAACGCTCGCCCGTGGCCGCGAGCGCGTCCCGGTCGTCGAACTGCCCCGGGTCGGCGAACATCGCTTCCAACTCAGCCGATTGGGTCTCGCGGTCGCTGATGGCAACGCCGATCTCGTCGATGCGGGCAGCCAGTTTGCGAGCCTGGCGGTTGAGCGCACGCTGTTGTTCCTCTTCGGGGGTCAACGTTCGCCGGGAGCGTCGTCCTCCTGACCCGTTCTTCGACGCCGCCGGCTGCGCGCCGTTCGCATCGGCAACGCTCGGCGCTTCGGCGGCTTCCTGCTGCTTGCGGTACAGGTAATTATCGTAGTCGCCGGGGAATACGCGGGGCCGTCCGCCGTCGATCTCGATGATCTTGTTGGCAACCTGGCGGATCAGTGTGCGGTCGTGGGTCACCAGGCAGATGGACCCCCGGTAGTCGCCCAGCGCGTCGGATAGGATTTCCCGCGACGCGATGTCCAGGTGGTTGGTTGGCTCGTCCATCAGCAGGAAGTTGCTGGGCTGCAACAGCAGCTTGGCCAGCGCGACCCGCGCCTTTTCGCCGCCCGACAGCACCGAGATCGGCTTGAGAATGTCATCCCCGCTGAATAGAAAACCACCCAGGATGGTGCGAAGATTTTGCTCCGATTCGGCGGGCGCAGCCTCCCGCAATTCCTTAATCGACGTGTTATTGGGATCAAGCTGGTCCAGTACGTGCTGGGCGTAGTACGTAGTCGTCACGTTGTGGCCCAGTCGCCGTTCCCCGTCGTCAATGGGCAGGGCTCCGGCCAGGATCTTCAGCAGCGTGGACTTGCCCGCGCCGTTGGGTCCTACCAGCGCGACGCGATCTCCCCGCTCCAGCGTGAGGTTCAAATCGCGGTACACCACGTTGTCGCCGTAGGACTTGCCCACGCCGGCCAGAGTGATGATGTCCGCTCCACTACGGGGTGGTTCCGGGAACGAATAGCGCACTTTCCTGGTAGCGCGGGGCAGTTCGATGGCCTCGATCTTTTCCAACTGCTTCAGCCGGCTCTGCACCTGCCGCGCTTTGGTAGCCTTGTAGCGGAACCGCTCCACGAACCGCATCTGCCGCTGCATTTCCCGTTCCTGCCGTGCCGCCGCCGCTTCCTTGATCTCCAGGGCTCGCTCGCGGGCCGCAAGGTATTCGTCGTAATTGCCGCGATGATGCACCACTTCGCCCGGCTCGATGGCAAGCACCCGGTTCGCCACCTGGTTCAAGAACGTGCGGTCGTGAGAGGTAACCACCACGCCGCCTTTGAAGGACGACAGGTATTTCTCGAACCAGATATTGGCCTCAAGGTCCAGATGGTTGGTTGGCTCGTCCAGCAGCAGCACGTCCGGGTTGCGAAACAGCAGCCGGGCCAGCTCGGCCCGCATCATCCAGCCGCCGCTGAACTCGGTCATCTCGCGGGTGAAATCGTTTTCCTTGAAACCCAGCCCCGACAGAATGGCTTTGGCCTCGTGGTCGCGGTCAATACCTCCGGCTGCTTCCAGTTGGTTTTCAAGCGTTGCCAAATGATCCATCAGCGCGTCTTGTTCCGCAGCTGTTGTAGTTGACGAAAGCGCCCCGCGCATCTCGGCGATCCGGTCCGACAACTCAATGGCCTGTGTATTCGCCTCCAGAACCTCCTGGAGTAATGACTTGCTTGCGAATGGCGCGGGTTCCTGCTTAAGGTAACCAACCGTCGCCCCACGGCGGCCCGATATTGTTCCGGTGTCGGCCAGCGTTTCCCCGGCCAGAATGTCCAGCAGCGTCGTTTTGCCCGACCCGTTCGCGCCGATCAGCGCCACGCGATCCCCACCCGACACCGACACCTCCAGCCCGTTGAACAGGCTGCGTTCCCCGTAAGCCTTGCTGATGTCGGATGCATAAAACATGCCAATAATCCCGGCGTCGGATTATATCATCGGCGATAATTCGTTCACCCCAACCGTGCTGCGCCAACTAGGGTTTGACGGCGATCGCTTCGCCAAAGGCCAACCCGCCCACTGCGCCCGGCATTTCCTTCCATTCGTCCATTTCGGCCCGCCATCGTTCAAACTGCTCGTGCGTCGCCAGTCCGTATTGCGTCGCTGCCGCAACTACTTGCGGCATAAAGAACCAATCGCAGATAAAGGCGTGCAGAAACGCGATGTCTTCCGCCGAGCTGAAGTAGTCGAACGATCCGGTAGCCCGGACATCGGCAAACCCGGCTTGGAGGAAGTGCGCTTTCAGTTGTTTGCCCATCTCGGGATGCCCCTGGTTGGCTGCGAGCAGCTTGATGAATGTAGCCCACGCCTGGTCAGTGGTATCCCCCATCGGTTCGCTGAAAGAGGCGCTGGCGATCATCTCCCGGCTGGCGATAACGCCGCCGGGTTTCAGTACGCGCTTGACTTCCTGCAATGCCCGCTGGGTGTCCGGCACGTGCATCAGCACCGCGTGGCAGTGCGCCGCGTCGAAAGAACCGTCATCAAATGGCAGGTCGTACACGTTGCCGAAGTGAAACGAGGCGTTGTCATGGCCGCCGGACGCGGCGGCGGCCCTCGCCAGCTCGATCTGGGACGCTTCCATATCGATGCCGTGGATTGCACCGGGTTCTATGACTCGCGCCAGGCCAACGGTGATCGTGCCCGGCCCGCACCCGAAGTCCAGCAGGCGCATACCGGGAGTAAGATGCGGCATCAGGTGTGCAGCATGAGTTTGCGCATTCCGGCTGTCAAGCAGTTGTAGAAACTCCGGGCTGTAGCCCATGGTGTATTCGGGATTGAGAGATGCCTGTTCCGTCATGGTCTGTCACCTTTGTTATTTGGTCTTGTCGTATATATCCCGCATGGCGTTTTCTGCCGCCTCGCAAATGTCCGTTATTACTTGCCCCGCCGGCCGTATCGCATCGACCTGCCCGACACCCTCGCCCATGTACACCGACGCCAGTTCAGGGTCGTGGCGGGCGCGTGCGGCGGCGACATCGGTGGCCAACTCCTCGCGTCGCGCCAGGACTTCGGCATCCCTACCGTCCCATTCCCGAACCATTCGGTTGCGATACACTCGACCCGCTATACCGGATGGCCAAGGTTCATCTCCAAGCAGGTCGTACAACCGGGTGTAGGCGGTGTCCTGGCCTTCAGAGCGAAGGACTTGCTCTTTGAAGGCTTCTGGGACTTCCACCGCTTCCGGCGTTGCCAGCATAGCGGTGCCCAGGGACGCTCCTTCCGCGCCGGCAGCAAGCGCTCCTGCCAACGCTCGCCCCGACGTAATCCCGCCAGCCGCTAGCACCGGGATGTCGGGATACCGCTCAACGAGATCTACCAGCAGGGGCAACAGGTTCATTTCGCCGGTGTGTCCGCCAGCCTCGTTTCCCTGGGCCAGAAGCGCGTCCGCGCCGGCGTCCAACGCTATTTCCGCGGCTCTGGGCGTTTGTACTTGGCAAATGGTTGTTGCTCCGGCATGTCGCGCCCTAGGTAGCCACGGGCGCGGGTCGGCAAACGAAAATATGATGACCGGCACTTTTTCGGCAAGAGCGGTTTCAAAATTGCTCGGGTCTGACTCAATCAATTGGGTGATGAATCCGACGCCAAAAGATCGGTCGGTCTGGGATCGGATGAATCCGATTTGCTCGGTAAACCACTTGGAGCCGAAGTTGTTGCTGCCACCGAACGTTCCTAACCCTCCTGCCTGGCATACCGCCGCTGCCAGTCGTCCTCCGCTGTGGTTGCTCATGGGCGCGGACATGACGGGATATCGCAGGCCCAGCAGTTCGGAGAAACGGGTTTTCAGCATTGGGCAGCCCATCGAGCCAGGGCTTTGGCCCGGTCAGTAATTTCGTCCACGGTCGTGTAATAGTAGTCCTGCCAGTTCTGTTCGGGCATTCCGGTGAAAAGCATCAGGTTGAGAGGGTACTCCTCGCTGTCGGTGGCGCGGCGGAAATCGTCCCGGAACAGGAAAGTAGGCTTGCCCAGGGCAATGGCCATGCCCAGTTCAATCATCACGCCCTCGTCCGGAGGGACGCCGTTCACCACCGCGAATATGCCATCTGCGGCCGCCACGTCAGCATAGTCCTGCTGGCCGACCCGGTAGGCCCAGCCGGCGCGCTGGAAGTCCACCTGGTTATTGCGAGCGAATGGCTCCCAGACTTTCAGACCCAGACTTTCCAGGGCGGCGATGATGGGCGGCAAAAGGGTTTCCTTCTGCTGGGTCGAGAAACCGTATGGGTTGGCGAGGTAGATGGTTTTGGGCATAAGGTATAATGAATGCACTGAGCGGGCGTAGCTTAGTGGTAAAGCCCCAGCCTTCCAAGCTGGCTACGTGGGTTCGATTCCCATCGCCCGCTCCATTTTACTGTATATACTCTGCAACTCCCCGGTACGCACGGCTTCACCGCGACACCGCCAGGATTTTCCGCTCTCCGATAGGCTGCACCGGGCGATTGTTGGGACCGCCGGTAATTGTCTGCAAGCGCTCCACCTGTTCCGGCGACACAGTGCCGACCGACTGCATCACGATCCAGTGTACGCCTTCGGTGCATGGCGGTGTGGTTAGCGAACCGTCGTAGCCGAAATAGTTAAGCGGGGCCGGAAGGTAGTCAGAGGTGGTCGGCCCGTCTTGCAGGGCAACCGAGCCAACGGTTTGCGGCGCGGCGTCCAACAATGCCTGTACCAGTGGCGAGGGGTTTCCCAGGCGGAACAACAACCCCACAACCGCCAGGTTCGCGTCCGTGTCCTGATGCACCAGGTGCAGCTCGGTGGCAAACCTCTCGCCGTCCACCTGATGCTCGCCGGGCGAGTGGTAGTGAACGCCCTGCAATTCGTAGCGTGATCCGTCGGCGACAAGCGCGCTGCCCGGCGGGAAGTCCAGATATACGGTGTGCCCGTTGTTGCGGGCGGCAATCGCCCGGCCTGAGTAGGCGAACTCAATGTGAGCTCCTTCAGAAGCGACACAACCGGTGATATTGACCGGCGACTGCTCGACGCCTTCTGAGCAGGAGCGGTACGCTTCCGAGAGACAACCCCAGTGTTCAGGACCCTCTGATCCGTTGTACCCCCAACGGACGGCTTCCGTGGTCATGCGATCATTCCTGAGTTGTGCTCGCTCCAGCCAGGGCGCGGGCGGCGGCGTCCAGCAACGCGGTGGCGTCCAGCGTCGCCCGCAGTTCGCCGGCTTCGTCCTGCCCAAAGCTTTCCTCCACTCGGAACTCCTCGATCAGGGCGGCAATAGCGTCTCGTCGCTGTGATTCGAGGGCGTCTGCCAGTTCTGCCAGGTAGCCGGCGTCAACGTGTCGCTGGATCTCTGCGGTCAGCAACTCTTCCTCAACCACCTGCCGTTGAATCAGGCCGATGTTCTGCAAGTTACGGCCCAGGTAGCACCCGCCGAACTGCATGATCTCGCATTCCCGACCCTCCAGCCCTTCGATCTCGGCGAACCAGTGGTAGCGGGGTTCAAGTTCGTGCTCATTGAGATAGTCCCGCACCTGCTGGTCTTCCGACGCCGGATCGGACGGGTCGAACACCAACTTTACGGTGTGCATCATTAGCCCGGCGGGTTCGACGGTGATGTACATATCAGCCCTCCACTGCGCGGATGATTCGATCGACGTTTTCGGGACCGGGCGCGACTTCCTTGCTGTCCACCAGCCGCATCGCCTCTACGATGGCGTCGTGGTACGGCGTGGCAACGCCGGTTTCACGTCCCTTTTCGCAAATCAGGCCGTTCATGAAGTCCACCTCCGACTTGCGGCCCTTGTGGACGTCCTGCGCCATGGACGCCAGCCAGTTCACGCGGCCACCGGCTTCAGATAGTTTCCCGTCCAGGTCTTCAAAAACGTCGCCCCGGTCGGCTTCGGCCCACGTCTCCGCCGGCGTGCCGTTGATGGCAACCACCTTGAGGCTCTGCGCCAGGCCAACTTGAGCGCCTTCCTTGGCGAGGTTGATGCGGATCCGCCTTATGCGCGCGTCGCCGGCCATTTCCTGGCTACCCAGCTGGCTCATGGCGGAAATGGCGTTTCCCATACCGTTCTGGCACAGTTTGGCCCACCGCTCACCGGGCAGATTGTCGGTGGCATAAGCGGCATCGATATGGTCCAGTTTGGCGGCGAGGGCTTCCGACCGTGCCGTAATCGCTCCGGTGTACTCGCCCACCCGGAAGACTGTATGACCATGATCGCGGCCCGGCGCTCCGCCTCGGTTCACATGGGCGGGTTCCCAGAGAGCAACCTCGATGTGCGAGGCGATGCAGCCCAACTGACGCTCAGGGCCGACGATGTTGGCGATGGTGGGGTCGTTCCAGCAGTTCTGGATAGACACAAACGCGCCGTCGTCCTTCACGTACCGCTTGATGAAATGAGTTGCCCACTCAGTGTCGTAGGACTTCACGGTGATGAAAGCGTAGTCGAACGGCTCGGTGATGTTCTGGGCGCCGGTCAAGTGCATAGCGTTGACGGGCACGGTGAAATCACCCTGGCTGCCGCTGGCCCGCAGCCCCTCGGCGCGCATTTTTTCGACGTGTTCGGGCCACATGTCAATAAAGGTGATGTCGTCCTCGCCGGCTTGGACGAGAAATGCGCCCACGTAGCTACCCACGGCGCCGGGGCCCATGATTGCGATGCGGTCTGCCATAGTGTCATCTCCGAGGTGGTTTGTGGTTTTATGAATGCCAGGAATTAGCGTTCAGATGGGGGCGGAAAATACTCTTGCAGCAAGTCGATGCCGTCGCTAACCGTGCCGGCAGAGTGGATGACCACTGCATCGGTCAGGTCGTTTTCGTAGAAATGGGCGTGCAGGCTGTGGGCCGACGTGGTCACGTTATTCAGCGTGCTTTCGGCGTCCGGGTCCAACCGCCCTACCAACGAGGCCAGTTCGCCTGCTACCCGGTAAATGCCTACGTGGCTGGACAGTTTTATCCGGTGGTCGGCGCCGATTGCCTTGATGACCTGCGTGAAAGCGCCCCAGGATTTTTCGGCGACCTGTAGATAATCGCTTTCGTCCAGGCTGCGCTGAACGTGTTGCCGGTAATGGGCCAAATTGGAACGGTAGGTTGCCGAGTGCGCTGCCGCGTCTTCCTCGGACAGCGAAGTATCCCAGCGAGGAGAGTAGGCGGCACGGATGGCAGTAACCACCTGCTCATCGGTAAAGGCGGGCTGTGGCGCGTTCACGGAATCGTCTCCAGGCGGTAACTATAAGTTTCGCCCCTGCATTTTTACAGGGGCGAAACCGATTTGTCCATTCTGCCCTGCCACGTCTAAGCAATCCGTTGCGCCGCAATCCTGACCGCCGACCGCAATCGCTACATCGCCACCACCCGGGCATCGTCCACCTGCGGCAGCGCCTTGATTTCGGCCAGCACGACATCCGGCAAGGGATCATCCAGACCCACTACCATCATGGCTTGTCCGCGCGGGGCGATGCGGCCCACTTCCATGAAACTGATGTTGATGTTGTGCCGGCCGGCGGTGGTGCCCACTGCGCCGATGATGCCGGGCTGGTCCTGGTTGTCAACAAACAGCATATAGGGGGCGGACGGGGCAACGTCCATCCAGTAGTTGTTGACGCGCACCAGGTGCGGTTCGTCACGCAGGGAGGTGCCCGCGATGGTAATATCGTCGCCGGTGGTGTGCAAGGTGGCGGAAATCAGGCTAGCGTACTCCCGGCTGTCCGCCGACGATTGCTCGGTGATCTGTAGGCCGCGCTGTTGGGCCAGTACCGGCGCGTTGATCATGTTGACTGCCTCGCCACTGACCTGCCCCAGCAAGCCAACCAACGCCGCCGCCTTCAAGATGGCCGTGTTGTGCTGGGCGATCTCGCCCTGGTAACGCAGCGTGATGCCAACAAACTGCCCGCGCGCCATGCTGGTCAACAATCGTCCGACCATTGACGCCACAGGTACGTAAGGAGCCAGAATTGCGTGAACCTCCAGCGGCACGAACGGCGCATTCACTGTGTTGCGCGCCGGCTGCCCATCCAGCACCGCCAGCACCTGCTCGGCGGCTTCAATGGCAACCTCCCGCTGCGCTTCCTGCGTGGATGCCCCCAAGTGCGGAGTGGCAACCAGTCTCGGGTGTTTCAGGAGAGGCAGATCGCCCGGCGGCTCGTTGGTAAAAACGTCCAGGGCCGCGCCGGCCAGTTGCTCGTTTTCCAAGGCATCCAGCAGCGCATCCTCGTCCACCAATTCGCCCCGGGCCACGTTGATCAGGCGTGCGCCGGGTTTCATCATGGACAACTGCGGGGCTGAGATCAGATTCGTCGTGCCTGCTGTCAGTGGGGTGTGCAGGGTGATGAAGTCGGACTGCGCCAGGACTTCTTCCAGCGACATCACGGCGACTCCCATGCGGGAAGCGAAGTCCGGAGCGACGAATGGATCGAACGCGATGAGCCGCATCCCGAAGCTGGCGGCACGGCGCGCGACCTCGGAGCCCACGCGCCCCAACCCAACGATGCCCAGCGTCTTGTTCCGTACCTCGATGCCCATGAACGCGGAACGCTGCCACTGGCCATCTTTCATTGATGCGTAGGCCTGGGGCACGTTGCGGGCCAGGGCCAGCATGAGCGCGACGGTGTGCTCGGCAGCGGCGACGGTGTTGCCGATGGGCGCGTTGACTACGGCGACGCCGGCCCGGGTAGCGGCGTCCAGGTCGATGTTGTCCACCCCGATGCCGGCGCGAGCGACCACCTGGAGATCACACCCGGCGGCAATGACGGGCTCCGTGACCTTGGTTTCGCTGCGCACCACCAGGGCGTCATAGCCGGGAATGGTGGCGATAAGTTCGTCGGGGGAAAGGCCGCGCTTGACGTCAACGGTCACGTGCTTTTTCAGCAGGTCGACGCCCTCCGCGGCTACGTTGTCGGTAATCAGTACTTTGGGCATAAAAAATCAGCCTCCTCCAATCTGGACCCGATCGGCCGGACGCTGGTAAGACTTTGAATGAATGGCTACCGCTGGCGGCTCACGATACGGGACGAAATGACAGTCTTAGCCTGCGATGGTAGCATGACGATTGTAACACAAACCCCGTCCTACGCGCTCGGCGCCATGATTGCACTTGGGACCGAACGACTCAGCATACCCCGTAACGTCGGAGGAATACCCATGATCAAAGACTTTTCCGTCCTGTACGCGGGCCATGTCCTGGAAGGCGACGGCATCGGATTCGACGGCATTCCCGCCAATGACCGCTGGTACGACAACGACCGTCTGTCCATGGCGCTGGACATCGCGCGGGAGGCCGCCGTGTTCCTGGACGACCTCGGTTTCGACATCCTGTGGATGGCCGAGCACCACTTTCAGCGCGAGGGCTACGAGTGCATCCCCAACCTGCTCATCATGAGCCAGTACCTGGCCCAGCACACCAACCGCATCAAGTTCGGCTGCGGGTTCAACATCCTGCCGATGTGGCACCCTATCCGCCTGGCCGAGGACTTCGCCATGGTGGACATTCTTACCGAGGGCCGTGTCGTCTTTGGCATCGGGCGCGGCTACCACACCCGCGAAGTTGAGTCCTTCGGCGCGCCGATGATCGACGGCGACGCCAACCGCGAGTTGTTCGAGGAACAGTTCGAGATAATGATGAAGGCTTTCAACAGCGACGCATTCTCCCACCAGGGCAAGCACTACACCATCCCGCCGGACATTCCGTATCGCGGGTACGACCTCAAGGAAGTGACCCTCGTGCCCCGGCCCAGAACCCGCCCGGTGGACGTGTGGCAGCCCATCGTCAGCGCATCTGATCGCGCCCTGGATTTTATGGCAAAGTGGGGCATCAAGGGCGTGATCCTCGGCACCGGCGAGCAATACGTCGAGGAGTGGGTCCAACGCTACAAGGCTGCCAACCAGCGCGCCGGCCGTGAGCTCGCGCTGGGTGAGGGTCTGTGTATCGGCCTTTGGGCCATGGTGGACGACAGCACCGCCGCCGCTCGTCGCCAGCTACAACCGCTCTTCGAGGAGCACGTCAAGTTCGCCGCGCCGTTGGGGATGTTGCGCTACAGCGACCAGCAGATTTCCGCCACCGGCCCCGGCGGGGTCGCCCGCCACATCGCCGCCGGTACCGACTTCCAGGATGTCATCGACAACCGCGCCTGGTTCGCGGGCAGCCCCGAGGACACCATCGCCTACCTGGAAGAGTTGCAGGAAAAATACCCCGGCCTCGAACAGATCATGATCGCCTTCCCAATGGGCGCAACCACCAACCAGTTCAAGGACCAGATGGGCCGGTTTGCGGCGGAGGTGATACCGCACTTCAAAAAGCAGGCAACGTCGAACGTATAGTTCCTTCAGGTACGACCTTGTGCCCATCATCACCATTTCATTGGTGTATGATTCCACCTACGATCCCGTCCCACACCCCGGCCAACCACGCAAGGAGGCCATTCCATGTTCCTGATGCGTTTTACCGAACGGGCTTACGTGAACTATACCGAGGAGGACGTTCGCAACTCCCCCAATGAGGCGGTGCGCCTCACCTTCTCCAACTCCAACTTCAGCCCGGAGGAAGGCCACTACCTGTACAACATGTATCTCGACGAGTATGAATACTCGGAGGAGGTCGGGTTCGACGGGCTGATGCTCAACGAGCATCACAACACGCCCACCTGCTTGGGCGCGACGATGAACCTGGAGGCCGCGATCCTGGCGCGCAACACCAAGAAACCCAAGATCGTGTTGTTGGGCAATCCGCTGCCCATCTTCGACAACCCCATCCGTCTGGCTGAAGAGTTGGCGGAGATCGACATGATTTCCGGCGGCCGGCTGGTTTCCGGATTCGTGCGCGGCACCGGCGTCGAGAGCCTGGCTACCAATACCAACCCGCTGCACAACCGCGCCCGGTTCGAGGAGGCCCATGACCTGGTCATCAAGACCTGGACCACGCCCGGCCCGTTCCGCTGGGAGGGCGACCACTACCACTTCCGCGTCGTCAATCCTTTCCAGACTCCCCTGCAAAAGCCTCATCCGCCGGTCTGGATACCCGGCACCGGCAGCCCTGAAACCCTGGTGTGGTGCGCGGAGCGGAACTACCCCTACATTTTCCTGGAAACCGACCCGCAGGGTACCCAGGATATGAAATCCATCTACACTGAGGCAGCCCGTGAGCACGGTTACGAGCCCGGCCCGGAGAACTTCGGCTACCTGGTACGCATACACGTGCAGGACACCGACGAGAAAGCCTACGACGTGGGCAAGGGCTACATGGTGGGCAACATCGGCGTCGGCCGCATCCCGCTGCCCCGCGACTACGCCTCTCCCGTCGGCACGAACGGCGCATTCACTGTGTTGCGCGCCGGCTGCCCATCCAGCACCGCCAGCACCTGCTCGGCGGCTTCAATGGCAACCTCCCGCTGCGCTTCCTGCGTGGATGCCCCCAAGTGCGGAGTGGCAACCAGTCTCGGGTGTTTCAGGAGAGGCAGATCGCCCGGCGGCTCGTTGGTAAAAACGTCCAGGGCCGCGCCGGCCAGTTGCTCGTTTTCCAAGGCATCCAGCAGCGCATCCTCGTCCACCAATTCGCCCCGGGCCACGTTGATCAGGCGTGCGCCGGGTTTCATCATGGACAACTGCGGGGCTGAGATCAGATTCGTCGTGCCTGCTGTCAGTGGGGTGTGCAGGGTGATGAAGTCGGACTGCGCCAGGACTTCTTCCAGCGACATCACGGCGACTCCCATGCGGGAAGCGAAGTCCGGAGCGACGAATGGATCGAACGCGATGAGCCGCATCCCGAAGCTGGCGGCACGGCGCGCGACCTCGGAGCCCACGCGCCCCAACCCAACGATGCCCAGCGTCTTGTTCCGTACCTCGATGCCCATGAACGCGGAACGCTGCCACTGGCCATCTTTCATTGATGCGTAGGCCTGGGGCACGTTGCGGGCCAGGGCCAGCATGAGCGCGACGGTGTGCTCGGCAGCGGCGACGGTGTTGCCGATGGGCGCGTTGACTACGGCGACGCCGGCCCGGGTAGCGGCGTCCAGGTCGATGTTGTCCACCCCGATGCCGGCGCGAGCGACCACCTGGAGATCACACCCGGCGGCAATGACGGGCTCCGTGACCTTGGTTTCGCTGCGCACCACCAGGGCGTCATAGCCGGGAATGGTGGCGATAAGTTCGTCGGGGGAAAGGCCGCGCTTGACGTCAACGGTCACGTGCTTTTTCAGCAGGTCGACGCCCTCCGCGGCTACGTTGTCGGTAATCAGTACTTTGGGCATAAAAAATCAGCCTCCTCCAATCTGGACCCGATCGGCCGGACGCTGGTAAGACTTTGAATGAATGGCTACCGCTGGCGGCTCACGATACGGGACGAAATGACAGTCTTAGCCTGCGATGGTAGCATGACGATTGTAACACAAACCCCGTCCTACGCGCTCGGCGCCATGATTGCACTTGGGACCGAACGACTCAGCATACCCCGTAACGTCGGAGGAATACCCATGATCAAAGACTTTTCCGTCCTGTACGCGGGCCATGTCCTGGAAGGCGACGGCATCGGATTCGACGGCATTCCCGCCAATGACCGCTGGTACGACAACGACCGTCTGTCCATGGCGCTGGACATCGCGCGGGAGGCCGCCGTGTTCCTGGACGACCTCGGTTTCGACATCCTGTGGATGGCCGAGCACCACTTTCAGCGCGAGGGCTACGAGTGCATCCCCAACCTGCTCATCATGAGCCAGTACCTGGCCCAGCACACCAACCGCATCAAGTTCGGCTGCGGGTTCAACATCCTGCCGATGTGGCACCCTATCCGCCTGGCCGAGGACTTCGCCATGGTGGACATTCTTACCGAGGGCCGTGTCGTCTTTGGCATCGGGCGCGGCTACCACACCCGCGAAGTTGAGTCCTTCGGCGCGCCGATGATCGACGGCGACGCCAACCGCGAGTTGTTCGAGGAACAGTTCGAGATAATGATGAAGGCTTTCAACAGCGACGCATTCTCCCACCAGGGCAAGCACTACACCATCCCGCCGGACATTCCGTATCGCGGGTACGACCTCAAGGAAGTGACCCTCGTGCCCCGGCCCAGAACCCGCCCGGTGGACGTGTGGCAGCCCATCGTCAGCGCATCTGATCGCGCCCTGGATTTTATGGCAAAGTGGGGCATCAAGGGCGTGATCCTCGGCACCGGCGAGCAATACGTCGAGGAGTGGGTCCAACGCTACAAGGCTGCCAACCAGCGCGCCGGCCGTGAGCTCGCGCTGGGTGAGGGTCTGTGTATCGGCCTTTGGGCCATGGTGGACGACAGCACCGCCGCCGCTCGTCGCCAGCTACAACCGCTCTTCGAGGAGCACGTCAAGTTCGCCGCGCCGTTGGGGATGTTGCGCTACAGCGACCAGCAGATTTCCGCCACCGGCCCCGGCGGGGTCGCCCGCCACATCGCCGCCGGTACCGACTTCCAGGATGTCATCGACAACCGCGCCTGGTTCGCGGGCAGCCCCGAGGACACCATCGCCTACCTGGAAGAGTTGCAGGAAAAATACCCCGGCCTCGAACAGATCATGATCGCCTTCCCAATGGGCGCAACCACCAACCAGTTCAAGGACCAGATGGGCCGGTTTGCGGCGGAGGTGATACCGCACTTCAAAAAGCAGGCAACGTCGAACGTATAGTTCCTTCAGGTACGACCTTGTGCCCATCATCACCATTTCATTGGTGTATGATTCCACCTACGATCCCGTCCCACACCCCGGCCAACCACGCAAGGAGGCCATTCCATGTTCCTGATGCGTTTTACCGAACGGGCTTACGTGAACTATACCGAGGAGGACGTTCGCAACTCCCCCAATGAGGCGGTGCGCCTCACCTTCTCCAACTCCAACTTCAGCCCGGAGGAAGGCCACTACCTGTACAACATGTATCTCGACGAGTATGAATACTCGGAGGAGGTCGGGTTCGACGGGCTGATGCTCAACGAGCATCACAACACGCCCACCTGCTTGGGCGCGACGATGAACCTGGAGGCCGCGATCCTGGCGCGCAACACCAAGAAACCCAAGATCGTGTTGTTGGGCAATCCGCTGCCCATCTTCGACAACCCCATCCGTCTGGCTGAAGAGTTGGCGGAGATCGACATGATTTCCGGCGGCCGGCTGGTTTCCGGATTCGTGCGCGGCACCGGCGTCGAGAGCCTGGCTACCAATACCAACCCGCTGCACAACCGCGCCCGGTTCGAGGAGGCCCATGACCTGGTCATCAAGACCTGGACCACGCCCGGCCCGTTCCGCTGGGAGGGCGACCACTACCACTTCCGCGTCGTCAATCCTTTCCAGACTCCCCTGCAAAAGCCTCATCCGCCGGTCTGGATACCCGGCACCGGCAGCCCTGAAACCCTGGTGTGGTGCGCGGAGCGGAACTACCCCTACATTTTCCTGGAAACCGACCCGCAGGGTACCCAGGATATGAAATCCATCTACACTGAGGCAGCCCGTGAGCACGGTTACGAGCCCGGCCCGGAGAACTTCGGCTACCTGGTACGCATACACGTGCAGGACACCGACGAGAAAGCCTACGACGTGGGCAAGGGCTACATGGTGGGCAACATCGGCGTCGGCCGCATCCCGCTGCCCCGCGACTACGCCTCTCCCGTCGGCTATGGCAGCCGCAGCGATGACCCGCGCTTCCTGCGCCTGCGCGAGCAGATTCGCAGCGACCCGTTCCGCGTCGGTGGCCTGGATTCGGCTCACTACGATGAGATTCTGGACTCGAAACGCTGGATCATCGGCAGCCCCGAAACCGTAGTCAGCCAGTTGCGCGAAGTTTTGAGCTACATGCGCCCCGGCATCCTCGCCGTGTGGACCAACGACGGTTCCATCAGCCACGAGGACACCATGCGTTGCCTCGAACTCATGGGCCAGGAGGTGCTGCCTGCCCTCCGGGAAATCGGCGAGGAACTGGAGTTGACCGACCCATTCCAGAAAGAGGGTGTCATGCCCGGCCTCACCTCCGTCTAATTGCCAAAGGCTTTCCACCCTCACCCTAACCCTCTCCCATCAAGGGAGAGGGGACTAGTTTGAAAGCAAAGCAAGGAGCAACCATCCCAATGCCTAACTTCACTGAGGAAACCATCTCCGTAGCCGGCGGCAACTTGCAGGTGTACAAGGGCGGTTCCGGTGACCCGCTGCTGGTGCTGCACGGCGCCGGCGGGAATGCCGGCCCCCGCCGCTATGCCCAGGCTCTCGCCGAGAAGTTCACCGTCTATCTGCCCTCGCATCCCGGCTACGGCAAGAGCGACCGGCCCGGCTGGGTGGAATCTATGCAGGACCTGGCCTGTTTTTATACCTGGTTCCAGGAACAGGAAGGTCTCGAAAACGTCCGCGCCATCGGCTTTTCCATGGGCGGCTGGTTGGCGGCGGAAATGCTTTCGATGACGGGCCACGCCTTTAGCAAGGTCATGCTGGTGGGCGCCGCCGGTATCAAGCCCAACGACGGCGAGATCACCGACATTTTCATCATCAGCCCGGCGCAGGTGCGCGATCTGGTGTATCACGACCCGTCTCAGGTTCCCGAGTGGGACGAGCTATTCGGAACCGATCCTACGCCGGAGCAGGTGCAGCAGGCTGAGGGTGATCGCGAAATGGCGATCCGCCTCACCTGGCGGCCCTACATGCACAACCCGCGCTTGCCTGCCAAGCTGAGCCGCGTCAACGTACCGACCCACATCCTCTGGGGGGAGAACGACAACCTCGTTCCGGTAGAATGCGCCAGCCTCTACCAGCGGGCCATCGCCGGATCACAGGTAACCGTCATCCCGAACTGTGGCCATTCCCCGCAGATCGAAAAGCCCGATGACTTCGCGCAGGCCGCGCTGGCGTTCCTATAAGTCAGTCAAACTCCAGAGCGACGTTCTCAGGATACTCCACCGTTTTCCGATCAGGCAGTAAGCGATTGCTGCCTGATTCTTCTGGAGGCAACACCATGGATGTTTTCTACTTCACCGAGATGCCCTACGCTGAGTTCCCGGAGTCTGAGGCGGAAAAGTTCCCGTCTATGCGCCTTACCTTCCCCAACACGTACTTTGACCCCAACACGGCCAGCGGGTTGATGAACCGCTACCTGGATGAGTACCAGTACGCCGAGGAAATGGGATTCGACGGTTTGATGATCAACGAACATCACAACACCCCGTCGTGCATGGACGTTGAGGTCAACATAACCGGTGGCATCCTGGCTCGCATCACCAACCGCGCCAAGATCCTGATGCTGGGCAACATGCTGCCCACGTCAGACAATCCAGTTCGCCTGGCGGAGGAGATCGCCCTGCTGGACGTTATATCGGGTGGCCGCATCATCTCAGGGTTTGTGCGCGGGATTGGCATCGAGTCTTGGGCCAACAACACCAACCCCATCCACAACCGTGAACGTTTCGAGGAATGCCACGACCTTGTGGTCAAGACCTGGACCACGCCCGGCCCGTTTCGGTGGGAAGGCAATCACTACCACTACCGCGCCGTGAACCCGTGGATGCTGCCCGTCCAAAAGCCGCACCCCCCGGTATGGGTGCCAGGAACCGGCAGTCCGGAAACCGTCGAGTGGACCGCCCGACATCGCTACACCTACGCCGCCTTTTTGACTCCCCTGGAGGTGGCGAAGAACCTCTTCGCACGCTACCGGGAGTACGCCGCCGCCGATGGCTGGGAACCCGGCCCCGAAAAGTTCGCCTTTATGATCTGCGCTCACGTCAACGATACGGACGAGAAGGCCCAGGAGTCAGGCAAAGCATTCCTATGGCGCATGAACTATCCACTGCGCGGGCCACGCGAATACTGGTCGCCGCCCGGCTACACCTCACGCGCCGGCGCTGCGGCAGTGGCGGCGCGTCGTCCCACTCCGCTGCACGAAATGTCCTACCAGGAGTTACAGGACCGCTATCACCTGGTGGTGGGCAGCCCTGACACCGTTATCAAGAAACTGCGCCACATCCGCGATGAGCTTGGCGTCGGGTCCCTGCTGCTGGAGGCTCAGGGTGGCCAGCTGTCCCACGCCGACACCATGCGCTCCATCGAACTTTTCGGCAAAGAGGTCATCCCCGCGCTGAAGGACTAGGGCGCGTTGACAAATAAGAAACCGCGCCGTCCCACCAGACAGCGCGGATCACTATTTTCTTCAACCAGTGTTTGTCATCAAACGAGGCTCCCCGATGATGAACGAGAATGAACGACGCGCCTCACCAAAAAATCGTTGGACCCGCTGGTACATGTGGCTCGCCTATGGCGGCGGCATTCTAGGCGTGATCGCGGTGGTGGTCGTGATCGTGGCGATGCCAGCCGCCCCCAGCCGTGACGACGAATCAGTGGCAAGACACCACAGCGTGCCGACCCTGACCCCCCACGAAGCGGCGGCGCTGATGCGCCAACACCCCAGCATCAGCAGCCTCGCTGAATTGGACGACCTGCAATTCATCGCGAACCAGGATGGCATCACGCTCGATGAATCCATCATGCGTTTTGCCTGGCGCGATGATTTCTCAAAGATGGTAACGGCCATCGCGGACGACCACCCCAACAGCGTCGTTGATGCTGGGTCCGGCAAACCCGACAGGTTTTCGGCCTGGATCAATTTTTCAGGTTCCATCTCCGGCAACGCCCGGGATGCCATCGACAAATTCCAGTCCGAAAACCCTCACGTTACGGTCAGCCTACAAACCGGTAAAGACCCGGGGTTCACCAAGCGGGAGGTGGAGGAAGCGGTAATCGGAGCGCACTTCGCGGTCATGGCAGAGGACGGTGTACAGGACAGCGTGACCTATTACGACAGCGACGCCATTGAAATCGTCGTGACCGTCCAGATGGCGACTCCGCCCTCCGGTGAAAAACTGTCCTCACTGGAGAAGGCAGCCGAGCGCGGCGCCGCCGAGGCCACCAGGCCGGACATCACGGACAACCTCGCCATATCGCTGTCAGTCGTCCAGCATGACCTCAGTGGAACCGACGGCTACCGTGCGCCCAACTGACGCGGCTTGACGCGTCCCGTCGCGTTAGGCTTAGCATGGAGCGGTGCCACGGTAGCTCAGTTTGGTAGAGCAATGGCTTGATACCGCATATGTCGCCGGTTCGAGGCCGTGTTACCATGATCCAGCGGCGGTCCCAGACGACGAAATCGTCACAAATAGTGTTGGCTCGGGAAAACGCCCTCAGACGCTTCCGAAGAAAATAACCCGGAACCCGAACTACGGGTAGCGCACTCAATTTGTCAATGCGTTGTAGGGCGCGTTAACCTTACACCGTCATTCCTGCTTTAGCAGGAATCCAGAGATGCCAAGCGTTCGTCAGCGTGAGCAGGGCAAGGTTCCTTGATGCCGGCGTTCACCGGTGTGACGGTTTGACGTCGGAAAGCCCCAGATCTGAACGGTTATATGCATACCTCTGCATTGCATGGGATAATGTTATGTATTACAATTGCTGATATTGATTTGTGGGAGGTGCCTCATGGCCGCCAACGCATACATACTCATCAACGTGGAACCAGCAAAAACCCGCGAAGTAATTGACCGACTGAACACTGTCAGCGGCGCAGCAGTGAGGGAGGTCCTCGGGCCTTACGATGTCGTGATGGAACTGGAGGCCGGCACCCCGGAAGACCTTACCGCGATTCTGCGCCACCAGATCCGTCCCATAAACGGCGTCACCAATACCGTAACCTGCCTCTGGTTCACCACCAATATCTAGATGTGATGATCGCCAAATGAAGCGCACCCAATTTTAGATCGGGTGCGCTATTTTGTGACATCACTCTGTATCCTAAAACGGGCAGTCAATCCCCAGTTCTCCGCAGGTGTCGTGGAACCAGTCAACCACCTCCTCGTGCAGCGGGATACCCTCCACGCGACGAATTTCCTCCATCTCCGCTTCCGGCTGTCCCGCTACCATCACCCGTTCTTCTCCGGGAGCCGGGCGCGTGTTCTTCATCATTTGGAGCCACTCGTCCATCTGGTCCTTGAAGTGGTCCGGGTCGTCAAACCCCGCCACGTTGTACGCCGCCACGTAGTGCCCAAAGTTGGGCCGCCCCGGCACCGCGCCGTATCCGAACCCGGTCAGGACGCCGGCCAGGATGTCCACCATACACGACAGGCCGTAGCCCTTGTGCGACCCCAGCTCCCGGGTGCTGCCCAGCGTGAGCAGTGTGTAGTTGTCGGGAGCGTCGGCCTCCTCCATGATGGGGTTCCCCTCGGCGTCGGCCAGCCAGCCCGGTTCCAGCTTGACGCCCAAACGCCGGGCGATGCCCACCTTGTTGCCGGCCACGGTGCTGGTGGCCGCGTCGAACACGAAGGGCGCCTCGTTTCGGGACGGTACCGCGATGGCGATGGGGTTAGTGCCCAGCCGCGGCTCTGCGCCGAAGGTCGGCACCACCGACGGCGGGCAACTGGTCATGCACACCCCGATCATGTCATGCTCCAGCGCCATCATCGCGTGGTAGGACGCCATACCAAGGTGCCGCGCGTTGCCGATGGTCACCATGCCCACGCCAACCTCCGACGCCTTGCGGATGGCGATGTCCATGGCTTTGGGGGTGGTGATAATGCCCAAGCCCCGGTCAGAGTCAATGCTGGCCGTGCCGGGCGTCTCGCGAATGATTCGCAGGTCCGGATTTGGGTTGATCTGCCCGCTGGTGTAACCGCTGACGTAGCTGCGCAGCATGTTGGAAACGCCGTGCGAGTCAACGCCGCGCAGATCGGCCAATACCAGCACGTCGGCTCCCAGTTGCGCATCATCCGGTGGAACGCCCATCTTCTCGAAAACGGCGGCGACGGTGGATTTCAGGTCATCCCCCGGAACCATCGTAGCCTCGTCCAGACTCACACGAAACTTGGGCAGCACGGCGCACCTCCTGGCTGATCAGGCAAAGCGAAATTTTCGGCCCGCAGTATAGCACCTAACAAACCGATCATCCTGAGTCCGCCTGTGGCGGATCGAAGGATGCCTTCTGCACTGCATTGCCCAACCTCCCGCGCCAATGGCACAATAGGCGCACCCAACCATTAGGTGCAGAACACGATGACCACCGACGCTAACACTAACCGCGCCCTTGACTTTCTTGCCCGGCTGGGCGCGCAACCCGCCATTGCATTCCACGAAAACGGCGTCGCCACCGCCGTCCGCGGCGCTCTCACCGAAATCGGCGTCAGCTGGCGTACCGATAACTTCGGCAACATCATCGCCCTCATCCCCGGCTCTAAACCTGACGGCGTCCCGCCCATCGCCTTCATGGCCCACATGGACCATCCCGGCTTTGAAATCGTTGGGCGAGATGGCGACTATGTGATCGGCAAGGCTTCAGGAGGAATCCCGTCCGGAGCATTCGCTCCCGGCGTACCATTACAGGTGATCCTACCCGCCGGCCGCCGTATCGCCGCCGAAACCGTCGGGCCACATGGCGACGAACGGCAACGGGAAGCTCAAATCCGCCTCACTGAGGCCGCGTCCGAGGATATTACCATTCCGTCGCCTGCCGTGTTCGACCTGCCCGATTTCAGCATCGAGGACGACCATATTGTCATGCGCGCCGCCGACGACCTGGCCGGTGGCGGATGCATCCTTTCCGCACTCGCGTCTCTGAATGGCGACCCGCCGGACGGCGACGTGTACGGCGTCTTCACCCGCGCGGAGGAGGTTGGGCTGGTCGGAGCGCGCCTGCTCGCCGAGGCGCGCACACTGCCGATGGAGACCCTCGTAGTATCTCTGGAGTCGTCGCGCACTCTTCCGGGGGCGGAGATCGGAGGAGGCCCGGTAATCCGGGTTGGCGATGCCGGCAGCACTTTCAACACCGACGCCGAAGCCGCTCTGGTCCGCGCTCGCGAGGTACTGTCCGCAGAAGATGCCGGCTTTCGCTGCCAGCGCCAGCTGATGAGCGGCGGCGTATGCGAGGCCAGTGCGTTCAACGCCTGGGGCTACCGCTCCACAGGCGTCGCGTTTCCCCTGGGCAATTACCATAACGGGGCTGCGGACGGCTCCATCGCCGCCGAGTATATTCACCGCGACGACTACCTCAACGGCGCCGCTCTGATCACTGAAGCGGCCCGGCAGGTTTCGATGCGCTGGGACACTGCGTTCAGCCGCCGCATCCGCCAAGTGCCGGACGCCATGCGCGCGCGTCTGGGCGGTTAGTTTCCCCTTTGCTACAATGCAACAGCGATTTCAACGTTTCACAGGAGGCCAGCAATATGCCAGTTCACCATCAGGCCCAGGGCGCGGGCGACGTTACCGTGCACAAGATTCCGAATATGGGCAGCCTGGGCAACAACGGCTACATTGTAATATGCCCGGAGACCAACCAGGCGGTCTGCATCGACACTCCGGACGAGCCGGAGAAGATGATCAATGAGGTGCGTGAGAGCGGCGTTGAGGTCCAGGCCATCCTGGTCACCCATGGCCACGGCGACCACTTGGCCGGCTACACCGAGATCACCGGTACCATCGGCGCGCCGGCTGCCATCGGCGATGAAGATGCTCACCTGCCGCCCAGCCCGCCGCAGCGCCGGCTCAACGACGGCGACACCGTACAGTTTGGTAACCGAACCATCCGCTGCATCCACACGCCAGGCCATACCGACGGTTCCATCTGCTACCAGGTGGGCGGTTTCCTGTTCTCTGGCGACACCCTGTTCCCCGGCGGCCCTGGCCGGTCTCGCAGCCCTGAGGCTCTCCAGCAGGAACTCAGCAGCATCAGCGAGAAGCTTCTGACCCTGCCCGCCGATACTTACGTCTATCCCGGCCATGGCCCCGACAACACCACCATCGGGGAGGCCAAGCGCCGCTACGACGTTTTCATGTCCAAGTCCCACCCGGCCGACTTGCAGGGTGACGTGGACTGGTTGAACACGTAGATGTACCGCCGCACAGTTCTCAACAATGGGCTGCGGGTGCTGACGGCAGAAATGCCGCACACCCGCAGCGTCTCTATATTCATCTCTGTTGGCGCCGGCTCCCGCTACGAGTCCGCCGACAAGGCCGGCCTTTCCCACTTCCTAGAGCATTTGCCCTTCAAGGGCACCCGCGGTTGGCCCACCGCCCTGGCTATCTCAGAAGCCGTCGAAGGCGTCGGCGGTATTATGAACGCGGCCACCGATCGGGAGATGACCTCGTTTTGGTGCAAGGTCGCCAGTGTCCACGCCGATCAGGCGATCCCGGTCCTGCTCGACCTCATTCTTCACCCGCTTCTGGATCCCACAGAGATGGAGAAGGAACGCGAGGTCATCCTCGACGAGTTGCGGATGACCAATGATTACCCCGCCCAGGTGTGCGACCTGCTCATTGATCGTGCGATGTGGCCGGATCAGGCTATGGGTCGCGACGTGGGTGGGACCATGGAAACCGTTACCGCCATCGGCCTGGGCGATGTTCGGGAATACATGGAGCGACAGTACCGGCCCAACAACACCGTCATCGGCATCGCCGGCGCTATCACGCACGAAGAAGCCATAGCGATGGTTGACGAAGCTACCCGCCATTGGCAACCGGGGGCGATCATGGATTGGGAGCCGGTAACGCCATCTCCATCGGATGCCCCAAGCGTCCTGCTGGACCGCCGCGACACCGAAGAAACCTGTATCTGCCTGGCATTGCCCGGTTTCGCTCTCGGCGACCATGATCGCTACGCCGCCACCGTGCTCAACGGCGTGCTCGGCGACGGAATGAGCAGCCGCCTGTTCCAGAGCCTGCGAGAAGACCGTGGCCTTACCTACGATTGCCACAGCTCCATCAGCAGCTACCGCGACTGCGGCGCGCTGGTCGTGTCCTGTGGCACCGAACCGGCGCGAGCCGTAGAAGCCATCGCGGCCACCCGCCAGGAAATGGCTACGCTGCTGCAGCCTGCTCCCGGGGCGGAAATAAACAAGGCGCGGGAGTACATCAAGGGTCGGTTGTTGATGCGTATGGAAGACTCCCGGTCTGTGGCTTCCTGGCTGGCGTCGCAAGAACTCTTGATGGAAGAGATCACTACGCCGGATGAGACGGCCGCGCGGATTGATGCGGTAACCCCAGCCGACGTGGTACGTACCGCTGAACGCCTCCTCCACGGTAGCGTGTTCCGCCTCGCTATAGTTGGCCCCCACGACGATGCCGCTGGGTTCGAGGCGGTACTGAAGGAACATTAGGCGCACTCACAAATGCCGTCATTCCGGCGAAAGCCGGAATCCAGTGGACATAAACTCAGAAAACACTCTATTGGCAGTGAATCTTGGGTTCCTGCTTTCGTCTGAACGATAGGAACGGCGAGGTTGACTGTCAAAAGGAGGCCAAACCATGCCCGCCACCCGTTACAACAAGGTCATCCAATTGCTCGAAGAGGGCAAGCCGGTCTTCGGCACCGGGCTGATCTGGAACGGCAACTTCGACGAGATGATGTATTTCGCCGATTCCGATTACGATATGGTCATGATCGAGATGGAGCACGAGGGTATGTCTTTCAATAACCTTCGCGCATCACTCCAGTTCCTGCTCAACCGCAAGCGGATTGCCGACGCCGGCGGACTCCAGGCCGATCCGACGCCCGTGGTTCGGATCCCGCCTAACACCCGTGAAACGAACCAGTGGATTATCAAGCAGACTTTGGACACCGGCGTGTACGGCTTGATCCTCCCCCATCTTGATACCGTTGAGGGTGCGATGGCCGCGGTGCAGGCTGCCCGCTACCCGCAGGTTCCCGGTGTCCCCGACTTTGAACCCCACGGCGAGCGCGGCTGGTGGCAGCGCATCGCGCCCCGGTACTGGGGCTTGTCCGCCGCCGAGTATTACGACGCCGCCGACGTGTGGCCTCTGGACCCGGACGGCAACCTGCTGCTCATGGGCATCGTCGAGGAACCCACCGGCGTCCAGAACTTGCCTGACATCCTGCGTCAGGTCAAAGGCATCGGCGCGGTATGGGCCGGCCCCGGCGATATGTCCGTTGCCATGGGACACCGGGGCAACGCGGGACATCCCGAAGTTCAGGAAATGCTGCTTCGCATCCTGGGCATCTGCAAGGACGCCGGAGTACCCTGCGCTACCGGCTGCACAGCCGCTGAAGTGCCCATGCGCCTGGAGCAGGGTTTCAGCATCATAATCACCGCACCCACCCGGACTGCCGACGGCCTCCAAGAGGGACGGCAGCTAGCCGGCCGTTAGGCAATTACGCCAAGTCAAAAATAAACTGCCGGACGGCGAAGGAAAAACCCGGCAGAACGTCCTCGCCGTCCACAGTTTCCGGGTTTTCCAGAATTTCCGGTTCCGGCTGGCCGCTCCGATAGACAAAGACGCGACGGCTGCGCGGGTCAATCAGCCAGCCCAGACGCGCGCAGCCGTCCATCCAGATTTGCATCTTACGTTGCAACGGACGCAGGTTGTCGTGGCGCGAGCGTATCTCCACTACGAAGTCGGGCGCCCCCACAATCACCGTTTCCTTTTCCTCATCGGTAGCGGTATCGTAACGTTCCTGCGGAATCCAAGCTGCATCGGGGCCGCGTATTGCTCCCGTAGGCAGACGGAACCGGCTGGTCTGGGACGCACTGATTCCCCCGTTGGCTCTCCGCCAGAGGCCCAACTCAGTTCCTATTTCCGTTTCATGCCGATTGCCTCTGAACCCGACCATAGGCAGAATCACCAACTCCCCGGCCTCGTTGACTTCCATTTCGTAGTCGTCGTTTGCTTCGCAGAAGTCGATGAACCGCGTCGGGAAGTCCTCGGCCCGAAAGTCAACTCCCAGAGCTCCCAGGCGCAACGTGATAGCGCCGGGTGGCTCCGCGCTATCGTCGCCCGTGGTTGTGGCCCGCCCCGGCGGCCGCCGGCGTATATGTGGGGGGTGATAGACGGGGGCGCGGCCCACTGAAGGTCTGTTATACATAATCCGCGGGCGCCCCAAATGAAC
>VXOG01000067.1:167231-175510 GCA_009840165.1 Chloroflexota bacterium
TCTGCAGTAAAGAATCTCCTCCTCCCCCCTTTGTAAACGGTAATGCGGGGGGTGGGGTCCGGTATTCGGCGGCGGTTGTTGGCCCCCCGCGGGGGCGACGGCGGAGTTTTCGGTGCGGTAGTCATGCGGTGAGCGCTACGCTATCTGCCGTCTGCTGGCGCGTTTGGCCCGGCCAGGTAGTCAAACAGTGGCGAGTCCGAGGACAAGATGATCGTGTCCTGAGCCTGTATGATTCGTTGGTAAGCTTCCAAGCTCCGCAGGAACGCAAACAACTCAGGGTCCCGGTTCAGAGCGCTTGCCAAGAGGTTGATCGCCCGAGCTTCACCCTCACCACGGATCTCGTTGGATCTCTGCTCCGCCTCCGCGAGGATTATGTCGCGGTCACGGTCCGTGGCTGCGCGTATCTTGCGGTCTTCCTCCTCACCTTCGGCCCGGAACCCGGCGGCGATACGGTTACGCTCGGCGCGCATCCTGGTGTAGATGGACGCAGTTACGGCTTCCGGGAAATCGGCGCGCTTGATACGCACGTCGATGATCTCGATCCCGAAATCATCCCTGTCGGGCGTCGCGGGGTTGTCGAATTCAGTGGTCTGTTTCACCTCGAACAGCACTTCATCAAGAATTTCGGTCCGCGTTTCCTGAGCTTCTACCAGTGGCAAGCCTTCTTCATCAACCACCGGCACGCCCGTTTCGGGGTCAATCTGCGGCTTCGCCCCGATGATGTCCGTGCGGTCACGCAACGCCACCCGGTCACGCAGCGTTGACGTTACGATGTCACCCAGACGGCTGCGGGCATTGCTCTCGGTTTGCAGCGTCTTGCGGAACTGCACCGGGTCGGTAATCCGGTAGCGGGCGTAGATGTCAATCACCAAGTTTTCCTTGTCCTGGTCAGGCATCGACACCGGCGGCGCGTCAATCCGCAGAATCCGCTTGTCCAGGCGAACGACGGTGTCCACGAAAGGCACTTTCACGTCCAGTCCTGGAGACAATTTTGTCTTAACCACCTCTCCGAAGCGGAGGATGATAACTTGTTCGGTAACGTCAACCACGTACAGCGCCTGGCGCAGCAGCACCAGCGCTACGATGATTACGATGGCAATGATAATGAGATTGCGCATTGGGAGATTCTCCGGGCGGGTTGAACGGTCAATGACTAGACCGGGTTAGCGTCGGCGTAACCTCTGCGACTAGGGGTTCGGACCGATTGGGGCCGGTATGATGTTGCCGTCCTGTCCCAGAATCAGCACCGGGTCGGTTTCAGGGTCAACGACTATTTTGGACACGCCGGGCAATACCTGTTCCAAAGCTTCCAGATAGAGCCGCTGGCGCGTTACTTCGGGCGAGCTCTGGTACTCGTCCAACACAGCCTCGAATCGTGCGGCTTCACCTTCGGCGGTTTGTATCCGAGCTTGCCGGAACGCCTCCGCCGATTCAACGATCCGTTGCGCGTCACCACGAGCCCGCGGAATCACGTCCGCTTCATAGGCCAGAGCCTGGTTGATTCGTGTTTCCCGCTCTTGCCGACCGCGCAGCACGTCGTCAAAGGCATCTCGCACCTCTTCCGGCGCTTTTACGTCTTGCAACTGCACTGAAATGACTTCGATTCCCGCTCGGTAGCTGTCCATGATAGCTTGCAGCCGTTCTCGGGTATCGGTCTCCACCTGTTCACGACCTCTCACCAGCACGTCGTCAATGGAACGTTGTCCCACTACCAGACGCAGTGCCGCTTCCGCTCCGTCCTTCAGGGTCCGACCGTCCGGTTGCCCTTCGGGTATCAGACGTGCGCCCTCGCCGGGGTCGTCAACGTTGAACAGGAAATTGTTCAAGTTGCTGATCCGGTACTGCACCACCATCTGCACGTCAACAATGTTCAGGTCGCCGGAAATCATCAACGCTTCCTCCAGGAAAGGCGCGTTGACTCCCCCTTCGTTGGACCGGAAACCCAACTCCATGCGCCGGGTTTCCGTTACCAGCACCACGTCTCGATTGCCCACCGGGGATGGCCACCACCATTGGAGTCCTTCCTCTGCTATCGGATCCCCGGTAACCGCTCCAAAAAGCCGGAGGGCGGCGTTTTCGCCGGGGCTGATTGTGTACACTCCCGTGGCCGCCCATATGATGATCAGAAGCGCGATCACCGCCAGGATAATGATCACCAAATTTCCGCCGCCTAGCCGGCCCCCGCCGCCGCCGAAGATGCCGCGTATGCGACCGAATATCTGGTCCATGTCAAATTCGGGCTGCCGAGGTGGCTGTTGCTGCCCGCCGCCGGGTGAAAACATTAGGGTGTGTCCTTTTATTTCCGCTCGTGTGGAACGTGAAATGTGGGTTGTGGGAGTCCGTTGCCGTCGCTACTCTCTCGACTAGGTTCAATTCAAAACCAAAACACCTGCCGACGGTAGCCGAGATAGTATATCACCATCTCCATAACGGTGGTTTATAATCGCGCAGACGCGCTTTGCGACATATCCTGTCTCCCCATTACCCCAATCCGACGACCGGCCAATCTGGTGATTCTCTTATGACTACACCCATATCGCTGTCATCCGATCTCTCCGACTCTCCACTCCAGCCCCAGGGCATAACCGTCAAAACTGGCGAAGACCTGGCCCGCGTCCAGGTCACTTGTCCACATCAGAGCGGTCTGATCTACGCCGTGCCCGGCGACCGCAGTTGGGTATGCAGCGATGAACTACGTCCGGCTCACGCCATGGCCGGTTTCTTCCGTGAGCTTATTGCGCTCAAAGACCCGCGAGTGGAATCGCTGTTGCAACAATGGGGCCTCTATTACCGCAGTCTCCCCCTTGACTCCGAAACCGAGGACGGTAGCAGTGAGTAAAAATGAGTAGGGGAGCGGGTTTTTCCGGATCACCTGCGGAGGCATCAAAAATCAGAGGCGGGTGTCAAACCCGCCCCTGATCTGTTTTGAATGTTGTGTTGCTGATCAATCGTCCGCGGTAGGGTCGCTGGCGCTGGTGCTCGCAAACGATGGCGCCGGGTTCGGCAACGGACCGCTCTGGTTCGCTGGGGGTGCCGGCGGCGCGTAGGGGGACTGCGGCGCCGGGGTGGGTTCCACCGGTTCAGGCTCCGTCCCCGGCAGGTCGTCGTTGAACAGCCCTACCAGCGCGTCCCCCGAAATTGCTTCATGCTCAATCAGGTACTCCGCCACCTGCACCAGCTTGGGCTTGTAGTCAATCAGCACTTCCTGGGCCTGGCGATACGCGCTGTGTATCAGGTGCCGAACTTCCACGTCGATCTCTTCGGCGATCTTGTCGCCGTAGTCGCGCTCCTCGTTCAGTTCCCGTCCTAAGAACACCAGCTCCTCGCGCTTGCCGAAAGTTCGAGGCCCCAGGCTGGCTGACATGCCGTACCTTTTCACCATACCCAGCGCCGTTTTGGTCGCCCGCTCAATGTCGTTGCTGGCACCCGTTGTAACCTCGTCAAAAATCAACTCCTCGGCGACACGCCCGCCCATCATAACTGCCAGCATGTCCTGGAACTGGTTCTTGGTCCAGAGATACCGATCTTCCTCGGGCAGCAACGTGGTGTGGCCGCCCATATTACCCCGCGACACGATGCTGATCTTATGCACCCGGTCGGCGTGTGGCAGGTGCCATGCCACCAGCGCGTGACCCGCTTCGTGATACGCGGTCATCTCTTTCTCACGCTGGTTGATGACCCGGCTCTTGCGCTCCGGCCCCGCTATTACGCGCTCAATCGCTTCCTCGAAGTCCTGCATGAAAATGTTCGACTGGTTCTTGCGGGCCGCCAACAGCGCGGCTTCGTTCACCAGGTTGGACAGGTCTGCGCCGCTGAACCCCGGCGTCTCCCGCGCCACCACGTCAATCTTGATTTCCGAAGACAGGGGCTTGCCGGCCACGTGGACTTTCAAGATCGCTTCCCGTCCTGACACGTCCGGCAGGTCCAGCGTCACCCGACGGTCAAAACGGCCAGGCCGCAACAGCGCCGGGTCGAGGATGTCCGGTCGGTTCGTGGCCGCAATAACGATGATATTGGTGTTCGTCTCGAACCCGTCCATTTCCACCAGGATCTGGTTAAGCGTCTGCTCGCGCTCGTCATGTCCTCCGCCCAGTCCGGCGCCTCGATGACGGCCCACCGCGTCAATTTCGTCCACGAACATGATGCACGGCGCGTTGCGCTTCGCCTGCTCGAACAGGTCTCGCACTCGCGCGGCGCCCACGCCCACAAACATTTCCACGAACTCGCTTCCCGAAATGTGGAAGAATGGCACCCCCGCCTCCCCGGCAACCGCCCGCGCCAGCAGAGTTTTACCCGTGCCCGGCGGCCCGACCAGCAGCACACCCTTGGGAATCCTGGCGCCCAACTGAAGGAAGCGTTCAGGATACTTGAGAAAATCGACGACTTCCTCCAGTTCCGCCTTCGCTTCATCCACTCCGGCCACGTCATTGAACGTAACCGACGGCCGGTTGAACGGCATCATGCGGGCCCGGCTGCGCCCGAAGCTCATGGTCTGGTTGTTGGACCCCTGCGCTTGGCGCATCATCAGCAGGATCAACCCGCCGAAGAAGATCAACGGCAGGAAGTTGAGCAGTATCCCGAATACGCTCCCAAATCCGCTGGAACCTTTGTATTCCACGTCCGGCGCCATTGGTCCGTCCAGCGCGCCGTGATCCGCCAGTAGCTGGATCAGATCGGTGTTTTTGCCGATTCGGCTGGTGTACTTGACCATCTCACCGCTGTTGCCGGAGTGCGGTATGACGGTCAATTTCTCGCCGTCCACGATGATCTGCTTGATCTGTCCGCCGCGGGACTGATCGAGCACCTGTTTCAGCGACATCGGCTCGCTGCTCCCAAAACTGGGAATCAGCGTGTAAAAGATTACAATGACGCCGATGATAATCAGGAGGTAGATGAGGCTGTTGCGAACCCAGCGATTGTTGGTCATAAAGTACCTGCGCAGTGGGTATTTCGGCCATTCGTTTGCACAAACAAAGACCGCATTTTAGATTACTATATTAGCGGCCCACCGGCCAAATTGCAAAACTCCCTAAAGGCGCGATTTCCGCAATTCCGCCGGCCTATCCCTACCAGGAGGACTCACCTTGACATACGAAAAATCTCCCCGCGTGTATTTATTCGGCACCGGCGGCACCATCTCCTTTGTCGGTGAAAGCCGCACCGACTTCGCCAACTACAGCTACCGGGGACGCCAACTCACCATCCAGGAGATGCTCGCCCGGGTGCCCGAAGCAGGATCTCTCGCTGAAGTCCTGCCCGAGCAGGTCATCAACGTTGGTAGCACTGAGGTTTACCCAGAACACTGGATCACGTTGGCCAACCGCATCAACGAGACTTTTGCCTCCGACCAGGCCGCGTCCGGTGTGGCCGTAACTCACGGCACTGCCACCCTGGAAGAAACCGCCTACTTCCTGAACTTGACCGTTCGGGACCCCAGGCCCGTTGTGGTAACCGGCGCCATGCGTCCGCCGTCTGCCATGGGTACCGACGCCGACAACAACTTGCTGGACGCTATTCGCATTGCTGCCTCCGCTAACTCGGTAGGTCGTGGCGCTCTGGTCGTGCTCAACAACGAAATACAGTCCTCTCGCGACGTCACCAAAACCGACTCCTACCGCGTGGAAACCTTCCAGTCCGGCCATATGGGTTTCCTGGGTTATGCCGACTCCGACGGCGCTGTGATCTACTACCGGCGCCCGGAGCGGCGGCACACCTCCGATTCCGAGTTCGACGTGTCCAACATCACAGAATTGCCCCCGGTTGACATTGCCTACGCCTACGCCGGCGTCAGTGGGACCGTTGTTGACGCTCTGGTGGAAGCCGGCGTGAAGGGCATCGTCGCCGCCGGTTTGGGCAGTGGCGGTTCACCCTCCCCCTTCATGTCAGCCCTGCGCCGCGCCATCGCCGCCGGTGTGCCCGTGGTGATCTCCAGCCAGGTCGGTACGGGCCGAGTGCTGCAAACCCGCCGCTTCGTAGAGGACGGCTACATCGTAGCCGACAATCTCCATCCCAAAAAGGCGCGCATCCTGTTGATGCTCGGACTGACCGTGACTTCCGACCCCGCGGAACTCCAGCGCATGATGCTTGAATACTGACCCTCACGAGCTAGGCTCATCCCGAGCCTGTCGAACCATGCGCCCGTCGCAGCATGTGTCTTCGTAAGGGACTTTGTGCCTTCTATGGTATCCTTTATACGCCCTTGTCGGAGATTGAATAATCCCGGGTGGCGCTCAATTCCTCTGATCGATTCGAGGTGATTCCCCGATGGTTTCCCATGTCGAGCGGATGGTTTCTGTCCGCAATGGTATGTTCAATGTGCAAGTTGCCGAAGGCGGTTCCGGCGACCCGCTGGTCTATCTTCACGGCGCCGGCGGATACGTCGGTTGGCCCGATTTCTTGGATCGACTCGCCCAGGATTACCACGTTTACGCCCCCGCGCATCCCGGAGTGGCCAACACCACAGGGCTGAACAACATCGACGACCTTTGGGACCTCGTACAGTTCTTTGAAGAATTCCTCGACGCCCTGGGCATCCAGCAATGCCACCTCGTCGGCCATTCCTACGGCGGCTTCTGCGCCGCCGAGTTGGCCGCCCACCGTCCCGACCGTATCGGGCGTCTGGTACTCGTCAATTCCCTCGGCCTTTGGCTGGAAGACAAACCCGTCGCCGACTTCTTCATCCTCACTCCTGACGAACGCCGTCAAATGATGTGGCATGACCCGGAAAGCGAACTGGCCCATGCTTACGTCGCTCAACCCACTGAGCCCGAGGCCAGGCTGGAATATACCCTGGACCGCATCCAGACCCTGCAATCCGTCGCCAAGTTCACCTGGCCCATACCCGAGCGTGGTCTAACGAAGCGCGCGCACCGAATCACGATGCCGACTTTGGTGGTGTGGGGAGATTCCGACCAAGTGATCCCACCGGAATACGGCGCAGCCTTTCGCGATTTGCTGCCCAACGCCACACTGACCGTTATCCCAGACTGCGGTCACATCCCCCAACTGGAAAGGCCCGAGGCTTTTTTCGATAGCGTCCTCGGTTTCCTCCACGACTAAAGCTCCCGGAGACTTGAAATGCCCGTAGATTCAACCTTGCAGAACGCCATCAACCGGCACATCAACGCCGAAATCTACTCCTCGTACCTGTACCTTTCCATGTCCACCTATTGCGAATCCATGGATTTGCCAGGCTTCGCGCACTGGATGCGTGTCCAGAGCCAGGAGGAGTACACCCACGCGATGAAATTCGTGACCTATCTGGAAGATCGCGACAGCCGAGTGACGTTGCTGCCCATCGAGCAGCCTCCTGTCGAATTCGACTCCGTGGAGGACGTGATGCGGCAGACCCTCGCCCACGAGCAGCACGTATCTGAACTCATCAACAACCTCTACGGAGTGGCCGTAGGAGCCAATGACTATGCCTCCCAGATCATGCTCCAGTGGTTCATCACCGAGCAGGTCGAAGAGGAAAAAACCGCCCGCGACGTCATCGCCGCATTGGAAATGGTCAAGGGCCGCAGCGATGCGTTGCTCCTGCTCGACCGCGAAATGGGAGCCCGCCCCGCCGCGTCGCCCATCGCCACGGAGGCCGCCGCGTCTGCCTGATTCATCGATTCTTCCTGCTGAAACCCCTATGGGAGAGTTCCATCGTGACCCTCAATGAGTTCATCGCCGATGCGCTGGAAAAAGAAAACGGCTTTCTCTTGGACGCCCTTGACGGCCTTACGCCCGACGAACTGGCTTGGCAGCCCGCCCCGGACGCCAATTCCATAGGTTGGATTCTCTGGCACATGGTCCGTGTCGAAGATATGTGGATCCAGTTCTTCGCCCAGTTTCAGACCGAGCTGTGGGAAACCGAAGGATGGCACGAAAAGTTCGGCCTACCCACCCGCGACAACGGATTCGGCCACACTGCGGAACAGGTCAACAACTTCCCAGGCATCGACCTTGCCCAGTTCTTGGAATACCGGGCCTCCGTCCGTGCTAGCACCCTAACCTACCTCAACACGCTGAGTCCGGAGGACATGGAAACAGTGCCCCGCGAACGCCGGCCGGAAATGTCACTGGGCGCCATGTTCCGCCAGGTTATCGGCGAGATGTACCAGCACGTCGGCCACATCGCCTACCTGCGCGGCCTTCAGGGCAAATAGCGGGACAGCATATGCCAAACGTAGGGGCGACGCAAGCGTCGCCCCAACTTAGTGTCGAATATTTTTGCGGGATTTACCCCAACGTCGCCACCCCACATCAAGACAGACCCCAGTGAATTATAAACA
>VXOG01000067.1:175520-196654 GCA_009840165.1 Chloroflexota bacterium
TTTTAATAACACACTCCGTGCGGGCCCTTCTTGAAAATTCGCGGTACAAAATATCAAAATCTTGGGGCTGCCTCTTGCGCCGCCCCTACTTCGTGTCGAATATTTGGGCGGGATTACCGCAACCGTCGCAACCCCTCTTCCAGCGCTACCCATGGCAGCAGCGCGCACTTGATCCGCACCGGGTATTGGCGCACTACTTCCAGCGCTCCTAGCTCCCCCAGTTCTTCCAATGCCACCGGCGGCAGTGGCTTCCCCTGCATCAGGTCCCGGAACAACTGCGACAGGTCGCTCGCCTCATCCACCGTCCGCCCGTGTACGCCGTCCGCCAGCAACGACGCCGAAGCCTGTATGATGCTGCAACCCTCCGCCACCGCGCTCACCCCCGCAATCACCGCATCGTTACTCACAGACCCTGCCACCTGCAACTGAAGATTCGCCCGGTCCCCGCAGAAGGGGTTAAATTCCTCCGCCTCCGCGTCCGGTCGCTCCAGGCGCTGCCGGTGCCTGGGGCTCCGGTAGTGATCCATGATCACGTCGCCGTACAGGGCGTCCGGATTGTCGGGAAGTTGGGACATAGATTGCTCCCTCTCTCTTGATGAGAGAGGGCCGGGGTGAGGGCGATTATTCCGTAGTCGCCACAGTCTCGCCATCCATCGCCGCTTTCAGAGTATGCCACGCCAATATGGCGCACTTGATGCGCGTGGGGTATGCGATCACGCCCGCGAGCATCTCAAGATCGCCCAGTAGGTCGATGTCCAGCTCGGCGTCCGGTTCCGTCAGCATCTTGTGGAACTCTTCAAACATCGCCATCGTTTCGTCCGGCGTCGCTCCCTTCACTGCCTGTGTCAACAGCGACGCCGACGCTCTGCTGATCGCGCAGCCGTGCCCCTGGAACCCAACATCGTCCACCTTGTTGTTGCCTACGATTAGCTGTAACGAAATCTGGTCTCCGCACAGCGGGTTGAACCCATCGGCCTGGTGCGTGGGGTTGTCCAGCGTCCGGAAATTCCGCGGTCGCCGGTTGTGCTCCAGCAAAATTTCCTGGTAAAGATCGCTCAGGTCTGAAGCCATCAGCCGAACACCTCAATAACGCGGTCAATCGCTTTGACCAGCGCGTCAATGTCATCGGTCGTATTATAAAACGCCAGCGATGCCCGCACCGTGGCTGGAATCTCGTAGCGTGCCATCACCGGCTGCGCGCAGTGGTGGCCTGTGCGCACCGCGATGCCTTCAGAGTCCAGTATCGTACCTATGTCGTGAGGATGCGCCGCCTCCATGTAGAACGACAGCACGCCACCTTTCTCCTCGGCGGTGCCAATCAGCCGAACCCCTTCGATGTCGCCCAGTTTTTCCGTTCCGTAGCGCAATAGCGCTTGTTCGTAAGCGGCAATCCGCTCCATTCCGATGGATTCCAGATATTCAACCGCAGCGCCCAGACCGATGGCTCCGGCGATGTCCGGCGTCCCCGCCTCGAACTTGTGGGGCAGCGTGTTGTAGATCGTCTCTTCAAACGTCACCGACCGAATCATCTCGCCGCCCGACTGGTATGGCGGCATGTCGTCGAGCAGTTCCGCTCGGCCCCACAGGGCTCCGATACCCGTTGGCCCGTACATTTTGTGCCCCGAAAACGTCAGGAAATCTGCCCCCAACGCCTGGACGTCAACGGGCATGTGGGGAATGGATTGCGCCGCGTCCACCATTACCGGAATGCCGCGCGCGTGGGCCAGCTCCACCATCTCAGGGATGGGGTTGACCGTCCCCAGCGCATTGGATTGATGGACCACCGACACCATGCGCGTCCGGTCGTTCAGCATGGCTTCGTACTCGTCCATCAGTAGTTCGCCGTCGTCGTTGAACGGAACCACCCGCAGGCGGATGCCGATTTCCTTCCCCAGAATCTGCCAGGGTACGATGTTGGAGTGATGCTCCATGCCGGTGATGATCACTTCGTCGCCGGCTTTGAAGTACTTGCGCCCATAGCTGCTGGCGACCAGGTTCAGCCCTTCGGTGGTGCCGCGCACGTAGATGACTTCGTTGGCATCCGGCGCGTTTATGAACCGACGTACCGCTTCCCGTCCCGCCTCGTAATCGTCAGTGGCGCGTTGACTCAGCGTATGCACTCCTCGGTGTACGTTGGCGTTGTTATGTAGGTAATAGCTGCTGATGGCATCAATAACGGCCAGGGGTTTCTGGGTAGTCGCAGCGTTGTCCAGGTAAACCAGCGGCTTGCCGTTCACCTGCTGGTCCAGAATCGGAAAATCCTGCCGGATGCGGTACGGGTCAATGACATCCAGCCCATTAGGCTGACCGGAACCGTCGCGGCCCGGTACGCCCGGCGTATTGATCGCGGTGGTCACTGGCGGCCTCCAATGGACAGCGAAAGATCTGCATCGGGAATTGCGCTCTGAAACTGCTCGTCTAGGTGTTCCCGCAGCGGTTCCAACGCCACTGTGTCGATAATCTCGCTGGCAAAGGCGTGAATCAGGATGCGGCTGACCGTGGGCAAATCTAGCCCCCGGCTGCGCATGTAGAAAACGGTGTCGGCGTCAATGTGGCCGGCGGTGGCCCCGTGCCCGCACTTCACGTCGTCGGCGTAAATGAGCAGGCTGGGCTTGCTATCCACCTCGGCATACTCTGACAACAGCAGGTTCTTGTCGGTCTGCTGGGCGTCGGTTTTCTGCGCGTCCTTGCGAACGGTTACGTTGCCGCCGAACACAGCGCGCGATCGCCCGTCAAGGATGCCTTTGTAGAACATTCGGCTCGTGCCGTAGGGTTCGGCGTGGTCGATGTTGATGTAGTTGTCGATGTGCTGGTTGCCTTTGGTCAGGTACAGCCCGTTCAAGGTACACTCGGCGCCGGTTCCGGCCAGTTTCACCCCGAAGTCGTTGCGCCCCAGCGCCGCGCCCCGGGCGATGGACACCGATGAAAATGCCGAGTCCTTATGCTGCAAAACCCGGCTGACCCCCACGTGGTAGGCGTCCATGCCTTCCGTCAGCAGACGGTAGTGCTCCACGCTGGCCCCCTCGCCGACCGTCGCCTCGGTGACGGCGTTGGTCAAGTAGCGTACATCGTCGGGGCCGGCAAAGGTTTCAACCACCGTAACGCTGGAGTTCGCCGCCGCGTCAATCAGCGTGCGCGGGTACGTGACCCTGGGCTGCTCGCGCCCGGTGGTGAGGTACACGACGTTCACCACGCCGGCGTCTGCTCCCGCCGGTATTGAAATAACTGCGCCATCCCGCATGAAGGCGGTGTTCAGAGCAATAAAGCCGTCGTCCTCCGGCGCAGCGAGGCTGCCCAGCGCAACATCGCCACCCCCCAGGGCGTCAGGCAGCGGAGCGATAGTCAGCCCGCCTGTTTGGGCAACAGCTACACCATCCGACAGAGCCGGCGCAAACACTCCGTCCACCATAACCAGCGTGCGCCATTCGTCCTGCCAGGGAGCGGTGGCTCGCACGTCGTCCAGGGTCAAGCCGGCGTCTTCGGCGCGCAACCCATGCCCGAAAGCAAAGGCTTCCCGCGCGATGGGGGCGGCATTGGTGTACTTCCAGGGTTCATTGCCCCGGCGCGCGGTGGGCAGTCCCAGGTTCTCAAAGGCGTCCCAACCCCGCATCCGCAAACGGCGCAGCGTGGGAGAGCCGGCTTCGGCCTGGGCTGCATAGGCAGCGGCGTAGTGCGGGTAAGTATCGGCGGTGGATGTAGTAGCGGAAATGGTCATTCGGTATGCTCTGATTGGGTGAATTGGGGTCTAGTGTAAATGTTAGCGGCCTTGGCGGAATCCGCGTGGTGGGCGCGAGCGCCTGAGTTGAGGCGCCATTTTGATGATGAGCTCGTTCACTTGCCTCAGATCTAAATCCACGATGTATTGCGGAAGATTGTCCTCGTAAAAATTCTCGTGAAGGTCTTGGGCTGCATGGAATGTCATATCCAGGCCGGGCTCTCGCTCCGCCGCAGCTAATCCTGCCACCAAAGCGCGCAAGTCTTGGTGACGGCCATGGACAACTTCGGCGTCTTTCCAGTTTTCTGCCACCGCCTTCACCATCTGCGCCGCTGCTCCCCATCCCTTTTCCGAGGCTTGGCGCAAATCTCCGTCCCTCAAGTAGTCGTGCGCCTTGTTCATCAACTCAAAACTGGCTACTGCGTAACCGCGCGTTTGGGTGGACAGACGTTGCCAGTCTGCATCGCTGATAACACTGTGGACAGGGTTATTCGGCGTGGTCATCGCGGCTACTCCGCAGCTCCCGCCTCTTCCCGCACCCAGTCGTAGCCCTGCGCCTCCAGTTGCTCTGCCAGTTCCGGCCCGCCGCTCCGCACGATTCGCCCGTCCACCAGCACGTGCACCTGGTCCGGCGTGATGTAATTCAGGATGCGCTGGTAGTGAGTTACCACAACCGCCGCGTTGTCCGGCCGACGCAGGCGGTTCACCCCGTCGGCGACGATGCGCAACGCGTCAATGTCCAACCCGGAGTCGGTCTCGTCCAGCAGGGACAACGTTGGCTCCAGGAGCGCCATCTGCAAAACCTCGTTCCGCTTCTTTTCACCGCCGGAGAATCCTTCGTTCACCGAGCGTCGCACCAACTCTGGATCGATCTCAACTTCGGCTACTTTGCTGCGGAGGAGACGGTCGAACTCACGCGCGCCCATTTCCTCCTCGCCCAGGTGGATGCGCTTGGCGTCCACCGCGGCCTTGAGAAACTGCCACGCACGTACGCCGGGCAACTCCACCGGGTATTGAAACGCCAGGAACACGCCTTCCCGCGCCCGGTCCTCCGGCTCCATATCGAGCAAATCCATCCCTCTGTACACTGCCTTCCCGTCGGTTACCGTGTACTCCGGCCGGCCCGCCAGCGTGTTGGCCAGCGTGCTTTTCCCGGAGCCGTTCGGCCCCATGATGGCGTGGATCTCCCCCGGATGCACCGTCAGATTTACCCCACGCAGGATTTCCTGATCGTCAATGGACACGTGGAGGTCGCGCACTTCCAGGATAGGATCGCTTGTCGTGGTGGTCATTGTGTTCTGAACATCCTTGAGTCAGGTGGGGACCATATTCCCGCTTTCGCGAGAATGTCGAAAATCAGGCGGGCGAGACGAACGGGAGCCTGGATTAGCCTACCGTTCCTTCCAGGCTGACTTTGAGCAACTGCGACGCTTCCATCGCAAATTCAAACGGCAGTTCTTGGAAAATGCCCCGGCAGAAGCCGTTAATGATAATGAAGTGAGCGTCCTCAACGCCGATGCCCCGCTGTTGCAGGTAGAACAACTGGTCATCGGACACCTTGGACGTGGTGGCTTCGTGCTCCATTTGCGCCGTCGGGTTCTTAACCTCGATATACGGCACAGTGTGCGCGCCGCACTGGTCGCCCACCAGCAGGGAATCGCACTGCGTGAAGTTCTTGGCCCCGTTTGCCGACGGGTTGATCTTCACCAGACCCCGGTAGGTCTGCTGACCCTGGCCCGCCGAGATTCCTTTCGCCACAATGGTGCTTCGGGTGTTCTTGCCCACGTGGATCATCTTGGTTCCCGTATCCGCCTGCTGCCAGTTGTTCACCAGAGCAACCGAGTAGAACTCGCCCACCGAGTTGTCGCCTTGCAGAATGACGCTGGGGTACTTCCACGTTATGGCGGAACCCGTCTCAACCTGCGTCCAGGAAATCTTGGAATCGGCGCCGGCGCACTTGCCCCGCTTGGTCACGAAGTTGTACACGCCGCCCTGTCCGTCCTTGTCGCCGGGATACCAGTTCTGCAAGGTGCTGTACTTGATCTCCGCGCCTTCCATGGCCACCAGCTCAACTACTGCGGCGTGCAGCTGTGTTGACTTCCGCATCGGAGCCGTGCAGCCCTCCAAGTAGCTTACGTAGGATCCCTCGTCGGCCACGATCAGCGTCCGCTCGAACTGCCCGCTGTCCGCCTGGTTGATGCGGAAGTAAGTCATCAGCTCGATGGGGCAGCGCACTCCCGGTGGTATGTAGGCGAACGACCCGTCGGAAAACACCGCCGAGTTCAGTGTCGCGTAGAAATTGTCGGCGTAGGGCACCACGGAACCCAAGTACTTCTGCACCAGTTCAGGGTGATTCTGGATCGCCTCGCTCATTGAGCAGAAGATGACCCCAGCCTTCTCCAGCTGTTCCTGGTAAGTGGTGGCCACGGACACGCTGTCCAGCACGGCGTCCACCGCCACGCCCGCCAGCCGCGCCTGCTCTTCCAGCGGAATCCCCAGCTTGCTGAACGCCTCCAGCACCTCCGGGTCAACCTCGTCCAGGCTCTTCGGCCCGTCGTCCGCCGACTTGGGCGCCGCGTAGTAGTGAATGTCCTGGTAATCAATGGGCGGAAACTCAACATTGGCCCAGGTAGGTTCGGTGTAGGTCTGCCGAGACCAGAACCGGTAGGCTTTCAACCGCCATTCCAGCATCCATTCCGGCTCGTTCTTCTTGGCCGAAATCAGGCGCACCACGTCCTCGCTGAGGCCCTTGGGGAACGCCTCTTCCTCAATGTCGATGGTGAACCCCCACTTGTAGTCGGAGTTCAACTCCTCGGAAGTGGTGTCCCTGGAGATTACGCGCTGTGCTTGGGTCGTCATTGGACGAACATCCTCCCAACCGGCGTTGTTAGCGGCGCTGCCGGTGATGGTCTTTTACAATTCCCGACCATTACGGTCAACAATTATTCTAGACCAGCAACCCAGTCCTGTCAATCAAACGGTGCTATACTCGATCCGGCAAGCCGATCCGGCAAATTCCGGCTTGCGGGAGGCTCCGCTCCATGCCCGCATCCCCCATATTTTGCGATGCGCACACCCACCTCGACCAGTACGAACAGTTTGACCCGGCCGAACTCCCTGGCATTCTCCAGCGCTCTCACGAGGCCGGCGTAGGGTACATAATTCTCGCCGGCACCACCATGGAATCCACCGAGCGCTGCATCGCCCTGGCCGATGAGCACCCGATGTTCTATGCCGGTGTCGGCATCCACCCTATGCACGCCTACAACCCCGTGGACGACGCGCTCTACGCTCGTCTGGAGACCCTGGCCCGCGACAATCCTCGCGTCGTCTGCATATCTGAGGTGGGGCTGGATTACCTCCCAGATTCGCCGGACCACGAGGTGCAGGATCAGGTATTCCGCCAGCATATTCACTTGGCCAAGAGCCTGGGCTTGCCGGTCATCTTCCACTCGCGCGAGTCTCACCCGGAAGTATTCAAAGTCCTGCGGGAGGAAAACGCCGGCCAGGTTAGCGGCGCGATGCACTATTTCCAGGGCGACGCCGAAACCGCCCGCGCCGCCATCGAGTGCGGGTTCTTCATTTCCCTCGCCCGACCATTGACCCGCCTGCCTGAACTGCGCGAAGTGGCCCGAAACATCCCCCTGGAACACATCGTCCTGGAAACCGATGCCTACCCGCAGCCCTTCAAAAAGTACCGCCACAACTGGACCGAACCCCGCCATCTCGCTGAAGTTGCCCAGTGCCTCGCCACCGTCAAGGGCATCTCCGTTGAAGAAGTCGCGGAAGTCACCACTCGCAATCTCAGCCAACTGCTTCGGCTGGAAACGCCCGATGCCCCCGGCGCCGTGAATCCTACGGCGTAGGGGCAACCCTTGTGGTTGCCCTTGCCAGCAAGGAGACCCAACTGTGACCACCCAACAAGAACATCAACACCCGGAAGCGCCACCCCAAATCGTTCCCCAGAGCCTCAACGACTACCTCGAAGTGATGACCAAGGCCGTCTTCCAGAGCGGCATGTCCTGGAAGGTCGTCAACAGCAAGTGGCCCGGTTTCCAGTCCGGCTTCCAGGGCTTCGACGTTGCCGCCGTCGCCGCCATGGACGAATCGGCCATCGACACCCTGGCCGCCGACACCCGCATCATCCGCAACCGCCGCAAAATCGTCGCCACCGTCCACAACGCCCAGCGCCTCATCGATCTGGACGACGAGTACGACGGCATCCGCAACTACCTCCGCTCCCACGACGACTTTTACGCCGTCCTGAAGGACGTTCGCAAGCAGTTCAAATACATGGGCGACACTGGCACCTACTACTGGATGTACGTTCTCGGTGAGGAAGTTCCCGACTACTCAGAGTTCTGCGCCCGCGGCAAGTGACCCTCTGTCATTAGGAGCGTCAACCTATGGCGGATGGCAATCTAGTACCCTATAATCCTGTCCATCCTGTGCATCGATGTAAAACACTGGAGGCCGGCGTCATGACCACTCCCGCAACCTGCCATCTTGCCCTCAAAGAGTGGGCCATCACCGTGAAGGCTCTCGCCGACGGCGACCAGATCCTCATGGTGCGCAAGGGCGGCATCCACGAGGAAAGCAAGGACTTTCGGGTTATCCATCCCGAGTTCCTGCTCTACCCCACCTACCTGCACCAGCGCGAAGACCTGCTCAAGGAGTCCCACCAGCCCGCCCTGCGCAGCTTGCTGGCCGACGATCCCAACGACACCGACGCGGTGACGTTCACTCACTGGGCGCGCGTCCACGAGTTGCTGGAAATCGACCGGCTGGACAAGGTCGCCAGCCTGGCGCCCCATCACATCTGGACCGATACCTACGCGGAGTCCCGCCTGCACTGGAAGCCCATGGTGCCGCTGACCATAATGCTCCTCCGCGTGTATCGCATGGAAAATCCCACCACCGTCCCGTTCATCCCTGAATACGGCGGCTGCAAGTCCTGGGTGGACGTTATCCCCACCGTCCGTCTCGGCGATGCAACCCCGATAATCGACGACAACCGATTCACGCAGATGGTGGACGCCGTTCACGACAGCCTCGGCTTGGTTCCTGCCTGACCTTATCCCCTCCCTCCCCCTTGGCCGGCTCCCTAAAAATCGCGGCTGTGCTAGCGGTCTCCGATCCGCCGCTTTACGATTTCTTCTTCGATCTCGTGGTTGACCCTGAGTGCGGCGACTTGGTGTGCGACTGCTGCCCCTGGTTCGAGGACGGGGGTTTCCGCTTCAACCGAGCCGACCTGGACGCCCAGGCCCACCGATGGGCGGCTAGCGAAAAACTGGACTGGCCCCAGCGCGCTGCCCTGTTCCTGGGCATCTACAACCTGCCCTGGGAGGACGATGAAATCGTACTCTACTGGGGCTAGAAAAGCCCGCAGCAATATAATGACACCGAGCCGTTGACACCCGCAATCCGGGTCCGCTAAACCATAGCCATCTTGATTTGCGGGAGGCCAGCGCAATGGGCTTGTCAATTGGCGTGGTAACCATCGATTATCTGCCACAGCCGCCACAGCCGATGTATAAATTCATGCAGGACTTGATGGCAGACCCCGGAGTCGGAACCGACATGGACTTGTTTGACGACGCAGAGCCTTGGGAGGCCGGTGATGGGGAGAATGTTTTCTACGAGTTTGAAAGGGATGAATTACTCCGCCGGGCCGACGGGTGGGCTGCCAAACAACACATAGACGCGGCAGACCGAGCAACCCTGTTGCAGTGGGTTGACCATCTGCCCTATCGCGGCGATTTCATCATGCTTCATTTGGGGATTTAACCATGACCAGCCGACGACAAGCAGCCCAAGACCGCTACGACCACATCCTACCCTTCATTGAAGAGGCGGCAAACGAATACTACGGCGGCAACCTTGACCGGGGGTTTCGTCATTGGGCGTTCGCTACCGTGTTCGGAGTCGGCCACGACGTTTCAGGCAACGACATCGTAGAGTACACGGCTATTGACGGTTCCGACGATTTCGAGGTTGACGGGTACTTTATACCTGATTCGGATGACGATTTTGTTGTCCACCTTTTCCAAAGCAAGCGGCGCCAGCCCGGTACTACGATGGGTCCCCGAGAATTGGCCGCTTTCTTGAACGCTCCCTCGCGTTTGCTGAGTGCAAACGAGGTAGCTGCCAGTCGCAATGATGAGACGAAAGTGCTGCACGATGAACTGGTCAAGCGGTTGATACCACGAGACCGCCGATGCTCGATCAATCTGGTTTGGGTCACCAGCGGCACGTTGAGCAACGCAGCACGTAGGACTGCGGAAGCGAATCAATCGCAAAGTAAAACCATCGACATTTACGGCAACTTGATAGAGGTCACGGTGACATTGGAGTGCCTAGATCTGGGCGACCTTTACGAATTGCATCAGAATCAACAGACCAGCGACGACCGTTTTGCGCCGTGCGATTTCACATTTCAGTTAGATCCTGATTCGTACCATCAGACGCAGTCCGGTACTGACTACCGGACATTGTCGATGACAGTACCAGTCAAACAGATCATTGACGTATTTGCCGTTCACAGCTACAAAATCTTCCGTCTCAATCCCCGTGGGCCGTTGGGAAACAAGGTGAACACATCGATCAAGCGAACACTGCTCAACGAAACCGACCGTCGGCGTTTTCACTTGTTGAACAATGGTATCACCGCAATTTGCGAATCTTACCGACTAGATGACGATCAACTGTCGGTTCGTGACTTCCAGATCATCAACGGTTGTCAAACTGCCGTTACACTATGGGATGCTCGTGCGGCCGTTCAAGGAGACCCCAGCGTGTTAATTACGGTTAAACTCACTGAGTGTCCCTTGAGATTCGCAGAAACTATCGCAAGAACCACGAATAGCCAAGCCGCCTTGCGGGCAGAGGATTTCATTTCCAATGAAGACGTACAGAACAGGTTGCAACAGGAATTTAACTCAATGACTCCTCCCTGGTTTTACGAGGTAAAGCGTGGCGAATGGAATAAAATGCTAGGCGGAGTTTCTGCCAAGGAACCATATCGTGCTGTAAATGGGGGATACCGCAAATTAACCAGCAAAGAAGTTTCCCAGGCTGTTTTGGCTTTTGCTGGTTTTCCGGGGGAGGCCAAGGATAGAATCCGCAACTTCCTGAACAAAGAACCGGTATCGAATCTTGGCCTCGAAGCGGTCATTAGATACGATGAAATATACAATGACAGTTTGTCCGCGACCCAGTTGTTATTGCCTGCCTTGGTGCAGCGCGCTGTTTGGCGAAAAGTCATCGAAGAACGCAAGGAGGATGATTCGCTAGATTGGCTTGATTACGCACGCTATCATGTAATCTGGCTCATTGGAGAGGTTCTGCGTCGGCACTACGGCCTAGCCGACAAACTTTTCCCTCGAAGAGAAGCTGCTTCAATTTCATCACATCTGGACGAGTGGTTAGAATCAATCTACGACATGGCGTTCAACACCATTGACCGTACTTTGAGCGACGCGCAGAATTCGGACGACTTTACAGGTTACCGCGAGTTTTTCAGATCTCCCGCACGCTACCGAGAGATACAAAACAATCTCAATGGCGAAATACGGTACACACAAACTCGACGGGCTGGGTCTTCTTTCACCTCACAACTTCCACAAATGCTCTCACCATGACCACCACCACCCAACGCCCCCTACCCCCTGACGCCATCGCCGGCCTCGGCTCCATCGCCGAAGCGTGCGACGTGCTGCGCGCCTGGGGATACCCCAACCTGGCCTACCGCCTGGCCTACTTAGCCTCCGATGAGGATCTGGACGACGGCGACCAGCCGGCCACGCTGGAAAGCGCCCGGGGCTTTCTCGCCTTCTTCGGCGCGGTGGAATCCGCAGAGGGCGAGGTGGATCTAGGGTGCTCTTGGGACGGGCACGTTTTGGCAGTCTGGCGTTTCCCTGACCATCGCCGCGTAAGCGTCTGGTTTCAGGATTCTGATTCCGTCGAGTACGCCGCCCGGAAGTCCGACGGGTTCTTTGCCAACTTTACTGACGGCAGCGAGACGGGCGGCCTGAGTTTCATCAGGCAAAATCTGGTTGAAGCGAAGGAATGGTTCACATGGTTCAGCGACAGCCCGGCCGGCGCCAACTCCGACCGGCGCACAACGCGGCCCGCCATTGCCGTCGGCGAGACATCGGCATAAGCGGGGAAATGCTTGATAGCGCATTTGAACTCAGGCCCGGCGAAGAGTACCTATCCACAAATTGGCTGGAGTATTTTCACGCCTCAGACCGAGACATCCAAATTTCCGGCGTCAGGCAGGCTTTGGCGGACAAGGGCTTTCGTACCGGGCGGAATTCGTATTTCGCCACTCTTAACGTTGGCGTCTCCGTCGCGGCGTGTAGCGATATTCTGAATCTGAACATACAATTTATCGCGTTGGGAGAGGCGCATGACCCGTCGCACACCGGCATTTACGGCTGCGCCGGTAACGTCCGCGTCGCAGCGGTATTGGCCCAATCCGTCAACCCCAACGAAATCTATCCTGCCGTCGCATGATGTTGACAATCCTCCGACACTTCCCCCTTGCCTTTCCTAGCCGCCTATCCTTACCATTTAAACCCGCAGATGTAATTGCGAACAACCATCCACTTTGTCATTGCGAGGAGTGCAGCGACATGGCAATCCCGCCGTGTGGACGACGTCTGCTTTGGCGACGAGATTGCCACGCTACGCTCGCAATGACAGTCCTTCACCCCCCAATACCGCCCACAATCCTGCCAAAACCGCTGAAATCACCCCTAAACCGGCCCAAGCCATACCCATTCATCCCCACGACCCGCCCCAATCCCCTACTCAACTGAACGGAAATGAGCGGAAATAAGCGGGTTTCCCCAAAATAACAGTCTGCCCCGTGTCTGACACGGGGTCTCCCCGTACTTGATACGGGGCGCACCACCCCAGTCCGATCCCTGATCCCGTCCATCCATGCAAATGACTCCCCGTCAGGTGGTATGATTCATGTCAGAAATTGAGAAAACCACCAGGAACACCCATGGGTACGTTCTATAAGGACTCACCACCATGAAGTACCGCCAACTTCCCCGCACCGACCTGCTCCTCTCCGAAGTCGGCTTCGGCGTCTGGACCGTCGCCACCAACTGGTGGGGCCGCATCCCCGAAGAAACCCGCCGCCAGCTCCTGGAAGAAGCCCTGGAACTGGGCATCAACTTCTTCGACACCGCCGACACTTACGGCGACGGCTACGGCGAAGAAATCCTTGCCAAGTTCATGAGCCACCGCCGCCACGACATGATCATCGCCACCAAGTTCGGCTATGACATCTACGACCAGACCACCCCGCGCGTCGGCCACCATCCGCGCCCCCAGAAGTTCGAGCCGGATTTCATTCGGTTCGCCTGCGAGCAGTCCCTCCGTCGCCTCAACACCGACTACATCGACCTCTACCAACTCCACAACCCCACCATCGAGGCCATCGAAAACGACGACGTTTTTGAGACCCTGGAAGCCCTGAAGCACGAAGGCAAAATTCGCTACTACGGCTCCGCCCTCGGCCCCGACATCGGCTGGTTCGAGGAAGGTCTGGCCAGCATGGAAGAACGCCACGTCAGCAGCTGCCAGATCATCTACAGCATCCTGGAGCAGGACCCGGCCAAGGACTTCTTTCCCATCGCGGAAAAAGAACAGGTCGGCCTGCTGTCCCGCGTCCCTCACGCCTCCGAAGCCCTGACCGGACGCTACGACGCGCCGCCGGAGTTCGACGAAAGCGACCACCGTTCTTACCGCCGCCACCAGTGGCTCAGCGAGGCCCTGGTCAAGGTCGATCAGGTCAAGTTCCTTGCCGGAGAGGAAACTGGCCGCTCCATGAGCCAGGCCGCCATCCAGTTCGTCCTCCACCAACCCACCATCACCAGCGTCCTCCCCAACTTCACCACGCTCGAAGAGCTGAAGGAGTATTCCGCCGCGGTGGAAACACCTCCCCTATCAGAAGGCGACCAGTCCATCATCGACGACCTGTGGGCCAACAACTTCTACGTGGAGCCGGACGAACCCGAATTCCGCGAGGTCTAGCGTCGTTTGCCGCGTCCGGGCCGCCGATGCTATACTCGCGTTGGCGCTGTGGTCGGAGTTTCACCGGGCGCGCGTCGCTATCGGAGGCCCCGCATGATGCAGAACGCTGTTGTTCAGCAACTCCGGCAGGGTGGAGTGCGTGTTACTCCCCAGCGCCTTGCCATCGCTGAAGCCGTGCTCAACTCCACCGACCATCCCACGGTGCAGCAGATTCACGAGCGCGTCCAGCAGCATTTCCCGTCCATGACTTTAGCCACCGTGTACTCCACGCTGGGAGTCCTGTCGAAGAGCGGTTTGATCCAGGAACTCCCTTTCGCCAAGCAGTCGCGGTACGAGAGCAACGTGTTGCCCCACGTCAACCTGGTTTGCATCGGTTGTGGCAACATCGCCGATGCTGACGAAAGCAGCGAAATCATCGGCCGCCTTCGCGAACAGGTTTCCACCGAGACCAGCTTCCAGGTCATGTGGCAGCGCGTCGATTTTCACGGCTGGTGTCCGGCCTGCTCCGCATCCGGCACGGTGGAAGAATCGTCGGACGCATGATTACCAGCGTCGTTGGCATTACGCTCTGGACGGATAATCTGGAGCGTATGATCAGCTTCTACCGCGACACCTTGCGCCTGCCGCTGCACTCTTTCCATGAGGACGAGGGTTTCGCTGCCTTTGAATTAGGCGAGATACGCTTCAACGTCGGCCGGCACGGCGGCGTCAGCGGCCCTTCCAGGGACCCGTTGCGGGTGATGCCCCACCTGGGCGTCAGCGACATCTACGCCGAGCACGCCCGGCTGGCCGCTGAGGGGGTGCAGTTCATCCGCGTGCCCGAACAAGAGCATTGGGGCGGTTGGGTTGCCACTCTCAAAGACCCCGACGGCAACACCCTCCAACTCCTCCAGTTCCCGGAATAGCGGTGATTCACGTAGGGGCGAATAATTATTCGCCCCTACTGCCACTTCGGGTATCCGGTTAGTCCGCAGCTTGCTCAGCCGGCTCGGGAGTGTAGTGAGGCCGCACTAATTCGTACACGTCGTCCGTGTGACAGTACATGTTGCCCGCCAGACGCCCGGTCGGCCTTAGTACCTCATGGTTGATGCGCAGACCGTTCGGGCCTTCGTATAGAATGTCGTCCCGCACGTGCATCCTGACAATCTCGCCAATCACCAACCCGTGAGCGTGGGGCTGCTCGCCGATATTCACCACCTGCATCAGACGGCATTCCATGTTGACCGGCGACTCCAGCACTCGCGGAGCCTTGACTATTTCGCTGGGCGCTTCCGTTAACCCCGCAACCTCAAACTCTGATACGTCCGACGGATACTCCGCGGCCGTAGCGTTCATCGCGGCAGCAATGTCGTCCACCACTACGTTGATCACGTATTCGCCCGTCTCCTCGACGTTTTGTAGAGTGTCCTTTCGCTTGTCCTGCCAACCGGCAGCCTTGCGCGAGGACGAGAATATCACCGTAGGCGGATTGTAGGCCATGGCGTTGAAGAAACTGTACGGCGCCAGGTTCACGATGCCCTCAGTTGAGATGGTTGATACGAACGCGATGGGCCGGGGCACCACCACGCCAGTCAGAATCATGTTGAATCGCTCAAAGTTTTTGGGGTCAATCAGCATTCGGGATGGCTCCTTGTTTTCCAACTATTGAGTGGGTCACAATCGTCAGGAGATTATACCCCTCAAAAACGGCGCAATGGGAAATTGCCGCCACCGGCAGGTTGGGATACAATCCGTCAACGCGCTTCAGAAGCTCTTCAGCTTCTATCACAAAGAAATTTTCAAGCGGTTTATGGACATCGCAGGGCCTTTGACAGGCATTAAGGTTCTTGACCTGAGCGAGGATATCGCCGGGTCTTTCTGCGCCAGGCTGCTGGCGGACTACGGCGCCGACGTGCTCAAGGTTGAACCTCCCGGCGGGTCGGCGATGCGCCGGTTTGGGCCCTTCTACCAGGAAGAACCCCACCCTGAAAAAAGCCTGTTCTTCCTTATCCTCAATCTGAACAAGAAGGGCATCACGCTGGATCTGTCGTCTCAGGCGGGCCGCCGCCTGCTTCTGGAGTTGATCCCCCACGTTGATCTGGTAATCGAAAGCTACAAGCCGGGATATTTGGCTGACCTGGGCATCGGATACGACGACTTCGCTAGGATCAATTCCGGCCTGGTGATGACTTCCATTACCCCCTTTGGTCAAACCGGACCGTACAGCCAATACTCCGGCGAAGAGATCGTTTCCTATGCCATGGGCATGGTGATGGGCATCAGCGGAGTCCAGGGCCGTCCGCCTTTGAAGCACGGCGGATTCCAGGCCCAGTATCAGGGCGGCCTTTTCGGGGCTGGCGCGACTGCCATGGCCCTGTTCGCTCAGGACCGCCATGGAGTCGGGCAGCACGTGGACGTTTCCATCACCGAGTGCGTGGCCTCGACCATGATGGCTACTCAGACCATCTACCCATTCATCGGCGGCGTACAGATTCGACGGGCCGACGGCACGATGTGGGAAAATCCCATGCCGTGCAAGGACGGGTGGATCATCGTCCAGGCCGGCGGCGGCGCAACCTGGGAAGACATTGCCGATTTCTTCCAGGCTCCGGAGTTGCTGGAACCGCGTTTCGCCGACCGCGTCCAAAGAGTACGCAACGGTCCCGCCATGGATCAGGTGGTGCTTGACGCCATCCGCGACCGCGAAAAGTGGGAACTGTTTCCGAAGGCTGCGGAAAAGCGCATGCTCTTCGGCTTGGTGCAAACCCCTTCCGAATTGGCCGAATGCCCGCAACTGGACTCGCGCGAATTCTATCGTGAGACCGAGCACCCGGTGATCGGAAAAGTCAAAGTGCCCGCGGAGCTGTTTCGGATGTCCCCGGACGGTTACCACCTGCGTATGGCTGCCCCCACGCTGGGACAGCACAATCGCGAGGTTTTCGTCGATGGCCTGGGCTACAGTACCCCCCAACTGTCCGTGATGCGGCAAACAGGCGTTATCTGAACGGAGCTATTCACCCATGCCACCGCTGCCCCTGGAAGGAATTCGCGTCCTGGATTCCACCTACGTCTTCGCTCTCCCGTACACCGGTGGCCAGTTGGCGGATTTGGGCGCCGAAGTCATCAAGATTGAAGGCCCGGGCCGGCCGGACATCACTCGCGGCGGTGGCCTGTATGGGACATTCCCGGACAACGAACCGGGCGAAAACTGGTGGAACCGTCCGTCCACCTACCAACTGCTCAACCGGGGCAAGCGATCCCTGGTGCTGGATATGTCCCGCGAGGAAGGCCGCGAAATTTTCCGCGAAATGGTCATGGTCAGCGACGTGGTGATGGAAAACTTCACGCCGCGGGTCATGCGCCGGTGGGGACTTGATTACCCGAACCTGCGCAAACTGCGCCCCGACATCATCATGGTGTCCAACACTGGGTATGGACACGGCGACGGGCCATACTCGTCCTACCCGGCGCAGGCAACCACCCAGGAAGGCACCCATGGCCACTGCTGGGTAACCGGGTACCCGGGCGACGACCCTTCCAAGGCTGGCAGGTCCTTTGTCGATTTTCTCTCCACCTGGAGTGCTATGCTCGCCATCGGGTCCGCGTTGCGCTACCGCAACCGGACGGGACGCGGCCAGTGGATCGATATTGGCATGTACCAGGCCGGGGTGATGTTCCTTTCGGAATATCTAATGGATGCCATCGTGAACAACCGGGAGGGCGAGCGCATCGGCAACCGCCACCCATACCGCGCTCCCCAGGGAGCATACCCGGCGGCCGGCGAAGACGAGTGGATCGCTTTGTCGGTGGCGGACAACCTCCAATGGCGCGCCCTGTGCCAGTTGATGGAGCGCCCCGATTTGGCGGTGGACGGGCAACTGGGAACCGTTCAAGGCCGCCACCAGCGGCACGACGAAATCGACTCTGACGTATCCGCCTGGACGCGCCAGCATGACAAGTACGAGTTGATGCACCGGATGCAGGCGGTTGGCATCGCCTCCGGCCCCGTTTTAAGCGGCAAAGACGTGCATTTCGACTCCCACTACCGCAGCCGCAACTTCCTGGAGCGAGTCCAATACCCCGAAGACCGGGGAATGGGAACGCGGATCATAATGGGCCGGCCGTATCGAATGTCCAAAACCGACCTGACGGTGCGGGGACCGGCGCCGACTTTCGGACAGGACAACCGGGATTTATTGGAGACGCTGCTGGGCAAACCTGTGGAGCAGGTCAACGAATTGGCTGACGAGACGGTGATAACCACTGTACCAGTCAACGGCGAGCCCTCGCCCACCCTGGACCCGCAGGAGTTGGTGGAGCGCGGTCAATTGGCCGAATGGGATCCGGACTACCGAAAACGCCTGGGAATCTGAAAGTCGTTGACGATTCCGCCGCCGGGGAATACTCTGAATATATTCTAGGGCCCGTAGCTCAGTGGTAGAGCGTCCGACTCATAATCGGCAGGTCACAGGTTCGAACCCTGTCGGGCCCACTTTGGCGCAAACCGATTGCCTTGCGCCATCTACTGGAAACGCATAACTTTCCCGAGCATTTATAATGGCAGATTCGCAGAACAGCAACATCCGGTATGAACCGGACGAGCATCCCCCTTTGCCCGTAGTGTTGGGCGCCGGAATCCAGGGGGCGTTGACCATCATCGGCGGGGTGGTGCTTGGTGTTCTTATTGTGTTCCGCATCGCCGGGCAGCCTGAGCAGAGCCTGGAATGGGCGGTGTTTGCGGCGCTGCTCATCAGTGGCATCACCACCATCCTGCAAGCCGTGCGGGTCTGGAGGATCGGCGCGGGCCACGTCTTGATGATGGGCACCAGCGGGGCGTTCATCGCCGTCTGCGTCGCGGCTCTGACGGAGGGCGGTCCCGCGCTCATGGCGAGCCTGGTGGTGGTGTCGTCGCTGTTCCAGTTCGGCTTGGCGGCGCGTCTTTCGTGGTTGCGGCGGATCTTCACCCCGGTGGTGACCGGCACGGTGATTATACTGATCGCCGCCACGGTGATGCCGATCCTGTTCGACATGCTCACTGACGTGCCGGAAGACGTTGATCCTACCGGCGCGCTGATTGTGGCGGTTGTCGCCGTGGTGGTAGTGGCCGGGCTGGTGCTCCGCGGCCCGCCGACGTTGCGGATCTGGTCGCCGCTCATCGGCATTATCGTGGGCTGTATCGTATCCGTGCCGTTTGGGATGTACGATTTTCAGTACGTGGTGGACGCTCCGTGGTTCGGCGTGGCTTTCCGGTCGTGGCCCGGTTGGGATGTAACTCCGGGCGTCGAATTCTGGGCGCTCCTGCCAGCGTTCATCGTGGTCACGCTGGTCGGCGCGATTGAAACCATTGGAGACGGCGTGGCGATACAGAGAGTATCCCGCCGCCGGCGCCAGGCAACCGATTTTCGTGTCGTGCAGGGGGCGCTCAACGCTGACGGTGTGGGCAATTTGCTTTCCGGCATCGCCGGGACGATGCCTAACACCACCTATTCGTCAAGCGTGTCCCTGGCCGAAGTCACCGGTATTGCTGCGCGGCGAGTTGGGGTCGCCATCGGCGTGGTGTTCATCATCATTGCGTTCTTCCCGAAAGCGTCGGCGCTGCTCATCGCCATCCCCGCGCCGGTGATTGCCGGTTTCGCGGCGGTATTGATTACCCTGCTGTTTGTCCAGGGCATGAATATAGTCATCAGGGACGGAATCGACCACCGCAAGGCTACGGTAGTGGGCCTGGCGTTCTGGATCGGCGTGGGATTCCAAAATAAGGTGATATTCCCTAACCTGCTGGGGGACGGATTCCTGGGCATTCTGCTCGGCAACGGGATGACCGCCGGGGCCATCGTGGCGGTGCTGATGATGGCCTTTGTTGAGGCTTCCCAAAGACGACGCCGGCGTCTGCAAGTCGCGCTTGACGACGACGCTCCGGCCCGGCTGGACGGTTTCCTCCGCGATTTCGCTTCCAGAACTGGTTGGGACAAAGATTCCACGGATCGGTTGGCGGCCGCCGGAGAAGAAACGGTGGTCATCCTGAGGCAGGAAGAGGATGAAGTGACCACGGGCCAGCCCAGACGCCTGGTAGTCTCGGCTCGCGCTGAAGGCAACGGCGCAGAGATGGAGTTCGTGACTGCGCTCGAGGGCGATAACATGGAGGATCGCCTGACCTACCTGAGCGATCTGGCGCCGATCCCGGATGAGAACGAAGTGTCGTTCCGCCTGCTGCGATATTACGCATCGTCGGTACGGCATCAGAAGTATCACGGTGTGGACATCATCACGGTTGGCGTGGACCGGTCAAACTGATTTGCGGCGCTATGAAAAGCGCCGGCGACTACGGGGGTAGGGATTGAATCGGATCATCCTGATACGCCACTGCGAGGCAGAGGGGCAAGATCCCGGAGACCCCCTGACTCGTCAAGGGGAACGGCAGTCAGAGATACTGAGGGACTTCCTGGGCGACTTGCCCATCGACCTGGTTGTCGCAAGTGAATACCGCCGGGCCGGACAAACCGCGAAACCCCTGGCCGGCGCGCTGGGGCTGGATGTGCAGGTGGACGCTCGCTTTAACGAGCGGGCGCTGTCTGAAACGCCGATAGCAAACTGGCGGGAAGTGCTGCGGGATTCTTTCAACGACCCGGACTTGCACGGCCCCGGAGGGGAATCGGCAAGGGAGGCGTCCGAAAGAGCTTGGGCCGGGCTGAACGATTTGCTGCGTAGCGGCTGCCAACTGCCCGCAGTGGTAACGCACGGGAACCTGTTGAGCCTGGTGTTGCACTCTTTGGATGCCACGTTTGGGTACGAAGGCTGGGAAAGACTGTCCAATCCAGACTTATATTTGCTGCAGAGCACGGAACCCGGACGGTTCAACTTTCGCAGGATATGGAACGCACGAAACGCGGAGGAATGACGGACATGGGACGACTGGATGGAAAGGTGGTGCTGATCAGCGGCGGAGCGCGGGGCATGGGCGCGTCTGAAGCGCACAAGTTTGCGGCAGAAGGCGCCGCCGTAGTAATCGGCGACATCCTCGACGACGAGGGCGAGGCGACGGCAGCGTCGATCAGGGCGGAAGGTGGATGTTGCGACTACCATCGACTGGACGTGACCTCCGAATCGGATTGGCAGGCCGCGGTCGCAGCGGCGGTCGCCACGCACGGGAAGCTGAACGTGCTGGTCAATAACGCGGGCATCGGCAGCAATCCTTTTCGCATCCATGAGGAGCCGGTGGAGCTTTGGGACGCCACGATGGATGTGAACCTCAAAGGCGTTTTCCTGGGAACCCGAGCGGCGATTCCGGCCATGCTGGAAGCGGGCGGCGGCTCGATTATCAACATTTCCTCGCAATTGAGCCTGTCCCAGAAAACGCTTGTTTCGACAGGGAGGAGTGATGAGTGCCTTC
>VXOG01000098.1 GCA_009840165.1 Chloroflexota bacterium
CGTTTGTACAGATGTACAACGACGATCAATTGGACGCCGAGCTGGTTCCCCAGGGCACCCTGGCCGAGCGAATGCGCGCCGCCGCCGCCGGCATCGGCGCGTTCTACACCCCCGCCAGCGTGGGAACCGAGTTGGCCGAGGGCAAAGAGCACCGGGAGATCAACGGACGCACCTACGTTTTGGAATACCCCCTGCCCGCCGATTTCGCACTCATCCGCGCCTACCGCGCCGACACCTTCGGCAACTTGCAATTCCGCCTCACCCAACGCAACTTCAACCCCATCATGGCCATGGCCGCCGACATTACGGTTGTGGAGGTCGAGGACAGCATCGTTGAACCGGGAGAAATCGACCCCGACTGCGTTCACGTCCCCGGTGTCTATGTTGACCGCTTGGTGAAGATTCCCGAGAACGGGATCTGGGACTGACGAACCGCTATTACGTAGGGGCGAATAATCATTCGCCCCCACCTTGCACCCATAAACCCATTGGGAAACTGAAAGGAGTGGACAAATGACCACCGCCGACAAACCCCGTCTTTCCCGACAATCCATGTGCGACCGCCTGGCCATGGAGTTTCAGGACGGCTGGATCGTGAACCTGGGCGTCGGGATGCCGACCTTGTGCTCTAACTACCTTGAGTGTGAGCCGGACAAGGAAATCATCTTCCACTCCGAAAACGGCGTTATCGGCTACGGCCCGTTGGCCCCCGCCGGCGAAGAGGACAGGCACCTGGTCAATGCCGGCGGCCAGAACGTCGTCGCGTTGCCCGGCATGGCCATCGTCCACCACGCCGATTCCTTCGGCCTGATACGCAAGGGTATGGTGGACGTCACGGTGATGGGTGCCTACGAGGTTTCCGAAAACGGTGACTTCGCCAACTGGCGCATCCCAGTGCGCAAGGGCGGCGGCATCGGCGGCGCCATGGACCTGGCGGCCTGCGCCAAGCGTGTATTCATCGCCATGGAACACAACCAGCGCAACGGCGCTCCCCGCGTCCTCAAGAGCTGCAACCTGCCCATCACGGCGCCCGGCGTGGTGAAGCTGCTGGCCACCGACCTGGGCCTGTTCGAGATCACTGAAGCCGGCTTCGTCCTGAAAGAATACGCCCCCGGCTGGTCCCCCGAAGACATCCAGGAACAGACCGAAGCGAAGCTGATCATCGCCAACGACCTGCGGGCGATACGGGTGCGGCCTGAGTAAGTTCTGCGTGCAATCATGTACACGTCGTTCAGCATCGAAAACTTCCGCCTGTTCGACCAACTCACGGTCGAACCCCTGGCCCGCGTCAACCTGATAGCGGGCCAAAACAACGCCGGCAAGACGGCGCTGCTAGAAGCGCTGTGGTTACTAAGCTACGCTACAGCACCTCGACAAGCACTCAGAATCGCCAACTGGCGCGAATCTATCGACTATACTCGGGGGTCTTTTTTCGCGGACCTTTTTCAGCAATACCAGACTGATTTGACTATTCGTGTGCAAGCTGTGGACGGCCAAACGCTTAATCAAAGAATCCTCGAAGTCAGACGTCAATACCGCGCCCAACAAATGCTATTGGACTTGTCCGAACCCGATGACGGAGACCAACGAATCGAAGACGTCGAAGAATTCGATTTTGAAAGCGAATTGACGTTCGATTATTTGGACGACAACGGCGCGGCATCACGTACTAGTGCGTGGCTGGACGGCGAGTCGAGGCTAGGAAAGTTCCGCCCAATGTTGCGCGAAAGCAGAAAATTGTCTGCGTCGCCCGGGCATCGTTGCGTTTTCGAGTATGCCAGAAACAGGATGAATAGTCGCACTCTGGCCGCCAATTTCGGCTCTGCCGAAATTGAAGGGGCATTACCCGTTATTGAGGAAACAATCCGGCTGCTTGAGCCTCGACTCAAACGCCTGACTACTATAGCGGATATCCGTGGCTTTCCTTCGATATACGCAGATATCGGGGCGAGCAGACTTTTTCCGTTGTCGGTAATGGGAGATGGAACGAAGCGCCTTCTGGCTTTGTGTTTGTCGTTTTTAAGGGCTCAGCACGGAGTGCTCCTTGTTGACGAGATTGAAGACGGGTTGCACTACAGCGTGTTGGTAGATGTCTGGAAGAACTTGGACTTGCTCTCCCGTACATTCGACGTTCAGGTCGTTGCTACGACCCACAGCTACGAGTGTATATATGCAGCCCATTCCGCTTTCAAGGAACAACCGAGCGCCTCTGACTTCGCATTTTTCAGGCTACAACGGAACTACGAATCAAACAACATTGAGTGCGTAGCGTATGACGACATAGAAGCATTTGATTACGCAATGAAATATGAGAAAGAGGTCAGATAATGGCATCTCAGACAATGGCCGCAGGATCTCAGAAATTGCTGTTGGTGGAAGGTGCCGATGACCGCCGATTATTTGGGGCGTTAGCCAACCACTTGGCAATCCACGGTATAACCATTGAAAGTTATAACGGTAAGTCTAATTTGGGAAACGATTTGGCAAATCGAACCAGGAGCCCGCATTTTAGTTTGTACTCGTCCTTAGGAATCGTTCGCGATGCAGATGATAATGCTCAGTCTGCTTTCAATAGCGTCATCAGTGCACTGCTGCGCGCAAAACTGCCTAAACCAACCTCACCTGTTTCGCCCGCAACGGAGCATGGCTTGCGGGTAGCCGTACTAATTATCCCGCCTGATGAGGATTCCGGCGAATTGGAAAACCTGTGTCTGCGTTCGATTGAGAACGCGGAAGAACGAGCCTGCGTTGATGCCTGCATCAACTGCGTCGAAACGGCGGGTGAACCCATTTCAGCCAACCGCCTTGCCAAAGCCAAAGTGCATACTTATCTGGCGGCAGGCCCCGAACCGGGATTTTTCGCTGGCACACCGAACGAATCCACTGACCGACGAAACCCCGGCTTGCGAGTAGGTGAAGCCGCAGAAGCGCGGGTTTGGGATTGGACCTCACCTGCGTTCGCTGCGGTCGCCGACTTCCTTCGCAGCCTGTAGGAGGCCGAACAGGCTACCCGAAATACCCCTGCCCCCCATTCACGTGCAGCGTTTGGCCGGTTACGAAGCCGCCGTCGTCGGTGCACAGGAACGTGATGGCCGACGCGATCTCGTCGGGCTTGCCCTGCCGTCCCAGCGGGATTCCCGACGAATCTGGGACGCGACCGGCATACCACTCCGGGTTGGCCCGCGACGTATCGATACTGCCGGGCGCGATCACGTTGACCCGGATGTTGTGCGGCGCGAATTCCGAGGCCAGTGCCCTCGCCATCCCCACCAATCCCATCTTGGCTGCCGACACGTGCGCCCGCTGCGCGGTGCCTCGAAACGCTCCGTCGCCCGTGATGAACACGATGCGCCCGAAGTTGTTGTCCACCATCTGCTGGATTACGCCATGCGTAGTGTAGAAGGAACCGTCCAGCACCACGCCCCGCACGTGCTCCCAGTCTTCCAGGGTCAGCTCGGTAAAGGGTTTGTGGGGGCGGATGGCGGCGTTGTTGATGAGTATGTCGATACGGCCGAAAGTGGACATCGCCGCGTCGATCATGGCGTCCACCTGCTCTTTCTGCGACACATCAGCCAGCACCGGCAGCGCCTTCACTCCCAGCTCCTCAACTGCCGCCGCGGTGGCCTCCGCCTCATCCCGGTTGCTGCGGGCGTTGACCACGATGTTCGCTCCCTCTGAAGCCATCATCAAAGCCGTGGCGCGCCCGATGTTGCGGCCCGATCCGGTGATCAACGCTACTCTGCCATCCAACTTGCCCATGTTTACATCTCCCAAATTGCTGAATCCTTTGGTCTAATGTCGGCATTATAGCGCACCTCCGACTCCCACCTTATACTGTAACTATGCGTCTCGCTCTTGGCTTCCTCTTATTGCTGCTGTTGGGTGCATTGTTGGCTTGCAATGGCTCCGAATCCGACGGGGATGCAAACGTGCAAGCGCAAGCGACCATCCAGGCCGCCATCGCCAGCGTCAACGCCACCCTGGAAGCGGACGGCGGCGACCGTGCGCCTTCCACTGCAACGCCGGTCCCTATCCCCACGCCGACCCGGTCGGCGCCCGCAACCTCGACACCTGCCGCACAAGTTTCCCCTCCGGCAGGCGGGTCCGATTTTCGAGCATTGGACAATGCGGACTACCTGCTCCAGTCTGAGCCACCATCGGCCAGGACAATCCAGGAGTTGCAGTGGATCGCGGATGGCATCACAAGCGACGAACTCGAAACCGCCGAGCATCTGACCCAGTTGGCGGCGTTTCACCAGGAAATTTTCTGGTCTCTCGTGAACAAACCTTGGCTCCAGGACGGGCTCGCCGAAGCCGAAATTTCGGCGGTCAAGAGCGTCCTGATTATCGCGCAGCGGGATGGTGATGCTGCGGAGCGTGTCGTAGCTTTGCGCTGGTTGTCGGACGCAATTACGGACATTGAAACGTCCGCCGTCGAAGACCTTGCTCTTATCGCCCAGTCCGACGCGGACGGAACGCTGCGCATTGCCGCCATGCCTTTCCTGGAGTCCCTGGATGCTCCGGATGTTGCGGCTTTGCGGTCGCTGCAACAACTGGCCTTCCTCAACCCCAGGGTGTTCCGGCAGGTACTGACGCATCCCACGCTGCGCGACGGCATCACCGACGAATGGGCTCAGATCGTCGCCACGTTCAACGGAGTCGGCAGAACCAATCCCGCCTTGATTGACACCCTGCTTGATTCCGAACGGGTGACCGTCGAATCCCGGGCCATCGACCTGCCCTTGTCGGGTGCGGTGATGCTGGCGATCATCCGCACCGGTCCCGGCGCCGCCCGCAGCATGGACCTGCTGGAAACTGCGGTGCGCAACAGCGAAGAGTTCATGGCTGCCCCCCTGCCTGTCAACTACGTGGGGCTGCTCTACGAGTTGGCCGTGGCCGGTTCGTCCGCCGGCACCAACTTCGGCGTCAGTATAACCATCCGCCCTAAATTCGACGTGGACGACGGGAGCCACGAGGCCGATTCGGCAGGACATATCATCGCCCACGAGGTTGCCCATTACTACTGGAACAACAACGTGGACTGGATCGATGAGGGCGCCGCCGAACTCATGGCGTCAGTGTCGGAACTGGCTCGGGTCGGCCGGCCCCTCGACGCCGCCAACTACCCTTGCGGCTACGTTACCAACCTTGCGGCGCTGGAATTCCTGGATACCACTCACGAGTCTAATGCTTTCGTGTGCAACTATTCCTTGGGAGAGCGCATATTCCTGGACCTGTACCGCAGACTGGGCGATGACGCCTTCCGTCAGGGTTTCCGAAATCTGTACCAGCGCTCCATGGTCGAGGACGGTACGGATGACCTGCCGGGAACGTTGGTCGAGGTTGATGATTTGAGGTCAGCGCTCAGCGCGGCTGCGGACGGCGACACAGTTGCTGCAACCATCGCCCGCTGGTACGACGGATCGGAACCATTTGACACCAACCGTCTCGATTTCAGGGCCGTCGATGCAGCGTTGCCCAGCGTCAATGGCCGCATTGACCGATCCTACGTCAGCTCTGCCGTAATGGGGCAGCCGCTATCGCAGTTCTCCGCGCGGGACGTCAGCGGGCCGGCGTATCTCAACCTGGAATACTCATACCGGATAACGGGAGATCCCGTGGAGATTCCCCTGCAAATAGTTGAATCGTATCAGGACGGCTTCGCGTTTCGCCGCCGCAGCGCCGCCATCACCGCGCAGGAGGGATACCAGGGCGGCAAGCAATGGCTGCAAATCGGCCCACCCTTAGGAGAGCGGTGGGCTCTCGGCTGGCACCAGGTCCAGGTGTACGAAAGCGGCCGCAAACTGGCCGAGGTTCAGTACGTGGTTACGCCTTGACGGTGAGTCGGTGAGAGCCGGAACCAGACGCGCTTTTCACCGTAGCAATCGATTCAACCCTGAGTGTCTGCTCGGATCCAGGTCCCGTCCGGCCAGCGCCGGATGTTCCGGGCCGTAGCGATGGCAGCGGAAGGTGGCGTTGGAAGCTTCTGCGCCGTCGCCGCTGGAGGCGTAGAAGGGGTTGATGTACTCCCAGACGATTTCGCCCCGTTGGGTTACCTCGAACAGGCGGCCCGGGGCACCCTCGCAGATCAAAGTGTTGCCGTTGGGCTGACGTTCGGCGCTGCTGATGTTGTAGCTGTAGAAGGAAATGTCGGGAGAGCCTCGGTACTGCCAGTGGATTTCGTTGGTTTCCGGATCTACTTCCACGATGCGGGAATGGCTGGCGCCGCGGCGGTGGCTGCCGTTGTCGAAAATCAGCACGCGGCCACTGTCCAACCAGGTGGGATGGTGCTGCTGGTAGAGCTCGCCCGGCCCCCACTTCCACTTGAACGCTCCGGAGGCGCGGTCAACGATGCCCACGGTACTGGTGAGGCGGTAGCTGACGAGGAGATCGCCGTCGGCGGTGACGTTGAGGCAATTCTGATGGGTCCATTCGCGACGTGGTTCCATGTGGGAGATAATGTCCTCGGCCAGGTCGAGATGTTCCCAGGAGCGCCATTCCCAGACGGTGGCTCCGTCGGGAGTGATCTCGCGGACAAGGTCGCCCAGCATACCCGGAGCGAAATCAACGTCGTATCCGCCCTGCACCTGGTCCGGCAGACCGTCGGGGAGGGGTTCCCAGAGCAGGGCCAAAGTGTTGCCGTTGGGCAGCCTTACAAAGTCGTGGTGCAGCATTACGTTGCGATAGGCCCAAACCACGTTGCTGTCCCAGTCGAGTTCAATGAGGCTGGCCGACGAGCCGCCGACGGCTTCCACGCCCCCGGCATCGCTGGGCGGCATGGTCCGACACAGCAGGTTCCCGTTGTTCAGCAGGTAGGCGTAGTGGATGCCTTCGTCGGAATGCCAGCGGTGTACGACGTTGCCGCGCATATCGATGAGGTAGGCGTCCTTGCCGCCCCGCGTGGTGGAAAACAGCGTGTAGCCCCGTTGGCAAGCCGCCGGAGTGTAATGAATCAAACCTACTGGATGATGAATCGACCAGCCCATGACGGAGTCCTCCCGAAACGATGATCGCGGATTATAGCAGGGGGAGCCTTGGCTGCCCGCCTATCAGCGCCGATGGCAGTGTGCTATCTTGCGCGCCGTGTGGATTTTCCTGGCAATTTGCAGCGCGGCCTCGCTGGGTTTCGCCAACATCGCCCACAAAAGGCTCCTGGATAACTACCTGGACGGCGTTGGCGTTCTGGGGGCCGGCTCTATCCTGACCCGTCTGGCGGCCGCCGTAGTGATGCTGGCCGCCGTCGGTTGGCCGGCCCATGCCCCGCCTCAGGCGGTGGGCATCGGATTGCTATCGGGCGTGTGTCTGGGCGCCGGCCTGCTGTTCCTGTTTCTTGGCCTGAGATTGGGCGAGGCGTCGCGGGCCGTCGCCATCAGCCAAACCAACCCCATCCTGGTGGCCCTGCTGGCGCTGACGGTGTTGGGCGAAAAAGTTGGTCCGATGCAGTGGGTGGCCATCGCGCTGGTCGTCTGCGGGGCGGTTCTGGTATCGGTAGAAGGGTTGGGTCGCCGGCTGTTCCGCCTCACGCCTGGTCTGACCGCGCTGGTGGCCAGTTCAGCCGGCCTGGGAATGTCCTTTTTCTTGGCGAAGTTTGTGCTCAGCGACTTGACGCCGTGGGAAGTTTTCGCGATGCAGGAGTTGGGAATGGTGCCGGTGTTCGCCGTATATGGCCGACCGTCTAACTGGCGCAAGCTGTATGAGGGTCTGCGCTCCAAATCGGCCCTGGCCACGTTCCTGATCGGGGAGGGCCTGCTGCCGCAGCTGGCGATAATACTCTTCGTCTGGTCGTTCGCGTTCGGGCCGGTGTCGGGAGCGTCGGCCATACTGGCGACACGGCCGATGTTCGTATTCATCGCGGGATCGCTGCTGAGCTGGCGTCGGCTGAGCCTGATGCAGGAGTCTTTGGGAGCGCAGGCGCTGGCCGCCAAATTCATCGCCATTGTGATGATCGTCAGCGGCACTACCCTCCTGGCGGTGTTCTGATGAAGATCACCCTCACCCTGACCCTCTCCCATCAAGGGAGAGGGGAGATCGAGACCGATTCCGCCGGCCGACTGCGAAATTTGAGACTCCAGAAATGCACGGCGCCGACGACGATGAATAATCCCACGCAGTAGCAGATGATGCCCCAGGACACGTCGAACAAGATTCTCCCCAAGATTATCGACGAAACATAGACGAAGGCCAGCGTCAACGTCGTGCTGCGGGTGCGCCAGAGTATCGCCAGGGCGGGCAGGGCTACCAGCAGAACCGGCCCGGTGAGGACGGCTCCGGTAACGCCAACGGCAGTGGCCGCGCCCCGACCTCCTCTGAACCGCAACCATACGGGCCAGACGTGTCCGCCGATGGCGGCGGCCCCGCTCAGCAATCCCAGCCCCGACACGGTATCCCAGGAGCCGGCCAGCACGTTGAAAAACAGCACAGGCACGGCGCCTTTGACAATGTCCACCGTGCCGACAAGCACTCCCCAACGGGAGCCAAGCATGTGTCCGATGTTCGCCGCGCCCGCATTGCCGTCGCCCGCCAGTCTGATGTCAGCGAACGTGCCGCCGACCCTCTGCGCGACCAGGTAAGCGGTCGGCAGGCTGCCCAGCAAGTAGCCCAGTCCGCCGGCGGCGGACAACGCCAGCAGCCACAGCATGCGTCACCATTCCGTCAGGCCGGTACCAGGCTCCCGGTCTTTACCTGGGTGCACCAGTGCCGGTATTTGGGGTTCTTGCCCACCACGATGTCGAAGTACATGCGCTGCAATTCGCTGGTAATCGGGCCGGGTTGCCCGTCGGCGATGGGCCGGCAGTCCAACTCCACCACGGGGGTCAGATGGGCGGCGGTACCGCTAAGGAACACCTCGTCGGCAAGGTACAACTCGCTGCGGTCAATGGTCCTCATGTCGATGTCCAGGCCCAACTCGGTGCGCGCCAGCTGCATCACCGTGTCTCGGGTGATGCCGCCCAGGGCATTGTCCTCCAGCCCCGGCGTGTAGATGCGACCGTCCTTGACCATAAACAGGTTCTCGCCGGAACCCTCGGACACGTGGCCGTCGTGATTCAGCAGAATGGCTTCGTCGAAGCCACTGAGTGTCGCTTCGGTCTTGGCCAGGATACTGTTGACGTAAATGCCGCAGGCCTTGATGCGGGCCGGGATCATCGGGTCGTCAACGCGGCGCCAGGATGAGGTGCAGCAGCGCAGTCGGTCGCTGCCCAGATAGTTCCCGAAGGGAACGGTGATCAGCGTGAAGTCGGCCGCAAGCTCCTGGAGTTTCAGGTTGGCGACCAGTTCCTCGCTCTTATAGGCCAGCGGGCGGATGTAAATGTCGCTGGTGTGCCGGTTGCGCTCGACCAGCTGGGTGGTGATGTCACACAGCTCGTCGGCGGTGTAGGGTATGTCCAGCATCAGGATGCGGCACCCGTCCAGCAAGCGGACGTAGTGCTCGCGCATGCGGAAGATGTTGATCGCTTCCTGCTCGGCATTCCAGTTGCCGCGGATGCCCTCGAATACGCCGGTTCCGTAGTGCAGAGCGTGGGTCATTACGCTTACTTTGGCCTCGCTTACCGGAACGAACTGGCCGCGGAAGAACACTTGCAGTTCGTCGGCGTTGAAGGAAGCCTGGCCATTGGTGGTGCCGTTGGTAGTCACGTAATGCCCCCTTATGAGCAAAGATTGCCGAGTATTATAGCGTTGGCCGCCGGGAGTTGCCAATCCAGCGCAATATTTTTGAAACACGGATACAAAACCGGGTGGAGTATAATATCCCGCGATGTTTGCCGAAATCGTCGCATTGCACGGCGATTATCGCGGCCTGAGGGAGTTCCCTGTTGTTGCAAGCGCGTGAACTTGCCCACCCGGTGCGGTTGGTGCGAGGCATGTTTTACGGGTGGTGGCTGGCCGTCATCGGCGCGGTGATCATGGTCATCGGGACGGTCCCGCTGTTCCAGGCGCTTTCACTGTGGATGCCGATCCTGCAACAGAATTTTGGCTGGACGACGACGCAACTCTCGTGGGCCTTCACGCTGACCCGCGTGGAAGGGACGGTAATGGGGCCAATCGCCGGTTGGGGCGTGGACAAGCTTGGCCCGCGCAAGATGGTGGTCATCGGGCTGTTGATCTTTGCCGCCGGTTTCATCCTGTTCAGCAGGACGGCGAACCTCTGGATGTTCTACCTGTCCTTTGTGATCGTGAGCCTGGGGGCGGGATTGGGATCGTGGCTCCCGGCCAACACGGCGCTGAACAACTGGTTCCGTGCCAGACGATCCACGGCCATGTCGATACCCATGCTGGGTTTCGGACTGGGCGGCGTGGTGATAGTGCCCCTGATGGCGTGGGCCATGGGCTGGGACGCCAGGACGGCCACGGAGATACCGGGACGCCTGGGTTGGCAGAACACGGCGCTGGTGGTTGGTTGCGTGGGATTGGTGGCGTCAGTGCCGCTGGCGATGCTAGTGCGTAACCGTCCCGAAGACTACGGCCAGCACCCGGACGGCATTGACCCTGACACAGTGACCCAGACCGGGCCCCAGCAGTCCACCAACGGCGGCACAACTGCGCCGGACTACTCGTGGCAGGAGGCGATACGGACGCGCGCCTTCTGGCTGATCACCATGGGCCATGCCAGTTCGTCGATCATTATCATCAGCGTGATGACGTACCTGGGCCTGGTGATGGTGGAGAAGGGCCTCACCCTGGTGGAGGTTGGCCTGGTAATCTCGGTGCAAACGGCGGTGTCCACGGCGTTCATGGTGATCGGCGGCATGGTAGGCGACCGCATACCCATACGGATTGCGATATGGGGCTTTTCGTTCCTGCAATCCATCGCCATCGTCGTGCTGCTGTTCGCGGAAACGCTGCCTCTGTTCTTCTTGTTCGGCATACTGATGGGTATCGGGTTCGGCGGACGCACGCCGCTGACCACCTCGATACGCGGCGTGTACTTCGGCCGGAGTAGCTTCGCCCGTATCACCGGCATCTCGATGATTCCCATGAACATAATGTTCATCGTGGTGGTTCCGTACATCGCGTGGATGCGGGACAGTATTACGGGAACCTACACGCTGCCGTTCGCCACCATAGCCATCGTCAGCGCGATCGGCTCGTTCATGTTCCTGGTGCTGGGCAACCCGCAGCTGTCGCCGTCGCAGCGACGGCAGGCTGACGTGCGGCGGCTGGTAACGCGGGGCGCGGGAGCGGACGATTGATCGGGGGTTGCGGTTGATGGAACCGGTCGAGGGATACGGCCGGCCGGGAGTGATGTGGTGGCTCTCGGAGTTGACCCGCAGCCATAGCACCGGTGGAGTGTTCTACGGCTGGCGGCTGGTCGTCATAGGATTCCTCATAATCCTCGTGGGTCGCGAAATCGGCGATGGGTTGATTGGACCAGTGTGGGGCAGCCGGACCTACCAAGGTGAGGGGATCGGGCCGCCCTGGGTCCCATTGGTCATTGCGGCTTACGCGCTTGGCGGGTTGGCATCCCTGTGGTTTGCAGGCTGGGGGGCCGACCGCTTGGGGCCGAGAAAGATGGCGCAGATTGGATTGCCCTTGGCAGGACTGGTCGCGCTATTGGCGGTGATTCCAGTTCCGGGCGTCCTCGAGGTCGCAGTCGCCGGCCTGGGCGCCCTGGGGATGATAGGTGCCTATGTTCCGGCGGTAACGGCGCTGAACAATTGGTTTCGCGACCGGTTGGCATTGGCCGTGGCGCTGATGCTCTTCGGAGCGGCAATCGGCGCAAAGATAATTGGTCCATTGCTGACCCTGCTGACCCTGCCGCAGGTGGTCGTGGACTGGCGGTTGCTGACAGTAGTATGTGGCGCGGCGATATTAGCGGCGGCGTTGCCGTTGGTTCGGGCCCTGCGCGATCGACCGGAGGATTGGGGAGAGCATCCCGATGGCCTGACTCCGGCGCCGGCGGCGAGCATCCCGAACTACTCATGGCGGGAAGCCGTGCGGTCGCGTCAATTGTGGTTACTTATCGCCGCCGGTTGTTGTGTGGCTAGCGCAGAGTCGATAGGCGCCGTTTACCAATGGCAGATTATCTCACGTGGTGACGCCACATTCGAAGCCATCGACAGGATCGGAATGTTCCAAGATTATGCGTCGGTGGCGGGCATACTGGCTGGCGGATTAGCGAGCTATCGGTTCCCCGTCAGGTGGGTATTGTCCGGAGCGGCGGTTGCCCAAGCGGTGGGTATGGCCGTGTTGTTGCCCGGGCTTGAGCTTGGGTTGTTGGAAGTGGCGGTTTTGCGGGGCTTGGCATCGGGAATGGGAACTGCGCCGACCATCGCCGCGGTGGGAATCTATTTTGGCCGGCGCAGTTTTGGAATGCTCACGGTAATGACATTCATCATTACATTCGTAGCGTCGTCCGCCGCGCTGCCTTCCTCTGGCTACCTCAGCTACCTCGACGCGGCGGCCGGCGTGTACATCTCAATTTTCATGGCAGCCGCCATAGTGAGCCTGGTTGGCGCCGGCTTATACGTGATGCTGGGCCAGCCCCGATTGTCGCCGGCACAGCGCGCTGAGGAGCCGGCGATCAGTTGTTGAACTTCGCCATCACCTCATCGGCGAACAGGGCGAGGGTTTCGGAAGGCGTAGGATACGAGAAGACGATGCAGAAATAGCGGATGCCGAATTCAACGTATTCGTTGATGCGGTCGGCGACCTGCTCCGGAGTTCCGGATAAGGTGTTCTCCAATCGTTGGGATTGGTACTCGTAGGCAGTCACGCCGGCCTCTCCGGCGAGTCGCGCCACCAGCGCGTCGTATTCCCGTTGGGTAGGCGCGATGACGCAGTCGGCGTTGTGGGTCCACTCGATGGCGGACGGGTCCCGGCCGGCTTCTGCGGCGGCGCGAAAGACGATGCTCTGATGCATGAGATGATCGTTCACCGTGTCGTTGTTGCCCACGTTGGCGATGTCGGCGATGCGCCCAATGGTAGGCATGACATAGAGCGGGCCGTGGCCCCCGACGAATATGGGAGGCGTGGGCTGCTGAATGGGTTTGGGTTGGATGGTCGCGCCGTCGATGTTGTAATATCGTCCGTTGAATGTTACGGACGATTCAGTCCACAGGCGGCGGATGAAATGTACCGACTCCTCCAGCATCTCGCACCGTTCGCTGGTGGAAGGAAACTCAAGACCGCTGGACCGGGTGTCGCTCCGACTGCCGCCCGCTCCGATGCCGATGGTGACACGCCCTCCGCTGATGACGTCCAGGGTCGCGGCCATCTTGGCGAGGAGAGCAGGATGGCGGTAAGGGTTGGCCAGCACCATCGGCAGTGCGCGGATCCGTTGAGTCTGGGCCAGCAACGCGGTAAGTGTGGTCCAGCATTCCAGGGCGTCGGTGTTGAGCAGGTCGAACACGCTGGCCGAGTAGTAGCCCAGGCGATCCGCTTCCAGCCAGATGCGCTGCAAATCCTCGTAGGAGTAGCGGTACTGGTTGACGCGGACGTTGAATTTGACGGGTGGTTTGTCGGGTGAAGTGTTCATCATCGTCGTAAAGCAGTCGCCAGAAATGTAGGGGCGAATAATTATTCGCCCCTACGGGAGCCTGAGAATTGTAACGGCGGTTACTTGGAGCCGTTGCCGTTTCGGAAGGCCGGAATGACTTCCTTGCCGAATTTCTCGATGGAGGCCATTACCTTTTCGTGGGGGATGGTTTCTGTCTGCATGATGAGCATGACCTGGTCCACGCCAATATCCTCGTACATCTGGCAGGTCTTGATGCAGGACTCGGGGTTGCCGGCGATGATGACGCCGCGATCGGACAGAGTCTTGCCGTCTAACTGGGCAATAGCTGCGCGGGCTGCGCCGGGGCCGGCGTCCAGCGACAGGCCGACATCCTGGGCCAGCTGTTGGTGTTCCTCGTCGGACTGGCGGAGCCAGCGGCTGAAGTCGGCGGTCAAATGGTCCGGCACACCGCCCCAGGCTTCCAGCAGCTCCTCGTAGGCTCCGATGCGGCCGGCGATATAGGGCTTGTCGGGGCCGAAGAAGGTCTTCATGGATTCGGCGGCCAGTTCCTTGGCATAGTCGTCATCGTCGTCGCAGAAGCCGTGGACGTTGTTGCCCCAGAACTCAGTGATGAACTCGCCGACCGGTTCGCAGTCCTTGAGGGCGTCGCGGTAGATTTGTACCTTTTCCTTCAGAACTTCCACGGCGTAGGAAGCGGAGGACAACACGCCGATGCCCTTCTGCGCGGCCAGGCGGAAACTGTCCTCGGAGGTGCAGGCCAGGTACATGCGCGGGTGTGGCTGCTGGAAAGGCTTGGGCAGCACGCGGCGCTTGGGGACACTCCAGTGCTCTCCCTCGTACTCGTACTCGTCGGAAGTCCATATCTTGGGCAGCATGTTGATGGATTCGTTCCACAGACTGCGGGTGTCGCGAGGGTCAACGCCCAGGCCGGTCTGCTCGTAGGCGTTGGAGCGGCCGGTGCCGACCTCGATGCGCCCGTCGGTGAGCTGGTCCAGCAGGGCGACACGCTCGGCCACGCGCACCGGATGGTGGTAGGGCAAGATGCAGACGCCGTAGCCGATGCGGATGTTCTTGGTGATACGGCTCAACGCGCCGAACATGGCGTCCTGGGAGGGCGAGCCGGAGAAGCCGGTGAGGAAGTGGTGTTCCACGAACCAGAGGTTGTCAAATCCCACCTGGTCGGCCAGCTCGCACTGTTCCAATGTTTCCTTGTAAAGGGCGTTCCAATCGATCTCAGTGCCCTGGAACGGGCGCTGGCATTCGTAAAGCAGGCCGAACTGCATGGCTAATCTCCTCTCTTGGTGACGGATTACATCAAGCGCACACGACGCAGCGGCGGTTTATGGAACCGCAAGAGGCGCTGCCGGCCCTGGGCGCGAATTGGCGGCAGTATAGCGCAAACGCGCGGTGTTGGGAAATTATGTTTGGCCCCGCAGCGCTGTGGTACAGTACGGTAATGCCTGATTACGATTGGGACCCGAGCAAGGACGAACTGTTGCGACGAACGCGCAGAGTTTCTTTTGCCGACGTGGTGTACAGCATTGAACACGGTGGCTTACTGGATACAATTGACCATCCCAATCAGGAACGTTATCCAGGACAGCAAATTTATATCGTTCGCATGAGGGATTACGTGTATCAAGTTCCTTTCGACCGGACGGAATCGGGCGTCTTTCTGAGGACCTTGTATCCCAGTCGCAGGGCATTTAGAGATTATCTACGATAGCGGGGGCGAAACGATGACCACCACGGACAACGAAAACCGGGAACCTCCATTTTCCCAAGAGGAACTGGCTGAGTTGTGGCCTTTCGATGTACCTTGGCCTTTCAACGACGATGACGGCGTTGAAGATGAAGAAGAGTTGGATATGTTGCGTTCCCTGGAGCGTGGCGAATGGCGTTCTGTGCCCAACCTTGAGGAAGAAATGGAACGCGCCCGCCAAATGGCCCGCAACACCATGGCGACCTGGAGCGAGGAAAAGTTGGCCGAAGTCCGCCAGCGTGTGGAGGCCAAAAACAACGGCGTTTGGAAACCGCCCGCGCCCCTTGCCGGCGACTCTGTTAGTGACGATAATTCCCACCAAAGCGAAAACACCTAGGCGTCTATCAGGAGGCGTAACCGAATGAAGTATGACGTAATTATCATCGGCGCCGGGTCTGCCGGCTGCACGATGGCGGCCCGCCTGACCGAGGATCCGGACCGCTCGGTGCTGCTGCTGGAAGCCGGGCCGGACTACCCCGATTTTGAACTGTATCCCGACGACCTGAAGTACGGCTACGACCAGACTGCTTCGGCGGTCAACGCGCCGCACAACTGGACCTTCTGGGCGCAAAACCCCGGGCAGGCCAACCCCATGCCCGTGCCCCGTGGCCGGGTGGTGGGGGGTTCCTCGGCCATCAACGGCCAGGTGCTGCTGCGAGGCGTGCCGGAGGACTACGACGCCTGGGCAGCGCTGGGTAACGACGAGTGGGGGTTCACCAACTGTCTGCCTTACTTCCGCAAACTGGAAACCGACACTGACATCACCGACGACTTCCACGGCAACACTGGGCCGATACCGGTGCGCCGGCATCGTCGGGAGGACTGGTTGCCGGCGCAGGTGGCCTTCTGGAATGCTTGTCGCGCCGAGGGCTATCCCGACGACCCTGATATGAACCATCCCGATTCGGGCGGCGTGGGCCCCATCCCCATGAACAACCCCAACGGCGTCCGCATGAGCACGTCCATCACGTACCTGCGGGAGGCGCGGCACCGACTGAACCTGACCATCCGCGCTAACGTCACCTGCCGCCGTATCGTTTTCGAGGGCAACCGGGCCGTGGGCGTCGAGGTTGAGAGCGGCGGCGAGGTGTTCACCGTCGAGGGCGACGACATCATCCTTAGTTCGGGATCCATCGGATCGCCGCAGCTGCTGCTGCTGTCTGGCGTCGGCCCGGCCGACCACCTGCGCGAGATGGGCATTCCGGTGGTGCATGAACTGCCCGGCGTTGGTCAGAACCTCCGCGACCATCCCAACATCCGCGTGCCGGTGAAAGTGAAGGACGACTTCCCGCTAGACCCGTCGGCGCCACGATCCCAGGTCGCGCTGCGGTACACCGCCACGGGCAGCCACCTTCGGAACGACATCCAGATCATGCAGTCCTCATTCTCGTCGCCCATCGCCGGCGATCCGCTGGAAGCCGAGGGCATACGGTTCACTTGCATCCTGGAGCTGGCCGTGGGTTCCGGACACCTGCAACTGGCCAGCACCGACCCCAATGAGCAGGTGGCCCTGAACTACAACTACTTCCAAGAGGAGTTTGACCTTTCGCGGATGCGCGAGGCCGTGCGACTCTGCGTGAACCTGCTGGACAGCGACCACTACCGGGACGTGGCCGACGAATTGCTCGACCCGCTTCCGGCAGACCTGGAGAGCGACGAGGCGCTGAACGATTGGCTGAAGCGCACCGTCAGCACTTCGCAGCACATCTCCGGTACCTGCAAGATCGGTACGCCCGACGACCCGATGGCCGTGGTTGACCAGCACTGCCGGGTGTACGGCCTCGAGGGCCTTCACATCGCCGACGCATCAGTGATGCCCGACTGCATACGCGCCAACACCAACTGCACGACTATAATGATCGCCGAGCGCAAGGCCGACTGGATCCGCGCCGGCGAATAGAAGCAAGGCAATCGTATTTTATCCGTCATTCCCGCGAAAGCGGGAATCCAGAGTAGGAGAGGAAAATGACAACCGCAGTACGAGAAGTCCACGTTTACACCAACCCTGGTTGATTCAGCTGTCGGACGCTGGAGGAATTCCTCGCGTCCAACGGTGTTCAGTATGAACACCATGACCTGCTGACCGACGAGGCGGCCCGCGAAGACCTGAAGTCCCGGGGCGTACTCTCCGCGCCCGTGACCATCATCGACGGCACGGAAGTGATCATCGGGTACTACCCCAAGAAGCTGATCCCGGCGCTGGGCTTGGAGGACGCTCCCATCGACCTGTCAGGCAAAACGGCCTGGCTGGGCGACAAGTACCGCGTGATCCTGGAAGCCGCCGTCCGCGCCACGCTGGAGCTTTCCGAAGAGCAGCTGTCCCAGCCGGTGCAGTGGCGGCCCGAGATGCTCCGCGACACGTTGGTGCATATCGTGTCGTTCCCGGAACTGGCCTACACTAGCCGCACCCGGGGATCTATGAGCTCCGATGATATGCGGGCCTGTCGCGAGAGCCTGGCGCACCTCCAGAAACCGCAGGAGATTGCCGACTATGCCTGCGGCGTCGCTGACGATCTCGTTGCCTTCCTCAACAGCGGCGATACCGAGGGATTCGACCGGGTGGTGCCGGCCCACTACGGCGGTGAGGTCACCGTGCTGGAACTGCTCAACATCATCCTCAGCCACAGCACGCACCACCTCAAGCAGGTGTACTGGTTCATGGACACCAACCTGAACCAGCCGGCGAAGACTCCCGCCACTGAGGGCGACATGGAGGGCATCTTCACGCCGGCCCAACTGATCTAACCACGCCAAGCGCGAGGACTGAAGGAAAATGGCAGAACCACTGATAGCGTTGGACGAGTTGCCCGAAACCCGGGTGATCATAGCCGGCTGGCGCCGTCAGTGGTCTGACGGCGGCAACATATCCAGCGGAATGCCGCGCTGGTTGATCGACAAACTGTCGGCGCGGCGCATCGGGCAGATGACCGACGAAATTTCCCGGATGTGTTTCCCGTTCCAGGTGGCCGGCACTCACGACCTGTACCGGCCCCGCGCCGCGTTCAACGAGGGCTTGCCCAGCCGTCCCATGCAGTGGGACAACGGGTTCTGGGACGCCGGTGATGGTCTGGTGATATTCTTAGGTATCGAGCCGTGGTACCGGATTGACTTGTATGGCCAAGCCTTCTTTGAAGCAGTGTCGGCGCTGGGCAACCCCAAAATCGCGGCGGTGGAAGGTTACAACGGGCCCGCGCCGCCAGAGCAGGAACGGCGGATTTCGTGCGTGTACAGCAAAGCGGCAATGGCCGACGAGTTGCGCCAGCACGGTATGCTGTTTTCCAGCTACGGGTCCCAGCAGAGGCAGGGACCGACTATCGGGATGGCTATGGTGAGCTTGGCCCACTACCAGCATCCCGACGTGGAGATGGTGCGAGTGGGCGCCATGGCCCCGATGTTCCCGTTCAGCGGCGGCAGCGGCGGCCAGCTGGGTATCACCACTGACCACCGCGCCTTCTACGACATCATGCGCCGGCTCCGTGCGTTGTACTCTCTGGACATCGATCTGTCGGATCTCAGGCCACGGTATGAGGAAGAGGCCGAACGGCTCCAGGAATCGCTTGATAGGGTGGCGCAAAGGAATGATGAGGCCCGGCGTTACATCGAGCGAGTGCGGGGAGAGCACAACTTCATGCCCTTCGAGGAACCCGTCGAACTGCCGCCCGGCATCGAGGGAACCCTCGCCGACATCCTGGGGCAATTCGACCTGCCTGGCGAGGATGACGACGGCCTGGCCGGGGCGCGTTGATCCCCTGGCAGCATTGCGAAACGATGTAGGGGCGGGTTTCAAACCCGCCCCTACGTGCGCTGGTAGTTTGGACGTCGCGAGCTAGTCGATAACCAACACCGTGTTCTCGCGACCCTCGCGACGCATTTCGGCGAGGCCCTCTTCGGGGGTATCGAACTTGTCGTAGTAGAACTCGATGCCGTTCCCGTCCGGGTCCTCAAAGTAAACGCTGCCGGTCATGCCGTGGTCGGTGGTACGGTCAACCTTGATGTCGTTTTCGATCAGGCTGTGGTACAGGTCGCGGAGGGAGTCGAAGTCCTCCACCTGCACGGCGAAGTGGTTGAGGCCGATGTTGCCCTTGCGCGTGGCGGGGGAATCATCGGACGCCTGAAACAGGGCCAGGTCGTGGTGAATCTCGCCGCAGGTCAGGAACGTGGCAGTGGGGCGCGACACCGCGATCTCGAATCCGAGAATCTCGGTGTAGAACTTGGTGGACGCTGCGACGTCCGAGACGTTGATTACCAGATGGCCGACTTGCTTGGGTTTAACCATTTTGCTGCTCCTTTCGCAAAAAGATGGGCGCCTGTTGGCGGTAATATACGATAGTTGAGGCCAGCGGGCAATAATTCGGCGCTAGTCGGCTGCAACCTCTTCGGGCGTGAGGATTACTTGCCCAGTATCGGGTTGATGGCGGTGGCGCATCACCAGGTCCACGCGCTGGTGAAGGGCCTGAACCAAACCCTTGACTTCGCCAACTTCTTGAGCCAGCGTCATTACTGCTAACGTAATCGTTTCCATACTTGCACTGCCGGTTGCGGTGTGGGCGGAGTATGGAACAGATATGTGTTCACCGGCAACGTGGGTATGTCATCGGTGGCGGCGCTAAATCTCATCCATCCGGCGCACCATCGGGCGGTACAGCCACCCGCCGACGGAAATCACCAGCAGCACCGCCGCGCCGCTGGTGATGGCGATGGACCAACCCCAGATCTGCGCCAGCCAGGTGAGCGGCCACGCCCCCAGAAAGTGGAACACCGGGGCCAACTGCATCATCGCCATCATGCGCCCGCGCATCTCCGGCGCGGTGGTCAGCTGCATCAGGGAACTGGACACCGGCCAGAAACCTCCAATGCTGGTGGAGCCGACCATGGCTACCAGAACGCACCCAGCCCAGAACCACGGCGTCCACGCCATCACCATCAGCCCGACACAGCACAGGGTGACTTCCACGTACATCAACAGCCCCTTGCGCTTCCGGTCTCCCCAACTGGCAACGACCATCGACCCGAGGAACGCGCCCCCGCCGCGCGCCATCATAAATATCCCGGTCTGGGTGCCGTTCAGCTTGAGAAATTCTTGGGTGAAACCGACCACCACCTGCATGTACGCCATGCCAAAGAACCCGAAGGATGCCGACATGAGGATCAACACGGCAGCCATCGGTGTCCTGATGGCGTGGGAGAAGCCGCCGATGAGGTCGGAGATGGGCGACGAATTGCGCCGGGTTGTGGTGGGCGGCTTTGCCACCATCAACAGGAAGAAGATGCCCACCAGGTAGCTGGCGCCGTTGATCATGATGGCCGCCCAGGTATCGATGTTGTCGATAGCCCAGCCGCCAACCAGGGGGCCCGCCATGTTTCCGATTTGACCGACGGAGGTGTGCAACGCGACGGCGTTCATCATGTCCTCGCGCGGCACCAGGTCCGCAGCCAGGGCGAAGCGGGCCGGCATCTGCACCGCCATCAGCCCGCCCAGGATGAATACAACGACATACACGTGCCAGATCTGCGCCAACCCGGCCAGCGCCAGAAACGCCAGCGCCAAGGTGATCGCCGCATTGCCCATGACGCAAAATATCAGGAACAGCTTGCGATCCACCCGGTCGGCCAATACTCCTCCGACGAAGGTGAAGAACAGGTTGGAGACACCGAAAATGCTGACCGCCAAACCCAGCGACGTTTTCTCGCCGGTGAGGTCAAAGATCAACCAGCCGATGCCGAGAAACTGGATGCCCTGGCCGAAGGACTGGACGCCGATGTTCAGAAAGAACCACCGGAAGTCCCGGTGGCGCAACGCGGAGAAGGTGCTGAGCCGGCCAGCAATGGCAGCGGCGGCCATGGCGGCTATGACACGTCCGCAGGCGACAACAGGCGGTCGGCCAGTTGATGAAAGTCCGCAACTTCGAAATCGGGCAGGTAGGGCGATTCCTCGTTGGGCAGGTCGTAGCGGTTGACGTAAGCGCCCCGATAACCGCAGGCTCTGGCGCCGGTGATGTCGAAAGAGTGGGCGGCGACCATCAGAATCTCGTCGGGAGATTTGCCTAGGATGCGCGCTGCGGTGCGGTACACCGACGGGTGGGGTTTGAATGAACCGGCTTTTTCCACGGATATGACGTCGTCAAAGGGGATGCCGATGTTGTCCCGCACCAGTTTTTCCAGGTAGGTCTGCTCGCCGTTGGAAAGGGCTACCAGGCGGAAGCGTCCGCTGTCGGCCAGTCGCCGCAGGCCGGTCACCGCGTCATCATAGGGACGCAAATCATTGTACACGACCATGAACTTCGCCACGTCATCGTAAGTGAAATCCACCTTGTTCATGCGCAGGCAGTACATGAAAGAACGGCGGCAGGTTTCCAGGTAGCCGCTATGACCCAGCATGAACAGGTTGTCCTGGTATTGTTCGATGCGTTGCCGGCCACGCCAGTCGGCCCAGAACGCTGCGCCGGACAGGTCGGAACCGTGGTCTTTCAGGAATTGTCCCGCCGGGCCGGCCAGACTTCCGCCCAGATCCAACACCGTGCCGAACATATCAAAGGCAAGGGTATTGACCTGGGCGATGGGGTTGCTTGGCATGAACGATTCTCCGGCGTTATTCGGCGGGTTTGATGTTGTCGATATTGGTCTCGTCAACGTTGATCTGGCGCTTTACGCTGTCGAAATATACGATGAGCCAGGTGGCGGGGCCGATGGTGCGCTTCTCTCGCACCTCGCCAACGTCGCCGGTGGTGATGCTGCGCACGGAAGAGCCGACCGGGGAGGCCATGACTTCGCGAACCTCGAAGTCGGCGACGGCTTCGACTTTCATTCCCTTTTCGTATAGGTCAAAACTCATCGGAATACCTCCTGGGGGAAAGCGGCGCGAATACTGCCGTTGCAGTGTACGAGCCGAGGGTAACAGTGTCAACGAAAGCACCCTCGCTCCGTCCGCTCATAGTGAGCCTGTCGAACCACGGCCGGACTGGCGCGAGGGATCTCTTTACTGGACGGGCTAAGCGGCGGCGGGTATGATTGAATCGTCAAACCACCCATCGCAAAACTATCCGGAGGTACACTGCTGCAATGAAAATCGTAAAGATGTCGGATGTGGAACGGACTGAAGGCACCGCGCCCCTGTTCACCGGGCCGGTGGGCCGGCAGGCGATTCTGGATCCCGACGACAGTAACAACTTCAACTTCGGCATCGTCCACTTCGGCGCCGGCGTGCGCAACAAGTTTCATACCCACAGCGGCGACCAGATTCTCATCGTCACCGAGGGCACCGGCATTGTTGCCACCCGCGACGAGGAAGTTACGGTCAACGAGGGCGACGTCGCCATCATTCCGGCCGGCGAAGACCACTGGCACGGCTCCCGCGAAACGGCCATGTCCCACATCACCATCACGGTGAAGGGCAGCCAAACACAGCAGAACGAAGACTAGCTTCGTTTCGGAACCGACTCCTGACGGCGTAGGGGCGGGTTTCAAACCCGCCCCTACATTTGTGCCAATCACACCGTCGTTCCTGCGCAAGCAGGAACCCAGAAAACTTCTGTAACAGCAACGTCAACTTGATATAGCGCTCTCTGGATTCCCGCTTCCGCGGGAATGACGGGAAGTGTCAAAGGGCCTAGTGATGCCGGTGACCATGGTCGCCGTGCCCGTGGTCGTCGTGTCCACCGTGGCCATGGTCGTCGTGATGGCCACCGTGATCTCCATGCCCGCCACCGTGTCCATGGTCATCATAGTGTCCATGGCCGTGACCGTCGTGATGGTCGGGTTCGGGAGCCGCTTGCGGCAGCCGGATCACGGCCAACAGCGCCGCGGCAACCAGGTACAGGGCGCCGGTGTAGTAGAAGAGGTAGTCGTAATTGATGACGTAGAGCCACCCGGCGATGATCGGGGACGCGGCGCTGAGGATGAACCGCGACGTGGAAAGCAGGCCCAGCGTCGTGGCGGCGGTTCCTTCCCGCACGATGTCCATGGCCGCGGCCGTCAGAATCGGTTGGTCGCTGTACAGGAACAGCCCCAGCAGGGCGAGCAGGATGGTCATTACCGCCAGGTTGGAACCCAAGGGGGCCATCAGCAGCGTGACAACGGCCAGGAAGAGCATCCCCGGTATCAGCACGATTTTGCGGTTCAGCCGGTCAGACAGATAGCCCATCACCGGGCTGGCGAATATGCCCACCAACACCAGCAGGCCGACGAGAGACCCGCGAATGAACAGGTTCTCAAAGCTGCGGTGCTCGGTGAGCGTGCTGCCCAACCCTAGCTCGTCAACCAGGTACAGGGGCAGAACTGTGATGAACCCGATGTAGGCCATGCCGCGCAAGCCCGCTACCACCGTAATCCCCCAGACGCGGGGATTGCGTACCAGCAGCTTGGTCTCGGCAAGCTGGGTCTGCATGGTGCTGACGGCGCGTTCCTCCACCGCAGCCTGGGCGCGATGCCCGATGTCGCGGAAGGCCCAGAAGACCAGGAAGGCCAGGAAAATGGGCACGGCGGCATAGATGGTGATGATGGCCTGCCACGCCAGCACGGCGAGCAAGGCTCCGGTGAGGACCGGGCCGATCACATCTCCGATATTGCCGCCCACGCCGTGCAACGACAGCACGGAGCCTCGCCGGTGGGTGAAGTGGGATGACAACGCCGCCATGGCTGGTAGGTGCCAGACTGATGCGGCGATTGCCACCACCGCCATGCCGATGACCAGCAGAGCGTAACCCGCGGGATTGAGGGACGTGGCGGAAGGCGATGATACCCATGTGGCGCCAGGTACCTGCCAGCCGGCCGAGGCCATCAGCAGCCAGCCCACTCCGAACATGGCCATGCACACCGCCATCACCCAGCCCCAGTAACGGCGCAGGGCGTCGGTGAGCACTCCGCCGGGCAACGCGACCACGCCAGAGGCGATCTCGCGGGTGGTTTGGAGGCTGGTGGCGGCGATGACGCTGCCGCCCAGCAGCAGGTCACGCACCTCCGGCAGGACGACTATGAAGCTCTGGGCGATGGAGTGAAACACGCCATGCCCGCTGGACAGGCCGCCGATGACAAATGCCGCGCCGCGTCGGAATCCGGTGCGGCCCTCCGTTACCGAAGGGGCGGCGTGATGATGATGAGCGTGCGCCATAGCGACCTCCTGTGGCCGTTTCGATTCCTCGTCATTCCCGCCTACGCGGGAATCCAGAGTAGTTGCTATGTCTTGATCGTTGCAATTATTGGATACCGGCGAAAGCCGGTATGACGAAATTACTTTTGTTGGGTTGGAGGCTACTCGAACGTTCCGCCGGACTCCCGGGGCAGCCGCGAGATGCCGCCTTCGGAGCCGGGGAACCAGTTGCTGCGAATTTTGGACCAGGCCAATACTGCCACAAATAACGCTGACGAAAGCAGCACTACGCTGGCTCCCGATGATACATCAACGAAGTAGCTTATGTAGATACCCAGCACGGAGCAGATTACTCCTAGCGCGGTGGACAGCATGACCATAACTCGGAAGCTGTTGGTCAGCAGGCGCGCGACGATGGGCGGGATCACCACAGCGGCGGCTATCATCGTAACGCCGAGCACCTGCATGGAAACTACCACGGTGCCAGCCAGCATGAGGGAAAACAGCGTGTCAACCCAGCCTGTGGGAACTCCGTAGAACTGGGCGACATCGGGGTCGAAGGTGGCGAAGAGAAATAGCTTGTAGGCCACGAAGAAAATCAAGGAGATCAATCCGGCGGCAACGGCGATGGCGATCAGGTCCTCTCGGTCAACGGCCAGCACGCTCCCCCACAGCGAAGCCTCGAAGTTTTTGGTGGCGCCGGGGCTGCGGCTTACGATGGCAATGCCCAGGGCGAAACTGGCGGTGGTGATGATCCCGATGGCGGCGTCGGAGCCGATGGGGTTCTTGCGAGTGGTCCACGCGATCAGCAGCGCCGACAGGAAACCCCAAACCGTCGCGCCGATGAAGAAGTTGATCGACATGATGGCGCTGACGACGGCGCCTCCGAAAACGGCGTGGGATAGCCCGTGCCCGATGTAAGCCATGCCGCGCAGCACGATGTACACGCCCATGAGAGCGCACAGGCCGCCGACCAGGCTGGCCGCGATGATCGCCCGCACGAAGAAACCGAACTCAAAGGGTTCCAGCAGCATCTTTTACTCTACACCTGTCATTCCCAACCTTATACCGTCATTCCCGCGAAAGCGGGAATCCAGCGTTCTGCGGTGCAGAGGTTTCTGGATTCCGGCTTTCGCCGGAATGACGTCGTGGAGTGGGAGGGAATGATTGGGATAGCCTAATCGCTGGCGTCCTGGTGATGGTGGTGGGCTGGCACGTTGTCGCCCGTGGGGTGAGTGTGTGAGAGGATGGGTTCACGGTGGCTGTCGTCCGGCACGGTTGCCAGGGGTTCGCCGCCGTTGCGGTCGATCCAGAAGTGCGCGCTCTCGGCGACCATGGGCATCCCGTGATACTGGATAACCGGCATCTCCGCGCCGTACACTTCCCAAAGGATGTGGGGAGATATCACCCGGTTGGGCGGCCCATCCGCCACTATGGAACCGTTGAGGCAGACGATCCGCGGCAGATGCACCGCCACCGTGTTGATTTCGTGGGTGGACATGATGATGGTTACGCCGGCATGGTTGAGATCGTGCAGCAGGTGCATCACGTCGTCGCGGGTTTTCACGTCCACGCCGGCAGTGGGTTCGTCCAGCAGCAGCAACTCCGGGCTGCTCACCAGCGCCCGCGCCAGGAAAACCCGCTGCTGCTGTCCGCCGGACAGCTGGCGGATGTGCCGTTTGCCCAAGTTGCCGATGCCGAGCCGCTCCATCATGTCGTGGGCCAGTTCCCGCTCCTGCTTGCGGAACCAGGGAAACCAGGCGTTGGACATGGTTCGCCCCATCATCACCACTTCCTCCACCGTAACAGGGAAGTTCCAGTCGATGGTTTCCAGCTGCGGAACGTAGCCGGCGGATGCGCGTCGGGCGCGCAGCGGAGTGTTGTGAACCTTCAGTTCCCCATCCTGCACCGGCACCGCCCCCAGAATGGTACGCAGCAGCGTGGTCTTGCCGGAACCGCTGGGTCCCAGCAGACCGACGAAATCGCCGGGCATTATCTTCAGGTCAACGCCGTTGAGAACCGGCGCTCCGCTGTAACCGGCCGATACGTTTCGCAGTTCGACGACCGGCTTGGCGTCGGGATCGGGCCTGTGGAGGTGTTCCAGCTCGGGTGGGTGCAGCATGGCTAGTCCGTGTTGATGGCGAATGACCGGATGGAGTTGGAGTTACTGAGGATAGACCGCGTTGGACTCGCCTTCAAAGACGGGTGAGATGTCAACTTCGTCCAATGCGGACGCGTCGCCGCCCAGAGCGGGTATGATGATCCGCAAGTTCGCCACCTCGAGGCCCAGGTAGCTGTGGTCGGCGTCGCCGGGGCCGCCGGGCAGGTCATCGTCGCTCAGTTCGTCGATGTACGTGGCTCCCGATTCCGCGGCGATGGTCTCCATGATGTCGTTGGGAAACACCTCCGAACCGAACACCGCCGGGATGCCTTCGGTCTGGATCTGGGTGATCAAGTCCGCTACCTCCTTGGCCGAGGGTTCCGAGAAGTCCTCCGGCTGGGCGGCGCCCACGACGGTTATACCATACCGGTCGGCGAAGTAGGCCCAGGAGTCATGGTAGGTGAGCAGTTTGCGGTTTTCCGGCGGTATGGTGGGTATCGCTTCCTTGATGGCCGCGTCCAGCGTCGCGATGCGGGCCGCGAACGCATCGTAGTTGGCCGAGTAGTAATCTGCATTGGCCGGGTCCCGGGCGGACAGGTTGTCCCGGACGATCTCGGCGTAGCGCAGCGTCAGGATGGGGTCAGGCCAGAGGTGCGGGTTGGGGTGTCCCAGCTCTTCCGGGAACGAGAAGTCGAACTGCCATTGGTCGCGGGTGATGGTCTGCTCGCCCAGGCTCACGATGGACGCGCCGGCCTTGAGGTTCGACTTGGCCATTTCCAGGGTGGGCTCTTCCAGGAACAGGCCGTTGAGAAAGATCAGGTCCGCCTGCGACAGGGTGGCGGCCACGGACGGGGCGGGTTCAAAGGTATGGGAGTTCACGCCTTCGGGCACCACGCCCTGTAGGCTGATGCGGGTTCCGCCGATGTTTTCCACCACACTGGTGATGGGAGAGACCGTGCTGACAACATTCAGCGGGGATGACGACGTTGAGGGTGAGGACGCCGGAGGTTCCGTCGGGGCCGGGGCCGGGGCCGCTGGTGAACAGGCAACCAGTACTGCGGCGGCGAGCGCAATCAGCAGGGCTGAAAACAGCTTGTAAAACATGGAGCTATACCTCTGAGAAAGTGGAGTTGGGCGGACGCAATCTACGTCACGGCTCGGCATTGATTGCAAACGCCGCCGATGGTGATGTTGTCCAGGTTGGGGGAGAACCCGAACTCCTGCTCCAGTCGTTGACTGAATTCGGCCAGATAGTCGGGGGTGAGAGTCTGGACGCCGTCGCAGATGGAGCAGACCATGTGGTTGTGGGGATTATGATGGTCGGACATTTCGAAGTGCAGCTTGTTGCCGATGATGACCTCGGTAACCACGCCCAGGCCCTTGAGCCATTGCAACGTGCGATAGATGGTCGCCAGGTCAACGTAGGGGTGTTCCTCACGGGCCAGGTTCCACACTTCATCAGCGCCGATATGCCCGGTACGCCGGGCGACGATATCCAGGACGGAAAGCCGTTGTGGCGTCATCCGATAGCCTTGAGCGCGAAGCCGCGAAACCGCTGCATCGTGGCCTGACATGTGCGAACCTCCGTTGTTGCATAAATTTGCGGAAACGAATAATAGCACAATTCCTGTCGGTGTCAATACTGCCAAATGGACTAGTGGAGTTCTTTCAAAGTCCTTTCCAACCGCTCATGGTGAGCCTGTCGAACCATGCCGCTCAAATGGGCATCCTTCGACAAGCTCAGGATGAGCGGGCGCAGAAACTTTGCACAACCTCAGTGGACGAACCACACAAAAAGGGGGCGGGTTCATCACCCGCCCCCGGCGTAAACGACCTGTGAGGCCGTCGATTACGCGCTGTCAGATGCCGCCCCGCCGGCGATGTGGAGCCGCCGGGTCTGCGCCGTTTCGGCCACGGGCACCGTCACCGTCAGCACGCCGTTGTCCAGGGCCACGGCCGCGTCGTCCAGCTTGAGGTCGCTGGGCAGCCGGATGGCTCGGGAGAAGTTGCCGGTGCGGCGCTCCCTCATCAGGTACTCTTCGCTCTCACGGGTCACCTCCGACTGGCGCGACGCCTTGACCGACAGCACCCGGTCGGGGCTTATGGACACGTCCACGTCATCGGCGGCAAAGCCGGGGAGCGACGCGCTCACCGTCAGCGCCTGGTCGTCCCGGCGCACGTCCATGGGGATGGACCACGTGTCCGAGGGTTGTTCGTCGTCGCCCTCCATGGGATCGCCCCAGCGTTGGCCCACCCACAGCGGGTTGGACATCAGGCGGTTGAAGCGGCGCATTTCGCGGAAGGGGTCAAATCGTTGCATGGTCATAATCGTTCCTCCTTGGTCATCGGCTCGTTGGCCGGAGAATTCGGTTTGCCGTTGCTTTCCGGCGTTGATGACACTATACAAACTTGATGGTTTCTTGTCAACTATATCGTATTAGATCAATCAGGTTATTGACTAAATAACAATCGCGTTATATGATGGTATCCAGACCAATTACACGCAAACGGACACCGCAATGGCTGACTACTACGACATACTGGACGTACCGCGCACCGCCGACGAGAAGGAAATCCGTCAGGCGTACCGCCGGCTGGCCCGCCAGCATCATCCCGACGTGAACCCGGGGGACGACGCTGCCGCCGAACGGTTCAAGACCATCAACGCCGCCTACGAAGTGCTGTCGGACGCCGACAAGCGGGCGAAGTATGACCGCTACGGCGACCAGTGGCAGCACGCCGAGCGCTTCGAGCAGCAGGGCAGCCCCGACTTTTCCCCGTTCTTCCGGAGCGGGAATTTTCGGACGCACGACTTCGGCGATGGCCGCAACGGTTTTACCTTCACTACGGGAGGCGATTCGTTGTCTGACATCCTGGGCGGTCTCGGAGGCTTGGGAGGGTTCTCCGGTTTCAACGGTATGGGCGAGCGCATGCGGCCCCGGCCGGCCGACGTGCCGGTGGAGGTCACCCTGGAGGAGGCCGACCGGGGAACCACACGCTTGGTGAACCTGCCCGACGGTCGCCGCCTGGAGGTGAAGATACCGGCCGGCATAGCTGACGGCGGCCGGGTTCACATCGCCGCCGGCAACGAATCGGGCGGCGAGTTCAACCTGTTGGTGTCCGTATTGCCGCACCAGCGTTTCGAGCGCGAGGGGTCGGACCTGCACACATCGGTGGAGGTGCCCCTGCTGGACGCGGTTCTGGGAGGCAAGGCGCAGGTCAGAACCCTGCGCGGCCAGATCGAGCTGACGCTGCCGCCTGAAACGCAGAACGGCCGGCGATTCCGACTGGCCGGCCAGGGCATGGCCCGGCTGAACGACCCGGAGCGCCGGGGCGACCTGTACGCGACCGTGAACGTAAAACTGCCGTCGAGCCTCACGGACGAACAGCGCGCTCTCTTTGAGCAGATGCGCGAGTTGGAAACCGAAAAAGAATCATCAAGATAAGGAGATATTTGCCATGACGCAAAATGACGATTTCACTACCGAACCCTGCTTCGTCATCAGCGTCGCCGCCCGCATGGTGGGATTGCACGCCCAGACGCTGCGTTACTACGAACGCGTGGGCCTCGTGATGCCGTCCCGCTCGGGAGGCAGGCAGCGCCTCTACTCCATGGCCGATGTGGAGCGGCTGCGACGCATCAAGACCTTTACCGACGAAATGGGCGTGAACCTCGCCGGTGCTGAAGTAGCCCTCAAACTGGTTGACCGCATCCGGGAGCTGGAAGCCCAAGTGGAGGCTTTGACCAACGAGGTGGCGCGGTTGAGAGCCGTCGGACATAACAGGCCCTTACGCTCCTGAAGAGCGTCTAAAATCTTCCTCTCCCCTGGCGGGAGAGGGTTGGGGTGAGGGGGATTTCTCTCACGATCTTATCAGGCGATAGTAATACAGAGGTGACCGATATGGTACTGAGCGCAGAAAAATTCACCCGTCAGGCGCAGGAAGCCCTGCAACACTCCCAGGAACTGCTGAGGAACTACCAGCACACCCAATGGGACGTGGAGCACGTCCTGCTGGCCCTGGTCGCCCTGGAAGACGGACTGCCCGAGCGCATCCTGCGCGAGCTGGGTGTGGACCCGGAACAGGTCAAGAGCCGTCTGCACCAGTCGCTGGAAGGTATGCCGAAAATGGTCGCCGGATCCCAGCAGATTTTCATCACGCCCCGGCTGCAACGCTTGCTCCAGGTGTCGGATGAAGAGGCCCAACGGCTGCGCGACCAGTTCATCAGCGTCGAGCACTTGCTGGTCGCCGCCGCCCGGGAAAATTCCGGCGATTCCGCCCGCCTGTTCCAGGACCTGGGCATCAACCAGGAAATGGTCTATCAGGCGATGCAGAAACTGCGCGGCGCCCACCGGGTCGATGACCCCAACGCCGAACAGCGCTACCGCTCCCTGGAGAAGTATAGCGTTGATCTCACCGAGCTGGCCCGCGTCGGCAAGCTGGACCCCGTGGTGGGCCGCGAGCAGGAAATTCGCCAGGTGATGCAGACGCTGACCCGGCGCACCAAGAACAACCCGGTGCTGATCGGCGAGGCCGGCGTGGGCAAAACGGCCATCGCCGAGGGCCTGGCCAGCAAGATCATCTGCGACGACGTGCCGGATTCCCTGCACAACAAGCGGGTGATGGCCCTGGACATGGGCCGGCTGGTGGCCGGCGCCAAGTTCCGCGGCGAGTTCGAGGAACGCCTGAAGTCGGTCATCGACGAGGTCACCTCGTCCGAGGGCGAGGTGATCGTGTTCCTGGACGAAATGCACACGCTGGTCGGCGCTGGCGCCGGCGAGGGCGGGCTGGACGCCAGCAACATGCTCAAACCCGCCCTGGCCCGGGGCGAGCTGCAAGCCATCGGCTCCACCACGCTGGACGAATACCGCAAGCACATCGAGAAGGACCCGGCGCTGGCCCGCCGGTTCCAGCCGGTGTACGTGGAAGAACCCGACCAGGAACAGGCCCTTGCCATCCTGCGGGCGCTGAAGCCGCGCTACGAAGCTCACCACAAGGTGACCATGACCGACAACGCGCTGGAAGCGGCAGTGCGCCTGAGCGACCGCTACATCACCGACCGCAAGCTGCCGGACAAGGCCATCGACTTCATGGACGAGGCGGCCAGCAAGGTCCGCATCGACGCCGGTTCCCTGCCGCCCCAGGTGCAGGAGATGGAAAACCGCCGCCGGGAACTGCTGGACCTTGAAGAGCGCGCCAACCAGATGTCTGACTACGAGCGGTCGGCCCAGCACCGCACCGAGCGGATGCGCCTGGAAGAGGAGTTGAACGCCGAGCATCGGCGGATCGAACACGACTCTGGCCCCGACCTGGTGGTGAACGAAAAGGACATCGCCGAGCTGGTGTCCAACTGGACCGGCGTCCCGGTGGGTCAGCTGATGGAAGGCGAGGCCGAACGCCTGCTGCGCATGGAAGACCATCTGCACCAGCGGGTCATCGGCCAGGACGAGGCTATCAACGCCGTGTCCGACACCATCCGCCGCGCCCGCTCCGGCCTCAACGACCCCAAGCGGCCCTACGGCAGTTTCATCTTCCTGGGCCCCACCGGCGTGGGCAAGACGGAGCTGAGCCGGGCGCTGGCCGAGTTCCTGTTTGCGGATGATGACAACATGGTGCGCCTGGACATGTCCGAGTACAGTGAGCGGCACACGGTGTCGCGGCTTATCGGCGCGCCCCCCGGCTACGTCGGGTATGACGACGCGGGGCAGCTGACCGAGGCGGTGCGCCGCCGGCCGCACCAGGTCATCCTGTTCGACGAAATCGAAAAGGCGCACCCGGACGTGTTCAACCTGCTGCTTCAGATCCTGGAAGACGGCCGGCTGACCGACGGCCAGGGCCGCACCGTGGATTTCCGCAACACCGTGATCATTATGACCAGCAACCTGGGTACCGGCGACCTGTCACGGCAGCCCTTCGGCCTGGGCCCCGGCGCCGACCGGGAGCAGGATGCCGGCAAGGTTACCGCCGAGCAATCCCGCGCGGTGCATGAGGCGTTGCGCCGGGCCTTCCGCCCGGAGCTGCTGAACCGTATCGACGAGACCATCGTGTTCCACCCGCTGAGCCGGGCGCAGATCGGCCGGATCGTCGGTCTGCTGGTCGCCCAGGTGCAGGAGCGGCTGGCCGAGCGCAACATCACCTGCGAACTGACTGAGGCCGGCTGCGACTGGCTGGTCAAGGAAGGGTTCGACGTGAGCTACGGGGCCCGCCCGTTGCGCCGCGCTATCCAGCGCCACCTGGAAAATCAGCTGTCGCGGGGCGTGCTCTCCGGCGAGTTCGCCGAGGGCGACCACGTAATCGCCGACGTGAATGAAGCCGGCGACGGACTGACGCTGTCGGTCAGCGTACCAGCGCCTGAACAAGAGAAGGAACCGGCCGGGGTGGCCTGATGAGCAACACGGTAGGGGCGAATAATTATTCGCCCCTACTTCCTGGAAAAGTCCGCGAACGTATCGTAGAGGAACTGACCATTGAAAAATTGCCTTCCCAATCGTTTCTTGATTCCACGGTGCGCAGCATGAAGTTCGGTCGCTCGGCGACATCTATGTCGGCGATTCGAAACAATATCAACCCCGAAGGGGCGCCGGCGCCGTGCAAGAAGATAAGCTCTCCGAAGTCCTTCTTGTCGAAAGTGATCAGGATACGGGATTCTTGAGCAGCTAATCGCAGTACATCGCGATCTATCAGGCCAGGCTGGTATTCGGATACGGAAAGGACATCGTGACCGGCGACTCGCAACAGGGCAACGGCCTCGTCTGGTATGTTCTCGTCAGCGCAGAGTCGGAGAGGCATCCACACACCAGCGAATATTCTCGATTACCCGGCTGGTTGTTCGTATTCGACGCCTGCTATCCAGGCGTCGATTTCCGACGTTATTGGCGGTTCCAGAGACTCGCTGGCGTAGCGCAAGCAGGCGCGGACATCATCGGAACAGATATGCGAATAATTGGCTAACAGGTATTCCTCAGTGGCGCCGGATGCCATCATTTCCAAAATGAGCGCTACGGACAACCTGGTGCCCTTAATGCGCGGACGCCCGCCCACTACTCCGGGAGTGCAGACAATGCGTTCTTGCCAATCCATGCTTCCTACTCTCCCGATATGATAAATCGATTCTATCATCGGCGATAATCAGGTTCAATTAAGCACCAGCACCGCACCGGCAACCACCACCCACGCGCCTATCGACAGCAGCAGCGGCGCGTCCCGCAGCATCAGTATTTCCGGCGATTCAGCGTCCTTGCTGTTGTTCAGCAGATACAGGTAGCGGAACAGGCCGAAAATCACCAGCGGCACCGTGAGCAGCATGGTGTTGTTGTCCGGCAGGTTGTCGGCCTCCACGGCGTACAGCGTATAGCTGACCAGCGCGGCCGTGGCGGATAGCACCAGCAGTTGCCCGCCCACCGGCGGCCCGTAGTGTTGCAGGGTAGGCCGCTGCGCGTCCGGGTCAGGGCCGGCCAGCCGCGCCTCGGCGTAGCGCCGGCCAATCACGATGAACAGCGCGCCGGCCGCCGTCACCGCATAGAGCCACGGGGACGGCGTCGCGCCCACGGCCACCGCTCCCGCCACGGCGCGCATCACGTAGCCGGCCGCCACCAGCATCACGTCAATCAGCGCGACCCGCTTGAGCCGCAGCGAGTAACCCACGTTGACCAGCAGATACACGGCGCCAATCACCGCCAAAGGCGCTAACGGCGGTTCGGATATGGCGTAAAGGCCGAACATCCCCCCAACAACCAGGACGAACTGGGCGGCGACCGCCATCGGCACGGGCAGAATTCCCGATGCGATGGGACGGAATCGCTTGGTCGGATGCTGCCGGTCCGCCTCGCGGTCGGCTAGGTCGTTAATGATGTAAACAGCCGACGACAGCGCGCAGAAAGCTGCGAACAATGCGGCCAGCCGCGGCGCATACGCCAGCAACGTCATCAGTTCGGTCGGCGACCAGACCAGGTCAACGGCGAACAGCAACGGCAGGAACACCAGCAGGTTCTTCACCCACTGCCGCGGCCGCATGGCTTTGAAGAGTCCGACAACGGAGTTCATTGGTTGTCCGCCGTAATCTCCTGCCGCGTTTTAGGTTGGCCCTCGGCGCCTCCGGTCCGACTGATCCACACCCACGCCACCAACCCGATTAGCACCGCGAACCACAGGGTTGCCAGCCTTGTGAGCAACGTAGCCAGCGCCGCTTCGGGCGCGCCCAGGCCGGCCTGCCGCAGCAGGGCTACCATGCTGCCCTCGAAACCTACCAACCCGCCGGGCAGAGCGGTCACCGCGCCCACCAGCGCCGCCGCCGCCGAAATCGGCACGGCGATCAGTGGCGAGACCCATTCGCCGATGCCGACGATGACGATCCACAGCGCCAATCCCTCGGCAGCCCAGGCCAAGGCGCCCAGGATCACCGCGACCGTGAGCATGGCCGGCGACATCAGGCGGCGGAAGCCGTCCAGCGATTGCGCCAGCGGCTCCCGCCATCTCCGCAGCACCGGCAATCGCAGCGCGAACTCTCCATATCGAGACGCGGCCAGGATCCCGGCGATGACTGCGACCACCAGAATGCTGCCCACAATCAGGGCCACGGCAGTCGGCAATAGCACGATGCCGGTAAGCCCCAATAAGCCCACCGACACTACGTCCGTAAGGTGTTCCATGACCACAGCCGGCGCGGATGCCGAAACCGGGACGCCGGCCCGGCGGTTCAACCACACGCTCTTGAGCAACTCGCCCGCCTTCCCCGGCGTGATGGACAGGGCGAGTCCGGCAACGAAAACCGATGCGCTTACCGAGGAGGACACCTGGATGTCCAGCGCCCGCAGGTATATCGCCCACCTCAGGTAGCGCAGCACATAGTTGACTACTGCCAGACCCAGGGCCGCCGCCAACCCCGCGTAAGGCGACGGCGCGCTCGCTAACAGGCTGCTCACCTCCCGCAGGTCTCCGTACACCAGCAGCCCGGCGAACGCCGCCACGGTCAGCAGGATTAGCAGCAGCCAGTTGCGCCGGTTCAATCCGCCCCACTATTTGGCATCAGGCAAATCTGCGCCGCCAGGTAGCCGGCGCCGAAGCCGTTGTCGATATTCACCACGCCGACGCCCGGCGCACAGGAATTGACCATCCCCAGCAGCGCGGCCAAGCCCTCGAAACTCGCCCCATAACCCACGCTGGTGGGAACCGCAATGACCGGCGCGGATACCAGCCCGGACACCACGCTGGCCAGCGCCGCCTCCATGCCGGCGACAACTACGATCACCCGTGCCTGCTGCAATCGTTCCAGCTGATCCAGCAGCCGGTGCAGTCCGGCGACGCCCACGTCGTTCAGCCGTCCGGCGGAGCAGCCCATCAGCTCGGCGGTAACCGTGGCCTCCTCGGCCGCCGGCAGGTCGGCGGTGCCGGCGGTAACGATCAGCAGCCCCGTGTCCCGTGGCGCGGACGGTGGATCTGCGGGAACCACGATGCACCGGGCCAACTGCCGGTACTCCGCCGATGGAACTACAGCCGACACTGCCCGAAAAGCATCCGGTGCGGCGCGTGTCACCAGCACGGGATGGCCGCGATCCCCCATGGCGGATACGATCCCGGCGATCTGCTCCGGCGTCTTTCCTTGTCCCATCACCACCTCGGGCCAGCCGGTGCGCAGTGGCCGGTGATGGTCCAGTCGGGCAAAGTCCAGGTCCTGGTACGGCAAACCCCGCAGGGCAACCACCGCGTCGGACACGGCTACGCTCCCATCGCGTACCCCTTCCAGCAGGGCGAAGAGCGACGCCGAATCCATGCTTCAACCCGTTTCGGACGCCTGAGCGGTTGCGGCGGTTTGCGTCTTGATCAGGCGGTAGAGGCCGCCCAGCGTGCTCATGCCGGCCACATAGGCCGAGAACACCGCCACCGCAATCCAGGTCAGGATCACGAACCGTCCGGGTATGGGCAGCGCCAGGGTCACGATAATGGCGATTGCTGCCAGAATCACAGCGGACACCGCTCCAACCACGCAGCCGAACCAGGCCGCGGCCAGCAGCGGCGCGCGGTCCCCTACGTCCACGGATCGGATGCCGAAATACGCGCCCAGGAACGGCCCGAAAGGCGCCAGCAACACCTGGGCGATGGGGATCACCGTGCATATCAGCATCACGGCCAGCGCGGTGAGTACGCCTTTAGCCATGGCGGGGCAGCCGGTCGGGGATTGGCGATGATAAGGTTCGCATGGGAGCAATCAGTATAGCCGGCCGGGGGCGACGGCGCATTGGCGTTTCGGATTATAATCTCCGCGTAGGGGCGGGTCTTGTGCCCGCCCTGGGTACAGTCAGGACGCAGGAGGAAACAATGACGCAGCAGGAAGCATCCTCGCCGGCCGAGCAGGACGGGCCGTTCGCCGAATTACTGGACATACGACCCGGCGAATCAGCCAACGGCGTGGGCACGGCCTTTATGACGGTGGCGGACAAGCATCGCCAACGCGCGGGCGCAGTGCAGGGAGGCATATTGGTGGCCCTGGCCGACTACGCATTTTTCCGCGCCTGCCGGTCGGTCCTGAAAGAGGGCGAACACGCCGTCACCATCGAGCTGAAACTGAATTTCATCGCCCCGGCCCGGGAGGGAGAACTTACCGCTCGCACTAATATCAAGAGCCGCGGCGGGCGGATCATCGTCGGCGACATGGAAATCACCGGGCCGGACGGCAGCCTCATCGCCACCGGCTTGGGAACCTACATGACGGTGTACGACCGCCGGACGACGCCAAAGCTAGACTGAGGAAGCATTAAAACTCCCTCTCCCCTGGTGGGAGAGGGTTGGGGTGAGGGGGCTTTTGAATTCCCGGCGACTGCTTTGTGGCACGGTTGGCATTCCCCGTATCAATTGGGTATAATCGTCAGAAGACGGAGGTGTCGGTTTGCGCATCCCCATGAGAGTCGATTACGGGGTTCGGGCGTTGGTCGAGTTGGCCATGCGCTACGGTGACGGCCCGGTGCAAACCTCCGCCATCGCCTACCGGCAGGGCATTCCAGAATCGTACCTGGAACGGCTGATGTCCGCGCTGAACAAAAGCGGCTTCGTCCACAGCCGGCGTGGCCCCCAGGGCGGCCACCTGCTGGCCCGTCCTCCGCAGCACGTCAATCTGTATGAAATCATGCAGGAACTGGACGGCAATTCATCGCCTCTTGATTGTCTGACCCTCCCGACGGACTGCATGTTTGCGGACTGCTGCGCCCAAAAGGAAATCTGGCAGACGGTGGAGGACTCCATTCAGAAGGTTCTTGAAGGGACCACGCTGGCGCACCTGGCCGAGCGGCAATGCGCACTGACCGAGGGATCCACCACACGGGCCGATGATTGGCAACCGGTTGCTGGTCCGGTTCCGGCATCCGTTTGATCCCAGGTTTCCGCTCATCCTGAGCCTGTCGAAGGATGCCCTTTCACTTGACAAAAAATCCGGCCCGGCGATAAACTCGCTGGAAATGCTGCCAACGCGACGCTTGATCCTCACCTGCGCCTGTCCCGGCACATAGGGGACGGGCTGACTGCAACTGCAAAGCGCCTGTGCCCGCAAAAACCGTGCCACGGATTGGGGCGCGGGTTTTCTTTTGGGCGGGAACCCCGCGCCAATGCTGTCCTACACATCGATCACACCGAAAATACCGACACGGAGGAACCCCAAATGGTGCAACCACTTCGGTTGACCCCGGACCAGGTCAAACGCTACAGCCGCCATATCATCATGCAGGACGTGGGCAGCGCCGGACAGCGCAAAATGATGGAGTCCAGCGCGCTGATCATCGGCGCCGGCGGACTGGGTTCTCCCTCGGCGGTGTACCTGGCGTTGGCCGGCGTAGGCAAGCTGGGCATCGTTGACTTCGACGTGGTCGAACTGTCCAACCTGCAACGGCAGATCCTCCACCACACGCCCGACGTGGGACGCCCCAAAGTCCAGTCGGCCCTGGACAACATCAAGTCCTACAACCCTGAAGTTGACGTGGTGTTGCACGAAGCCTGGCTCACCTCCGAGAACGCCTTTGACATCATCGGCCAGTACGACATTGTGATCAACGGCGCGGACAACTTCGCCACCCGCTACCTGGTCAACGACGCCTGCTACTTGCTCAACAAGCCGCTCATCGACGGCAGCATCCTGATTTTCGACGGCCAGGCCACCGTATTCCTGCCGGGCCAGGGCTGCTACCGCTGCCTGTTCCCCGCCCCACCGCCTCCGGGTATGGTGCCCAACTGCGCTGAGGCCGGCGTGCTCGGCGCGCTGACCGGCCTGGTCGGGTCCATTCAAGCCACCGAAGCGCTCAAACACATCCTGGGCATCGGGGAGAGCCTGTCCTCCCGCCTGCTGGTCATTGACGCTTTGAGCATGCAATTCCGGGAAGTCCGCCTCCGGCGGAACCCCGACTGCCCGCTGTGCGGGGAAAACCCGACGGTGAAGGAGCTCATTGACTACGAAGTGTTCTGCGGAGTGGCCGAGGAAGCCCCCGAACCCCTCGCCGTCGCGGCCGGGGCCGTGTAGAGTCAAATTGTTGAGACGCTGCTAATGCTCACCAAGGCCGCCTACAAAGGTCTGATTTCCACCATCGGCAACACGCCGCTGGTGGAACTGGAAAACCTGAGCCCTAACCCCAACGTCCGGCTGTACGCCAAGCTGGAGGGTCAGAACCCCACCGGCAGCGTCAAGGACCGCATCGCCCTCAAGATGATCGAGCGCGCGGAAGCGAACGGTGAAATTTCACCCAACCGCACCATCCTCGAACCCACGTCGGGCAACACCGGCATCTCCCTGGCCATGATCGGCCGGCTGAAGGGCTACAAGGTGTCCGTGGTGATGCCCGAAAACGTCTCCGTGGAGCGCACGCAACTGCTGGAAGCATACGGCGCCGAGATCATCTACTCCGACGGGACGCTGGGTACCAACGGGAGCGTGGTGGTCGCCCAGGAAATCGTCGAGAAGAACCCCCACGACTACCTGATGCTCTACCAGTACGGTAACGAGGGCAACCCTGAAGCCCACTACGAGGGAACCGGCCAGGAAATCGTCGAAGCCTTGCCGGACGTGGACGTGTTCGTCGCCGGCCTGGGCACCGGCGGCACGCTGATGGGCAATGCCCGCCGCCTCAAGGAACACCGCAGCGACATCAAGATCATCGCAGTCGCGCCCGAACCGGACGACTTCATATCCGGTCTGCGTCGCCTGGAGGACGGATTCATACCGCCCATCCTGGACATCAACCTGCTGGACAACCGCCTGCTGGTGAACAGCTTCGATTCCTTCTACATGACGAAAGACTTGATGGACAAGGAAGGCATCTTCGCCGGCATCTCCTCCGGTTCGGTCATCGCCGGCGCGTTGAAGTGGGCGGAGCGCATGGAGAGCGGCAACGTGGTCTGCCTGCTGGCAGACGGCGGCTGGAAATACCTGAGCAGCCAGTTGTGGACGCGGGACTACGAAACCCTTGCCAAAGAAGCCCAGGGCAAGATCTGGTGGTAGGCTAGGGCGGCAATTCGCCTTGCCCATTGGCCGTGACGATGATATAATCCTGCCACATAAACGCCCTGTTGCAGGGATGAAGGCCATCCGACGTTCGGGCCTGCAACGAGAGGTTCAAGGATTGACTATTAGGCGGGGCGTACACCCGCCTTATTTCTATCAATTCCACCGGGGCGAGCCCAAAGACCGGAGCGAGCGTTCGGCCAGCGGAGGACAACGTGAAAAGCGATTTCATGATGGCGTTGAATCAGTTATCTGCCGAACGCGGACTACGCAAGGAACTGGTGCTCAACAAGGTGGAGGTGGCTCTGGCCACCGCGTTCCGCCGGGACAGCGTCGCCGGCGCCAAAAACCTCTCGGTGAAGCTCAACCCCAACACGGGCGACATCAGCATCTTCCCGTTGCGGACCGTGGTGGAGGAAGTGGACGATCCCGAGACCCAGATTCTGCTGTCCGAGGCTTTGAAAATTGCCCCCGACGCCCAGGTGGACACTGAAATTCCCGAATCCGACGAGGTATCTTACGACACTAGCCGCATCTCCGCTCAAACCGCCCGGCAGGTTCTCATGCAGGGGTTGCGTGAGGCGGAAAGGGAAAAGACCTTTGAAGAATACTCCGGTTACCAGGGCGAAATAATCAGCGGCAGCATCGAAAGCATTGAAAAAGGCCCCACGGTTTTCGTCAACCTGAACCCTCACCAGGCCCAGAACCAGAATCGGGCGCGGGGTATCATGCGTCCTGACAACCAGGTTGGCAATGAACGCTACCGCAAGGGCCAGAACCTCAAGGTGCTGCTGGTGGAAGTCCAGCAGACCACCCGCGGACCCGAGGTAGTGGTCAGCCGTTCACATCGAGACCTTCTGCGCCGGCTCATGGAGGCTGAAGTTCCCGAAATCAGCAACGGCACGGTGGAAATTCGCGCCATCGCCAGAGACCCCGGGATTCGCAGCAAAGTTGCTGTCGCATCTCACCAGGACGGCGTTGACCCGGTGGGCTCCTGCATTGGGCTGCGGGGCAATCGTATCCAGAGCATCGTCAACGAGTTGCAGGGCGAAAAGATCGACGTTATCGAGTGGGACTCAAACCCCCAGGTTATGATTTCGCGCGCCCTCAGCCCGGCCGACGTGGGCGCGGTGGAACTGGATACGGATGAACGGACGGCGTATGTGGTGGTTCCCGAAAGCCAGATGTCGCTGGCCATTGGCCGCGACGGTCAGAACGCAAAGTTGGCTGCTCGTCTGACCGGATGGCGGCTGGACATCAAGAACGTGGAACAATGGGAGGCCCTGCGGGCGGCGCGCGCCGCTGAAGCCGCGCGCATCGCAGCCGAGCAGGCAGCCGCGGCCGCACTTGCAGAAGCGGAAGCCGAGGCCCAAAGAGCTGCTGCCGCCGCTGAAGCGGTTCAGGAACAGTCCGAAGTAGAAACCCTGAGCGTTGCTGAAGCCGCCGAGGCCGCGATTGCGGAAACCGGCCTGTCTGTAGAAGCGCCTGAAGCTGTTGAACTCCCTGATGAGGTGGTGGAGATTGAGACTGCGGTTGCCGCGGAAGCTCCGGCGCTGATTGAAGAAAGCGCGCCTGAAGTTGCTGAGCCGGTCGCAGAAGAGGCTGAAACCGACCCGGACTACGACGAAGAAGCTCTCCTCGCCGCAATGTTGGCGGAGGAAGAGGCTGCTGCCGCCTTGGCGGAAGCGCAGCGTGAAGCAGAGCCTGAACCCGAACCCGAGTCGGTTGGCCTGAGCGTAGATGCCCTCGAAAATCTCACCCTGGACGACGTAATTGAAGATTACGATGAGGCCGAGGATGAGTTTGAAGATGAGGAACTTGACGAGGATATGAGCGAACTTCTCGCTGGCCTGCCTAACCTGGCGCCTGATGCGGGCAAGATCCGGTTCGCGGAAGACATTGTTGGCGATTTCAGAGGAGGCTCCGGACGCCGGCGGCGCGGCGGCGGCAACCGGCGTGGCGGCAACGTGCCGGGCGCTCGCGGCCCGGGCCCGCGCCGACGCTAAACTCACCCCATGACCGTATCACGACTCTCAGTAGACGGCAGGTAACCGGGATTCCCAAAAAGCGACACATACCCGAACGCAGTTGCATCGCCTGTGGCCGGAAAGGTCCTAAGGGCCAGTTGACTCGAATTGTCCGCACGCCACAGGGGTCGGTCATGCCCGACCCAACCGGCCGGGCCAACGGCCGAGGAGCTTACCTGTGCCACGGCGTTGGGTGCTGGGAACGGGGGTTGGCAAAGCGGGCGCTGGAGAGAAGCCTTCGGGCGCGACTGGCGGATTCAGACCTCGAAGCCCTGCAGGACTACTACATCGAGCTAATCTCATCCGCCGGCGCCAGCGCCGGAAAGACCCCGGACGCCCACGCGGAGTCCGTACCCCAGGGCTGAACCCGCCGTAGCCGGAATCCCTTCACGGGTTCCTGGCACGAGGAGGTGTTATTTATGACGACTACCCAACAACGCACCGCAGGCGCCAGGCGGCCCAGGCGCGGTGAACCCCGCCGCAATACCCCGCGAGCATTGGTGCTGCCCGAGTCTCTGGCCGTGAAAGAGCTGGCAGACCTGCTGGATCAATCGCCGATAGACGTGATCAAACAGCTGATGCGGCACGGCATCATGGTGTCGGTGAATCAGGTAATCGACCATCAGGTGGCCACCATTGCCGCCGCCGCCTACGGCGTGCGGACCCGCCTGGCGGAGCTTGCCGAAGATACCTCAGCGATAAACGCCAGCGGCGCGGAAGACAACGAAGCCCTTTTGGAAGCCCGTCCACCGGTGATTACCATACTCGGACACGTTGACCACGGCAAAACCAGCCTGCTGGACTACATTCGGTCAACGGCGGTGGTGGAGAAGGAAGCCGGCGGAATCACTCAGCACATTGGCGCGTATCAGGTTTCCCGGGAAGGCCAACCCATCACCTTCCTGGACACTCCCGGCCACGCTGCCTTCACGGCGATCCGATCCCGCGGCGCCCGTGTGACCGACATTGCGGTGCTAGTCGTCGCCGCAGACGACGGGATTATGCCCCAGACCGACGAGGCCATCGACCACGCTCGCGCAGCCGAGGTGCCGATAGTCGTGGCAATCAATAAGATGGACCTGCCCAGCGCCCAGCCCGATGTCGTCAAGCGCCAGCTGAGCGAGCGCAACCTGCTGGTGGAAGAATGGGGCGGCGACATAATCGCCGTTCCCGTCTCCGCACAGACCGGCGACGGCGTAGATGACTTGATCGAGAACCTGTTGGTGCTCTCGGAGATCCTGGAACTCAAGGCCAACCCGGAGCGGGCGGCGGCCGGCGTGATTATCGAAGCCACTCTGGACCGTCGCCGGGGCCCATCCGCCACCGTGCTCGTCCAGGCTGGAACCCTGCGGGTGGGTGACCAGATTGTCGCCGGCGGCGCGTGGGGCAGAGTCCGCGCCATCACCAACGAACGCGGCGAGGCCATGGACGAGATCGCTCCCGGCTCTCCCGGCGTGGTCACCGGCCTCAACGCTACACCGGAAGCTGGCGATATTTTGCGGGTAGTATCCAACGAGCGAACGGCCCGTCAGACCGCGACCCGGCACGGCCAGCGCGCCAGCACGGGCAACCTGGACACCGTTTTGACCCTGGACAACATCGTGAAGCAGATCGATGCCGGGGATGTCAAGGAACTGGTCCTGGTGCTTAAGGCCGATGTTCAGGGCAGCGTTGAAGCGGCGGTGCAGTCAATTGAGAAACTGTCCGATGGCGACGTAAAAGCTCGCGTCATTCACTCCGGTTCCGGCTCGGTCAGCGATTCTGACGTACAGTTGGCCGCGGCTTCCGGGGGCATCATCCTTGCCTTCAACGTCGGCTTTGAAATCGGAGCGGAGCGCACCGCCGAACGGTTGGGCGTTGAAGTGAGGAATTACCAGATCATCTATCGCCTGCTGGAAGACGTGGAGCAGGCTCTCCACGGCATGTTGGAACCCGAATACGAGGAAGTGACCGTCGGACGAGCCGAAGTGCGCGAAATCTTCGTGGGTCGTCGTGGCGTCCAGATCGCCGGTTGCCGTGTGCTGGACGGCCGCATCACGCGCCAGGGTACGGTGAGAGTGATGCGGGATGACGACGTGATCGCCGAAACCGAGATGTCAAGCCTGCGGCACTTTCGGGATGAGGTCAACCAGGCCACGGCCGGCACGGAGTGCGGTATCGTTCTGGACTCTTTCAACGACTACGAGGAAGGCGACGTGATCCTGGCCTACCGCATGGAGCGGGTCAACTGAACTTTTTGAGGTGAACATGGCTGACCGCCGCCGCATTGAGCGTGTCAACGGGCTGCTCCGTCAGGAAATTTCCAACCTCATCGCTTCTCAGGTCAACGACCCGCGGCTCAACGGGCTCATCACCATTACCCAGGTCAGGACCACGTCCGACCTGCGTAACGCCCGCGTGTACGTCAGCGTGATGGGACACGACTCGGCGCGACAGGAAGCGTTGGCTGGAATCCAGTCGTCCGCGTCATATTTGAGGCGCGAGCTGCGCCACCGGGTATCGCTCCGCTACATACCCTTCCTGCAGTTTGTGCTGGACGACGCCATGGTCGAGGCTGACCGCCTGATGCGAATCATCGACGACCTGCCCGTATCTGAAGCAAGCGGTGATGTCGGCTCCCCTCGTCTATAGCCCGGGAGTGAGTCATGGCAACCGTTCGAAAGAATGAGCCGTCGGCTCACGGGCTTCTCAACCTGTACAAACCGGCCGGCATCACTTCCATGGATGCCCTGCGCCGAGTGAAGCGCGTTGCGGGTCAACGCAAGAAGGTAGGGCACGCCGGAACCCTTGATCCGTTGGCCGAGGGTGTACTGCCCATCTGCTTCGGCCAAGCCACCCGCCTGATGGAGCAGGTGGTATCCGGCCGCAAGCGCTATCGCATGGCCATGCGCCTGGGCGCCACCAGCACCACTTACGACGCTGAGGGCGACATAACGGAAAGCGTGGCGCGAGTCAGGTTGAACCGTAGCGAGGTCGCGGCTGCTTTGGTCAACTTCGTCGGGCGCATCGAACAAGTGCCGCCCATGTACAGCGCGATCAAAGTGGATGGTCGCCGCCTGTACGAACTGGCCCGAGCGGGCCAGGAAGTCGCGCGCGCTCCGCGTCCGGTCCAGGTATATGAGATCCACATTGATGAAATCGGCTGTTCCTTTCTGCGCCTCACCGTCGATTGCGGTCGGGGTACGTATCTGCGCTCCATCGCCCATGATCTGGGCCAAGCCCTGGGGTGTGGAGCGTATGTCACCGAGCTGCGTCGAACCAGGTGTGGCCGGTTCAGGGCGGAGGACGGCGTGACGCTGGAAGGACTGGAGGATTCCGCTGCCGCAACGGACTGGCGCGTTCACCTTCAGCCGGTGGACTGGGCGCTCCAGGATTGTCCCGCATTGCGTGTGTCCGCCGACCAGGCGGCTGCTATCATACAGGGACGGGCTATCCAGGCAGATGGCGACACATCGGCTTCCGAAACGCCGGAGACGTGGCGAGCCTACGATCCTGACGGTGTTTTCCTGGCGTTGTTGGAGTTCCAGGCCGAGCCAGGTTGCTGGCAACCCCGGAGGGTCTTCCAGGGTTCTGGCGTGTCTCCCTACGCACCGTTGCCGTCGGGCGCGCCGTCCGTCCGGTTGGCAAGATGGTGAGCGCGATGTTTTCCGACGCGAGGTGCCGGGCATGCGGCAGGGCGCTGGGTGGTTCCCGCTATACGTTCCGTCCGTCCGGCGGCGCTGAAGCGATCATAAAATGCCTGAAATGTGCCTTGCGCCACTGGCCCATGCTCCGACGGTCCCTGATTGCGAGTCTGGTGGTTGGTACGGCGCTAACCGCGTTGAATCAGGGCGATGCCATCCTGTCCGGCCAGATTGCAGGCGCGTTGGCGTGGAAGATTCCGTTGACCTATTGCGTACCCTTTCTGGTCGCAACCTACGGCGCGCTATCCAACAGCCGCAGCTAGGCTGTGTCGAAATGTCTCGTCATTCCCGCATGCCCCGTCATTCCCGCGAAAGCGGGAATCCAGGCGTCATTGTGACTAAGTACGTGCCTGCCGCATGACGATTCTGAATTCCGCGCCGGCGCTGGAATGACGGAAGACTTATCTGAAAACACGCCCTAGAACTGGCGCAGAACTTCCACTACTCGGCCGCGCACTTCCACGTTGTCAGCGTCGGCGTAGATGGGATCCATGGTGCTGTTGGCCGGTTGCAGGCGAACGCGGCTACCCTCACGGTAGAACTTTTTGAGCGTCGCTTCCTCTTCTTCTTTGAGCCACGCCACGACCATCTCGCCGTTCTGGGCCGTGTTCGTCGGGGTGATCACCACCACGTCGCCGTCATCGATCAGAGCGTCGATCATCGAGGTTCCCTTCACGGACAGGGCGAACAGGGTGCCGTGCTTTTTCTTCAGCTCGGGCCGCACTTCCACGATGTCGAATTCGGCGGCAGCGGCGGCCCCTTCGCTTGAAAACGCAGGTATCGGTTCACCAGCGGCGATGCTGCCCACAATCTGGACCCGGGTCGAGCCGGTGTTCACCGGCAGTCCGGTTTCGTCCAGCAGCTCGATGCCGCGGGCGATTTCTGACCGCCGCTTCAAATAGCCGTATCGCTCCAGCAGGCGCAGGTTATAGTCCACCACCGAGGTGCTGCTGATTTCGCAACCCCGCTGGATGTCGCGTACAGTCGGTGGCATACCGTTTTCTTCTAGGAATTGTTCTATGTATTGCAAGATGCGTTGTTGGCGAGGTCGTAGTTCGCGTTTTGTAGTCATGGGCGGTCGCCTCCGGGTTCTGGTCTGGAGTTTCGCGTAGCGGAAACTTTGTTCTTTCCGAACATATTACCCGTTTTCCATAAGGGTGTCAACGATCCAATCCCGAACCATCCAATCCCGGATGAGCATACGACTGGGGTTTTCACATTTTTCAGGGCCGTTATAATCGCTGGAGTGCCAAATGGCCGCTGAGTAAAATGCGTAACGACTTGAGAGGAGTGTTTCATGCCTGAGATAGAAAACAAACTGAAAGAGATGGGCCTTGAGTTGCCACCGCCCCGGCCCCCGGGAGCCGGCAACATCATTCCCTTCGTGCGGACGGGTAACCTGGTATTCCTGTCGGGAACCGGGCCGGGTCTGCCTGGTGGCGGGCTGCTGCACACCGGCAAGCTGGGCTCCGACCTGACCGTCGAGCAGGGCTACGACTGCGCGCGCCAGACCATGCTGAACCTGCTCACCAACCTGAAGGGGGCCATCGGCGACCTGGACAAGGTGAGCCACATCGTGAAGCTGCTCTGCATGGTCAACTCAGCCCCCGACTTCGCCGGCCCGCCCCTGGTGGCCAACGGCGCGTCCGACCTGCTCATCGAGCTCTACGGCGACCGGGGACGCCACGCCCGCTCCGCCGTCGGCATGGCCACACTGCCCGGCGGCATGCCCATCGAGATCGAGATGATCGTGGAGGTCGAGGACTAACACGGCGGTGATGGTTGTAGCGGCGAATAATCATTCGCCCCTACGCCGCCAACGTAAACCGATCTGACCTATGTAGGGGCAGGTTTGAAACCTGCCCCGTCTAACCTACGTTTGTCCTGAACCCGTTGAAGGACGAGCCACGCCCACATCACCGTGAACGGTCGGCGTACTCGGTCTTGGCCGTTTCCACCAGCGTCGCGTCCCGCAGCAGGTCGGCGGCGGTGAGACTCAAAGCCTTGGCCACCTGCAACGCGCTGGACAGGGCGAAATCGGTAATCGCCGTCTCGCACATGTCACGCGTGTGCGATGCCACCGGCGTCTCGCTGACGGCGTACCGCAACTCGTAGGCCGGCATCACTTGGCTAACGTTCCCGAAGTCGGTGGACGCTCCGCTGCCCGGGCGGCCGGGAATCGGATCATCCAGCCGGACGCCCAGGGCTTGCAGGTTGGCCCCCACGGCCTGCGCCAGAGTCAGGTTGGGCTGGACGTTCTCATAGAAGGGGTAGAACTCCTCGATCTCCAGGGTTGCGCCCGTCATGGCTGCCGCTCCCTCAGCCACCTGCCGCACCTTGCCCACCACCTCGTCGCTCAGGTACTGGCCGCTTCTTGAGCGCAGCATGAAGTTTGCCGCGGCAAACTCCGGCACCACGTTGGGCGCCGTGCCGCCGTCGGTGATTACCCCGTGAATGCGCACGTCGTCCCGCAGGTGCTGGCGCAGCGCGTCGATTCCCGTGAACAAGTGGATCACGGCATTCAGCGCGTTGATGCCGGCCTCGGGCGCAGCGGCGGCGTGGGCGGCCCGCCCGTGGTACATGTAGCGGTAGCCCACCATTGCCAGGCTCCAGCTCTCGCCTCGGGGGGATACGGCGGGCACGATGGTACGATTGGAAAAGGGATGAGACGACAGGGTGGCGTCCACGTTGTCGAACACCCCCGCTTCCAGCAAGCGGATCTTGCCGCCGCCTCCCTCTTCCGCCGGCGTCCCGATGATCTCCACGCGCCCCGGCAGGTTCGCAGCGTTTGCCTGCAACCCTAGTGCCGCGCCCATGGCGGCCATGGCAATCAGGTTGTGACCACAACCGTGTCCGATTTCGGGTAGCGCGTCGTACTCCGCCAGCACGGCAATGGTCGGCCCGTTTCCCGCGCCCCCCGGAATGGTGGCCCGAAACGCCGTTTCTACCCCGCCGATGCCCCGCTCCACGCGAAAATCGCGCCGTTCCAGGAAACCGGCCAGCGCATTTGAGGAATAATATTCCTCGTAATTCAGCTCCGGATGGGCATGCACGTCTTTTGAGAGGTCGAAGAGGTCCGTTTTCGACGTCTCGATGGCCGAGTTGGAGTTGCTCGCCAATTCGTCCTTAGACCCGGTATGCAGGCTGGTCATGATGCGCGTCCTCCTGTTGTACGGAAGCCTGGGAAAGATCGCATTGTAATCCCTGAGCGGCGGCCCGTGTAGTCGGCGCGGTTGGTGGTATCCTTGATGGCGCATGAGGTGAATCCTTTTGGAAGATTACTGTAACAACGACATTCGCAATCTGGCCATCATCGCCCACGTTGACCACGGCAAGACCACCCTGGTTGACGCGCTGCTGAAGCAGGGCCGGGTTTTTCGTGACCACCAGCAGGTGGGCGAGCTGATCATGGACACCAACCCCCTGGAGCGCGAACGCGGCATCACCATCCTGGCCAAGAACGCATCCGTCTCCTATCGCGGCGTCAAGATCAACATCATCGACACGCCGGGCCATGCCGATTTCAGCGGCGAGGTGGAGCGCGTGATGAACATGGCCGACGGCTGCCTTCTGCTGGTGGACGCCGTGGACGGCCCCATGCCGCAAACCACCTACGTGCTGCGCCAGGCCCTCGAACAACACGTCAGGCCGATGGTAGTCATCAACAAGATCGACCGCCCGGAGGCGCGGGTGGCAGAGGTGGAGGGGCTGGTGCAGGATCTGTTCCTCGAACTCGCCACCGACGCCGACCAGCTGGATTTCCCCGTGCTGTACGCATCGGCGAAACAGGGCTGCGCCACCTCCGATCCTGCGCGTTCGGGAACCGATATGCAGCCCCTCTTCGACGCCATCCTGGAGTCGGTGCCGCCGCCCACAGGCGACCCCGACGGGCCGGTGCAGATGCTGGTGGCTGCGCTGGACTACGACAACTACCTGGGGCAAGTCGCCATCGGGCGCATTACCAACGGGACGCTGCGGCTGCGGGATCAGGTAGCGTTGCTGAACCGCCACGGCGATGCCACCACCCACAGCCTGGAGCGCATCTTCGCTTTCCACGGCATGGAGCGGGTGGAGGTTGCGGAAGCCTATGCCGGCGACATTGTAGCCGTCACCGGTCCCGAGGGAGTATCCATCGGCGATACCATCGCCAGCGGCGAGGAACCGCAGGCCCTGCCCACCATCGACATCCAGGAACCCACCGTCCGCATGACCTTCGGCGTCAGCACCTCGCCCTTCGTGGGACGAGAGGGCGGACGCTGCACCTCCCGCAACCTCTACGACCGCCTGATGCGCGAACTCCGCACCAACGTCAGCCTGCGTGTCGAGACGACCCCAAGCCCCGACGTGTTCGTGGTTGCGGGCAGGGGCGAGCTGCACCTGTCCATCCTGGTGGAGACCATGCGCCGCGAGGGTTATGAGTTCCAGGTTTCCCGGCCGGTTCCCGTCACCAGGAAGGTTGACGGCAAAGTGCATGAACCCTACGAAATCCTGCACATCAGCACCCGCGAGGATTATGTGGGTGCGCTGACCGAGTACCTGGCCGGTCACCTGGCGCAGATGCGCGACATGCGTTACGGCGAAGACGGCTACGTACACCTGGAGTACCGCATTCCCACCCGAGGCCTCATTGGCTTCAACTCCTTCTACCTGCGCACCACCCGCGGCGACGGCGTGCATACCAGCAACTTCGAGTCCTACGCCCCCATGGAGGACGAGATCAAAACCCAGCGCGGCGGTGCGCTGGTGGCGTCGGAAGGCGGCCCCGCCGTAACCTACGGCCTGCTCAACGCCCAACGTCGCGGCGATACGTTCATCGATCCGGGAACCCAGGTGTACGAGGGCATGGTCGTGGGTTGCCGCCGCCAGGAAGGCGACATCGAGATCAACGTCTGCAAGGAGAAAAAGCTCACCAACATGCGCTCCTCAACTGCGGACGTGGCCGAACGCCTCAACGCCACCATCCGCATGAGCCTGGAGGAAGCCCTGGAGTTCATCTCCGACGACGAATTGGTCGAGGTAACTCCCCAAACCTTCCGCCTCCGCAAGATGGAACTCTCCGCCCACGACCGCAAGCGCAACCGCCGCAACGGAGCCCGCAGCCGCGACTAAGGGCTGTTAACATTTCCTATCATTCCCGCTTTCGCTGGAATCCAGAGAGTACAAATACGGCCAACGTTCCTGTCGCAGAGGTTTTCTGGGTTCCTGCGAAAGCAGGAACGACGATGTAATTTCCGAATAGTATAATGCGCCCTACTGCCGCAGGGGGAAACGCCATGACCGCCGTCGATTACTCCGTTCTGGACAACCCCGAGGCATCGGGCCATACGTTTCATCCCCTGCGCGGCTGGAGCGAAACCCCCGATGGCGCGGTGGACTATGGGATCACCGTGACCGACGGTACGGTCCTGTCCAGCCGCTTCTTCGCGGTGGGGCGCGAGAACCCCACCGTGCTGTTTTTCTACGGCGGCGGCGAGAACGTCGCCCGTTACGACGAGATCGCGCCCCACTACAACGGAATCGGCGCAAACTTTTTCGTCGCCGACTACCGGGGGCACGGCGCGTCCAGCGGCACACCCGGCTTCAACGCCATGCTGTCCGATGCCCACGACGTGCTCGGCTGGTTGATTGAGACCATGAGCGCGCTGCGGTTCACCGGCCCGCTGTACGTCATGGGCCGCTCCATGGGCCGCCACGCGGCCGGCGAGCTGGCCGTCAACGCCGCCGACCGGATCAACGGCGTCATCATCGAGAGTGGCCGCGCCAACCTGGGACGGTACGCCCAAGGGCTAGACCCCGACGTGGCGCAGGCGCTGGAGGACGACTACCAGGCCAGGTTTTATTCCATCAACATTCCCGTCTTGGTGATGCACGGCCAGTGGGACGAGTCCGCCCCGCTGGCCGAAGCAGTCGATATGTTCAACAAGCTGCAAACCGCCAACAAGCACCTGGAAATCATCCCCGGCGCCGGCCACAACGACCTGATGTACGTGGAAATGCGGCAGTACTTCCGAGCCGTCAGGGGTTTCATGGCCCGCTACGCCGAGAAGAATTAGACGCAGGATTTGACTTATTGACGTGCAGGAGACAGGCATGGGCATTTTTTACTCGAAAGTAAGCGTCGCTAACCTGGCCGGGGACGACGCTTACGAAACCGAAGCATTGGTTGACACCGGAGCCACCGATTCGGCGTTTCCCGCCGCGTTGCTGGAGGGTTTGGGTATCCGGCCCGAACAGCCAGCCATTTATGTTACGGCTGATGGCTCCGAAGTGGAGTGTGGGTGGGGATACGCCCGCTTCACTATCGCTCTAGACGACGATCGAAGCGTGAGCGGCGTCGCCCCGGTAGCTTTCTGGCCAGACGAGAGCGGACAATGCATCGGGGCGACCACGCTCCAATACCTGAGACTCGTGGTGGATATGCCCGATGAAAGGTTAGTTCATGTCCAAACTGGCCGGCGCGGCTGGGCCGGCAGATTGGAACGAGGTTGATCGCACGATATTAAGCGGCTCCAAAATCCGTGCGCTGACCTTCAAGGCGGCCAACCCATGCAAGCGCAGAACAGGAGGGGAGGCATCATGGCGACGCAGACAGCGCAACAGATACTCGCCGGCAGTATTGACGATCTGAAAGCCGGCGGGTGCCGGGTGGTCACCGGCGGCGGCCATGCCATCGCCGTCATCTACCACGACGGGCAGGTGTACGCCGTGGACAACCGCTGTCCCCACATGGGCTTCCCGCTGGATCGTGGCAGCGTCAAGGATGGCATCCTGACGTGCCACTGGCACAACGCCCGCTTCGATCTCGCCAGCGGCGGTACCTTCAATCCCTTTGCCGACGATGTGCGCAGTTTCCCCGTAACGATCCGCGACGGGCAGGTGTGGGTGGACCCTCAACCCGTGCAGCGCGACGAGGAGGCCCACTGGGTCGGCCGGCTGCGCGACGGCTTGGAGCACAACATCCGCCTGGTGTCCGCCAAATCGGTGCTGGGGCTGCACGCCGCCGGCGCGGACTACCGGGCGCCCTTGCACGTGGGCGCCGATTTCGGCACGACCTACAGCGCGGCGGGATGGGGCGCAGCCATGACCATGCTCACCGCCGCCGCCAACATGCTACCCCACCTGGCCGAGGAGGATCGCCCGGTTGCCATGTATCAGGGACTGCTCCACGTGTCCCGTGAGTGCGCTGGCCGTCCGCCCCGGTTCGTAGTAGATCCGCTGCCCACCGGAGAGACGCGGCCCGCAGTCTTCAAACAGTGGTTCCGCAACTTCATCGACGTGCGCGACGAGGACGCCGCCGAGCGCAGCCTGCGCACCGCCATCGAGCTGGGTTTCCCGTCCAGCCACATCGCCGACATGATCTTCGCCGCCGCCACCGATCACATCTACCTGGACGCCGGGCACACGCTGGACTTCGCCAACAAGGCTTTCGAGCTGCTGGACCACATCGGTTGGGAGCGTGCCAGCCAAGTTCTGACCAGCCTGATGCACGGCATGGCCCGCGCCCGCCGCAGCCAGGAACTCAGCGCATGGCGGCACCCCATCGACCTTGCATCGCTGCTGTGGCAGGCTCGGGAGGAGCTGCCGGCGCTACTCGTGGAAGGCAGTAGAACATCCGGATGGGACGACGCGGATGCCCTGGCCCAGCATCTGCTTGGCGACAACCCCGCCGACATCCTGGACGCCATCAAGGATGCCATCCAGCACGGCGCGACGGCGGAGCAGTTGGGTTCGGTGGCGGCCCACGCCGCCTTTCTCCGCATGGCCCACTTCCACGTGTCCAATGAGTTCAACGACTGGGACACGGTGCATAACACGCTGACGGCGGCTAATGCTCTGCACCGGGCGTTGCAGCGCGCGCCGTCGCCCGAGCTGCTGCGTGGTGTCTTCGACGTTGCCATGAGCATCTACCTGGACCGCTTCCTGAACATGCCGGCCCAGCGCATACCGGAGACGGCCAGCGACCCGGTGGACGGAGCAAAGTTGCTGGCCGAGATCAGCGAGCGTATGGATGTGCGCCAACAGGTGGAAGAGGTGTCGCACCTGGTATCCAGCTATCTTACTGGCGGCGCGGATCCCGACGCGCTGGTGGCGGCGCTGGGGCGGGCGATGTTGTCGGAGGATTCCGGCTTCCACTCCTTCCAGATCGTTGACGCGGGGTTCAACCAGTACCGGAACCGGAAAGGCACGGAGTCGGGCCGCCACGTCCTCATCGGCATGGCCCGCTACTTGGCTGCCCACGCTCCAACACCCCGCGCCGTCGGCCAAACCTACCAGATCGCCCTGCGCCTGCACCGCGGCGAAGAGATATTCCGCGAGTAGCAGATTGCGGTAACATGTACTTGTCCACGTGCCCCTCCGCTCGTTCCAGTGCCCACCACAATAGGAAATAAACATCATGACCGTACCCGACGCCACAGTACAGGCAGCCAGGGACAATATGCGTAGGCTGCTCGATGAGACTTTCCAGGGAACAGTAACGTTTGACCCGATTACAGTTGAGCCCGTCGTCGACTTTTATGGTGATGACACCCTCGAGATCATAGTCGTCTATGACGGCGATTACTCGCTGCTCGACCCGCACAAGCTCATCAGAATATCGTCTGAACTGGATGACATCCTGTATGGTATGGGGTTCCGCAATTTTCCACTGGAGTCCTACATCTCCAAGGACGAGTACCCCGAGTGGCTGTGGATGTCCAACCACCCCAGACCCTGGGAGCTTGAATAGCCTTGGACCATCGATCGGCGAAAGATCGATTGGCATCGTACCGGCGGTATAGCTCCGCTCCCGCAATTCTCGACTTCGCTAGCGCATTCGGGCGCCTGCAAGCGGACCGCCTCGACGCCGACTATAATCCGCGCAGTGTATTCACACGCTCACAGGTTGTTAGCCTAATCGACCTGGCCGAGTCTGTAACACAGGCTTTCGATAACCTCCCGGTTCGCCAACGCCGGATGTTAGCCACGCATTTGATGGTCGGCCGCAGCAGGGGCTGACCTGCCCAGTTGCCGGATGGTATCAACGGGCGTTGGGTAGTGAACCCACACGACGCTGGCCGGCAGGGGGCGGGTTTGAAACCTGCCCCACGAACCCCACGCGCATATTGACCGCTCTGGTTATATAATCCAGCCGTACCCAACATCCCGACAACCCGGAGGTCGATTTATGCCTGACCAAAGTGAAATGTCCATCGACGAACTACAGCAGCTTTGCGACCGCGCCGACCTCGGCATGAGCCGCGAGGAAGTGGAAGCGCTCAAGCCGGTGTACGACCTGTACGCCGCTTACGCCCGGCAGTGCCATGAGATCGAATTCGGCGCCACCGAAATGATCGTGGAGTATCACCCCGACTGGCCGGAGGAGTAGCCCGAGTATTGGCGAGTATGGATTATCCCGCTCGTCCTGAGCTTGTCGAAGGACGTGCTATTCAAGGAGAAACTACCTCATGGCTACATCCGACACCCCATTGCATTTCCTGACCATTCACCAGGCGGGAGAGCTGATGCGCAAGGGCGAACTTTCCCCGGTGGAACTCACCCGCGCCTGTCTCGAACGCATCGCCGATACCGACGACCGCCTGCACTCTTTCATCCTGCTGCTGGCTGACGACGCCATGGCGCAGGCCCGCGTCGCCGAGGCCGAAATCCTGCGCGGTGAGTACCGGGGACACATGCACGGCATACCCTTCGCGTTGAAAGACCTGTACGACACCGCCGGCGTCCGCACCACCTCCGGCTCCCGCGTGGACATCGACCGCGTTCCCGCTGAGGACGCCACCACCACGGCGCGGCTCAAGGCCGCCGGCGGCATCCTGCTGGGCAAGCTGGCGATGCACGAGTTCGCCCTCGGCGGCCCCGACTGGACCACGCCCTTCGAGCCGGCCTGCAACCCGTGGAACCTCGACCACATCACCGGCGGGTCCAGCAGCGGCTCCGGCTCGTCGGTGGCGTCCGGCCAAGCCCTGGGCGCGCTGGGTTCCTGCACCGGTGGGTCGATACGCGGTCCGGCCTCGCTCTGCGGCATCGTCGGCCTGAAACCCACCTACGGCCGCGTCAGCCGCGCCGGCGTGGTGACCCTCAGCTGGTCCCAGGACCACGCCGGGCCCATGACTTGGACCGTGGAGGACACCGCCTACATGCTCCAGGCCATCGCCGGCCACGACCCCAAGGATCCCACGTCCAGCACGGCGCCGGTTCCCGACTATTCCCTGTCGCTGCGGGAGGGCATCCGGGGTGTCAGGCTCGGCTTGCCCCGCCATTATTTCTTCGACCCGGATCCCAGCGTTAACCCCGAAGTCGTTGCCACCGTGGAGAAAGCCATTGGCGAGCTGGAAAGCCTGGGCGCCATCGTGGAGGAAGTATCCCTGCCCTCCCTGGAACACGTGCGCGCCGCGAACTCAGTGATCATGGTCAGCGAGGCTTACGCCTACCACGAACCCAACTTGAAGGCGCGTCCGCAGGACTTCGGGGAGATCGTGCGCGAACGGTTCCGCATCGGCGCGCTGATGTCTGCGTCCGACTACCTGCAGGCCCAGCGGGTCCGCACGCTCGCCCGTCGGGAGTTTGCCGAGGTGATGAAGACCGTGGACTTCCTGGTGACGCCCACCATGACCCAACCGGCCGCTGCCTTCGACGGCTACGATCCGGTCAGCACGGCGCGGGGGCGCAGTTTCACCGCGCCGTTCAACGTCACCGGCCTGCCGGCCATCTCGGTGCCCTGCGGGTTCACCGAGAGCGGCCTGCCCATCGGAATGCAGATCGCCGGCAAGCCCTTCGACGAGCCGGGTGTGATCCAGGCGGCCTACACCTACCAGCAGCACGCCCGCTGGTACACAACGAGGCCGCCGATCTAGAGGAATAGCATGGAAACAATCGGCTCCAACCTGCGCACCTCCGCCCCCGACTTCCGAGACAACCGGGCCCGCATGGAGGCTCTGGTGCGCGACCTGAAGGATCGGCTGGCCCAGGCGCGTGCCGGCGGCGGCGAGCGAACCGTTGAACTACACCGCAGCCGGGGCAAACTGCTGGCGCGGGAACGTATCGACGCGCTGGTGGACGCCAATACGCCCTTCCTTGAGCTGAGCCCGCTGGCGGCGTGGGATATGTACGACGGTGAGGTGGCATCGGCCGGCATCGTCACCGGCGTCGGCGTGATCCAGGGCAAAGAGGTGGTGATTCTCGCCAACGACGCCACCGTGAAGGGTGGAACCTACTACCCGATCACCGTCAAGAAGCACCTGCGCGCCCAGGAGATCGCCCTGGAAAACCACCTGCCCTGCATCTACCTGGTGGACTCCGGCGGCGCGTTCCTGCCGTTGCAGGCGGAGGTTTTTCCCGACCGCGAGCACTTCGGGCGCATCTTCTACAACCAGGCGCAGATGTCGGCCCTGGGCATCCCGCAGGTGGCGGTGGTCATGGGATCCTGCACCGCCGGCGGCGCGTACATCCCGGCCATGAGCGACGAGGTGGTGATGGTGCGGCAGCAGGGCACCATCTTCCTCGGCGGGCCGCCGCTGGTGCGGGCGGCCACCGGCGAGGAGGTTGACCCGGAGACCCTGGGCGGAACCGACGTGCACACCCGCATCTCCGGCGTGGCCGACCACCAGGCTGCCGATGACGAGGACGCCCTGGCCATCACCCGGGACATCGTGGAAAACTTCGTGCGCCGCCGCGAGCCCCCCTTCGAGGTTGTCGCGCCCGAACCGCCGGCCCACGATCCCGCTGAGCTGTACGGCATAGTGTCTCCCGACAACCGCCGGCAGTACGATGTGCGCGAGGTCATCGCCCGCATTGTGGACGGCAGCCGGTTCCACGAGTTCAAGGCCGAGTACGGGGGCACGCTGGTCTGCGGTTTCGCGCGCGTCTGGGGCTATCCGGTGGGCGTGGTCGCCAACAATGGCGTTCTATTCTCCGAAAGCGCGCTGAAGGGGACTCACTTCATCGAGTTGTGCAGCCAGCGCGGCATCCCCTTGCTGTTCCTGCAAAACATCACCGGCTTCATGGTGGGCAGCCAGTACGAGCAGGGCGGCATCGCCAAGGACGGCGCCAAGATGGTCATGGCCGTCTCCAACGCCGCCGTGCCCAAGTTCACCGTCATCATCGGCAGTTCCTTTGGCGCCGGCAACTACGGCATGTGCGGGCGCGCCTACCAGCCCCGCTTTCTGTGGACGTGGCCCAACTCCCGCATCTCGGTGATGGGCGGCCAGCAGGCGGCGGAAGTCCTGCTCACCATCCGCCTGCAACAACTCGAGCGACGTGGCGAGACTATGGCGCAGGACGAACGGGACGACCTGCAACGCCCCATACTAGAAAAATACGAGACGGAAGGCGACCCCTACTACAGCGCCGCCCGCCTGTGGGACGACGGCATCATCGATCCGGTTGATACCCGCGACGTGGTAGGTCTGGGCATCGCCGCATCCATCAACGCGCCCTTCCCGGATCAGAAGCGCGGCGTGTTCCGCATGTAAAGCGATGTTCTCCAAAGTCTTGGTAGCCAATCGCGGCGAGATTGCCGTCCGCATCAACCAGACCCTGCTGGCCATGGGCATCGCTCCCGTCGCCGTCTATTCCGAGCCGGACGCCGACACTCCTCATGTCAACACGGCGGAGCAGTCCGTGCCCTTGCCGGGCAGCACGGCAGAGGACACCTACCTCAGCATTCCCAGGATCATCGAGGCTGCCCGGCACTGCGGGGCCGACGCCATCCACCCCGGCTACGGTTTCCTGTCCGAGAACCCCGCATTCGCCCAGGCCTGCCAGGACGCGGGGATCACGTTCATCGGCCCGACGCCGGAGAGCATGGCCGCTCTGGGCGACAAACTGCGCTCCAAGGATATCGCCATCGCTGCCGGCGTCCCCACAGTACCCAGCGCTCCCGCCCTCCGACCGGGAGATCCTGCGGCCACGGAGTTCGCGGAGCGGTGGGGGTTCCCCCTGATGGTGAAAGCCGCGGCCGGCGGCGGCGGCCGTGGTATGCGCCTGGTCAACCGCCGGCAGGATCTGGCCGGCGATATGGAACTGGCCAGCCGCGAGGCGCAGGCCGCCTTCGGTGACGGCCGGGTGTTTCTGGAGCGGTACGTCGCCAATCCTCGGCACGTGGAGGTGCAGGTGCTGGCCGACGCCCACGGACACACCATCCACCTGGGAGAGCGAGAATGCAGCATCCAGCGCCGCCACCAGAAGATCATCGAGGAGACGCCATCGCCCGTGTTGACGCCGGAACTACGCCAGCGTATGGGCAATGCCGCCGTCGCATTGGCTCGACAAGCCGGCTACGTCAACGCCGGCACGGTTGAGTTTCTCTTGGACACACGCTCCGCCGAGTTCTACTTCCTGGAAATGAACGCCCGCCTCCAGGTCGAGCACCCCATTACCGAGGTCGTGCTAGGGCTGGATATGGTGGAATGGCAAATCCGCATCGCCAGCGGAGAACCGCTGACGCTGCGGCAGGAGGACATCACGCCCCGGGGCCACGCCGTCGAGTGCCGCATCTACGCCGAAGACCCTTACCGCGATTTCGTGCCATCCACCGGAACCCTGCTGCGCTGGCGTCCACCCAGCGGTCCCGGCCTGCGGCTGGACAGCGGCGTGGCCGAAGGACAGGAGGTGTCCATCTACTACGACCCGATGCTGGCCAAGTTGATTGCCTGGGCGCCCACCCGCGATCTCAGCTTGCGCCGGGTGGAGGTGGCCCTGTCCCAGTTCGTGGCGCTGGGTGTGATTACTAACATCCCGCTGCTCCGGGCGGTCATGCAGCATGAGCAGTTCCAGCGGGGCGAATACGATACCGGCTTTTTGGAATGGAATCCTGCGGTCACCAGGCCGGCGATGTCCGACGAAACCCGCACGATGGCGCGGGCACTGGCGGCGTGGGCGGCACAGCAGCCGGTTGGCATGGATTCCCGCTTTCGCGGGAATGACGGTCAGGAAAGTGTCAACCCGTGGCACTCCGCCGGCCAGCGGAGGCTGCCATGACGACCGGCCAGGGCGAAATGCGGGAAACGTATCCCGATGTGGGAGAAGCCTACCGCTATCGGACGGAATCGTCGGAACGCAGCCTGACCTTCCAGCTTGACGGCGGTGTCTTGGAAGGATCGCATACTGCCATTACGCTGGACATTGAGTCCCGCGAGGCCGGCGAAGGGCTGTGCCGCGATTTATCAGGCCGGACCCACCACTTTGCCTGGGCGTGGGTCGGCCCGGAGTTGCACTTGTGGCTGGGCGGCGCGTTGTACGTGTTCCAGCGTGCCGAAACTCGCCGGCGAGGCAGAGCCGCCGGAACCGAGACATCGGAGGATGTCCTGGCCCCCATGCCCGGTGCGGTGCTGGAGGTGCTGGTCGCAGAGGGCGACCGCGTGGAGCGCAACCAGACGGTAGTAGTTATGGAGTCCATGAAAATGGAGTTGGTTATTACGGCCTCCCGCAGCGGCGTCGTGCGCCGGGTGGCGGTGGAGGCCGGCCAGCAGGTTGACCGCGGCATGCGCCTGCTGGAGCTGGCCCCGGAAGGAACCTGATTCGAGGGAGCCTGATTGATGGTTTTCCTTACTCCTTGATAACTGTCGGACATGACACCCGAACAGACAGCCCGCATCCACATTGACACCCTGCTGGAGAAGTCCGGTTGGGCGGTTCAGGGCGCCGGCTCGGTCAACCTGTCAGCGGCCCGCGGCGTGGCAGTCCGGGAGTTCGGGTTGAAGCCCAGCCATGGGACCGCCGATTACCTGTTGCACATCGATGGCAAGGCGGCCGGCGTCGTGGAGGCGAAACCCGCCGGCTACACGCTTACCGGCGTGGAGACCCAGTCGGGCAAGTACACCGACGGGCTGCCGGACATACTTCCGGCGCACCGCAAGCCGCTGCCGTTCCTCTACGAGACCACCGGGGCGGAAACGCGCTTCACCAACCTGCTGGACCCTGATCCGCGCAGCCGCAACGTTTTCGCTTTCCATACACCCGATGCGTTGGCTCATTGGGTTGGTTCCGAACCAGCCGCAGCGGAATCTTCCCTTGCGCGAATAGCAGAGGCGGGCAGCTCTTACGGCGTCGCGCGCAACCTGCGCCAACGCCTCCGGTCCATGCCGTCGCTCGATGCCGGGTCGCTCTGGCAGGTGCAGGAGCGGGCCATCCTCAACCTGGAGCAGTCATTGGCCGAAGGCCGGCCGCGGGCGTTGGTCCAGATGGCGACGGGCAGCGGCAAGACTTTCACCGCCTGCAACCTGGTGTACCGTCTCATCAAGTACGCCGGCGCCAGGCGGGTGCTGTTCCTGGTGGACCGCAACAACCTGGGTCGCCAGACCCTGCGGGAATTCCAGGGGTTCACGACGCCCGAGGAGAACCGGAAGTTCACCGAGCTGTACAACGTCCAGCTGTTGCAGTCCGGCCACATAGATCCAGTGAGCCGGGTGTGCATCTCCACCATCCAGCGGGTGTACTCCATGCTGCGGGGCGAGGAGATTGACGAGGAATTGGAAGAACGCTCCGGCTTCGATTTCGCTCAGCTGAACCGCTATCCGGCGACGGTGGAGTACAACCCCGCGTATCCCATCGACACTTTCGACCTCATCATCACCGACGAATGCCACCGTTCCATCTACAACCTGTGGCGGCAGGCGCTTGAGTACTTCGACGCCTTCCTCATCGGCCTGACGGCGACGCCATCGGCGCAGACCTTCGGGTTCTTTCAGCAGAACCTGGTGATGGAGTACCCCCACGAGCAGGCGGTGGCCGATGGCGTCAACGTCGATTCCGACATCTATCGCATCCGCACGCAGATCACTGGGAAAGGCTCCACCGTTGAAGCGAAGCAATACGTTGACCGCAGGGACCGGCGGACGCGGGATCTGCGGTGGGAGCAACTGGATGAAGACCTCACCTATGTGCCCAACCAATTGGACAGGGACGTGGTGGCCGAGGACCAGATTCGCACCGTCATCCGCACGTTCCGAGACAAGTTGTTCACCGAGATATTCCCCGGTCGGACGGAAGTCCCAAAAACCATCATCTTCGCCAAGGACGACAGCCATGCCGACGACATAGTGGACATCGTGCGCACGGAGTTCGGCAAGGGCAACGACTTCTGCCGGAAGATCACCTATAGAGAGCACGCTCCCGAACAGCTGATCGCCGCGTTCCGCAACAGCTACCACCCGCGCATCGTGGTGACGGTGGACATGATCGCCACGGGCACCGACATCAAGCCCGTCGAGATCGTGTTCTTCATGCGCAACGTGCAGAGCCGCAGCTTCTTCGAGCAGATGAAGGGCCGCGGCGTCCGCGTCATATCGCCCACCGATTTCAACGCGGTGACGCCCGACGGCTACAACAAGGACCGATTCGTCATTGTGGACGCGGTTGGCGTCACCGAGTCCGAGCTGTCCGAATCATACTCGCTGGAGCGCGAACCTACGCTATCCTTCGGCCGCCTGTTGGACCTCATCGCCTTCGGCAGCCGAGAGCCGGACCATCTCGCCTCGTTGGCGAGCCGCCTGGCCCGGCTTTCCCGCAAAATTTCGCCGGCGGAACGGGAAACCATCGAGACCACCGCCGGCGGCGTCCCGCTGCAATCTCTCATCACCAACCTGCTGCGGGCCACCGACCCCGATGCAGCCATCCAAACGGCGCGTGATACAACCGGCCTGGACGACTCGCCACCGGAGGCTATCGCCGATGCGGAGCGGCAGCTCCGCGAGGACGCCGCCGCGCCCTTCGCCTACAACCCCGAACTGCGCGACCGGCTGGAAACCGTCCACCAATCCTACGAGCAGACCATCGACACCGTGAGCAAGGACGTGGTGCTGGAAGCCGGGTTCACCGATGGCGCCGCTCAAGACGCCGTGCAGTCCTTCCGCGAGTTCATCGAAGAGAACCGTGACGAAATCACCGCGTTGCAGGCGCTGTACGAGCGGCCCTACCGACAGCGGCTGCGCCTGGACCACATCCGCGCGCTGGCCGACGCCATGCAGGCGCCGCCCCGGTCGTGGACCACGGAGCGGCTCTGGCAGGCATACCAGCGGCTGGACGAGTCACGGGTGCGCGGCTCCGGCCAGCGGCAGTTGGCAGACATCGTCGCCTTGGTGCGTTACGCCATCGGCGACGCCGAGGAGCTGGCGCCCTTCGCCGACCACGTGAATCGCCGGTTCGAGGGCTGGCTGGCAATGCAGGAAACGGCCGGTCGCCAGTTCACGCCGGAGCAATTGCGGTGGCTGGAGTCCATCCGCGACCACATCGCCGGCAGCGTCAGCATCGAGCCGGCCGACTTCGAGTATGCCCCCTTCAACCAGCAAGGCGGCCTGATGGGAGCTTACACCCTCTTCGGGGACGATCTGGAACCCATCATCAACGAACTGAACCTGGAGCTGGTGCGGTAGGCGTTCTGTATCAAGATAAATCTTGACGCAAATTTCCGTAATGTCCTAAACTACCTGAACACCAGATGAGGTATCAAAAATGGTTGCAAAGCGTGAAAAATTTTCCAGCCAGGCATCTCCTGAGTTGCTTGCCGAGATGCGTGAAATTGCCAGCAATCAAGGGCGTTACTTTCAAACCGTGCTGGAAGACGCGATGCGGTTGTACATCGAAACCAGCAAGCAAGAGCGTTCGCGCCCCGAAGTGATGGCCCACTACCGGGACAGCGTAGCGAAGCACCGCCGTCTCTACGAATTGCTGGCACAATGACCCGTGACTTTCCAACCATCCGTGAGGTCGTCGATATGCATGACGACCAGCTTCTCCAATTTGGCGGGGAACCGGGGATCCGCGATACCGGCGCGCTTGACTCGGCCATCATGCGCCCTCAAATTGGGTACTACAACGTTATTATAGAGGAGGCCGCCGCACTATTGGAGAGCTTGGCCATGAACCACCCGTTTGTAGATGGCAACAAACGCACGGCTTTTGCTGCTACCGAGGTTTTCCTGCGGATCAACGGTTATTTCATCGACTGCGACAGTCTAGAAGCCCACGAGCACTTCATGCACCTGTTCGATACCAATTCGTTCCGGTTTACGCAGCTCGTGGATTGGCTGTCGGACAACGTCAAGTCGCTGCCATCGACGCGAGCAACTCGGATGGGGATTCCATGAAATACGTAGCGATAATCGGCAAGACCGGCAACGGCTATGCGGCGGACTTGCCGGATTTACCCGGTTGCATCGCCGCCGCCGATACTTTTGAGGAAACATGGCAGTTGATCCAGGAGGCCGCTAATTATCACGTCGAACTGATGGCCGAGCACGGCGAGACCATCCCCGAACCGCTGAACGTTGCCGTGGAAGTGGAGGTGGAAGTACCGGCGCCTGCTGCGTCGTAACCAGCCGTCGTTGAGACCGGAACGTAACGCAAACCGCTCGAAATGGAGGAGAAACGATGACCAGCGTAACGGAGATTCAGGAGGCCATTCTGAACCTGACCGCAGCTGAATACGCCGAACTGATGAAATGGCTGGATGAATTGGAAGAAGATCCATGGGACCGGCAGATTGAGGAGGACGTCAAAGCCGGCCGGTTGGATTTCTTCAAAGAGAAAGTGATGGAGGCCAAAGAGAACGGCACACTGGGATACCTCTAGTGCATAGAACGGAGCCTGATTTCTGGGAATATTTTGGTCAATTGCCCGAATCAGTTCAGCGTGTTGCGAGAAGAAATTTCGAGCAGCTCAAAGATAACCCGCGCCATCCGTCGCTCAGATTCAAGAAAGTCGGAGCCTACTGGGCTGTGCGGGTCGGTCGTTCTTATCGAGCCCTTGCACTGGAAGACGGCGACGATTTTGTCTGGTTCTGGATAGGTAGGCACGACGAATATGATCGACGGATTGCAAGGTAAGAATAGCCGCATAAAGCAGCCAGATCTGCCCCGCGGATGGGCACACGCGACGTTAGGAGAGATTTGCCTTCAGGTGCCAAAAGTACGACCTCACGATGAGCCTGGCGAGGCGTTCACTTATCTGGACATCGCGTCGATAGACAATACGACGCATCGGGTTGTAGCGCCTAAAGCATTCTTGGGCAAGGACGCGCCGTCTCGAGCTCGTCAGAAGGTCAGGGCAAGCAACACACTGTTTTCGACGGTCAGGACCTACTTGAAAAATATAGCCATGGTGCCGCCCGAATTCGACGGCCAAGTGGCGTCCACGGGATTTTGTGTCCTAAATCCTGCCGACGAAATCGATCCCAGGTTTTTGTTCTACCATGCCGTCAGCGATGACTTCATCTCCGCCCTGAACCCGTTGCAACGGGGCACCAGCTACCCTGCGGTTCGAGACGATGATGTTCTGTCTCAGCGCATAGATCTGCCTCCCCTCCCCGAGCAGCGCCGCATCGTTGCCGAGATTGAGCGGCAGTTCACGCGGCTGGATGCGTCGGTGGCGGCGCTGCGGCGCGCCCAGGCGAACCTGAAACGCTACCGGGCCAGCACACTGCGCGCCGCCTGCTCCGGCGAGCTGGCGACCACCGAAGCGGAACTGGCCCGCGCCGAGGATCGGGAGTACGAGCCGGCCGATGCCCTGCTGGAGCGCATCCTGGCCGAGCGTCGGGCGCGCTGGGAATCCCAGGAGCAACGGCGGGGCAAATACCAGGAGCCAACCGCGCCCAACACGTCCGACCTGCCAACGCTGCCGGAGGGGTGGGTGTGGGCGACTCTTAATCAAATCGCCGAGTTGAAAGGCGGCGTTACCAAAGGACAGCGGCACAAGGCGGGACAACCTCTTATAGAAGTACCGTATCTCCGCGTCGCAAATGTGCAGCGGGGTTATCTCGATCTTTCCGTGGTTAAGACGATCTCTGTACCGCCCAGCACAGTGGATCAACTCAGGTTGGTGAAGGGCGACATTCTTTTCAACGAAGGTGGTGACAGGGATAAACTCGGTAGGGGCTGGGTCTGGAACGACGAGATAGAAGACTGCATCCACCAAAACCACGTGTTTCGGGTTCGTCTGAATAGTCACGACATCCTGCCAGCAATAATCTCCTGGTGGGGAAATTCATTTGGTCAAGATTATTTCCAAAGGACCGGCAAGCAAACTACAAACCTTGCATCCATAAACCTCTCGATTCTGACAGGATTTCCAGTTCCACTCCCACCCCTTGTCGAGCAGCGCCGCATCGTGGCTGCGGTGGAACGGCGGCTGTCGGTGATCCAGCAGGCGGCGGCGGCGGTGGCGGCCAGCCTGCACCGGGCCGAGCGGCTGCGCCAGAGCATCCTCAAGAGCGCCTTCTCCGGCCAACTCGTGTGCCAGGACCCCGACGACGAACCGGCGTCGGTCCTGCTGGAGCGCATCCGCGCCCAGCGCGAGGCGGAGCGGACGGCGGCATCGGCTGCGAAGAGGCGGCCGGCGAGTCGGCGGTCGAAAGCGCCGGCTTAGACCCTGTCATTGCGAGGAGCGTAGCGACGTGGCAATCTCGCTCCCGTAGCGACAGCCCTCGCTTCCACGAGATTGCCACGCCGCGCTCGCAATGACACTTCAGGGAGGACCATGACCACCGCCACCACCATCGGCCAGAAGCTGTGGAACTACTGCGACGTGCTGCGCAACGCCGGCCTGTCCTACGGCGACTACCTGGATCAGCTCACCTACCTCATCTTCCTCAAGATGATGCACGAGCGCACCCAGTCGCCCTTCACCATGCTGGCCAAATATCAGCCGCTGCCCATTCCCGAGGGCTGCGACTGGCCCAGCCTGCTGGCCCGGGACGGCGCGGAGCTGGACGCCCACTACCGCCACACGCTGGAAACCCTGTCCCGGCAGCCCGGCACGCTGGGCGTGATTTTCAGCAAGGCGCAGAGCCGCATCCAGGAACCGGCCATGCTGACCCGGCTGGTCAAGGAGCTCATCGACAGCGAGAACTGGCACGGCCTCAGCGCCGACGTGAAGGGCGACGCCTACGAATCGCTGCTGGAGCGCAACGCACAGGACGTGAAGACCGGCGCCGGCCAGTACTTCACGCCGCGTCCCCTGATCCAGGCCATCGTCGATGTGATGCTGCCCGGGCCCGACACCACAATCTGCGACCCCGCGTGCGGCACCGGCGGGTTCCTGCTGGCCGCCCACGACTACATCGTCCAGCATCACCCGACCATGAACCGGGAGCAACTGGAGCATCTGCGCAACGACGCGCTGCACGGCTGGGAGATTGTCGATAGCGCGGCGCGGCTCGGTGTGATGAACCTGTACCTCCACGGCATCGGCGGCGACCGCACCAACATCAAAGTGGATGACAGCCTGCGCTCGCCGCCCGGCGTCAACTACGACATGGTGCTGACCAATCCGCCTTTCGGCCGCACATCCACGCTGACCTTCGTCAACGAGGAGGGCCGGACTGAGCGTCAGAGCCTGACGGTGGAACGCCCCGACTTCTGGGCCACCACCAGCAACCGGCAGCTCAGCTTCCTGCAACACGTCCGCGCGCTGCTGAAAATCAACGGCAGTGCGGCCATCGTGCTGCCCGACAACGTGCTGTTCGAGGGCGGCGCCGGCGAGACCATCCGCCGCCGACTGCTCCACGAGTGCGACGTCCACACCCTACTGCGGCTGCCCACCGGCGTGTTCTACGCCCAGGGGGTCAAGGCCAACGTGCTGTTTTTCGACCGCAGGCCGGCCAGCGAGACCCCGTGGACACGGGAGCTGTGGATCTACGACCTCCGCACCAACCGGCGATTCACCCTGAAGGCCAACCCGCTGACTCGCGCGCACCTGGAAGATTTCGTGTCCTGCTACCGCGCCGACGACCGGATGCAGCGCGTGGAGACCGAGCGGTTCCGGCGCTTCACCTGCGACGAGCTGACCCAGCGGGACAAGGCCAACCTGGACATCTTCTGGCTCCGCGACGAAAGCCTGGAGGACTCCGAAAACCTCCCGCCGCCCGACCAGATCGCCGAGGAGATCATGGAGGACCTCCGCGCCGCGCTGGAACAGCTGGAGGAAATCGCGGCGGATTTGGTCGGAACGACTAACGCGGAATAAGTCGCCGCCGCCATCACGGTCAAGGCGAGGCTCCCCGGCTCACGCTAAACGTGCAGCCGATCGTATGCCGATAGCCGTTCTATGCCATGCTCTTCATCGTATTGAGCGGCGGAAACCAACTGGCCGGACATGGTTGCCGGCGTTTGCATTGCCATGTGCACGGCGACCTCGGCAATGTCGTCGGGCAGCCTCATTCGCTTGTGGACTTCGTCGTCGTAGTCGTCGTTGGGCCGCGTGAGGTTCCAGCCGGGATCCAGGATGTTGACCGCGATGCCAAAGTCCTTCACCTCATCGGCCAGCGACTCGCTGAGCCGCTCCACCGCCGCCTTGGCCGCTCCGTAGGATGCCTGTCCCGCCCGACCTCGTCGCGCCACGTTCATCGACGTCAGGTTGACTATAACCCCGCTGCGACGTTCCATCATGTGGGGCAGGACGGCCTTGCAGGTCATAAAGGTGGTGGTCAGGTTCGACTCGATCACCCGCCGCCACTCGTCTTCGGTGATTTCCAGCACCGTTACCGCGTGGGTCAGGTCGTTGGTGAAGAGACGGTATCCGCCCACGTTGTTGACCAGGATGTCGATCTTGCCCAGTTCGTTGATGGTCTCTTGGGCTGCTCGGTTGGCGCCCTCGCTGGTCGTTAGCTCCGCGTTGACGGTGTAGGCGCGCCGGCCTAGGGCGCGAATTTCCGCGCCGACGGCCTCCAGCTCCGCAGGCGTGCGCGCCACGATGGACACGTCCGCGCCCTCGCGGGCGTAGGCCAGGGCCATTGAGCGACCCAATCCGCGTCCGCCTCCGGTTACCAGCGCGACTTTCCCTGCCAGTTGCATATTTGCCTCACCTTGCTGGAGCTACCCGTCCTGCGGCAAAAAGGCGTTGGGAACGACCGCGCTGCCCTGGCCCACGCCGGTGGTGTCGCCGCGCTGGTTCTCGACTTTGATGTCCACCGAGACCCGGCTGCCGTTGACCTCCCGACTGACGCCGGCGACCGTGCCCGTGAAGGTGATGGTGTCGCCGGGACGAACGGGCCGCAGGAATCGCAGGTCAACCGTGCCGTTGTGGTTGAACACGTCGCTTCCGAAGTACCGGCGCAGCAGTTCCAGGGCGAACGACAGCGACATCCTGCCCGATGCCACCGTGCCCTCGGTTCCCAGGGTCTCGCGGGCGGTCTCTTCGTCAGTGAACTGCGACGGTTCCGAATCCCCGCCGCTGCCCTCGAACAGGTTGATCGCCTCCTGGGTCATTTCCTTGACCAGCGGGGGCAGCTCATCCCCCACCTCGTAGTTGCGAACTAGCCTCCCCATTTCTTGCCGACCTCCGTGGGCTGCTTGAGCTCGTGGGTAATCACGCGGTCAATGAGCCGGCCGTCTTCATCAACCGAAACCGCCTCGGTGACGATGTAGTTCTTGCCCCGGCGCAGGTACTTGTCGGCGATCCACGCCCGCACCGTGATCGTCTTGTCAGCCACGGGCGGGTTGTAGCAGTGGAACGCGCACCGGGCGTTGACGGAGCCGGCATCCCGGTACCGGGCGTTGTACTGCTTCACGTCCACCTTGTGGGAAATGGTCGGAAAGCTGGCCTCCGGGTCCATCACCCCCTGGCGGTAGGTGTCTATCATCTCCTGCGTGAGGAGGTACTGGTAAGTCTCGAAGGTTTCGCCGACCTCCAGAGCGTCCCAGTCCAGGAGTATTCGGTCATCCGCTGCTACCATAGCTGCACTTCCTGTCCGTAAGTTGGCGTTCACATTTCCCGTCATTCCCGCGAAAGAACGTCACCCCGTACTTGATAAGGGCCGGGAATCCAGTCGCGACGGGCTGTTTCGTTCCGAGCATCATATTACCCGAAAACGGGTCCTGTCGAGGGAAAACATACGGGGAATCACCTCACCCCCGTCATTCCCGCGAAAGCGGGAATCCAGAATCCCACAAATCCGACAATGCTGTGCATACGTGTGAAAACGGCCTGAAGCGCAGGGCAATCGCGTCTTAATTGGATTTTTAGAAATGTGCTAATGTCGGATGATCCATTGAGGGTCGTGGCGGTAGTAGGGTATGGCACAACCACCCAAGGCAACCATTCTGGATCATTTCGCTGGGTTGGACGATCCCCGAGTAGCACGCACCCGACATCACAAACTGGTGGACATTCTGGCCATTGCCATCTGCGGCGGCGATGTCTTCGCCCGCCTCGACCCGGTGCAGTTGCAGGACTGTTTCATCTCGTGGACCCAGGCCATCGCTGAGTTGTCGCCCGGCGAGGTGGTGGCTATCGATGGCAAGCCCGCCCCGTGCTCCGACACGGGGTCAAGACCCGACGAGATCGCCGCCATTTTGAGAAACGAGCGAACGCTGAAAGTAGATATCCAAGGCAAGGGACTCAACGCCGGTTGGGATGAGGACTACTTACTCAAAGTCCTCCTCGGATAAGACTCGATTGCCCTGGGGCGCCGCCGTCCAACTTCTTGGTGCTATACTCTCTCATGGAAAGTAGTAGGCATGAGAAGGGATACAATTGTCGAGCGCCTGAGCTTCTCGACGCTCGAATAAAAGTGGAAAAGCAATTTCGAGTGGCAGGAACGGAATCCATTCAACAACCGGATGCGACGAGCCGCCAGCTGGCTGACACGGGCCGAACAGGAGCCGAACGACCCGGACGCCGCATTCATTTTCTACTGGATGAAATTCAATGGCCCAATCAAAGCCTTTCTGAAGAACGAGTTTGTCTTCCAACCGTAGCCGGAAAACCAGGGCTATTTTGGTAAGGGTGTTTGGTTGCTTATACGTACTGCGTAATCAACTACTTCACGGAGGAGCAACTTGGCAAGGTCCGGTGAATCGTGAACAGGTCGAAGACGGCGCAGCGATAATGGCCTTCTTAGTTCCTCACTTTATCAATCTGATGCTGGACAACCCCAACATAGATTGGGGGCAGCCTCGCTATTCGCCGGAATGGGCTTGGCAAAGGCTTGGAATACAGCAGAAAACCTAATGTAGAGTTTCACATTATGCCCCTCTTCAAACGCAAGCCCGGCATTGCCGTCATCGAGATGCACGGCGTCATCGGCACCGCCATCAAGGAACCCGAGTATTCCAAGCTGCTGGAAAACGTCCGCAACAACCGGAAAATCGGCGCGCTGGTGCTGGACATCGACTCTCCCGGCGGCTCAGCCACCGCCAGCGACCTGATCTACGAGAACGTCCGCGAGGTTGCCCGACGCAAGCCCGTGGTCGCCTACGTGCGCGGCCTGGGAGCGTCCGGCGGGTACTACATCGCGTGCGGCGCCGGCACCATCATGGCCTCCCGCGCCGCGTTGGTAGGATCAATCGGCGTCATCTATCTGCGCCCCATCTTGCAACAGCTGTTCGGTAAGCTGGGCGTCGAGTTTTCGGTGTTCAAGGCCGGCCGGCTCAAGGACATGTCCGGTTTCTGGCGCATGCCCACCGACGAGGAAGCCGACAAGTTCCAGGGCCTCATCAGCCAGATGTACGACCTGTTCGTGTCGGTGGTCACGGACAGCCGCAAAATGACCGACGAGCAGGTGCGCGAGCTCGCCACCGGCGAGGTGTACACGGCGCGGCAGGCTCAGGAGTCCGGGCTTATCGACCGGCTGGGCGGCTTCGACGACGCCATCGCCGAGGCCATGCGGCTCAGCGGCGCCCGCCGCAGGATCCGCCACTACCGACCTAAGCGCCCGTTCTTCAGCCGCATTGGACTCCCCGGTCGCGCCATGAGTCCATACCTACCTGCCTTAGATAATCTAGCCACTCTATCGTCCGGCGGCATTTATTTCCTGGAACCGGGAATGCTGGGCGATTTCCGAACCCGCGATTCGTAGGGGCGGGTTTCAAACCCGCCCCTACACGGCCAAATTACCATCGCCCGCTGTTTTGGCTTCCTGCCACAGCGCTTCTTTCTCGTCAAGTGACAGCTTGGCGAAATCCTGTCCGCGCTCCGACGCCAACCGTTCCATCATCCGGTAGCGGTTCCGGAACTTGGCGTTGGCCTGCCGCAGCGCGTCCTCGGCCTGGATGCCCGACCAGCGGGCCAAGTTCACCAGCGCGAACAGCACGTCGCCGAATTCGTCCAGGCGTTCTTCGTCGGTGGCCGCATCCCGAAACTCACCGATCTCCTCCACGAGCTTGTCCAGCACGCCGCCAGCGTCATCCCAATCGAACCCGAATCGCGCCGCCCGGTCCTGGATCAGCTGGGCCGCGGAGAGCGCGGGCAACGCCGCCGGCACGCTGTCCATTGCCGATCCGCCATCGGCGGACTTGCCGGCCTGACGGCGTTCCTCGGCCTTCAGTTGCTCCCAGTTGCGTTCCACCTGCCGTGCATCCGACGCGCTGCCGTCCGCGAAAACGTGGGGATGCCGGCGGATCAGCTTGCGGTTGATGGCCGTCAGCACGTCGGCAATGTCAAAGTCGCCGGCAGCCCGGGCGATGTCCGCGTGGAAGGCCACCTGCACCAGGATGTCTCCCAACTCGTCGGCCAGCTCCGCCGGATTGCCCTCGTCGATGGCTTCCAGCGTCTCGTAGCATTCCTCCAGCAGGTTCCGCTTCAGCGACTCGTGGGTCTGTTTGGCGTCCCACGGACAGCCGCCCGGCCCGCGCAGCCGCGCCACAATGTCAATCAGAGACTGGAAATCGCCGATACGATCTTCGGGAATAGGTGAATTGGGTGTGGATATGTGGTCATTGCTCATAACGCTCAGCAGTATATCCCATCCCACTCTATCCGCTCACCCTGAGCCTGTCGAAGGGCCACTCTAAAACCTTGCCGCCGTTTGAAAACCCGGACCGTTTTCCGGTAACCTGCAATTGGCTAAAACACGCCGCCGGAGGTATCCCGATGGCAACGAAACCCATATCCACCGGAACCCGCCTCACCATCGCTGAGTTCCTGGATCTTCCCGACACCGAATTGCGGGAAAAAATGGAACTGGATGATGGAGAACTTTACATCATGCCCCGACCTCGACCGGTACACCAATTCCTTGTTTTTTGGTTGGGTTGGTACTTTGCCAACTACATCAACAGTTTTGCAGACCCACCTGCCGAAGTTTACCCTGACATGGTGGTCATCCTGTCCCGGGAGCCGCGCCGCGTTCTCGCTCCCGACTTTGCCATTATCCTTACCGGCAACCCGTATCAAATAGTCGGCGGCTACTTTGAAGGCATCCCCGACATCATGGTGGAAGTATTATCCACCGACCGTCGCCGCGACCTGGTTCGCAAGCGCCAACTCTACGCTGAGGCCGGAGTCCTCGAATACTGGATTGTTGACCCGCGCGACGATACCGTAACCCTGCTGGAACTGCGCGACGAAGAGTACACCGAACGCGCCATGCTGACCGTATCCGACACCTTGACCACGCCCCTGCTGCCGGGCCTCGCCATCCCGCTGAACGACGTATTCCGACATCGTCAGCGTCCCGCCGATGACTGATCGCCGCTTGACCGTGATGCGGGCGCTCCTGGCGGCGCAGATTCTGGCCATCCCCGCCTGCCTGCTGTTCCTCGTGGCGGGCTCGGTGGCGTGGGCGGTCAACGACCCCGGCCTGTACCGCAACGGATTCCAGCGCTACAACACGGCGACCCGCTCCGGCATCACCGAAACCGACCTCATCGCCATCGGCGCGGAGTTGCGCCGCTACTTCAACACGTCAGCCGAACCCCTGGCCGTCCGCTCTCCCATCTACGGCATCGAGCAGGACATCTTCAACGCCCGCGAGATCGCCCACATGTACGACGTCAAGCGCCTGGTGCGCGGCACCTACTGGGTATCCCTCGGCTCGCTCCTTTGGATCTTGGCGACCCTGGCCGCCGGCTTCGCAATCCAACGGCACGAGTACATCGCACCGGCGGCTCGGCTGGCCGTATGGGGCGGCGCGGTGACCCTGCTGGCCGTGGTGGGCGTCGGACTGGCATCAATCGCCGCCTTCGAGCAGCTATTTCTGTTGTTCCACCAACTCAGCTTCGCCAACGACCTGTGGATACTTAACCCCTACACTGATTACCTGCTCATCCTGTTCCCCGGCGGATTCTGGTTCGACGCCACCATGCGCGTCGCCCTAACGTCGGTACTCGGCGCGGTGTTGCTGCTGTCAGCCGGTGTAGCCATGCTATCCTACCTGCGTTGGCAATCGAAACGGCAAAGCGGAGATTGAAATGACGCGCCAGCTGCCCTTACCGGACCCTTTTGACTTGGCCCTTACCCTGACCATGGGGCAGGCGTTCCGCTGGCGCTCGCTGGAGGACGGCTGGTTTTCGGGCGTCATCGGCGAAAACCTGGTCCACATACGCCAAACCGACGACGGCGTGGAGTACCGTGTCGGTGGCGCTGATGGGGAACTCGATGACGTGGGTTTCGATTGGGATGTGCAGATCTGCCGTTACTTCCGAATGGACACCGACAACATCCACGGCATCTATGATGACCTGTGCCGGGACCAGAAGGTTGCTACGATGATCTGGCGTTATTTAGGACTGCGATTGTTGCGCCAGGAACCGTGGGAATGCCTGGTCTCTTACATTTGCTCGAGGGCCAACAGCGTCGAGAACATCAGCGAAAATGTGGAAACCATCGCAAAATTGAGCGGCAAAGCCGTCGGCATCGGCGACGAAAAACGCTATCTATTTCCATCGGCTGCGGAAGTGCTTGAATCTGGAGGGGATGCGTTATCCCAACTGGATATGAAAGGGCGCCGCCATCCCGCGCCGGCGATGCTTTCAGCAGCAAAGCGCGTGGTTGCTGGCGACCTGGATTTGGACGAGCTGAAACAGTACGGACATCGCTACGAAACGGTCATCGGCGAGTTACGGAAAATAGACGGCGTCGGCTACAAAATCGCCAACTGCGTGGCGCTGTTCGGCCTGAATCGCGTGGAGGCTTTCCCGTGCGACCGTTGGGTGAATCGGGCAATGGCGGATTGGTACGTCGATTTTCCGATGCCTACGCGACCGGAATACCCTAGCGCCAAAGAACATCAGGCAATAGCGGATTGGTCACGACAACGGTTTGGCCCGTTCGCAGGCTATGCCGGGCAATACCTGTTTCACGGTCGCAGGCAAGAAGAAGCCGAAGCGCACTCACCATTCTGGGAACGGGAATCGAAGATGGCCATAGTGCCACACCATGATGACCCGCTCTGGGTAACCATAGCCCGCAAGCATTTGTCGTAATGTTGGTTGACAACAACGTACTGATTGACGTGGCTTTGCGGCGCCAACCGTTCTTCGGCCCAGCGGTAGAGCTTCTGGAGCGCTTGGCGCAGGATCCCGGGCGTGGCTTCATGGCTTGGCATACCGTGTCCACCTTTTACTACATCGTACAGCGTACGCTGGGGGATGAAAGAACGCGCAGCATTATCGCCGAAACATCTAGTTTCCTGACCGTCCCGCCCGTCACCCACCAATCCCTGCTGTATGCTCTCTCCCTGCCCATGACGGACTTTGAAGACGCAATGCAAGTTGCCGCCGCTCAAGCCGCCGGCGCAGAGCACATCGTCACCCGCGACATCGGCGATTTCATCAATTTGCCAATCCCCGCCATCACGCCCGAGCAAGCGTTGCGAGAATTGTTCTAGCCTCCGAGCTACCTCACCCCGCCGCCAATCATCCTAAAATGCTGCACGCTCTCCGCGTCGGCGAATGCCTCCTGTGCGCGGCGATACACTGGCTTGCTCCGCCGCTCCCGCGCGTCCAGCAAGATGCCTACCACCGTCCCGCTGTGGGCCACGTTGATCCCTGCCGCGCCTTGCTCATCGGCAAACGCCACCGCCCGCTGGACCCACTCGGCCATTACCGGCGGACACCCGGCCTGCGCACTGATGGTCGCGCCACGGCCCACTGACTTGGGATCACCCCGGCGGACGCCCTCGCGCACCAACTCCAGCGCTTCGTCAGTACGTGACGCTACCTTTTCCCATAAGGCCGTCCGGTCGGTCTGGTTGAACTCCAGCGTGTCCACCGTGCCGCCCGTATCGATGACGATAACCTCCATTGGCGGCGGCGCGCCCAACGACTCCGCGATGCTGCCGCACCGGTGATCAATCAGCGCGATTCCGGGAAACATCACGCCGTCCGTCGGCTCTACCGAAAGCGCGATGCCGGCGATGTCGTCCGGTGGGAAGGGCTTGCCTGCTGCCAGCCCGACGGCTCCCACCGCCGCCGCGATGTCCGCGCTGCTGCTGCCCATCCCCTTGCCGGCTGGAATGGGGTTGGTGATCGTAATCTCGGCGGTTAGGTTGGCGATGCCCAGATTCGGAGCGAGTTTCTCCAGCGTGGCGGCCACCGCCTGCCTGGCCTTGGGCAGATGGTCAATCCCGCGTACCGCCACGTCCGCCCGTCCTGAATCTCCAACCCGCAGCGTCGCCGCCGCCCGCGAAAACTGGTTGATGGGACAGGTCACCAGGAAATGAGCGCCGCCCGTCATGCCCTGCACCAGTTCGCCGCAGGTTCCCGGGGCCGACGCCGTCGCGCTTCCGATCACATCGTCAGTCATTCCGCAAGATTAGCACAAGTCCCCTCTCCCTTGATGGGAGAGGGCTAGGGTGAGAGTGGCTTGACCCGCACCGGGATCCCCGCCACCACCAGCGTCACCGCATCCGTCGTCGCCGCCATCTCCTGGTTCACCGTGCCCAGCAGATCCTGAAACTGGCGGCCCAGCGATGACGTTGCCACCAGTGAATGCCCAACCTCGCTACTCACCACCACCGCGTCGGCATCAATCTCGCCCACGTAGGAGGCGAACCGGCGCACGGCTCCAACCGTCCGCGCTTCCAACTCCGACGCTACCATCCCCTCGTGCTCGATCAGCAGGTTCGACACCCAGCCGTCCAGCGAGTCCAGCAGCAGCACGGGCGCGCTCCCAGTTTGTATGCCCGATTCCCGCAGCGCCCCCACCGGGTTCAATGGCGACTCCACCGTTTGCCAAGTCGCCGGCCTCCGATCCCGATGCCGGCGGATGCGTTCCGCCATCTCGTCGTCGGTCACCGTGCCGGTTGCGACGTAAATTACTGGCTGACCGTTGGCGATCTCCGCTGCCAAGTCCTCCGCGTAGGCGCTCTTGCCCGACCGTATGCCGCCCAGGACCAGGTGGATGCTGCTCATGGCGACGGCGACACGCCCACCATGTCATAAACCAGGTCCATTCTCAAGCTGCTGCGTACCCAGTCGGCCAGCCGGTCGTACTCACGGTCCCGGGCCACGTCCACGCCGTCGGGGAGGGTTACGCCCTTGCGCCGTGCCAGCTCGCCCAGCACCGCACGCCGGACGCCGGCGTTGTGGAACAGCCCGTGAATATATGTTCCCATCACCCGGCCAGAGTCGTCCAGCGCGCCGTCCAGCGCGGTGGCGGTGGTCACGGGTGCGTCGGCCCGGTCGTTCACCGCGAAGGCCGGCACGAAACCCTCCCCGACGGTGCGGCCCATGTGTATCTCGTAGCCAACCACGCTTTCGCCGGCCGCGCCTGACAGCAGCCCACCGTTGGCGCTGGCCTCGGAGCGCACGGTCGCTTGCACCCGGTGAGTCTCCTTGCTGCCGGCAAAGGTGGTGGACAGCGGCAGCAATCCAAGGCCATCCGCCTGTCCAATGGTCGATTCGATGCCGTCGGGGTCGTACAGCGTGTTGCCAAGCATCTGGTACCCGCCGCAGATGCCCACGATGGCAGAACCGCGCTCATGGGCGGACGATACCGCTTGCGACAATCCTTGCCGTTCCATCCACAGCAAATCCGGTATCGTCGTCTTGCTGCCCGGCAGGATCACCAGGTCGGGGCTGCCCAGGCGGTCGCCGTGCTGCACGTAGCGCAGGTTCACTCCCGGCTCCCGTGCCAGCGGGTCGAAGTCGTCGAAGTTCGAGATGTGCGGCACCTGCACCACCGCCACGTCCAGCACCGCCTGCGCCGTGGACGCCGGCGGCGTGATGTCCAGCGCCACCGAATCCTCTTCCGGTATGTGAATATCCCGGTAGTGGTGTACCACTCCGACGACGGGCTTGCTGGTGTAGTCCTCCAGCCAGGTCAGGCCGTCGGTGAGCAGGCTGACGTCGCCGCGAAACTTGTTGATGAGCAACCCCTTGACGGCTGCCCGTTCTGCGTCGTCCAGCAGTTGCAGCGTACCCACCAGCGACGCGAACACGCCGCCTCGGTCGATGTCGCCGCACAGCAGCACCGGCGCGTCGGCGTGCAGCGCAACCCGCATATTGACGATCTCCGTGGCTTTGAGGTTGATCTCGGCGGGGCTGCCTGCGCCCTCGATCACCACCACGTCATGCTCCCGCCGCAAGGTGTCCAGCGACTTCGCCACCGAATCCCACAGTGTGGCTTTCATCTCGAAGTAGTCGCGGGCGCGCGCCGACATCCACGGACGGCCCATCAGCACCACCTGAGCATGGCTGTCGGCCTCCGGCTTGAGCAGCACCGGATTCATCTCGACCCGTGCTTCCACACCGGCCGCCTCGGCCTGCACCGCTTGCGCCCGCCCGATCTCCGCGCCGTCAGGGGTGACATACGAGTTGTTGGACATATTCTGCGCCTTGAACGGCGCGACGCGCAGCCCGTCCTGGCGCAGGATGCGACACAGCGCGGACACCAGCACGCTCTTGCCCACGTGCGACGCCGTGCCCTGCACCATCAGCACGCGCCCCAGGGGCGAATTCAGTTCATTTCCAGCAGCAACCATCGGCAACCTCCGCCGAAATAATACCCCATTTGGGGGCCTGACGGACGCTTGACCGCAACGGTATTGTTGGTCGGTTCAGGTCGCAAACCTATTCCGGTTGAAATACAAGCGCGCCGCCGTCTGATGTGATGATCACCAGCCGTTCTCCGAAGACCGTGTACCGCTCCGCAGTCGGTAGGGCATTCAGATACCGCTGCTGTTTGGGCGAGACGATAACCCCATCCTCGCACGAATTTTCAGTTACCGAGGCAGCGGCGATGGAGATCGTTTTATCCGCCCCCACCAATGGCGTACCGTCCGGTCCGACTGCGCGGTACGCGCATGAAGCCCGCCCGAACGAGCCTTCGAAGGATCCTGCATCAAACACGGCGGTTATATTCTCGCTGACGCCTACGTCGGTGTTATCCGGCCACCGCATGCCCGAACCGTCTGAACGGCTCTCCAGGAAACTGATCAAGCGCCATTGCCCTTGGAATATGTCGCCAACGGATTGGGGCAAGGGCTCGAACGTCAGCGTCTTGCCGCGGCTGGTGCGCACCACCAGCCGTTCGGCCCCATCGGTCTGATGGATGGCGTATTCATCTGCCCACCCGAAGTCCTCCACATACTGGTGTTCTTGATGGATTGCGTCCTGCGTGCATGGTTCTACCGAGCCGGACATGCCCTTGTAATAACTCCGGATGCCTCCCGCAGACGCTGCGTAACCTACAGTGTAATCACGGCAGACGGTGGTTCCGGTGGCGGACCAGGAGTTCAGGAACAATATCGTCGTATCTCCTTCACCATATATCCCCGCGTTGTCCACCAACCTCCAACTGGTTCCTACCAGATCCACAGGTTGCCCGGGCAATGGTTGTTCCCTGGCGAATACCAACACTACCTGTCCCGAACCGTCGAGAATATGCAGGTGGTCGCCCACGACGCGAGCCTTGGCTTCATCCTTCATGGCGGCCAAGTAACGCTTCGCCTGGCCGAGGATTGCGGGAGTTGGGCAGCCCGCCGCCGTCATGGCATATACCGGCAATGAGACCGTTCCATATCGTTTGATGATCGGTTGGCCGGACTCATGCCGTCCGCCGAACGAATTGCAACCGTCAAATCCGCCGAACTGCGGCCCGTCCACCGTGAGCGTCAGATGCGTGTCGGCAATGGGCGATTGGCCATCTATGGACTCCAGAATCCAGGTCGCCCCGTCAATTGGCAATCCGGTGGCCGTGGGTTCCAGTGCCGCGGTGTCGGAGCCGACCCCGGTCGGAGTGGTCGGAGTTCGCGGAGGGGCGCCGGTGCAGGCGATACCGGCAATAAGCATGGCCGCTAGTACCGCTATGACCGCCATTGGGGCCGCAGAACCGCGTTTCTTATGTCCCAACGTGGGGAGGCGCGTCTTCATATCACTCCATCCGCCGGATCCGCGGCAGACCGATCACGGTGGCTATGTTGATGCCAGCCAGCACCGCGCCGTTGATCAGCAGTGCCCCTGGCGCGCCTACTGCTCCGGCCAGCGCGCCGACCCCAACGTGGCCCACCGGCGCGAACCCGACGCTCAGCACCCACGTGCCCATGGCCCGGCCCCGCTCCTCGTCAGGCACCAGGTCCTGCATCAGCGCCTTGTACAGCGTATCCACCGCCATGGCGCAGGCGTTCACGAACAGCAGTACCACCAGGAACGTGTAGATGTTCGTCGTCAGTGAAAACGCCATCAGGCCCACGCCGAACCCGATGGCCGTGGCGAACGTCAAAATCCCCTTGCGTCGCGTGGCGCCCAATCCGGCCAGCAGCCACAATCCCAGTAGTCCGCCGGCCTGCCGGCCGGCCGTCATCACGCCCAACCCGGTGGGGCCTACGTGCAACACCTCCTTGGCGAATACCGGCAGCAGCGTCATGTGAGTGAAACCCAGCACCTCGGTCGTCGCCGTCAACGCCATCAGCACTATCATCAGCCGGTGCTCTCGCATCAGCCGGGCGTAACCGACCAGGTTCTGTAGCACAGACTCAGCCGACGTGCACAGCGACCGCCCCGGGTTGGCGATTGCCAGGGTCGCGGCGGCGGACAGCAGGTAAGCCCCGGCCGAGGCCAGGAACTGCCAGCCCGGGCCCACGAACTCGATAACCGCGCCGGAAACCAGCGACCCCACGATGCCGCCGCCCTGCATCGCCATCGCGCCCAGCGCCAGCCCGTTCAGCGCGTGTCCCGACCCCACGATGTCGTAGGTGAAGGTCTGCCGCACCGTGATGGTAAAAGCCATCGCGCTGCCCAGTGCCAGCACCAGCGCGATAATCGTCCAGACGGTGGCAACTCCCCAGAGCAGCAGCAAGGCCATCACTAACGCCGCCGCCGACGCGCCCAGCGTCCCGATCCGCAGCAGCGTCCTGCGGTCCCATCGGTCGGCGATGGCCCCCGACAGCATCCCCAGCACGAAGAAGGGCACCATCCGCGCTGCCGCGCCGACGCCCACCATGAACTCCGATCCGGTCAGCTCAAAGATCAGCCACCCGACTGACACCTGCTCCATCCCCGTGGCCAGGGAGTAAAAGAGCGTGGATAGCCAGAGCAGGCGGAAGTCCTTGAAGCGCAGCGAGGCCGCCCAATTCCCGATAACCGTCACGATTGGCGGATGATACACCCGCTCCCCCATTTCGCGCCGCGCAGAGAACGCCGGGTTTCAGTGGTATCATTGCGCCACCTTAATCCGCCCTCACACCACCCGTCATTGCGAACGAAGTGTGGCAATCTCATCGCAATGGCAAACCAAGGGAGGAATCGAAATGCCCTTCGGAAACAACGACTGGCTGGCCCTGACCCAGGAAGACCCCATCGAACCTGAAATCCCTCTGTGCGATCCGCACCATCACTTCTGGGATGAACGGATGGGGAGCGTCCCCTACCAGCGCTATCTGCTGCATGAACTCATGGCCGACCTGGACTCCGGACATAACGTCCGCTCCACTGTGTTCGTCGAGGCCCGCTCCATGTACCGCGCCGACGGGCCGGAGGAACTGAAGCCCGTGGGTGAAGTGGAGTTCGTGCAGGGCCTCGCCGCTGCCAGCGCCAGCGGAACCTATGGAGATGCTCGCGCCGCCGCCTCCATCGTCGGCCATGCTGACCTCAAGCTGGGCGACAACGTGGCGCCCGTGCTGGAGGCGTTGCAGGCGGCCAGCCCCAACCGCTTCAAGGGCATCCGCCACAACATCACCTGGAGCCCTGATCCATCGATTGAGAATAGAGAAACGGAAGGCATACTCGCCAACGAGACCTTCCGCGCCGGCGCCCGCGTTCTCGCTCGCATGGGCCTGTCGCTGGACATCATGCAGTCCTTCCCGCAGTTGGCGGAGATCGCCGAGTTCGCCCGCGCCGTACCCGAGGTATCCATCATCCTCAATCACGTCGGCGGCGTCTCGCGCACCGGTATCTACGCCGGCAAGGACGACGAGGTAATTCCGGCGTGGCGTGAGGGCATCGCCGCCGTCGCCGCCTGTCCTAACGTCGTCTGCAAGCTGGGCGGCCTGGGGATGCCACGGTGGGGGTTCGGCTGGTGCGAACGCGACGTCCCCATTGGCTCGGAGGAACTGGCCGATGCCATGGCCCCGTGGCTGAACTACTGCATCGAGCAGTTCGGCCCCGACCGCTGCATGTTCGAGAGCAACTTCCCGCCTGACAAGGTGTCGTTCTCCTACAACGTCATGTACAACGCCTTCAAGCGCCTCTCCGGCGGCTACAGTCCTTCGGAACGGGCCAACCTGCTCCACGACACCGCCGTCCGCGCCTACCGCATCCAGACCTGACCGTCCGCTTCTGTCATTGCGAGTCCGCTCTGGCGGACGCGGCAATCTCGGCAGGGTCAAGTCGGCTTGCCGTGTGGTGTCCCAGAGTTGCCGACCTCGCTACTCCTACGAGATTGCCGCGCTGCGCTCGCAATGACATTCCTTACCAACTGGGCAAGCATCGGCTCGGTGGTAGAATGGGCCTGCTATGACTACACAAAAGTACCGAGAATCAAGCCGTCACCTTATGACCCAAGCGAGAGCCGAACTCGCCGCCGGCGATGTGCGGCAGGCCTCGGAGAAAGGCTGGGGGGCCGCGGCCCTCATGCTGAAGGCCGTCGCCGAAGAGCGGGGGTGGGAACATGGCCGGCACCGCCACCACTTGCGCACGGCTGGACGCCTCCGCGCGGAGCTGGGCGACAGGACCATCATGGACGATTTCGGTAGGGCCAACCTGCTCCACGAAAATTTCTACGAGGACGAATTCACCTTCGATTACATCGCCGAAAGCCTGGACCGCGTGGAAGCGCTCCTGAACAAGCTGGAGCCGCTGCTGCCACAGTGAGTGACACAGCGATGGTTTCAAACTCCCTCTCCCCTGGTGGGAGAGGGCTGGGGTGAGGGGTAACATTCCCATGCAATACGACGTCATCATCATCGGCGCCGGCTCCGCCGGCTGCGTCCTAGCCAACCGCCTGTCCGAAGACCCCGACCGTTTCGTCCTGCTCCTGGAGGCCGGTCCTGACTACACCTTCGACCAACTCCCTGCTGAGCTCAAGCACGACATGAACCAAGCCGCCTCCGAGCAGGGTGCAGATCACAACTGGTCCTTTGTCGGCCAATCCACGCCGCAGAATCCCCGGCCCCTGCACGTGGCGCGGGGCAAGGTGACGGGCGGCAGCAGCGCCATCAACCACCAGATCGTGCTGCGCGGAACACCCGAGGACTTCGACGGCTGGGCCGCCGCCGGCAACGACGAGTGGAGCTACCAAAAGACGCTGCCTTACTTCCGCCGCCTGGAAGCCGATGCGGATATCCATGACGACTTCCACGGAACCGACGGCCCCATCCCCGTGTGGCGACACGCCCGCGAGGCTTGGCTGCCGCTGCACGCCGCCTTCTACCGGGCCTGCCGCGACGCCGGGTTCCCCGACGACCCTGACATGAACCATCCCGATTCCACCGGCGTGGGCCAGGTGCCCCTCAACAACCCCGGCGGTGTCCGCATGAGCACCGCCATCACCTACCTGGACGCTTGCCGCCACCGCCTCAACCTCACCATCCGCGCCAACGTCACCGTCCAGCGGATCCGCTTCGACGATGGTTCGACCGGCTCACCGCGAGCGGCGGGTGTGGAGGTCGAAAGCGGAGGCGAGTCCTTCGTGCTGGAAGGCGATGAGATAATTCTCAGCGCCGGCGCAATCGCCTCGCCGCAACTGCTGATGCTGTCCGGCGTCGGGCCGGCCGACCAGCTGCGATCCGTCGGAATCGAGCCGATTCACGACCTGCCCGGCGTTGGACGCAGCATGAAGAACCACCCGTCGGTGTCCATCGTGTACCGCTCTCAGCCCGACCACCATCTCCCGCCCGACGCGCCCCGCAACCAGGTCGGCCTCCGTTTCACCGCCGCCGGATACAACGAGCGCAACGACATCCAGGTGCAGCCCACCACGTCCTACCCCGAGAGCCGCACCGCCCCCGACATCCGCGTCGGCTGCCGGCTGGAGTACCCCTACAGCGAGGGCTTGCTGACCCTCACCTCAGCAGACGTGGATGTTCAGCCCCACCTGGATTTCCGGTTCCTCACCGACCCGCGCGACACCGAGCGGTTCAGGGACGCCGTTCGCCGCACCTGCGCCATTTTCGAGCATCCCGCCTTCGCCGACCTGCTGGCCGAGCGCGTGTCTCCCACCGACGCCGACCTGGCCGACGACGAATCGCTAGACGCCTGGCTACAGCAAAACGCCGGCATCGCCGGCCACACCTCCGTCACCTGCAAGATGGGGCCGTCGTCAGACCCGCTGGCCGTGGTGGATCAATACTGCAATGTCCACGGCCTGCGGAACCTGCGCGTAATTGACGCCGCCGTAATGCCCGACATCGTCCGCGCTAATACCAACGCCACCATCATCATGATGGCCGAACGCGCCGCCGACTTCATCTGCGAGGACAAATAGCCCGGGCAAGCCGGCGTTCCAGAATGCTCCCCCCCGCTGGATTCCGACTTTCGCCGGAATGACGAATAAAAATCAAAATGTCAACACTGCCTAGGCCCGCGGCCCCATCACTTCGCTCAGCATCAGGAAGTTCTCCCGTAGTTGCGGCGCAAGCGTAGTCCCGCCGGTGGACAGCATTAGCAACAGTCGCAACTGCGCTGCCAGATCTGTTGCCAATTTGCGCTTCGCCTCCGCCACGGTGTCCGCTTCAACGGGCACCCGCAGGCCGTTCAGAGGCAACGCAGCTTTTGATTCGGCGGCCCAATACGTGTCCAGGCTGTCGATGATTACCAGGGGAATGTCTTTCTTCAATACGAAGTGGGCTTCCGGCGGGCTGTCGGCGGGCGTCAGCACATCCGCGAATACCCTGGTAACATCGCTGTGGCTGATGTGAAACGTCGCCGCATTGGGCTGGCTGGTGGACGTGGTGTGCCAGTCCCATCCCTCCGGCTGCGCGTAGTTGGCGTTGGGGACCACGTTCACCGGCAGCGATATATCCTGCGCCAATACGCGGTCGTCGCCGGGTTGGTCGGGGGTGGTCATATCTGTTCGATCCTTGGGTACTCTGGATTCCGGCTTTTGCCGGAATGACGGTTCAGGGGTTAGTGGCCTTGACCGTTAACGTTGCTCGTCCCATCGGGGTTAAGCTCCCAGGCCGCGAAGACTTGGTCCGGCAGCGAGATGGGGCCGACCGCCTCTTCGTACTCCCGAACGTGCTTGGTCGCCAGCACTGCGATCGCCTTCATCATCTGTGGACTCACCTTGATGCGCGCGCGCAGTATCGGTTCCCGCTCTTCCAGCTGCTCGCCGAAGAACAGCACGGCCGAGTACAGGCTGCTGAAAACATGGAACGAGTCGCTGTAGAACGTGATCGCGTCCAGCGAGGTTGCCCCTTCTGCCTGGGCCGGCGCAGCAGCGGTAGCGGTGTTGACGTTCAGGGACGCAACATCGCCCGGGTTGATGTAGCTCTCTTCCTGCGGCGGCTTGTCTTCCGGCGGCACGTAGGGGCGTTGGATGATGGGCATAAATCCTCCGGCCCGGCCAGCGGCCTCAGCAGGCGCGACGGGGCGATGCGGCAATTGGCCGCATTATAGCGGGTTTATCCAACCCGTGCCGAGGAAGTGAGCGACTCGGTAGCATATCTGTTGTGGTCACGCGAGTGTTGCCAAAATGCGGCAATGATCGCTGGGTCCCCATTCGTCCACGCTGTTCATAGCCTGAACCGTAATGTCGTCGTGCATACCCTTGGAGGCAAATACGTGATCCAACTGCGAGCGGGCAGTAGCAGGTTCTTGGCTCCTAGTGTAATACGTGGGCACTCTCTCGTTGTCACTCGTCTTTGGGCCAATGTACTCCATCCCCAATGCTTCCATGCGAGTCAGGACGCTCTGACTGCGACCTTCTGGGACGATACGGCCCAAGAAATTCATGTTCAAGTCGCCGGCGGCCAGTATCCGGTGCGTCGTATCCGGCTTGGGACTAATGAACACTGAGAAGTCGGAAATGATGCGATGTACTGACGCGTCCGCATGGATCCAGTCGGAGTCCCCTACGGTGGGATGGGGCGACCGAAACCGACCATACATCGACGCCGCAATGAAAGGCTCCTGATTATCCGACGGAATTACCTTGGCTACGGCAACCGTACCGTAACCGCTGGTGGGAAACTGGGCAGCAGTAGGCCAATGCGCCGGTCCCCGGTAGGTAAACCACTCGATCTGTATCCGATCCGACAGACGCACCACCAAGGGCCATCTGTCATAAGTGGCTTTGCCCCACGGCGACCACGGCTCGTGAGGAGATACTTCAACACCATTCCCATATTCGGCCAACCACTTCCATCCTCCGGGATGAACCTCTTGCAGTAAAGCCAGGTCCGCTCCCATTTTCACCAGTTGTTCCAAAGCCTGCTGCTTCCGGTTAATGTTCCAAACGACCACTTCGGTCATGTACTTTTGCCCCTTCTGCCTTTTCGGAAATAGTAGTCCCCACAAATTGTATTGGGAAATTGCACACTGGTCCAAGTGAGACACCGCCCGCGATCCAGTTACGCAGACCAGCCGAATCGCGGCCGGGCGATCAAATCTCAACGGGTTGGTCGCTGTCCATCCACTCGGCGTAGGAGCCATCGTACAAACGAACGTCATAGCCGTTTTGGCGCAGCGCCAGCCACGCTACCGACGCTCGAACACCGCTGCGGCAGTAGGCGATCACTGAGTCGTTGTTGGCGACGCCGACGATGCCCAGCCGCTCGCGCAGCTCAAACTCGTCAATGAGCAGGTTGCCGTCCGTTCCGGCGGTTTCAACGTGGGGCAGGTTGATAGCGCCGGGGATGTGTCCGGGGCGATGATCCATCTCCACCTGTCCGTCGAATTCTTCTGCTGTCCGTGTATCCAGCAGCATGGCCTCGCCGGGGTTCGCCACATCGTCCAGCGTGGCGCGCACCGAGGGATTGAGGCGGACGGTGAAGGGCTTCCCCTCGGTGGGAACCGGCCGGTACAGCACCTCGCGACCCTGTTCCTGCCAGGACTCATACCGCAGGTCCATGATGTGAACGTCGTCGCGGCCCAGGTACTCCAGCACCCACGCGGCCATGGCGGCGTTGCGCCCGTCCTGGTGGTCGTAGAGCACCGGAGTAACGTCGTTGCCCAGCCCGACGTCTCCGAAAGCAGCGCCGAGTTGGTCCGGGTCTGCCAACTTCCCATCCGGCCCCTGCAACTTCTTGAACGGCACGCTGACGGCCCCGCGCAAATGACCCATCAGGTAGCGCATCGCTGACCGGGGATCGATGATCAGGTATTCCGGCTGGCCGATGCGCTCAGCAACCCAATCGGCGGAAACGAATGTCGCCATTAACCCACCATCTCAAAATCGGTATCCACCGAGGTGCGATTCGCAACCGACTGCGTCACCGGCGAACCCTCAACTGCCAGTCGCCAGATCTCGCGCAGGGTGTCCTCGTCGGCGTCGGCGCGCACGAAGCATTTGGCGGAAATCTGGCCGTAACCGGGGTTGCCTTCGTCCTCAACGCCGGCCCACTTGCGGATATTGTCGAAGTAGCCCTCCACGGCGATTTCAAGGTCGTGGATGCGGACGCCCTGCTTGGTGGCGTTGACCACGAACCCGACGGTCATGCAGCTGCCGACCGCGGACAGCAGTTGCTCGTGCGCGCTGGCAGCAACGTCAGTGGCGGTCAGGTCGCCCGGTTCGTCCATGTCAACCTGGTGGTTCCGCATGTAGGCGCGGGCGCGCATACCGTCCTGCCACACCACGCGGGACTTCCACGGCCCGGTTACGGCGTTGAATACTTCAGGATCTCGGAAGGAATCGAGCACTTCGGTAAGTTTCTCGCGGGGCAATCCGTTGAGATTTTCTTGTTCTGCCATAGTTTAGCTCCTTTCATCTGTTTCGATGATGGCAAGGTGATTCATCAACGAGGCTTTATGATTGGTTTTGCCGCGCAGTCCGCGTACTCTGGATTGGAGCGGTATAGGTCACTTACTTGGGTGTACCAGAAACGAGGGCAGTCGGGATCGTCAGGCGGGCACTTACACCGATTGCGCTCCGCACAAGGCAACAGGTGGCGACGCGTGTTCCGGCGTTTCACGTCATTCAAACAGGTAGGGCATCTAACGCGAAAGGACCACATAGGTTAGGCATCTCCCGCCAATTGGAAGTCACTTATCGAGGTCCGCTACGGCAGCCGCTCCAGTTTGTCCAGCAGCAAGCCAACGTCATCCAACCCTGCCGCCACTTCGTCGGGCGGGTCGATGTCTTCGTAAAAATTAGTGTGCAAATCGCTAGCTACTCGGTAAAGGCGTCGGATTTCCAAGTCGTTTGTTTCGCGGGCCAACCGGCTCGCCACCGCACGAATCTGCCGATGGCCATGGTGGTCCCACCCGCGCCGCTCCGCGATCGACTTGAACATCTGGGCCGCTGCGCCCCAACCCTTCTCTGAAGCCTGGCGCGTATCACCCCGCGCCAGTTCTTCCACTCCCTGGGCCAGCAGTCTGCGGCTTGCTTCCTGGTACGTCTGCGATACCATGCTATTGCCTGCCTCACCCGCGGCTACTCATACTCCGCGCGCAGCATCTCCGCGGCTTCGGTGATTACCTGCATCTTTTTGGCGGCCATGTCGTGGGTGTTGACGTTGCGCTCGGCGAAGGTGCCGAAGCCGCAGTCGGGGTTGAGGTAGATCTTGTCGGGGTCGAAGTATTGGAGCAGTTCCTTGACGCGCGCCACGATTTGCTCAGCCGGCTCGACGTCGTCGGTGCGGGGGTTGACTACGCCCAAGCCGATTTCCTTCTCGTTAGCGTATTCCTGGAACACTGCCATCTCGCCGGCGCGGGGAGTGGCGCACTCCAGCACCAGCCGGTCGATGTTCATCTGTGTCAGGTAGGGCAGCATGGGGCCGTAATTGCCCTGCAACAGGACTTCTTCCTTCTTGCTCCAGTTGCCTCGGCAGACGTGTACGCCGGTCTTGATGCCGTCGATGCCGTCCAGGGTCTCGTTCATCAATCTGACTGCCATTTCCAGCTCGTCGGTGGGATCGCGGCGGTTGGGCAGGGCGGCGCACATGAACGTCTCGGTGGTTTCCTCGCCGAACACCACCTGGGACAAGGTGGGTTCATCCAGCTGGACGAAGTCGCAGCCGTGGTCGCGCAGAGCGATAATCTCCTCGTGCAGGATTTCCACCACGTCCCTGGCCAGGTCGTCGGGGGAGGGATAGGCTTTGTCGGACAAGCCCTCGAACCAGCCGGAGCGGGTGAGCATATAGGGGCCGGGAATAGGAACCATGATGGCCCGGTCGGTGTGTTCCCTTATAAACGCCAGCTCGTCCAGCGCCAGCCCTTGCCGCTTGCTGATGGTGTCAATTACGATGGGACTCTTGATGGCGAAGGACGGCACGTCCAGCGCGCGCAGTACTTCCTCCATGCGGGCGCGGTCGGAGGAATAATCCAGCAACTCCGACACCTTCATCAACTGCATGCCGTTGAGCTTGTCCACCGCGAACGAGTAGAAGTTGTCCCGTCGCTGCTCCCCGTCGCTGATGATGTCCACTCCGGCCTCTTCCTGTGCGCGGATGCAGGACAGCACCTCGCCGTCCGCCACTTCGTTGAATTCGGCCAGCGTGATCTCGCCCGCTTCCTTGCGGCGCAGGGCGCGGATCAACTCGGCGGAACGCGGCCAGCTTCCGACCACGGTCACGGGAAAAAGCGAGGTGTTAGCCATTCGTCATACCCTCCGGCGAATGATGCGTTCCTTAATGGGGTTGCCGGGGGCGCGAGAGGCGTTGGATCATTTCCCGCTACCGGCCAAAATAATCTACACCATAACAACCTGATTCACAAACCAGACGAGGCGACTCCAGGGTATTTCAATTGTCTATCCAACCTGAAAAAACCGTCATTCCGGCGAAAACCGGAATCCAGGAGATGATGGCATTAGGCCAAGTTGGTGGCAGCAAGGCGTTTCTGGATTCCGGGTCAAGTCCGGAATGACGGGGAATAATCGAAAGACCTTGAGGTCACTCGGCCGAAATCGACAACCCCTCGATGAACTCCAGCCCCGGCAGTTTCTCCAGCTCCTGGGGCTCCAGCTTCAGCTTGCCCGACCGGCTGCCCGCGCCCAGGATGATGTAGTCCATCTCCAGCAGACGGGCGTCGGCGTAGATGGGCAACCCTTCCGGCAAGGCCAGCGCGGTAACCCCGCCGATCATCATGCCCGTAACCTCGCGGGTTTCGTCCGCCGAGGCGAACGACGCTCGCGACACTCCCATCAATCCACGCACCCGCTTGTTCACGTCCAGCCGGTCGCAGGCTCGCACGATGCCGGCGCAGTAGGCCGCCGGCCCACGCTTGCTGGCAACTATGATGGTGTTGGCCGAGTGAGGCAGATCGTAGCCGTACTGTTCGCAGAAGTCCGCAGTATCGCCATACTGCGGATCAATCTCAATCCATTCCCAACCGGCGATGCCCAGCTCGTCCAGCGCCGTCCGCACGCGCCCTTCAATTTCTTCCGGTGTGCTCATTATCCTGTCCATAGTGGCGGCGTGTAGGGGGAATGATTATTCGCCCCTACCTGAAGGTGACGGTTGCGTCCGAAAGCGACACCAACTCGTCCCGCTGGTTCACCCCGCGAATACGTACTTGCGCCTTGCGCTGCCCGTACAGGTTGCCGCCGGCTCCGGTGATCTCTCCTGAGAACGTCACCACGTCGCCCGCCCGGAACGGCGTTATGGCCCGCATCAGCAGGCTGCCGCCGTTGTACAGCGCTTCCGGCGGGAAATTTAGACCCAGAAAGCGGTCAACGTAGGACATCGTGGCCGGCCCCGCGTTCACCGCGCCGCCGAAGATGTTCTGCCGCGCGAATTCCTCGTCGGTGTGAATGTTGCTTTCGCTGGGCCGCCCCGCCAAGCGATGGGCGTTCTTGCGCAGGATATTCTCCGTCGATTCACCCACCGCTAACGCGCGCGGCAACGCCGTACCCGCGCTGGCCTGTTCCCAGGTCACGAACTGCGCGGGATCCGGCGCGGCGTTCGTGTCGGGCTGGATCGCAACGTCTTCCGCAGCATCGGGAACCGCCCGCTGTCCCGCCGAATACTCGAATATGCACGTGTAGTCGTAGCTGGCCACCACCGCGCCGGCTTCGTCAAATGCTGAAACACGGAAGGTCACGAATTTGCTGCCGCGCCGCTCGTACTTCTCATGCACTCGCCGCGTGCCCGTCAGCGTCTCGCCGGCGTACACGGGCCGATACCAGCGGATTTCGCACTTGGCGAACGGCGTCTGACGCCGCGCCGTAACCGAGCGTTCCTGCGCCACGAACCCGTTGGACTCGGCGATCTCGTCCCGTAGCAGCGGCGCGTAGGTCAACGCCATGGTCGGCATGGCCATCATGCGCGACTGCTCCCCACCGGGAGCCGGCATTTGATACCGCGCGTCGGGGTTCTGGGCGCACGCCGCGTATTCGGCGATGTCCTCCCCGGTGAGCGTAACCCGTGTCTCTGCGCCCGCCTGTCTCACGCGCACCGCGTCGTAGGTCCAAAGCCGTTCGGCGGTGGCATCTTGCTGCGTTCCCTGGGTTGTCGTCATTTGTCGCTGCCTCCTGTCGGTCGGCCAATTATACCCGCAACGCCGCCTGCTCAGTGATTCGCCCGCAAGTAGCGCACAATCTCCATGATCGCCTTGCAGTCCACCTGGTTATAATCTGCGATAGCCTTCATCAGTGTCAGTTCACCCATCGGAATGACCAACCGCCGGGCCTCTACGTCGCACCGCCACGCCCCTACCATTGCCCCCAGGCCGTCAACGGGGTTGTTGTCGTCCCAATCGGTTTCGATGAGGCCGTGCCGGCGCATGGCCCTCGCCACCGACTTCAGCCCGAAGCCCAAGGCGCCGCGCACCACTACCGGCTCTTTGAGCATCACCTCTCCCCAGAAATCGTACCAGTTCAATTCGGGCCATCCGGCCGGCCAGCCGTGCCGCTCCCGGGCGCTGCGGTAGGCGTTGGTTTCGGCGTGGGACCAGTGAAAGATGCGCGGCTGCGGGTTTCCCGAATCCAAACGTTCCCCAACCTCGCGCATGTGCGCCAACCACTCATCAACGATCCTCGCCTCCTCCCGGAGCGTCAGGTATTCCGCAACCAGCGACTTGAACTGCCATTCCCCGTTCTCTACGTGGCCGCACCCGATCATGAAAATCAGCGGCTGTCCTCCCTTCTCCGGCAGTTTTGCGAAATCATCGTCCAGGTCGCTGCAATACTCAAAATCGACGTAGAACTCCACGCCGGGCGTCCCGTGCCAAATCTCCCGGTCGGTCTCAATACGCTGGGGACTCACTGGAGGGCCACCGCCAACGTTCACGGCCAATAACTGCCTCAGTATCGGGCCGTTGGTCGCACCTCCAACTCCCACAGCGTCCGGCGTGATTCGTGAGTCGTCCCATTGGTAGATTCCCGCCCGGTGCGCTTTATCCCGTCCGCTGAGTCCAACGCGCCATAGCTGGGTCAACTCCTTCAATTCCGAAGCCACGTACTTCTTCACGCTCACCCACTTTTCGGCCGCTTCACCATCACCGACATCCCCTCCCGAATCGCTGCTGCCCACCGCCAGATCCCCGTCTCCGCCGCTGGTCATGTTCGGATACAGCTCCGTAACCGTCGGCGTCGGCAATATTCCCCAATTCTCTCCTTCTGTCCTTACTCGCCGCACCCATTCCAACGCCCGTTCAACTTCCTCGCCGATGGGGACGCCGCGCGCGATGCTGCCGTCCTGGGGAATCCGGCCCAGTCGTTCCAACGCGCTGTCGCCGTTGTAGGTTTGCCCTCGCTGGGTTCGCCTCCAGCCGCGTCCCAAGGCGTAGGATGTGGGTGGTTGGTATCCCTGCAAGCGCCCCAGCATCCGATTCAGGATATACAGTTCAGCCTTGCTTGGCGCGTTCCCGCCGTTGCCTAGTTCCGTGCCGGCGGCATTCAGGTGGAGCGTCATGTACTTGACATTCACCACCCGGTAATGCCAATCAGCCGCGCCCAAATCCAACGCGCAAGTGGAGGCTTCCTCCTCGGATATATCCTCTGGAAACAGTTCCCGCAAAGTATCGCTGCGGATTAGAAAATCCGCTAATCCATAGGTGTGGTGTTCCGCGTCCCGCAGCACGGCCCGGTGGATTATGGGCGCGCCCCGCTGCATTGCCGCGAATGTTTCACGCGCCCGGTCAAGGCGTTTCGCATCCTGCCGATTTCTCCCGATGGCAACGACCTCGTGGCGTTCTTCAAAAAGGCGTCGTAGGCCGGCCCTGAATTCCGATGCCTTTTCTCCGACGAACCTACCAAAGTCCAGGTTCGGGTCGTAATCGTCCGCCTCGGCTTTGGGAATCGCACCCAGCTTCTCGCCGTAAAGTTCCAGCCAGTCGATCAGAGGGTCGCCCAGTATCCAGTTGCGTATGCCGGTCGCACTTACCCAGTCTTGCCAATCCTGCTCCGAAGCGGGAGCCGTTACCCGCGTTCCGTCGTCCCGGTGCGTCAGCGCCTCTATGCCCATCGGTAGCGTTCCGTATTGGTTCAATGTCGGTTGCTCACCCGCTGCGCAGGCTCTGTCTAACCATCCCGAAACTTGGGCATTACCTGCTCGGCCAGCAGCTTGAGGGACCGGTGCGTCTGCTCCCGGTCCACCAGTCCCCGATTGGTGAGCATCAGGTTACGGATGCCGACCTCCCGCATCTGATCCAATTGCTCGGCCACTCGCCGCGGGCTGCCCACCAGGTTCTCGGCGGCGTCCGCGTCCGGATGCTCCGCATACCCGTCACGCTGCACCGGCGGCGCCTGGTACGACATTGGAAACTCTTTCGGGTTCCACCGTTCCCGGTATTCCTGCATGGTCGAATATGCTCGCAGGTTGGCCGGCAGAAATTCGTCCATCGCCTGGTCGTCGGTCTCGGCCAGGTGCATTTCCCGCCACACCCAGATCTGATCGAGGTTCCGTTCAATCGTCTCGTTGTCGAAACCCGATTCTGCCATCGTGTCGCGGTACAGCGCGATGTCGGCGCCCGTGCCGTTCACCGAGCGCCCTCGCAGCAGAATGGGCCGGCCCATGCGCGCCATCTCGATGATGGATTCCCGGTTGATGCACGCCCGCGCCAGCGGCGGGTGCGGTTTCTGATACGGTCGTGGCCGCACCGACGGGAACGACACCCGGTAATGCTCGCCGCGAAAGTCCACGTTGTCAGTCGTCCACGCTTTGATGAGCAGTTGCTCCGCTTCTTCCATTTGCGCCGCGCCCAACGCCGGATCCGTCCCGAAACCCACGTACTCGAAAGCGTTGTAGTTGGATCCTTTGGCCGTGCCCACCACCAGCCGGCCCTGGGTCAGGTTGTCCAGCAGCGCGGTCTGCATGGCGACTCGCACCGGATTGTGCAGCGGCAGCTCAATGATTCCGAAGCCCAGCATCACCCGGTGCGTCTTTACCGCCACCGCGCTGGCGAACACCAGCGGATCACCATACACGCACTCGCCGGTGAAGTAGTGCTCGGCAAACCAGATTGCATCAAAACCCAGCGCCTCCACCAGTTCCGCTTCCTCCAGGCAATCCTGGATCTCCCGGTGGTCCTGGGAGTCGTCGAATTTCATGGGGTAGAAGAAGTGGCCGAAGCGCATGGCGGTTCCGTTCCGGTTTCAGGATGGACGGGATTATAGCATCGGCCCGTTTGACGCGATGCCCTCGCCGTCGTAGCATAACCTTATTACCCGGTTCATCCATGCAAAAACCCCAAAGGGAGGCGCAGATGACTACCACTCAGGACAACACCGCCGACATCCGCCACGCCGTCCAGGAACACTACGGCCGGCGCGCCCGAAGCGTCATCGAACTGATCGACGTCACTCCCGTCGGCGTCGGCTGCGGCGCTGAGAACTGCGGACACGGCAACTGCGGCGCAGATGATTGCGGCCACGACTCCACAGCCTGCGGATGTGGCTCCACCGAAGCGGCTGCCTGCTGCGGACCCGCCGACACCGAGCGCGCCATGACCCTGTACAACGAGGCCCAGCTCCAGGGCTTGCCAGTTGAGGCTATGGCGGCCTCGGCCGGGTGCGGCAACCCCACGGCTCTGGCCGACCTGCGCCCCGGCGAAACGGTTCTCGACCTCGGCTCCGGAGGCGGCATCGACTGCTTCATCGCCGCCGAGCAGGTGGGCGAGTCAGGCCGTGTTTTTGGCCTCGATATGACTCCCGATATGCTCGCCCTGGCCAACGCCAACCGCGACCGCATGGGCATCAACAATGTCGAGTTCATCGAGGGGCACCTGGAGGACATTCCTTTGCCCGACGGCAGCGTCAACGTGGTCATCAGCAACTGCGTAATCTGCCTCTCTCCCGACAAGGACGCGGTGTTCCGGGAAGCCTACCGGGTCCTCATGCCGGGGGGACGGCTCCACGTTTCAGACATGCTCGCCCTCACTGAGGACGGACCTCGTCTTACCGACGCGGAATCCTGGGCAGCCTGCATCGGCGGCGCCGAGTACCGGGGAACCTACCTCGCCCGCATGACCGCCGCCGGTTTCACCAACATCGAAACCATCGACGAATCAATCCGTTGCGATGAGGACGACGTCCCGCTGAACGTCGCCAGCGTCAAGGTATCGGCCCAAAAGCCTGCCTAGCCGCGTTATAATGCACGGCATCCACACACGCAGGTTGTCGAGCCCACGCCCTATGTCGGAATCATCACAACAAAACATCAGCGAAGAGTACGCGCGCCGGTTCATGCCGCCCGAGCGACGTCAGCAGTTGAGGGACACGGAATCAACCTCCGAACCCCTCGACGAAACCGTAATTTCGCCGTCGCCCCAGGTCGAAGCGCCGGCGCCGCAAGAGACGGTCGCAACAATATCGGAACCGGGTTCGCCGCCGCCTTCACCCAACGGCGTGGCGGAACCGCCGGTGGTGGAGGCTCCACCCCGTCCGGAGCCGCTCCCTGCGCCCCAATCGGTCCAGTTGCACGAACCCTCGGATCAGGACCCACCCTACGTCGAAGCCAACGACCTTTTCAAAATCTACAAGCCGGCCGACCTGGAAGTGGTCGCCTTGCGCGGCGTTGACCTGGAAATTCAGGCCGGCGAGTTGGTCGGTATTGTCGGCGCCAGCGGCTCCGGCAAAACCACCCTGCTGAACATCCTGGCCGGATTGGAGCGACCCTCGGCCGGCCGCATACGGGTGGGGGAGCGCGACCTTCTGGACATCAGCGACCGGGAGCTGGTGGCCTATCGCCGCCAGGACGTCGGCTTCGTCTGGCAGGCCACCGGCCGCAACCTGGTGCCGTACCTCAACGTGCGCGACAACATCGAACTGCCCCAGGCTATCGCCGGAACCGGACGGCGACAGCGCCGCGAACGGGCCTCCGAGTTGCTAGAAGCGCTCCAGATGTCCGACAAGGCCGCCCGGTATCCCTCGGAACTATCCGGCGGCGAGCAACAGCGCGTCGCCATCGCCGTCGCCATGGCCAACAATCCGCCCCTGCTGCTGGCCGACGAACCAACAGGGGAACTGGACACCAATATGGCCGAGGACGTGCTTCGCATGATGCAGCGCATCAACCGGCAGTTCGGCGTAACAGTCATCATCGTCACCCACTACGCCGGTATCGCCCGGTGGGTTGATCGGGTGGTGCGCATTCGCGATGGCCGGATCGGTTCCGAGTCCTACCTGCGCTCGTCGTACCAGGGAGACCAGGGCAACGAGGAAGAATACCTGGTGGTGGACCGCGCCGGCCGTCTGCAACTGCCCCGGGAGTACATGGAACGCTTCCAGAGCCTGAACGGACCATGGGAAGGTTTGGCCAACACGGGAATGACGGAAGACGGAGGCGAGGTCACGTTGCGTCCGGCGTCGGCGCCCCGTCGTAGCCGTGAGCGGACGGGGATCCCCGGCAGCGGGTCGGACGGCCGAGGATAGTTTCTGCAATGACAAACGGAACGGCAGCTCTGGCTACCGAGGCGGTGGTTCGGGAGTTTGGCAACGGTGAGAGCGCCGTCCGGGCGGTGGACGGTGTCACGGTGAACATCGCCCCCGGCGAGTTCGTGGCGCTGGTGGGCCGGTCCGGTTCTGGGAAAACCACTTTGCTTAACCTGCTGGCCGGTTTGGACCGGCCCAGCGACGGCAGGGTCTGGTTCGAAGGCCGGGAGTTGTCGAACCTATCCGAAAAGGAATTGGTCGGACTGCGCCGGGAGCGCATCGGATTCGTGTTCCAGTCCTTCGGCCTGATTCCCCTGCTATCAGCCTTTGAAAACGTGGAGTTGCCGCTGCATATCGGAGGCGTTTCCTGGCGCGAACGCCGGCGTCTTGCCAACGAGTCCCTGGAACTGGTCGGCCTGCTCGGACGTTCCGGCCATCGTCCCTATGAACTGTCCGGCGGCGAACAGCAGCGCGTCGCCATCGCCAGGGCATTGGTGGCAGGTCCGTCGGTGGTATTCGCAGACGAGCCCACTGGGGAACTCGACAGCGTGACCGCCGAGAGCATTGGCGGCATACTGCGGGAGATTGGCGCCAGCCGCGGAGTAACCGTGGTCACCGCCACCCACGACCTGATGCTGGCCGACATGGCTGACCGCCGCCTCCAAATGGCCGACGGCAGGATTACTTCCATCGACGACTGATGCTCACGGACTGAATCGCCCGATGCGCATTTGCCGTATCTAGGGCGACGTGGTATATTTGGGTTAATAATAAAGCATCCGAAAAAGCCAAAAACCACGGAGTAACGCATGGCTTACGTAACGCCGAGAGAAGGCGAACCCCCTGAAAGTTTGGTCAACAGGTTCCGAGCGTCGGTTCAGCACGCCGGTATCCTGCGCGAACTGAAAGACCGACGGTTTTTCCGGTCCAAGGCGCAAAAAGAGCGTTTGGCCGCGCAGCGCGCCGCCCGACGACGGCGACGGCAGCGACGGTAAGCAACGCGCCGTACCGTCCGGTAGATCGGCTTTGCCGGGATAGCATCTCGGCAAACAGTTATTCCTAAGAAGCGGGCACGCCAGGGAGGGTCAGTTTGCCTCATTACGATTATCGCTGTACCGAATGCTCTATTGAATTCGAGTTGGTTCAAAAATTCAGCGAAGCCGGTCAGGGCGAGTGCCCGACCTGCGGCGGAGCCGGTCAGAGAGTATTCCACGCCGTTCCGGTTATCTACAAGGGAAGCGGTTTTTACACCACCGACTACGGACGGCCGAAGCGCCCCTCCGAGAGTTCCGAAAGCAAGGAATCTTCCACCGAATCGTCATCGTCGTCCAACGGCAGCGGATCATCGTCTGACAGTTCCAAGTCCGGTGACGGTTCGTCGTCCGGCAGCGAATCGGCTGCTGCTCCCGCTGCGGCGGGCGGGGACTCAACCTAAACCACCGCAACGATAGAAGCAAAACTGAGCCGCGCCCGAGAGCGCGGCTTTTTCGTGTTTGCTTTACAGCGAGAACCAAGGACGGTAGCCCGGCAGCCAAGTATCAAAATCAAGGGAATCATAATAAAATACGCTACCTTGCGGACGGACAGGAGGGACGACAATGGCGACCGTGAACAGCGTGACTGGGCCGATAGACACCGACCATCTGGGATTCACCCTGAGCCACGAGCATGTGGGCACCAACGCCGCCGGCTTGCGCCACACCTATCCGGAGATCATTGACCGCGATGGCATCCGCGAACAATCCACGGCAGCCATGCGGGCCGTGCGCGAGGACGGAGTGCAAACCATCGTTGACGTAAGCACCTTCGACCTGGGCCGGGACGTGCTGCTCATACGGGAGGTAGCCGAGGCCAGCGATATGCAGATCATCGTCGCCACCGGCAACCACCTGGCCGTGCCGCGACCCTTCGGCGACCTGTCGCCGGACGTGATCGCCGAGCTGTACGTCAGGGAGATTGAGGAAGGTATCGAGGGCACGGGCATCAAGGCGGGCATCATCAAGGTGGCCAGCGACGAGGGCGGCATCACGCCGCCGCAGGAGGTGGTACTGCGTGCCGCCGCGCGGGCGCAGCAGGCAACCGGCGTGCCCATATCGACCCATACGTGGTCGCCCGAGCGAATCGGCGAGGCACAGGTGCGTATCCTGGAGGAAGAGGGCGTTGACCTGGACAAGGTGTACATCGGCCACAGCAACGACGACACCGACCTGGACTATCTCTTCGGCCTGCTTAACAAAGGCGTTTGGCTTGGCCTGGACCGGTATCCGGGCGGCACGCGGGCCGGGACGCCCAACTGGGAACAGCGCACCGAGGTTGCGAAGGCCCTGATGGACGCCGGCTTTACCCACCGCATCTTCCTGTCCCACGACTATTCGGTTCCCAAGGCTCGACACGGCGCAGAAGTACAGGAGCAGCGCCGCCGGGCCAACCCCGACGGGTACAATTTCATTCCCCGGTATGTCCTGCCGCGATTGAAGGAAATGGGCGCGTCGGACGCCGACATCCATCAAATCACGGTGGAAAATCCGCGGCGGTTTTTTGGCCGGGATTAAGGAGGCAGAGCGATGATTCAAGCCAAAGAAGCGCAGTCAGCCGGCGACAGCGCAATGGCTCAATTGCCGGAATGTGAACAACGAGCGATTGAGCGGGCTATTGAACAGCGGGAACAGCGTTTGGAAGCAGAGAAAGCGCGCGACCTTGCGGAGTTGAGAGATTTCGGCGAACGCTGTCAGCGTCTGGAGAAAATGCGATCCGAATTGACGGAGAAATACCCTGACCAATGGGTGGCGTTAACGGAATCGTACCAACAGGTGGTCGCTGGCACGATCACGGAATTGGTCGCGAAAATTGAGAAAGGCGGCGAACGCCCCGAATTTGCTGCGGCAAAGCGTATGCATAAGCAACCACGATGGGCGATCCCTGGGTAATCCTTTGATTGCCGGCTTTTTTGAAGCGAACGGGCGGCCCCGCGTTCGAGGCCGTTTGCTTCTTCCGCGATTGGGAATCGTGGGGAGCGTCAACTTTCTGATTGATACGGGAGCATTTTCCACCGCGCTGCACCCGAGCGACGGCGTCCGTTTGGGTTGCCCTTTTGACGATTTGCTCCTTCCCATGGCGTTCGAGGGTGTGGGAGGAACGCATACCTATTACCGAGAAACTGCTGTCATCGAATTTGACGATAGTGGTACGGAAATCGGTCTCAGGTTTGAACTGGCCGTCGCCAAACCGCATCCGCTGGTCGATAATCTCGACTCGCTGTTGGGGCGCGACATATTGAACCGGCTGCGGATGGAATATGACTTTCCGCAGGACCGCCTTGAGCTAGTGTCGTCGTGATCGCATCGTTAGCCAGCGGCCCACGGTTCAAGTGGTATGCCTTCGCCGCCATGGCGGTGGGCACTTTTGCATCCGTTGTGGACCACGGCAGCGTGGGCGTGGCGCTGCCCACCATAGCCACCCATTTCCATGCGCCAATTCCCAGCGTGCAGTGGTTGATGATCGGGTTCGCAATGACCATCATCACCCTGCTGCTGCCCATGGGCCGGCTGGCAGACCTGATCGGCGCAAAACGGGTGTACCTGATGGGTTCGGTGGTGATCATCGCCGGGTCCATCGCCGCCGGAACCTCGACTGATCTGGCGGTCCTGATAGTGGCGCGGATCCTGCAGGGCGCCGGCGCGGCCATGACCCAGGGCACCGGCATGGCTATCATCATTGGAGCGTTCCCGCCAGGCGAACGGGGCAAGGCCATCGGTCTGATTATGACCATGGTGGGTACGGGAGCGGTGGCCGGGCCGGCGCTGGGAGGTTTCCTGGTGGATGCCTTCGGCTGGCGGGCGGTATTCTTTGCGACGGTGCCGATGGTGGTGGCCAGCATGGGAATGACGCTGGCGGTCCTGCCCGGCGGGAACGACCTCCGCCGGGTGCAGAGCGCCAACCAGCCCCGGTTCGACTGGCTGGGAGCGTTCCTGTCTTCCAGCGCGTTGCTGGCGTTGCTGTTGGGCATCTCGAACGCGCACCGCGTCGGCTGGACCGCGCCGCCGATACTGGCCTCGGTTGCCGTCTTCGTGACGTTCCTGGCCATTTTCATCTGGTGGGAATTGCGGTATGCCAGCCCCATGCTGGAACTGCGGCTCTTCCGCCGGCGCAACTTCTTCCTGGGAGTTACCGCCAACTACATGATGTTCATGGGCAGCTCGGCGGTGTTGTTCATGACGCCGTTCTACCTGCAAAACGTGCTGGGATACAAGCCGTCAATGGCGGGGCTGGCGGTGGTGCCGGGCGCGATGTGCATGGCCATGCTGGGGCCGCTGAGCGGACGGCTTTCCGACCGGTTCGGCTGGCGCAAGTTCACGGTGGCGGGCTTGGTCCTTTCGTCCACAGGCATTGCAATACTATCGCAACTGAGCGCGGAATCGTCGCTGTTGCACGTGATACCGGCGCTGATGCTGACCAGCAGCGGCATGGGGACGTTCTACTCGCCTAACTCCAGCTCCATCCTGAGCGCGGTGGAGCGGGAGAGCCACGGCGTAATTTCCGGATTGGTCAACCTGATTCGCAACGCCGGCAACGTGGTCAGCATCGCTGTGGCCACGGCAATCGTCACCGCCACCATGGGATCGCTGGGCTATGAGCCCAGCCTGGACGCGGTGCGGAACGGAGGAACCGAGGGAGTCGGCGCGGCCTTTACGTCAGGGCTCCGATACGCTTTCATTGCCATGATGGGATCGCTGCTGGTCGCGCTGATCCTGTCGGCATTGCCCACACACCGGGAAGAACAGACCGGACCGGCGCCGACGCCAGCGGAAACGGTTTTGCGTCCGGCCAGCCAGGCACAGGAGGATTAAATCATGACGACGACCACCACCACGCGAGACGGCGGAGAGGCTATCCTGGAGGCGTTCCGCAACCTGGGCATCGACTACATCATTTCATCGCCCGGCTCTGAGTGGGCGCCGGTGTGGGAGGCTCTGGCTCGGCAGCAGATCAATGAGACGCCTGGGCCGCGCTACATTAACTGCTGGCACGAGACGCTGGCGGTGAACATCGCGTCCGGCTATACGCGCGTAACCGGCAAGATGCAGGCGGTGCTACTGCACGCCGGCGTGGGGCTGTTGCAGGGCAGCATGGGCATTCAGGGCGCCGTTGTGGGTGAAGTCCCGATGCTGGTGTGTTCCGGCGAGGCCATCAGCTACGGCGAAGATCCGGAGATTGACCCGCAGGCCCAGTGGTATCGGAACCTGAGCGTGGTTGGCGGCCCGGACCGGTTCGCCAACGCATTCACCAAGTGGAGCGGGCGCGCTACCAGTCCCCATACGCTGTATGAGCAACTGGTGCGGGCCGGCGAGTTGGCGCAGCGCGTCCCCCAGGGGCCGGCATTCATGGACATCCCCATCGAGACGATGATCCACGACTGGACGCCCGGCAGCAAGATGCGCATGGTTGCCAGCGCGCCAAAAACCCGACCGTCAGAGGCGGACATTGCTGCGCTGGCCGAATTGGTAGCGCAGAGCAAGTCGCCGCTGATTATCACCGACTCGGCGGGGCGCGAGGTCCAGGGATTCAACAACCTGGTGGCGTTGGCCGAGTTGTTCGCCATTCCGGTGGTGGAGTCTGCGGCGTTGTACGCCAACTTCCCCAAGAGCCACCCGCTGTACCTGGGTGGCCAGTCGGAACGCTACCTGAACGACGCCGACCTGGTGATCCTGGCCGGCAGCCGCGCGCCGTGGTATCCCCCGCAGGCCGGGCCGCAGAATGCCACGGTGGTGGCAATGGGCGAAACCACCATCAAGGAATACATGGTCTATCAGAACCTGTTTGCGGACCGCTATGTTGAGGGCGACCTGACCCTCTGCCTCGGTTTGCTGGCCGATGCCCTGCGGCCCGAGGCCGGGAAACAGCAGGCCGAGATAGCGGCGCGGCGGGAGCGCGTATCCGAAGAGCACGACCGGCTGGCAGAGGCCACCTATGCGGCGGAATCGGCGGCCAGCGGCAGCAGCCCCATCGATCCGGCGTGGCTCGGCGCGGCACTGAGCGAGGTGATGCTGGAGGACGTGGTGTACGCCGAGGAGGTGACCACGCACCGGCCGGCGGTGGGTCGGCATGTGCGCTGGGACCGGCCGCAGAGCTACTACAAGACCAATGGCGGTTTGGGTCAGGGCCTTGGCCTGGCGCTGGGCGTTAAACTGGCGAAGCGCGGCCAGCCGGTGGTGGCCCTCATGGGCGACGGCGGCTTCCTGTACAACCCGGTGACCCAGTGCTTCGGCGTAGCGTGTGAGGCTGATCTGCCATTCCTGACGGTGCTGTACAACAACGGCGGCTACGAGGCGATGCGGGGCAACCACCTGGCATACTATCCCGACGGCGACGCCGCGCAATCGGGCATCTGGCACGGCGTACACATCCCCGGGCCGGACTACGCCAAGCTGGTGGAACCCTTCGGCGGCTACGGCGAGCGAGTCGAGGACCCGGCGCAACTGCACCAGGCGCTGCGCAACGGCCTGGCGGCAGTGCAGGAGGGAAGAATCGCGCTAATCGACGTCGTTCTGAATAAGTGACGCGATGCGGGTGTGGCTGGACAGAATGGACCGGATTTTCTTGTCGTCTGCACTGGTGTAATCCGGTCCACTATCCACCAGCATCAATGCCGCGTCAGCGGACTCAAACCGTTCACTGGCATCCAGGAACTCGATACCTACCACTTCGCCCCGGTCGTCGAGATCAACCAGGACGCCATCATCGGCTTCCACGCTTTTAGCTACTTCGACCTCCTGGAAATAGACGTAAAGAGCGTCAACGTCTGCGCTGTACTCGATCTTCATGATGCTAGTTCCTTCGCTCAATCGGTCCGATCGACTACGCTCATCATGACGATAGCGGTCTCAGAATCTACAAACGTCACTCTGATGTGCCGGTTTGCTATCCACTTGAAAGCGTTAGTCCGTCCCCGGCTAGTCGCCTCCAGTCGGTCAGGATTTCCAATTGTCTCTTCAACATCAACTTCGGTGATCCGACGCCACCGCATCCTGCGGCGCGCGTGGCGAGAATAGACAATGTCTCTGTGTGGCGGCGTAACTCCATTCCCTCGATGCACGATATTTTACACCAACTTGGTGACTTCGTTGGCCAACGCTATCAGTTGCTCGTCGGCGTTGTAATCTCCCAGCAACGAAATGCCGATGGGCAGGCCGTCCACCTCGGCCAGTGGGAGGCTGATCTGGGGCCGGCCGGTGTTGCCGGCTATCGACGTTAGCGCGCTGTTGCGCAGGCGCAGGGTGTGGCGGTCGGACACGGCCTGACCCAACGGCGGTGCGGGGCCGACGGTGGTGGGCAGACAGACGACGGTTTCCCCATCCTGGAAAACCTCGTTCATGCGGGTGATGATCGAATCGCGGCCGGCCTGGGAATTCGCCACCTGCTCATCGGTGACGGCGCGGGCGGTCACGTAGCGGTCCGACACCTCGAAACTCATGGCGGGATTCACCGCGTCCAGCCAGTCGCGGGCGGACAGCCAGGCCTCGCGGCTCTGCAAAATCTGTTGGTGGCCGGACCATTCCTCCAGGCTGGTTGGCGAGAGGCGCTCTGCTACTCGCGAGTCAAATGCCACGGCAACGGTGTCTATGGCGGATTCCAACGCGGCACGCACCGGCGCCTCCACCAATCCAAAGGCGTCCTCGGCGATGACCAGCCGGCGCGGGCGGGCGGTTTCGGTGGCGGACGGCAGAATCACCGCGCCGACGCGGGCGAAGGTTTCAGCATCGCGGGCGAACCAGCCGATGGTGTCGAAACTGGGGGCCTGAAGCAACATACCGTCTAATGGGATGCGTCCGTGGGTTGGGCGCAGGCCATAGAGTCCGCAGAAGCTGGCCGGCACACGCACCGAACCACCGGTGTCAGAGCCGAGGGCGAAATTAACCAGCTTTCCGGCGACGGCCGACGCGGAGCCGCTGGACGAGCCGCCGGGGACACGGCCGGGCGCGCGGGGATTGCGCGGCGTGCCGTAGTGCATATTCTCGCCGAAGATACCGCGGGTGAGCTCGTCGGTGATGGTCTTGCCGGTCATGGTTGCGCCAGAATCCACCAAAGTTTGCACCACCCAGGCGGTTGCGTCGGCAGTGCCATGGGTGGCCTTCCAGTGGGGGTTGCCGCAGCCGGTGACGTGGCCGGCCACGTCGAAGATGTCCTTGGCGGCAAAGGTCAGGCCGGCGAGTGGGCCGTCAGCAGCGCCGGGCAGGTAGGCGTCGCTGTCGGCGCAGAAGGCGTTGAGGGGATCGGACATGGTTATAGCATTGCCTCGTTTAGTGTGACACAGATTAATTGACGGGAACCCCTCGCCAGTGTTCACGAAAAGCGCAGGACGAACTCGGTGACGGTGATCACTGGAAAGTCCCACATACCGTTGCAATTCAACAGGTCGGGGTCAACGCTCACGATGGCGTCGGCCTCTTTAGCCATTGCCAAGTCGACAAAAGGGTTATCGCTTTCATCCTGGGGGACCGTTTCGCCAGAGTTTGGAACGTCACGGATGTATTCGGCGTAGTGCAAATACTCTGCCAAGATGGAGTCGCGAGCCGCTGGGGAAATTCCGAAGCGAGGATCCCCTAACTTGTCTCGAAATTCGGTATAGGTAGCGTAGGATACCAACGGAATGATACGGCGTGAACTGATGGCACGCCAAAGGCTGCTGTCCGTGATTCCCGATCGTGCCTGCGTTAGCAGCGCGCTCGTGTCCGCCACTATCCGTGGAACCCTCACGAACGGGCAACCCGTAGAATCTCGTCATCGGTGAGATTGAGCTCGCGAAACTCGGATATAGCGCGCTCGAAGGGGATCGCGTCAAATGGGCATAAAGTGGTCAAACCATCCTGCCGAGCCACCACACGGAACCCATCTGAGACGAAATCTGCCGCAAAGTCGTCCGAAACGGTAAACGTCGGACATATGCGCTCAAGATCGTTGCGAAACGCTGCGATGAACAAATCCAGTATCAACTCGGCGACATCAATGCCTGACTCGCCGGCTCTAACTCGCAGCTCGGAGGCCAGACTGGATGTGATTGGAACTGATACCAGCTCGTAGCCATCGCCCTGGTAAGCGTCGTGCATCATGTTGCAATCCCTTGTTTCAGCGGTCCCGTCTCCTGTGGATGGGCCGCACTATACGTACACAATAATACCAGTTGCGCTACGACGAGACGAAATGTGCTTTGCTTCAGACAACCGGCCCGCCCAGAGGCGCGCGGGGTTCGCCGCTTTCCAGGAACTGGCCGTAGCCGGGGTTTTGCTGTATTTCGCCGTCCTTGAGCAGCACCTGGCCGCGCAGCATGGTGATCCACGGCCGGCCGTTGACCTGCCAGCCCTCGAACAGCGTATAGCCGGCATTGCTGTGGTGGTTCTGCGACGTGAGGATGCGGTCGCCGTTGGGGTCGAGGATCAGGAAGTCGGCATCGGAACCGACCTGGATGACGCCCTTGCGGGGGTAGATGCCGAAGATGCGCGCGGGATTTTCGGCCATGACGCGGGCCAGCCACCAGATGGGCATACCCCGCTTGACCACTCCCTCGCTGTACATCAGGGGCACGATGGTCTCGATGCCGGGGGCGCCGAAGGGGATGGACGTGCCGTTGGAATCGACAAAGATGTTGTCCCAGCCGGGCTGCTTCAGCTCGCGAGGATGCGGCGAATGGTCGCTGGCGACGATGGACACGTGGCCCTGGCGCAGGCCCTGCCACAGTGCATCACGGTCGGGACCGTCCTCGGGACGCAGGGGCGGGCCGATCTTGGCCAGCGGGCCGAATTCGGCCATCTGCGCGTCGGAAAGCAGCAGGTATTGCGGACATGTTTCCGTCCATACGCGCTGGCCCAGGCTCTGCGCCTGCTTGATGCGCTCCAAGCCCAACTGGGTGCTGAGATGGACGACGTAGGTGGGGCAGCGGGTCGCGGCACTCATTTTGACGGCGCGGTTGATGGCCTCCTCTTCCGCCCAGTCGGGGTAGGCGGTGGGGAAGTCGGTGGGATGGGTGTGTCCCTCGCCGATGAGCTTGTTCTCCAGGTACTCGATGATGTTGCCGCTTTCGCAGTGCAGTTGCAGCACGCCGCCGCCGCGACCCACCATGTCCATGGCCTCGCAGATGTAATCGTCGTCGCACATGCGGCCGGGGCGCTTCTTGTAGGTCATGAACATCTTGAACGACTGACGCCCAGGTCGATGGCATCGGGCAGGCCGGACAGGATGCTGGGCCGGTTCTGGAGGATGAAGTGGAAGGCGAAGTCGGTGAGGGCGCACTGCTCCACGGTCTCGCGGGTGCGATGTGTAGCCTGGGGCAAGGTTTCGTCGCCCTCCAGCTGATACGTGCCGAAAGGAATCAGCGTGGTCAGACCGGCGTGGGCGGCGGCCAGGGAGCCCAGGGCGTAGTCGTCGTGGCCGTCCAGGTGGACGTGGCTGTCGATGAGGCCGGGCAGGACGAACTTGCCCGATGCGTCGATGTAGTTGTCGGCCGGGGGCAGGTAAGCCTCCGGGCCGATGGCGACGATCTTCTCGCCGGCGATGGCGATGGAACTTTCGTACACTTGGGACGAGGTTACAATCTGACCGCCTACGATGACGGTATCGACGTGGTTGGCAGGCATGGCACGCCTCCTGTCTTTCTGAACCGTCATTCCCGCGAAAGCGGGAATCCAGGAAGTTTTTACGGAGCAGCGATCTGGATTCCGGCGAAAGCCGGAATGACGGGGTAAGTGCTGGAGTGACGGGGTAAGTGCTGGAATGACGACTGCGTTCTAAAACACGCCCTGGGGATCAAGGCCGAGCAGGAATTGCCCTGCCGTTTCGTAATGCATGTAATGCCCCTGCGTATGCTGGGTGATCACGTGTATGTCCTGGAACCGCCGCTGTATCGGATTGGTCTGGAAAATCGCGCCGGAGCCGCACAACGTGTAGGCCGTATCCACCACCTGCGCCGACGTGCGGATGGCGTGTGTGGCAGCGACGCGCAGCTGTATCCGCTCTTCAAGAGCCAGGCTGCCCCCGGCGCACGCCGATTCCCACAGCCGGGCGTGGCTTTCACGGAGAAATGCTTTCGCCGAACTGTGCAGCGCGTGGGCCTCGCCGATGGCGCGCTGCGTTGTCTGCTGGTCCCGCAGCAGCACGCCGCCGCGGTAGGGCATCCGGCTGCCGCCGACAATAGCGATGTCCAGGCTCTTGCGGGCGACGCCCAGGGCAACGGTAGCGAATCCGGTGGCGAACAGCAGTGTGGTGGGGATGCCGTAGAGGGGGCCGTCGGACCAGGACGATCCTTCCTGAACAAAGCTATGGTCTTCCGGCACGAACAGATCGTCAACCTGGAAACTGAAACTGCCGGTACCGCGCAGTCCGGCGACCTGCCAGAGGTCCACCATTCGCACTTGATCGATGGGCATGAGGTGAAGGCGCATTTGCGGAGGTTGGCCGTCGGAACCGGCGCCGTTGTCAGGGATTACCGGGGCCAGCGCGGCGATCCAGGTGGCGTGGTCGCTGCCGCTGCTGAAATTCCAGTGGCCGCTGAGGCGATACCCACCCGGCACGGGAACTGATTTTGATCCAGCGGCGGGAGGACCGTTGGTGACCACACCTCTACGTTCACCCCATATCTCGCGCGCCGTGGACATGGCCATGCGGGTCGATCTGGTGGAAAAGACGTTGTTCTGGTTGAGGCACCAAGCCGTACTGGCATCGGCGGCGGCGAACATTTCGAGGATGCGGAGGAAGTCGGGATGAGCCAACTCCGCGCCACCCAATTCCCCCGGCAGCAGCAGTCGGAAAAATCCGGCGTCTGCCATGTCCGCGGCAAGGTCGGTCGGTATCTGGCGCTGGGCGTCGATCTGGTCGGCGGCGTCGGAGACCCGCTGAACGAAGGACGGCGCAGCTTCGAGGTAATGGTCGATGTCGGTGGAAACAGTGAGGGTTGCGGTGGTCATTTCGTCTCTCGATGCTGGTGAAGTGGGATTACGGTACACGCGCAGCGATACAGTGTCAAAGGCAACGGACAGGGTATTTACAACGCGGGGTTGCCGCCGCATTATGTGAGCGCAGCGGGCGTGTGCGCTGCGCTACTTCGATGAATATAAGCAGGAGCGGATGATGGCTTTGTTCGAGGAATTTGACCGGATGCAGATTGAGGCCGGCAGCGGCGAGATCGTGAACCTGGTGAGGGGAGGCAGCGGGCCGCCGTTGCTGCTGCTGCACGGCTATCCACAGACTCACACCATGTGGCACAAGATAGCGCCCCGGCTGGCGGAGGACTTCACTGTCGTCTGCGCCGACCTGCGCGGCTACGGCGACAGCGGCAAGCCTCAGGGTGATCCGGAGCACTTCAACCACTCCAAGCGGGCCATGGCGCAGGACCTGGTGGACGCGATGTCCAGCCTAGGATTCGAGACGTTCTTCCTGGGCAGCCACGACCGGGGCGCGCGCTGCGCCCACCGGCTCACCAAGGATCACCCTGAGCGGGTGCTGCGGCTGGCGACACTGGACATCGTGCCTACCCGCCACATGTTCAGTATCGTGGACAAGGAGTTTGCGACCAACACCTATCACTGGTTCTTCCTGATCCAGCCTTATGACTTCCCCGAGCGCGTGATCGGCGCCGACCCCGACTACTTCATCCGGTCGCGCTTCATGCGGGAACGCAACGCCGAGGAGGTCTTCCCACTTGAAGCTGTCGAGGAATACGTCCGCTGCTTCAGCGATCCCGGCGCCATTCATGGAGCCTGCGAGGATTACCGGGCCGGCGCCAGCATCGACCTGGTGCATGACGAGGAGGACTTTGACAACAAGGTCAACTGTCCGCACCTGGCGCTGTGGAGCGACCGGGGATTCGTGGGACGCACCCAGGACGTGCTCGGCGTGTGGCGCAATTACTCCAACAACGTGGAGGGTCAGTCGCTGCCGTGCGGCCACTACATCGCCGAGGAACTGCCCGACGATGCCTACCGCCTGCTGCACGAATTCTTTACGCGGTAGGGAACGGGTTTTTACATCGATTCACAGGAAGGACAGGATTGATTGACGGGGGAGTAATGGCACAGGACTACCTTGACCAACTCGCGGAATTCGTCGCCGACACCCGGTTTGAAGACCTACCCCCGGACACCATAGCCGCCGGCCGCGACGTCGTGTTGGACACGCTGGGAGCGATCACGGCGGGCAGCCGGCTGGACGAGAACGCCAACTTCGCGCACCTGGCCGCCGAGATGAGCGGGCCGGGCAAGGCAAGCATCGTTGGACATCCGTACCGGGTGCAACCCGTTTGGGCGACGATGGTGAACGCCACCGCCGGCGTCGCGCTGGAAATGGACGAGGGCAACCGCGTGGGCGGCGGGCATCCGTCCATCCACGTAACTCCGGGCGCGCTGGCGATTGGGGAAGATTTGGACAGCAGTGGGCGGGACGTTCTGACCGCCATCATCCTGGGATATGAGGTCATCTCGCGGGTTGGGACGGCCACGGAGGTCAAGGCGGAGGTCCACTCGCACGGCACATGGGGCACCATCGGGACGGCGGCGGCAACGGCGCGGCTGATGGGGTTCGACGCAGGGCAGACCAAACTGGCGATGAACCTTGCCATGTCAATGAGCCCGGCCAACACCTGGACGCCGTGTTTAGAAGGAGCCACCGTGCGCAACCTGTATCCCGGCCGCTCTGGGTTCCAGGGAATCATGGCGGCGCACCTGAGCAGGTGCGGATACACCGCCATCGCCGACGGGCCGGCTGACCTGTACCGCACGGTCCTGGGCGATGGGTTTGATCCGGAGGCCGTGGTGGATGGGCTGGGTGCCGGCACGTTCCGCATCCAGCAGGGGTACGTCAAGTATCACGCCTGCTGTCTGTACAACCACCCGGCGCTGGATGCGGTGGAGAACCTACTGCGGGAGTCACCATTCATGGCCGGCGACGTGGAGCGTATCGTGGTGACGGCGCCGCCCATCGCGCAAATCATGGCGGACCCGGCGCCGGACAACATGCTGGCCGCCAAGTTCTCGATACCCTACGCCGTAGCCGCCGCCGTGTGCCACGGGGCGACCGATGTGAGCGCGTTCCTGCCGGGCAGGGTCGCCAACACGGAGGTGCGGCAGTTGGCGCAACGTGTTACGGTGGACGCCGATTCCGAGATGAACCTGCGCCGGTACGATTACCCGTCGGCGCGGGTCGCCGTGCATCTGGGCGATGGGCGCTCGCTTGAGTCCAGCGTAGTATCGCAGCGGGGCGACGCGACCAACCCGGCATCGCGGGATGATCTGCTGAGCAAATTCCGTTCTTTGGCTGGGCCGACTCTGGGCAACGACGGTGTGGCCCGCGCAATTGACACGGCGGGCCGCATGGACACGCTTGAGAACATCACTCAGTTACTGGACTGCTGGAGGGAGACCACATGACTACCCGCAACTTTCCCATGTCGGCGCAGGTTGACCGTGTGCCATCCTCGGTTGTGCCGCTGAGCCAAGAAGAAGAAACGCGGTTCGAGCGCATCATGGACCAGGCGGTGATGATCGACGTCCATCAGCACCCCTTCGTGCTGCCTGAATCCATGGACCGCTTCATCGAATTCCTGCGGGCGGCGAACCGGTTTGAATGGGGCTACCAGGCGGCCATCGCCGGCGGTTGGAGCGCGGTCACCACGTCCAACTTCTTCACCGCGCTGTACAAGGTGTCGGATATGTCCTTCGTGGAATACGACGACATCGCGGCGGAGGTCGGCGGGATGCTGGCCGACGTGGCGTCGCAGGACGACGTGGTGCGGGTGGGCAACGCTGACGAGATCCTGGCGGCGCGGCAGCAGGGCAAGGTGGGGTTCATGCCCACGCTGGAGCATCTGCCCATCGGCAACCACATCGAGCGGGTGAACGCGCTGTTCGGCATGGGCGTGCGGCTGGCCGGCATCACCTACAACCGCCGGAATTACATCGGCGACGGCCAGCAGGAACGCAACCCGGGCGGGCTGAGCGAGTTCGGCGTCCAGGTAGTGCATCGCATGAACGACCTGGGCATGGCCGTTGACCTGTCCCACGCATCGACGCCCACGGCCATGGACGCCATCGAGGTGTCCCGCGCCCCGACGGTGTTCAGCCACAACGCATCCTACACGCTGCGCCCCAACGGACGGACGCGCACGGACGAGGAACTGCTGGCCTGCGTGCAAAAGGGCGGCCTGGTGTGCATCACCGCCGTGCCTAACTCCCTGAGCGACGATCCGGAGCAGGACATCGAGTGCGTGCTGGACCACTACGACTACATGGTGAACCTGGTGGGCGTCAATCACGTGGGCATCGGGACGGATACCACCGTGGGCGACCACGTGGGGTTCCACCGGGTGGTAATGGGGCGGACGCCGGACCAGTTGCCGGCACCTTACCTGAACGGGCTGGAGTCGCCGGCGGACGGCAAGAACATCGTGCGCGGGCTGATCCGAAGGGGCCATTCCGACGAGGACGTGCTGAAGATCGTGGGCGGCAACGCGCTGGACTATTTCCGGCGGGTGATGGCGTAACTTAGAGAGGCGCCCCCTCACCCCAACCCTCTCCCACCAGGGGAGAGGGAGTTTTTTGGACATTTGGCGAGATTGATGGGGAAGCAAGATGATACAACTGACGGAAGAGATGGCGCGGCTGATCAACCGGGCACGGGACGACGGGTATCCCTGCATCGTAGGGACGGCGGCGAGCGATGGAACGCCCAACTGCGGGTACATCGGTACGGTGCTGACCGTGGGCGGTGACCGGCTGATTTATCGGGACCGCACGGGGCGAAACCCGCTGGACCACATCGAGGAGAACCCCAAGGTGATCGTGCTGTTCCGCAACACGGAGCAGGATGCGGGATGGAAATTCCGCTGCACCGCCAGCGTGTACCGCGACGGGCCGGTGTTCGAGGAGATGATCGACCGGCTGCTGGAATCGGGCCTGGTGAACGAGCGTTACTTGCAGGACAGCCAGGGCGCGATAGTCGTCCTGCAGATCGACCAGGTGCTGACGCTGTTCGGCGAAGTGTTGCAGGAACCGGAACCGGGGCTGCGGTGGTGACCCTCTGGTGGCACACTATTGGCGAGATGTAGGGGCGGGTTTCAAACCCGCCCCTACGACGCCAGGCCGTACACCAATTCAGCCAGTTCAGCCGGCCGCCACCGCCATTGCGCCCACTGCCACCGTCGGCAGTTGTACGGGCAGGCGCTGCCAGGTCAGGCCGCTGTCGTCGCTCGCGAAAAGGCCGCCGCCGTCGGTGCCGGCGTACACCCGGTTGGGTTGCTCGGGATCCCAGTCGAACGCAACCACCATGTCCTCGGGGTTTTCACCTTCGCCCAGGCCGTCCACCAGCGTCCAACTTTGGCCGGCGTCGGTGGAACGGTAGAACTGTGGATTGAGGCGACGGGCGTTTTCGGACACGGTGACCAACACCACGTCGGCGTCGTCGGGAGCCGCTGCAATGTGCAGGGTGTAGCGACGGTCGAGTCCCGCGTTGATCAGTTCCCAGTTGGCGCCGCAGTCATCGGAACGGTAGGGGGCCCGCGCCGTGGCAACATAGACGCGCTGAGGCTGGGCATTGCTTAGATGCACGCAGTGAATATCGTCGTTGAGACCGGGAAGCTGCTGCCAACTGGAACCGGCGTCGTCGGATCGCACCATGCCGCCGACCTCGATGCCGCCGTACAGCCGTCCAGCGTCGTCAGGCGCGACGCGCAGGTCGCGGACGTGGGAATCACGGGTAGGCGAGTGGAATCCCCAATCGCCGGACTCGGGAACGGCGCGGAATCCGTCCAGTTCCTGCCAGGAATCGCCGCCGTTCGTGGAACGATAAACGGTGGCGGGTTCGCTGCCCACGTAGATGGTATCGGGCTCGCTGGGATGGGACAGAACGCTGTGAGCGTAGGGCGACGGGTAGGAATCAAGGCGACGCCATGACTGGCCGGCGTCGTCCGTCCGGTACACACCGGCCTCGTAAGCGGCGAGATAGGCGGTCTGAGAGCCATCGGAGCCGGCGGCCAGCCGGGCCGCCGCATGGGGCAGGCTCGTTATCGGGCCTTGCCGCCAGGTCTTGCCGCCGTCCTCGCTGCTGACGGCGCAAACTCCATCGTGCATACCTACGTAAATCGTCTTGCTTGCGGACATCTTCTCTCTCCTTGCGTCGTGGGATCGAGAGCGGTTGCTGCGCGATAGCCGCATATTCCGAGAAACGGCGGCGTTCGTCAACTAGGGCGGCGCGGATGACATTGGCGGGGCGCGGCCATATAATGCGGACACACGAGGCTTCCAGAGATTTACCAACATGCAGGAGGGCCAACATGGCTACGGCAACGAAGTTTGAACGACTGACCAAGCCCCTGGTGAAGATCACCGAGATGGATCACATCGTGCTGCGGACGCGGGACGTTGAGGAATCCCTGCGGTTCTACACCGAAGTGCTGGGAATGCAACCGGAACGAGTGGAACAGTGGCGGGCCGGCGAGGTACGGTTCCCATCGGCGCGGCTGAACGCCGACACCATCATCGACTTCTTCGCGTCCGACAATTATTCCCTGGACAAGGATGGCCCCAAGAATCAGGACCATTTCTGCATGGTCATCGACTACACTGACATGGAAGAGTTGAAGGCTCGCTTCGAGGACTTGGGCGTGGAGATTCAGGCCGGGCCTGGCAAGCGCTGGGGTTCCCACGGCGACGGCATCTCGCTGTACATCTACGACCCGGACAACAACGTGGTGGAACTGCGCCACTACTGATCCTCAAGCCCAACGCGACCACCACGTCAGCGTTTCGTTATGGGCGGGTAGGCTCATTTTCGGCGCCAAACACGTAGGGGCAGGTTTCAAACCTGCCCCTACCGAACCCCAAAGGTCAAAACGACATCATGTACTCGAAGGTAGTCGTTCCGCTGGATGGCTCTGAGCTTTCCGAACAGTCTTTGCCCCATGCTCGACTGATTGCGGGCGCACTTTCGCTGCCCATTGAACTGGTGGAGGCGTTCGACGTACTGCCGCCCGCGATGCACGCGGCCAGCGCGATGTTCGCAACCGAACGAATGCTTGAGGAAGCGCAGACACAATCCGGGCATTACCTTGAGCAGGTTCGGACGGAACTAGTGGGCATGGGATACGCCGCCACGGCAACGACACTGCCCGGTGCGCCGGCCTCGGCTATCGTTGATTGGGTTGGCGACGACCCTGACGCGCTGGTGGTGATGTCAACACACGGCCGGGGAGGGATCGCGCGGTGGGCGTTGGGCAGCGTGGCAGACAAGGTGCTCCACGCGATTCCCAATCCCATGCTGCTGATCAGAAGCGCCGCCGCAAAAGCCGCGGCAGCCATAGAACTCAAAGCGGTTATGGCGCCGCTGGATGGCTCTACGCTGTCGGAACTGTCCCTGGAACACGCGGCGATCATGGCCGCCGCGCTAAAGTCCCATATCGTGCTGTTGCGGATAAATCCTGATGCGGAACTCTACCGTCAATACCTGCGCCCGACAGCGCGCGGAGCTACCGAAACGGCGGAATCCGATTGGGCGCCGGTCGAAGAGCTAGTAGAAGCGGAAACCAACGACGCACGGATGTCGCTGGAACGGGCGGCACGGCGTTTGGCAGGTGAGTTCAGTTTCGGCGGCGACGTGGCGCACCGTATCCTGGAATCCCGCAACGTTGCCGAGGCCATTGTGGATACGGCTGCCGCTGAGCAGGCGATGGTAGTGATGACGACGCACGGACGCAGCGGCATCAACCGTTTGGTGCTGGGCAGCGTCACCGACCGCGTAGTGCGGCATTCCGACGTTCCGGTGCTGGTGGTCAGGCAGGCGGAGATACCATCCCCGGCGGCCATTGAGCAGACGGTTCAGGCTGCCGACACACCGAACTTTAGTGGAGCGTCGGTGCAGCCCGCTTGACGGAATCCCCCTCACTCCAGTCCTCTCCCGCCGGGGGAAACCGCGTCTTCAGACACGCGCTTTGGGGAGGCGCTGTCCAAACCATGGTTCACGGGAAGATGGCCATGGTGTCGCAAGATCGCAATCAGCGAGCCGGCTTGCCGACGGTCCAGGTCATCGAATCGGGTCGGAGCCTGGGGCCAGCGGCGGCGGACCATGGGCCAGGTGGTATCGGCGCCGGCGAGTAGCCGCTCCAGGTAGCGGAGTTGCGCTGCGGTTGCCCTTTCCATCACATCGCACCTCGTTTGGAAGACAGTGGCGCGCTCAGTTAGCGATGATGGTGGTTCCGTATGATGGTTCGTTGTTACATTATCGCATAAATCCGCGCCGGCTTTCTTTTGCGCGGGGGCGCGCCGCGCGGCCACAATCACGCCGGCGGCTCTTCAGGGCGGCAGCGTTGCCGTTGGTTCCCTGCGGCGAAAGGAGTAGTGATTATGCGGTATCTGGCGGTTGGAATGTTGGGAGGCGTTGCAATTGGCCTGCTGGTAGCGTTCCTGGGGATGTACGGCATTTCAATGCTGCGAAGCATCGCGCCAGTGTGCTGATCAGGTTGCGGGCTGGAGTTGAAATCAGCACCCCACAATAGCCGGAGAGGTACAAGATGATCCTGGAAGGTTTGTGGCTTCCGGCGGTGGATTGGTTGGGTAGTTTTGCCGGTACGTCGGGCCAAATCAAGGAGTCGCTCCTTGCGTTAGGCATCCTGATCATCGCCGCCAAGTTGGCGGAAGGGCTGTTTCGCCGCCTGCGTTTGAACGCGATCATCGCCTACGCGGCAGTGGGCATCCTGCTGGGGCCGGCGCTGAATTCCCTGGGGATCTGGCACGTGCAGGCGACGGGCCATATTGAACTACTGCTCACTCTGGGCGTTTTCATCTTCTTTTTCCTGATTGGGCTGGACGAGATTGACATCTCCAGCTTCGTACAGTCGCTCCGAGGGCATTACTTCCTGGCGGCGATGCTGTCCGTGCTCTTCTCCCTGGGCATATCGATGGTGGTTACCACTGGGGCCATTTACGATTTCGGGATTGACCTGGGGCTGACGGAGGCCCTGGCGCTGGCTGGTATCCTGTCCATGACCAGCCTGGGAATAGTGGCTAAGGTGCTGTCGGACGAAGGCCGGCTGCGAGATCCAATCGGGTTGCAGATATTTACGGTGGTGGTCATTTCGGAGTTGATCACCTTGCTGCTGATCGGGTTCAGCATAGGGGACCACGTCCAGGAGATTTCGCCGGTAGGAATATTGGTACTGCTGGGCAAGGTTGCCGGGTTCGCGGCCGCCTCGTGGGTGTTGTCTTCGAGGGTGTTGCCGCCACTGGTAGCGCTTCTGCAACGGGTGATCCAGGTGCCGCAACTGTCGCTGGGTTTGCTGCTGGGGGTATTGTTCCTGGTGGTGGACGCCGCCGAGTTGGTCGGGTTGCATGGCACGCTGGGCGCGCTGCTTTTTGGGGCGTCGCTGGCAGGACTGCCCTACCAGGTGCGTCGGGAGATAATGCCGGGGCTGCGGAGTACGGCGGAGGGTCTGTTTGTGCCGCTATTCTTTGCCTCGGCGGGATTGCACTTCACATTCTCGTTCGTGGAGCTGCCGGCGTGGACGATGCTGGCATTGGCTTTGATCCCGCTGTTCGGCAACTTCATTGGCGCATTCATCGGGGCATACGTGTCGCGGCTCACCGTGCCGTACGCGGTGGCATCGGGCCTGATGGGCAAGGGGGTGGCCGAGATTGCGCTGCTGCTGGTCCTGCGCGAGTCCGGGATCATCAGCGAGGCAATCTTCTCGTTCCTGGTGCTGGTGATGTTCTGCTACATCCTCTTCATGCCGTCGGCGATTAGCTTCGCCGTGAACCGGGCGAGCCGGAAGGTGGCCCCAACCACTAACCTGCGCAACATTCCCAGCGGCGCCGTCCTCTTCGCGCTGGACGATGTGACGGTGGACGACATCCTGGACCGCACGCGCCGATTGCCCGGCGTGTCGGTTTCGGTGCGCGAGTTCACCGAACGCTGGGCGATTCCGCAGCAGTATGATTACGTGGTTGTGGACGGGGACGCGCTGGCCGGCATCGTGTCCATGGGGGCGTTCCGTTACCTGCCGAAAAGCGACTGGCCCAGTGCAATGCTGGGCGATATGGTCCGGAAAGAGACTCCGGTTGCGTATCCGGATGAGCCGGTCGAGGATGTGTTGCAGAGGATGACGGAGGAAGGGATCTCGGCCATCCCGGTTATGGACAAAGAAACCGAACGGGTCCTAGGTTCGGTGCGGGTCGGGGACGTGGTTGAGTTGATGCTGAGCGAGGGGCGCGGGTAACCTGCGAATTTCAAGGCAGCAGCCCGTCGATGGGTAACAAGGACAACAATAGGGACGGGTTTCAAACCCGCCCCTACGTCATTCACCGCGGTCGCGCATGGCCGGACCGGATGGCCCACACCGCCCGACTTTAGACGTCCAGGTACACCTCGCTGCCGGAGGCCTTGAACTCTTCGGACTTTTCCTGCATCCCCATGAGGAGCGCGGCGGCGTTGTCGCCGATGCCCTTGCTCTTGGCGTAATCGCGCACGTCCTGGGTGATCTTCATGGAGCAGAAGTGCGGGCCGCACATTGAGCAGAAGTGGGCGACCTTCTGGGCTTCCTTGGGCAGGGTCTCGTCATGGTAGTCGCGGGCCTTTTCGGGGTCGAGGCCCAGGTTGAACTGGTCCTCCCAGCGGAACTCGAAGCGGGCCTTGGACAGGGCGTTGTCGCGGATGGCGGCGGCCGGGTGTCCCTTGGCCAGGTCAGCGGCATGGGCGGCGATCTTGTAGGTGATGATGCCTTCCTTGACGTCGTCGCGGTTGGGCAGGCCCAGGTGCTCCTTGGGGGTGACGTAGCAGAGCATGGCGGTGCCGAACCAGCCGATCATGGCCGCGCCGATGCCGGAGGTGAAGTGGTCGTAGCCGGGCGCGATGTCGGTGACCAGCGGCCCGAGGGTGTAAAAGGGAGCCTCGTAGCAGTCCTGCAACTGCTTGTCCATGTTCTCCTTGATGAGGTGCATGGGAACGTGGCCGGGACCCTCGATCATGACCTGGACGTCGTGATCCCAGGCGATTTTGGTCAGTTCGCCCAGGGTTTCCAGCTCGCCGAACTGGGCCTCGTCGTTGGCGTCGGCGATGGAGCCGGGACGCAGGCCGTCGCCCAGGGAGAAGGCCACGTCGTACTGCTGCATAATCTCGCAGATGTCGGCGAAATGCTCGTAGAGGAAGCTCTCGCGGTGGTGAGCCAGGCACCACTTGGCCATGATGGAGCCGCCACGAGACACGATGCCGGTGACGCGATTGGCGGTCAGCGGGACGTAGGCGAGGCGGACGCCGGCGTGGATGGTGAAGTAGTCAACGCCCTGCTCGGCCTGCTCGATGAGGGTGTCGCGGAAGATTTCCCAGGCGAGGTCTTCGGCCTTGCCGTCCACCTTTTCCAGGGCCTGGTAGATGGGAACGCTGCCCACGGGCACCGGGCTGTTGCGGATGATCCACTCGCGGGTCTCGTGGATGTTGCGACCAGTGGAGAGGTCCATGATGGTGTCGCCGCCCCAGCGGGTGGCCCAGGTCATCTTCTCGACCTCTTCCTCGATGCTTGAAGTTACAGCGGAGTTGCCGATGTTGGCGTTGATCTTGACCAGGAAGTTGCGCCCGATGATCATGGGCTCGGATTCGGGGTGGTTGATGTTGGAGGGGATGATGGCGCGGCCGGCGGCGACCTCGTCGCGGACGAACTCGGGCGTCACCACGTCGGGCAGGTTCGCGCCGAAGGTCATGGCCTTTTTGCTGCCCATAAGGCCGGAGTTGACGTATTCCTGCCGGCGCATATTCTCGCGGATGGCGATGTACTCCATCTCCGGCGTAACGATGCCCTGCCTGGCGTAGTGCATCTGGGTAACGTTTTTGCCAGCCTTGGCGCGGCGGGGGCTGCGGATGTGGCTGAACCGGTAACGGTCCAGGGCGGCGTCGGCCAGCCGCTCGCGGCCATACTCGGAGGTAAGGTAGGGCAGTTCGTCGGTGTCGCCGCGTTCCGCGATCCACTTGGCGCGCAGGGCGGGCAGGCCCTGGCGAACGTCGATGGTTACGTCGGGGTCGGTGTAAGGGCCGGAGGTGTCGTACACGTACACCGGCAGGTTGTGTTCGACGCCCTCGCTGGAGTGGGTGTCGGACACCGTAATCTCGCGCATGGGCACACGAATGTCGGGGCGGCTGCCGGTTTCGTACACCTTGCGCGAACTTGGGAAGGGCTGCACCGTTTCGGGGCTGACGCTGGCCTGTTCGCTGAGGTAGTCTTTGTTGACGATGGTCATGTGGTGGTTTCCTCCTGGGGGTAGGTGAGGGTGTTGGAAACGACGAGGGCGAGGCATGCCTCGCCCCTACGAGATTGCGCTGTTGTTAGTCGTCGGCTACGGCGGGTTCGTCGATGAGGCCGACGCTGGAGTTGAGGGCGGCGAAGTCGTACTCCTGAGATGGCGCGACCATGCGGCGCCCGATGATAATGACGAAGGCGATGACGGATGAAATTATCAGCGCCGATGCGAAGGCGAAGAACATCTGCCCGCCGATGGGAGAGGTGAGAGCCCAGGGTGAGAGCAGGTCGGGCTTGGGGTAGTAGAGCGCGCCGATGACGATGCCGACGGCGCCGGCCAGCAGCACGCCCCAGCCGGGCATACGGCTGGAGTAGAGGCCGATCAGCATGGGCACGGCAACCGCCGCTCCGATCAGGTCGGCAACGAGGAAAACGTAGAGGACGCTGTTGGCTTTGGTCGCCACGATTATGGCCGGAATCGCCAGTACGATGGTTGCGATACGGGCCACCCACATCAGCGTGTCCCGTCCGATGCTCATGCCGGCCATATCGGCGGCGATGTTGCTTGCCAGCCCGTTCATCATCGTGTCCAGCGTGCTCATGGCCAGCATCAGCGCGCAGATGAGCATGAGGAAGTGCATCCACAAGGGAAATACGTCGCCGGCCAAGGCGAACAGGGCCACGGCGACCTCGGGATAGCCAAAGGGAGCCACGGAGCCGTTGCCCACGGCAGCGATGCCGGCCATGCCCATAAGGAAAGTGATGGGAATGGCCAGGGCAGCCGCGCCCCATAGGCTGCGATTGAGGGCTTGCTGACTCTCCACGGTGTACACGCGCTGCCACATTCCGGGATGGAAGGCGTTGGATGCCACGATTCCGATGATGAGCACGATGGCGAAGAAGTAACTGCCGGGGTTGGACACGGATAGCGCGCCCGCCGCGCTGGCCGCTTTCCAGGCGCCGGCGTTGCCGACGAAAACCGCGGCAACGATGAGCAGCAAAAGCAGCACGGGAATCAAGATCCAGAACTGAATGCGGTCCGTGTAGATGGAAACCCGTAGGCCGCCATAAGCGGTGTAGGCCATTACCACCAGCCCCACTGCCACGGCGGTAGCCCATTTGGGCGAGCCGGTGAGTACGCTCACGGCGTTGGTGATGGCAACCATTTCGGCGGTGATGAATATGCCGATGACAAAAATGATGGACACGGCAATGGCGACAAAGGGAACCACGCCGAAACGGTGCTTGACATATTCGGTGATGGAGTGGCCGTTGGGCATCAACTGCCGGATACGAGGGCCGACGAACATGAACATCACGGGGATGCCGGCCATGCCCAGGGCATACCCAACGAGGGAGATGATGCCGAAGTTGGCGCCGGACTCGCCGGGACTCATCAGCACCCAGGTGCCGAACATGGAGGCGACGAGGGTTGCGATGCCCACGTTGGTGGGTGCGTGGTTGCGGGAGACGGTGTAGTCCTCGACGCTCTGCCGTCGGCGACGCCAGGCGTAGGTCAGGCCAAGGATAAGGAAGACGGCACAGGCGATTACCAGGGTTATGATTCCCAAGGTGGTGTCCAGCATAGGGACCTCCTAGTGAATACAACCGTGGCGGAACACGCGGCGCAATGGCAACGAAAAACCGCCAGATTTTCAACTCTGGCGGCAAACTAATGGCAAATCCCAATTCCTACGCCGGCATTACCCGGATCAGGTGCTACGGTCGGCGGCTGTTTGGCCACCCTCTCAGCCTGGCATAACCAAGCTCCCGCCAGAATCATATTCGGTTGTGGGGGCAAGATAGCACAGCCCGTCGGGGTGGTCAAGCAACCCGGTACGCGGGTAGCGTTCCGATGTAGATGGTTTGCCGCCACTGGGCAAAAACCGACTGCCAGAGGCCGGAGAAAACGATGCAAGGGTTTTGTTGTGGGTTGCACTCCTTTTGGCTGGTGGTTTGGGTTTTTCGGATTTTGGCGTCAGGTTGCGGTTCGGGGCGATTGTCGGAGCACGGCCAACACTGTTTTTGCTTGCGCAGAAAGTTTGCGTCCTAGATTTCCACGTGCTGGCTGCCTTCCAAGATGAGAGGAAGCCCCCTCACCCCAACCCTCTCCCGCGAGGGGAGAAGGAACTTTGCAGCCCTCGTGGGGCGGTGGTGACACCCGCCGGGTCCGGGAGCTTGGTCGGGGAGTAAATCGACCATAGGCCCCTTGGGAACCGAATTCTGCTTTTGGGTAACCGACTGAAAGGCCGTTTTCGACCCGAACCGAAAGACACCTCGCTATGTGAGTAGTTTGGTGAACGCCGCTGCATGCGATGCGGCGACCCCGCGCGGTTCTCGAGCACGTTGCGGGGAACCTGACACAGGTAGTATAGAACGTATAAGCGGTATGGCGCAATGGGCGCGTGTCGGTGTTTTCATGGATTTACAGGATTTTGAAGTGGGTGCACGACCCTCCCCTCTCGCCCGCACGACAGATTGGTCCATCTACCGCGCTACCGCAACATACAAGTGGGTACGCATGAGTTTTCAGGGCCGTTCTTCAAAGTTAATCCGTCATTCCGGCGAAAGCCGGAATCCAGAGCGTGCGGTTGGCGAGGTGGCAAGGGCGGCAGTCCCGCCTCCTTCATCCAAAAGCGGCGTCCCCAGGCCGAACGCCCCGGAGAGGCTGCCGACCCAGTGGTGGATGTCATGGCCCAGGTCTTGAGCCTCATCCCAGACCCGTGGACCCGTGGCGCAAGTCCGTTACCTTCGACAACGGCGCCGAGTTCGCCCGGCACTACCGGCTCCACGAGCTGGGCATGGAGACCTTCTTCTGCGATACCCGCTCCCCCTGGCAGAAGGGTGGCGTCGAGAACGCCATCGGCCGGCTGCGCCGAGGACTGCCCCCGCGAGACGGACCTGGCCGCGGTGTCGCCCGAACGATTCACCCAGCTGGCGCAGACCTACAACAACACCCCACGCCGGCGCCTGGGATACCGAAGCCCTGCTGAAATAATCGACAGTGAAGTGTTGCACTTGAAATGTGAATCCACCTTCCCGCGAAAGCGGGAATGACGGGATAGTGGGCGGGAATGGCTTGATAAGGTCCGCAGATGACGGGAAACGTCAGTACGCTCTAAACTCGTATCACACCAACCAGATCTCCGTCCTTTTCCTCGATGGAGATTTCGGTCCCGAAGGGGCGGGAAACGTCCTGGAGCCACCGCAGGGTTTCGCGGGCGATGGGTTCTTCGGCCAGCACCGGGCGGCCACGTTGCGGTATGGGGCGTCCGAAGCCCATATCGATGGGGTGCAGGATGACCTCTTTCAGGTCGCCGCCGGCATAGTTGCACACCGCCACCACGCTCTGCCAGAACACCGGGTCGGCGGCGAAGGCGCGGGTGCCACTGCCGGAGCGGGTGTCCAGGTAGTCGCCGGGGGTGCTGTTGAAGTCCAGCCCGAAGCGGCGGTAGGACTCGTGGGGCAGCCATAGGACGCTCTCGTTCTGGAAGATGAAGTTGCCCAGGCTGTAGAAGATGGGCCGGTTTTTGTAAATCTCGATGCCGCGCAGGAAGTGGGGGCCGTGGCCGACGAAGGCGGCGCAGCCCTGGTCGATAGTCCAGCGGGCGAAGTCCACCAGGAAGTGGGGCGGCGACAGGCGCGAATGGCCGTGGAAGTCGCCGTCCGGCCCGCTCTCGTGACAGTGGACACCATAGACCTGCCAGTCCGACTGTGTCTGCGCTCCCCGAATCCAGTTGCCGATACCCAGGCGGTCATCCTCGTTCAGAGCGGTGCGGACGGCGAATGTTTCGTCCAGAATGAACTTGTGGTCCAGGAACTCGACCTCGTTGTCGACGTCGGTTTCCTTGCTGTCGCCGCGGAATCCGAAGTGTTCCATGAACGCGTGCTCTTCTTCGTAGCCCAGCTCCAGGTTGGCTTTGCGCAGGGCGTCGAACACGTCCTGTTGCACGTGGTGCGCGATGTCGTGGCGCAGGGCGTTGACACCCGGTCGGCCGGCGAAATCGGGCCGTCCCGGGCCGGCTCGCGAAGTGTCGCTGAAGGTGCTGGTGGCGCTCATCACCGCCACCCGGCCTCGCGCCGAATCGACGTAGGCGGGGGAGCGGGCCTCATCCAGGTTGCGGCCGCCGCCGGCGTGCAGCAGGTCAGCCTCCCGGCAGTGTTCCAGGGTGGTCAGGAAGCCGCCCTCGGAAAAGTCGAAGGAGTGGTTGTTGGCGGTGGTCACGGCATTGATGCCCATCCACTTCAACTCGTCCAGGTTGCGGGGGTCGGAACGGGTGTAGGTGTTGCCGCTCCACTGCCAGGTGCTCTCGTAGTCGTGGAACAGCATCTCCAGGTTGACGAGGGACACGTCGGCGGCCCGGAGCAGGTCCACCAATTTGAGGAAGCGCGGCTCCTGGAAAGCCCGCATCCGTCGCGTAATCATGGCGTCGCCGCCCACGGCGATGGAGATATCGCGGCGCTCGGCATCGTAAATCGTGGTGGTCATGTCGGCTCCTTGTTGCGTCGGGACAAGGGTGGGGAGGCTGAGGAACGTTATCAGTCGTCTGGCTGGGAGAGCCGTGCTTCCAATTGTCGGACTCGCGCTTCGGCCTGCATCCGAGCGGCACGTTCGGCTTGGAGACGGGCTTCGGCAGTCTCGGCGCGGGCTTCGGCGATCTCGGCGCGGATCCGCAAGTCGGTATAGGTTACAATGTGCCGCTCCGTGGCCGGGTCGTAAAATGCGAGTTCTCCACGCTCCCATCGCAGCAGCAGATTCAACGTCCGGCTGTATCCCTGCAATACATCCTGCGACAACTCATCAATGTCCATGGGCATGTACATATCGCCCGCCAAGCGATCCCCGGCCAGCCGCGCCCCATGATATTCTCCTGTCTCGTCAAACCGCCAGTATTCCGGTATCAGCAGCTTGGCGTAATCCTCACGCTTCGCCCCAGTGTCCGTGTCTGCCGTGCTCCGCGAGGCTACCTCCAAGACAAAGTCCGGCGGCTTCCCCTGCTCCGAGATGATGTAACCGTTACTGGCCTCGTACAGATCCGGGAATACGTTAAAGGCAATGAGCAGGTCGGGATAACGGGCCAACTCCCGGAAAGTACCCGGTTCCGCGATGATCCAGCGGTCAGCCCCCACCAGGGTAGTTTCGGGGTTGCCCAGGTGCTGGATGAGGTGGTGAGCGTGGCCGGTCCTAGTCAGTTGGTTGAACTGGGTCACTTCGTCGGGCTCGCGTTGGGGGATGTCGGGCAAACGGAAGCGGCCCGGAGACAGGGAGGTTCGGGTAGAGGGCTTGGAGGTGTGGGTAGTCATGGCGAACCTGAAAGGTGTCGTCCGCCTATGGCGGATGGGCCGCATTATACCAGCCTGCCTTGACCTGCCAGTGCTACAATACCTCTGGAATGGGCATCATCTGGAATGGGCATCATCGGCGAAATCCTAAATTCCGAACCAGCTCTGCCGCTCAGCGGTTACCGGGCGCTGGATATGTCCGGCCCGATGGGGGTCTATTGCGGCAAGCTGATGGCGGACATGGGCGCCGACGTGATCAAGGTCGAACCGCCGGGCGGCGACCTGATGCGGGAGATCGGCCCTTTCATCGACGGCCGGCCCGGCCCCGACCGCAGCCTGTACTGGCTGCACTTCAACACCAACAAGCGCAGCGTAACGCTGGACATCAACAAGCCGGAAGGAGCGGCGGTTCTGCGCCGGCTTGCACGCGAGTCCGACATGCTGCTGGAGACCGGGCCACCCGGGTACATGGACTCGCTGGGGCTGGGATACGAGAGCCTGTCAGCAGACTCGCCCGGGCTGATTTACGCATCCATCACGCCGTTCGGGCAGACGGGGCCTTATCGAGACTTCAAAGGATCCGATCTGGTGGGCTTTGCCATGGGCGGGTACATGTACGTGACCGGTTGGCCTGATACCCCGCCCAACAAGTTATGGGGGTCGCAGGCTTATCACACAGCGTCGAACCGCGCCTACATCGCCATCCTGCTGGCCCTGTACCACCGCATGATGACGGGGCAGGGACAGTACATCGACGTGTCCATACAGGAGGCCGTGGCCGCCACCACCGAGCACGTCAATACGACCTACAACTACACAGGTGAGTCGGCGGTGCGCTGCGGATTCCGGCACGGCGGGCAGTTTGTCGCCACGTGGCGGTGCAAGGACGGCTACGCCAGCATCACCACCAACACAAGGGCGGCGTGGGACGACCTGCGGGCCTGGATGCACCGGGACGGCATGGCCGGCGACCTGATGGATGAGCAGTACAACGACCACTTCGTCCTGCGAGGCGAACATTCGGCGCATATCGAGGAACTGGTACAAGCCTGGGCGCTGCTGCACACCCGGCAGGAGATTACCGAGTTCGGCCAGTCAAACCACCATCCGTGGGGTCCCGCAGCCACGGCTGATGAGATTCTGGAGAACGAGCAGCTATGGGGCCGGGGCTACCTAACCACCTTAGAATCTCCGGATGGGGTATCGATGGTGTACCCGGGCGATCCGTACCGACTGACCGAGTTTCCACAGCCGGTGCGCCGGGCTGCGCCCGATCCGGGGGAGCATAACGTCGAGGTACTGTCAGGCATATTGGGTCTGTCTGCGGCGGATGTGGAACGGCTTTCTGTCTGACGACCGACAGGCATCCCTCGACAGGCTCAGGATGATGGTTCGACAGGCTCACCATGAGCGGGTGATAAGGATTAGGTTCAATGGACTTGAACGGCAATGCGCATCAGAGCGGCCTTGCCCTGCGGGGAATCCGGGTGTTGGATTTCACCTGGATTCATGCCGGGCCTTCGGCCACGCGGATACTCTCAGATCAGGGCGCGGAAGTGATCAAGGTTGAGTCGAATAACGCGCTGTCGGTGATTGGCGGGCCGGCGTCGGCCACGGCGCGAGGGCTGGGCCAGCGCCACAACTGGAACGCGGGCAAGCTGTCCATCTCCCTGAACATGAAAACGGCGCAGGCCATCGACATCGCCAAGCGGCTGGCCGCGGTGTCGGACGTGGTGGCCGAGAACTTCAGCGGGCGAGTGATGCCCTCGTGGGGTCTCGATTACGACTCGATCCGGGCGATTAACCCCAGCATCATCATGCTGAGCATGTCGGGTTTTGGGCGCACGGGACCGTGGAAAGACCGGGTAAGCTACGGCCAGACGCTACAGGCCTGGTCGGGGTTCACCCAACTGACGGGGTTTCCCGACACCGACCCCAGCGGTCCAGCCAGCGCGTACAGCGACGCTACGGGGGGCATGGCCGGCGCGCAGGCGGCGCTGCTGGCCCTGATGCATCGGGCCAGGACCGGGCGCGGGCAGTGGCTGGACGTTTCGCAGTTCGAGTCGCTGTCGTCTCTGCTGGAAACGCTGGTTTTGGACATGAGCGTGAACGGAGCCACCGCGGTTTCATCGCGCACCGGGAATCGCCTGTCCTATGGCGGCGGCGCTCCTCACGGCGCGTATCGCTGCAAGGGGGAAGATCGGTGGGTGGCCATCACCGTTTTCACTGATGAGGAATGGAGGGCGTTAGTGGACGTTGTGGGCAATCCGCAATGGGCTGACGACCCAAGGTTCGCTACTGGCGAGGCCCGCGAACGCAACGCCGACGCGTTGGACTCGCTGGTGGAATCGTGGACACTCCAGCACACTGCGGAAGATGTGATGAGCCGGTTGCAGGCCAAGGGCGTCGCTGCCGGGGTAGTGCAGACCGGGGAGGATCTGTCACGCGACCCTCAGTTGAAGGAGCGGGAGTTCTTTCGCCGCGTCCCCGATCAGCAGGGAGTAGAGCGGATCATCGAGAGCGCGCCTTACAAGCTATCGCGCACCCCGGGCAGAGCTACCAGGGGTGCGCCGGAGTTCGCAGCGGACATGACCTACGTGCTGCGGGAATTGCTGGGCATGTCCGACGACGAGGTGGAGGATTGCGCCATCGCCGGCGCGTTCGACTGAGTAGCGCGCCGGTAACCGCCAGAGATTGCCGTTATGGTGATTGTTTCAGTTGCCTACAGGAAAGCGAACTGCTCGTAGTCGCCGTGGACGATGGGCACGGGATCCAGCTCCAACCACCGGTTCAGGATGGTGGCGTAGGTGGAGCGGAAGTCGTTGGTGAAGTGCAGGTCGCCCTCTGAGTGGTCCTCGGGGCGCAGGGACGGGTAGTCGCCGTACAGCCCGCCGTTGACCGACCCGCCGATGACGAACGCCGCGCCGCCGGAGCCGTGGTCAGTACCGGTGCCGTTGTCCTTAATGCGCCGCCCGAACTCGGAGAACACCAGGATCAGGGTGTCGTCCAGCATCCCGTGCTCCTCCAGGTCGCTGGTGAAGTCGGCAATGGCGGTGGACACGTCGGTCCACAGCTTGGCGTGGGCCGGCAACTCGTTGCTGTGGGTGTCGAAACTCCCGTGCATGGTGTAGTAGAAGCGGGTGCCGAGCCCGGCCGACATGACCTGCGCCATGTTGCGGAGCGACTGGCTGATGGGAGTGTCAGCGTACTCCACGGACGACGAGTACAGGTCGGGGGCGGAACGCAATCGGTCGGCGCCCTTCAGCGCGTTGGAGCCGGTTTCCGATAGCACCTGCGCCACGATGTCCTTGGTCTCCGTCGGCCCGTAAATCCGGCTGAACGCCTCCAGGGCGTACTGCCGGGATTTCTCGTCCTGGATGTCCGGCATCAGGCCATAGGTCTCGAGGTTGGCCACCGATGCCACCGGCACGCCCTTGCACACCATCGCCCGGGGGAGGCCGCGTCCGAAGTTGACGCCGGTCAGCACGTTCTCGCCCCGCGGATCAAGGTCGCGGATGGCCGCGCCCAGCCAACCCTCAGCGCCGATCTTCTCCGACTCGGCGGTGTACCAAACGTCGCGGGAGCGGAAGTGCGAGCGGTTCGGGTTGGGGTAGCCGATGCCGTTGATGACGGCGATGTCGCCCTGGTCCCACAGGTGTTTGATGGCCGCCAAGTTGGGGTTGAATCCCACCTCGCCATCCAGGTGCAGCACTTCACCTTCGGGGATGCCGACGTTGCTGCGGAAGTCGTAGTAGAGGGGGTTGTTGTAGGGGATCACGGTGTTCAGGGCGTCGTTGCCACCCTGGAGCTCAATCACCACTACCGACCTTTCCCTGTTGGTGGAAGTCATCGGGCTATCCTCCTGTTTGGTATGCTCGGTTGCGACGGGATTGCCACGCTGCGCTCGCAATGACTAAGCGGAGGCGCGGGCCGGTTGGTACACCTGGATGCGGTGCCGGTTGCTTTCGGTTACGTACAGGTTCCCGTCGCGGTCCAGCTTGACCGACACGGGCGACCAGAAATACTTTTCGATGTGGGACGACTCTTCGTGGGGATCGTCCACGAAGTAGTCGATTTCGGGTTCCAAGTTGGCGCGGGAGCGGGCCTCGCCCTCCTCCACGTTGACGGACAGGAAGTTGGCCGCCCAGGCGGACAGGGTAGCCTCGCCCCGCAGCTTCTGGACAAAGCCGCCGTCGGAGTCCAGCACCTGCACCCGCTCGTTGCCCCAGTCCGCCACGTAGATGTAGCCACTGGCGTCCACTGCCACGCCGGAAGGCCGGTGAAACTCGCCGTCGCCCCGTCCCGACGTGCCGTAGGATGCCAGGTGCGCGCCGTCAGCGGAAAACTTCTGGATGCGGTCGTTGCCCCAGTCGGCGACGTACACACAGCCGTCGGCGCCTACGGTAATGCCCCAGGGCAGGATGAACTCGCCCGGTGCGTTGCCGTGCGAGCCGAAAGATGCCAGGAAGCGTCCGTCGGCGGTGAATTTCTGGACCCGGTGATTGTAGGTGTCGGCGACGTAGAGGTTGTCATCGGCGTCGAAGGCCAGCCCAGACGGCGTGTCCAGTTGGCCCTGGCCGGCTCCGTGTTCGCCCCAAGTGGACAGCAGCGTCCCCTCGCGGTCGAACACCGAGATCCGGTGAGTGGCCTCGTCGCTGACGTACACGCGGCCCCGGCTGTCCAGAGTGCAGGCAGAGGGCCAGATGAACTGACCGGGAGACTGGCCATACGCCGCGAAGGTTCCGTAATACTCGCTGTCGATGTCGCACATGGTGACGCGCACGCCCCGCGTAACGTTCTCCAGCGAGCGGTTGGCGACGTACATACGCCCGTCCTCGGCGATGCCAACATCGGTGGGCGCATAGAACCCCCGGCCCTCCATTGTGGTCATGCCCAGGGTCATGCGGTATTCGAGAAGCTTGATTTCCGGAATGTCTTGCACTGTGGCCATGTCATTTCACCAATAGTTACGCGCGTTGGAACTCGTGAGTTGACGCCACCATTTGCAGAACTTCCGCAATACGACCGTCGCCCACGCTGTCAGCGGAACCGGCCACGGAGGCGAAATCCACCAATTCGCGGCGCGTGTCCTCGGACACCTGGATCGCGCCCACCTGGTCCAGGCAGGCGTCAACAAGCATTTCCGGCGAGACCGCAGACGGGTTGGACGCGATGCGCTCAACCATCGTCCGTACTCCCGGCTTGGCGGTATCGCCCAGCTGCTGGGAGGCGAAGTTGATGCGCTCCACCAGCGAGCCGGTGTCGATCCAGTCGGTGCCCTGATGCCATCCTTCCACGCTGGGCGGGTTGTTCAGGAACTGGCCCATGAAGATGGACTGCTGGTAACGGTCCAGGATTTCCTTGCGCGGGCGGTCGAACTCGCCGGTGAGCCGCAGCACGCCGGCCACCAACTCCACCGGGCTCTTGACCCTGCGATACCGGACCGACTCGTCCTTGAAGAAATCGGAGTTGAACAAGGCACGCAGCATGGCCGTTATGTCATAGCCGCTGTCGAAGTACGCCTTCACCAGCAGGTCGATGGCCGCCGGGTCCTGCGGCTCGGTGTAGGGCCACTCCGGGACCGGCGGCTCATCGGCCACAAAGAAACTATACATGTGCCTAGAGATGAACCGGGCGGTGGCTTCCTGCTGGCAGATGATGTCCACAATATCGTCGCCGTTGAACGGCCCGCGCTGGCCCAGGAATTCTTTCTCGCCGAAGTCGTGGTCGTCCCCCTGGAACTCGAAGTGCCAGGCGATGCGGCCATACGGCCAGTCGGAATCACGCATTGAGCGCAGTTCCATGTATTCGCGGTTGCCCAGCGTCCAGCCGGTAAAGGCGCGGGCGCACTCCTGCACGTCCTGTTCGGAGTAATTGCCCACCCCCATGGAGAACAGTTCCAGCAGCTCGCGCCCGAAATTCTCGTTGATGGCGTCCTTGTGATTGTCCTGGTTATCCAGCCAGATAATCATGGCAGGGTCCTGGGACAACTCCACCAGCAGGTCGCGGAAGCTGGCCATGCCCTTGTAGCGGAACATGCGAACCTGGTCTGAAAGCGCCTTGCCGTGAATGACCTTGGGGTATCCCGTGGCGAAAATGCCGTGCCAGAACAGGGCGACCTTTTCGCGCAGCGGCGTGGTGGTGGTGGTCATTCGGTACAACCAGTTCTCGCCGGAACCCAGCGTGCCCATCATGCCCGACAGCTCGGGATGGAATCGCCGGATCAGGTCGTCGCCCATGCGCTGCTCGCTGCTCCGGTCAAGCAGCATTTCCACCGTGGCCTCGTAGCCCTGGGCAGCGTAGGTTTCCAGTTGGTCGCGGGTGGCGCCGAAACCGGCCCGTCGCATCAGGTGGCCAATCAGTTCAACATCGCGGTTTGCCATAGGTTTACGCCTCCCATTGGCGGATTTCCGCAATCATACCGGAATGCGAGAGGCAATTCCAGCCGACGTAATCACCTTGAACGCCGCGCCCGCCGCCGAACCCACGGCGCCGCGTAGTTCCGGTTAGAGTTGAACGGCGGGTCCAAGTAAATCAGGTCAACGCAGTCCGAGTTGATGCCCCGCAGGATGTCCAGGTTGCCGCCCGTCCAGACGGTCTTGTCGGCAAAGTTAGGCATCGTCGTAGCCCGATTTTAGCACGTATGCCCTCATCAATTTTGAATCCGGCGGGCGATAATCCACTGACGCTTCCCTGGGAGGTAACGCCACCCGCCGCCGCAACTTGCCCGGTTGCCCGCGGCGGGTGTTTGCTGTAACGTGATAATGCGCCAATCGATTACGCCCTTGCCGGGAGATCACTCCATGACTGCCCACACCACTGAACCCACAACCACCACCGGCATCCCCTTCTATTACTACACCCGCGACGAAAGGATGGCGTAATGTTGTCAGGAACTGGACTTGTATGAAAAACGTTACGAGCTGGAATTTCTGCTCGAAATGACCCCCACGACTGGAACTCGTGGGACAACCACCAAATCGTTCACGAAGCCGGACTCAGTCAACACCCTTTCGTAGTCCATTTTAGAAATACCCTCGGTTTCGGGTTTTATGCGAATCAGGGTGGGCTCCGCCTGGGCGGGTTCATTCAATGCCAAAACTCCGTGGTACTGGAAGTAACTGGGGCGTGTTGACATTTGAATAATGGCCGGATGAGCAGCATGAAACTATTAGCGGTTTCAGCCCCAAATCCACGTGAGAGTGGACGCGCTGGGCAATCCCTTGCGGTGCATACTGACTGGTGGACAAGAGCATGATATTACCCAGGCCCCTGGTCTGATCGCCGGTTATGAGAGCCAATATGTGATCGCGGACAAAGGGTATGACGCCCGATCGTTTCGCCAGTCTATTCTGGAACGTAGTATGACCCCAGTCATTCCGCCTCGCTCCAACCGGAAAGCGCCTCACGAATATGACGTCCATCTATACCGAGAACGACATCTGGCGGAGTGTTTTATCAACAAGATGAAGCAGTATCGCCGGGTCTTCTCCCGGTTTGAGAAACTGGACGCCAGATACTTGGCCTTCCTCAACTTCGCCGGCACCCTCATCTGACTCCGGTGAAATGTCAACACACCCTAGATTGATGCGCCCACATGGGCATCTTGAAAAGGAGGCAACCATGAACCCACTCAACATCGGCCCCAACGTCTTGTCGTGGCTCCCCGCCGAGCAAATCGAGGACTCGGCGATGCAGCAGATTGAGAACCTGTCGCGGATGCCTTTCATCTTCAAGCACGTCGCCGTCATGCCCGACTGCCATTTCGGCATGGGCGCAACCGTTGGATCCGTAATTCCCACCAACCGCGCCATCATCCCCGCCGCCGTCGGCGTGGACATCGGCTGTGGCATGATCGCCGTCAAGACGCCGCTCACCCGCGATGACCTGCCCGAAGACCTTTCCGACATCCGCAAGGCCATCGAGCACCAGGTTCCCCTGAGCGCAGGTCACTACAACCGCAGCGTCAAGAAGACCGCCAAGCCGCGCATCGAGCAGCTTGAAGCCAAGGCCGCTGAACTCGACCGGCTGGACTTCTACGACAAGCTGGACAAGAACTGGCGCAAACAACTCGGCTCCCTGGGTTCGGGCAACCACTTCATTGAGGTAGTGCTCGACGAGGAGGGCTACGCCTGGGCGTTCCTGCATTCCGGTTCCAGGGGCGTAGGCAACCGCATTGCTACCAACCATATCAAAATCGCCAAGGCGCTGATGGAGAAGTGGTATATCGACCTGCCCGACGCCGACCTAGCCTACCTGGTTGAGGATACGCCGGAATTCGACGACTACATGAAAGACCTCGATTGGGCCCAGGAGTTCGCCTTGCTAAACCGGGAGGAGATGATGGACCGCATCATCCGGCTGCTCCAGTATCGCTGCGGCGACTTTGAGCCGGTTGAAACCATCCAGTGCCATCACAACTTCACCCAGCGCGAGCATCACTTCGGCAAGAATATCCTGGTGTCCCGCAAGGGGGCCATCGAAGCGCGGGAAGGGCAGCTGGGCCTGATCCCCGGCTCCATGGGCACCCGCAGCTACGTGGTGCGCGGCAAGGGCAACGCGGCATCGTTCAACACCGCTCCCCATGGCGCGGGCCGCCGCCTCAGCCGCAACAAGGCCCGCAACAACTTCACCATGGAGGACTTCGACCGGGACATGGCGGGCATTGAGGTCAACCGCTCTGAGGCGTTCCTGGACGAGTTGCCCGGCGCCTACAAGGACATTGACCTGGTGATGGAACAGTCCGCCGGCCTGGTGGAAGTCCTCCACACCTTCCGGCAGATCGTGAACGTCAAGGGCGCGTAGATTCCCGCATCGTCGCCCCGCCCCAAAATGGCGCGGATTGACAACGGCCGGCGCAGCCAACAGCGCCGGTCGTTTGTTAGTTTTCTTTATACGACGTTGCCCCCATTGATGAGGTGACCACAATGCTGAAATGGAACATCCCGCTCGCTTCAATCACTATTCTGTCCTGCGTTTTACTTATCGCCGGCGCGCTGGCATGCGGCTTGGGCAATGATGATGACACCGAAGCCGACGAGGCCCTGAACCGGGTTCAACGGCTAGCTACGGAAAATACCGTACAACTGCAAGTGCTCAAGGCCGGACTGGACCAGATGGAACAGGCCAACCAGGACCTTGCTGATCGCGTTGCCGGTCTAGAAAAGGAAAAGCAGGACCTGACTCACCGCCTCGCCGTCCTTGAAGAGTTCGCCGCTGTGGCAGCCGCAAGTGTGGCATCGAATCCGGCGCTTGCCAGTCCGCCCGCCGCAGCTCAACCCTCGGGTCTGGGCGCAGCTTACGATGCCGCTTCGGAGGAAGACCGCGCGGTTATACGCGAATTCCTGGAATGTTCAATGCGAGCCGGCGGCGTTCCCGAGAATGAGATCCCCCAAAGAATCCCAGAGTCGGAAAAGGTGACCTGGCACGTCATCGACGAGGGAACAGAAACCCTGGATAACTTCCGTATGCTGCGCGACATTGTGTGCCCTCCCAAATAAATCCCCCGCCATCTGTGGCATAATCGCAGCCATCTCACGCACGCAACCCGCCGGAGGCCGCGATATGCCCACCATCGCCGAATATGTCTCGAACTACTCTGCCAATCTGCACTTCCGCGACATTCCCGCTGCAACCGTTCACGACCTCAAGCGCATGACTATCGACACCATCGGTTGCGCCATTGGGGGCTACACCTCCGAGCCCAGCAAAATCGCCCGCGAGTTGGCCGGAGAGGTGACCGGACATCGCCGCCCGGTCACCGTCATCGGCAACGGGCTTGCCAGCAGCCCGGAGTTGGCGACCTTTGCCAACGGCGTGATGATCCGTTACCTGGACTTCAACGACGGCTACACAACGCTGGAATCCGGCCATCCCAGCGACAGCATCGCCGCCACGCTGGCCGGGGCCGAGTTGGCCGGAGCCGGCGGCCGGCGGTTCATCACGGCCACCGCCGTGGCCTACGAGGCGTTCTGCCGCTTTGGCGACGCTTTTAACATCAGGGCGCTCGGGTTTGACCACGTCACCAACGGAGCCATCGCCAGCTCGCTGGGCGCCGCCCGCGCCATGGGTCTCACCGTCGCGCAGACCGAGCAGGCGCTGAACTTGGGCATCACCCCGAACCTGGCGCTGGGCCAGACCCGCGTGGGCGAACTCTCCCACTGGAAGGGGTGCGCTTACGCCAACGCCAGCCGGAACGCCGTGTTCGCCGCCCTGCTCGCCGAACGCGGACTCACCGGGCCCGGCCCGATATTCGAGGGCGAGCTGGGATTCTTCAACGCCGTGACCAAAGAGCCTTACCAGTTGGAACCCTTTGGGGGCGACCAGGGCCAACCTTTCAAAGTCCACGAGTGCAACATCAAGCACTTCGCTCTGGGCCTGTATTCCCAGACCGTCGTCGAAGCCGCGCTGGAAGCCCGACAGCAGGTGCCGGACTTCAACGAAGCCAACGTGGAACACGTCCACATCCGCACCCTGCAGAAGGCTATCGACATCATGGCCGGGGACGAGGAAAAGTATCACCCGCAGACTAGGGAATCCGCCGACCACAGCATGCCCTATGCCACGGCCATCGCCCTGAAACACAACACCCTGAACCAGAGCCACTTCTCCGACGAACATATCCACGACCCGGCCATAGCCACGCTCATCGGAAACACGCGTATCGAAGCTTCCGAAGAGGCCGCCCGCCGATTCCCCGACGCCATGCTGTGCAACCTGGACCTACGGATGAGCAACGGCCAGACCTATAGCGCCGAGGTCGGCCACTTCCGCGGCCACCACCGCAATCCGATGACCGACGCCGAAGTGGAAGCCAAGTTCCGCGATCTCTGTGAGGACTTGCTTTCGCCGGATCAAACTGAGGAGCTACTCGCCCGCCTCTGGAACTTGGAGGAGGAAGAGAATATCAGCGCCTTGCTGCGTGTAACGCGGATCTAATCACGCGCCGATACGTGTTCCGTCGGGGTATGTGTAGCCTACCCGGTCGCTGTACCCACCGGCGGCGGGGAAAATCTGTCGGTACAGGCCGCGCGCCCGGTTCTTGACCACCGCGCCGGCGGCGTCCTTGGTGGGCGTCGGCTTGGCGTTCTGGTCTTTGTAGAACTGGGATTGCAGAGGGCTGTCGTCCTCCATCTCCCAGATGCAGAGGTAGCGCATGACGTTGTTGGCTTGCCCGTCCTCCGGGTCCAGCATAAAACGACGCGCGCTGATGTAGCCGGGGATCGACATACGCTCCGGCAGATGCTCCTCGTTGTACCACTTGTTGAACACCGCGTCGTCCGCCTCGTCCACCTCCATCATCACCACCAACACCGTGGTGCCAACCTTTTGATCGCTGATTTTACTGCCATTCCTGCTGGTCATGTTTCTCTCCTTTCGTACCTAACCGTCTTGGAGTTCAGAAATACTAACCTCGCCGCCGTGCTTGAAATCCACCGACAGGTTGTTTCCCCAGAGGAGACCAATGCCGACCAAGGGAAACACCTCGGAAGCCAGGACATTGATAGTTCGTTGATTTCCTTGCCACCAAATCGTCGCTTCGTACAGGTCGAATCGGGTCAACACGCCGTCACCGATTCTGAAGTTGGTGCTGCCGATGAACGGAAGCCGCAATTGTGTAATCGCCGCAGTCGGCAACGTCAAATTGCCGGTGAAACCAGTGTCCAGATGCGCTTCAATTGATTGTTCCCGGCCTTCTCGGTCTATAAGCGCAATGTTGATTTCCGGCCGGTGCAGCAAGTTGACTGCCCCGACGGTCATGCTGACTCCGCTCATGGGCTCAACGACTCGAACGCCGCCGGAAAACCGACCTTGAATATGTACACGTCGGCATCGGTTATCCTCATCCGGAGTTGCCCCGCCGCCTTGTGTAGCACCTCATCCAACTCCCAATCCATGCTATCGTGATCGACGGCCAGGAAATAGCCAATCGGTTCCTCGGCACCTTTCAATGTCGGGCGCACCTTTTCCTGGTACACCATCCTGCCGACTTCCTCGGCTTCTTCGGGGCTCATGTCCCGCCATCCCATCTCGACCTCCTGCTGGTGGTTATATCCCGAGGAACTTGCGGGCATTATCACAGCCGCCGGTAGATCTGCACGCGGTGGCGGTAGCAGTCGGCCACGAACACCAAGCCGTCGTCGCTGGCGGTGACCGCTGAGGGCCGGTAGAACCGCCGCTTCAGCTCGATGTTCTGCGTCGCGGCGTTCAGCTTTTCCTCGATGTCCGGGTTGGCGTCCAGGAAAGTCCGCGCCCACTTGGACGTGCCAGAATGTCCGATGAGGGTGTCGATGACATGGCCGCTTTCGTCGAGCACCTGCACCCGGTCGTTCAACCAGTCGCACACGTAGATGCGGCCATCGTTGTCCACCGTCAAGCCGTTGGGACGCGAAAAACCGTTGCCGCCGTCCCTGCCGTCAAAGGTGGCGATGAATCTGCCGTCGGCGTCGAACTTCTGCACCCGGTCATTCCGCCAGTCGGTAACATACACATGATTTGTTCCGTCAACGGCAACGCCCCAAGGCATCCTGAACTGACCCGCCCCCTCGCCTTCAGATCCCCAACCTGTCAAAAACTCGCCGTCCGTCGTGAAACGCTGCACCCGGTGATTCAACGAGTCCACCACCAGCAGCGACCCATCCGGCGCAAACGCCATTCCCGACGGACCGTTCAGCTGCCCCGGCTCCGAGCCCGGTTCGCCCCAACAGCGCAGGAACTCCCCTTCGGGAGTGAACACACTCACCCGGTGGGTGTTCTCGTCAGACAGGTACACCATCCCGTCCGGCCCGAAACGGATTTCGGTTATCCATATGAATTGACCCGGCGCTTCACCCCAATCGGAAAATTCTCCCACGTAGTCGCCGTCAAAGGTGCATCGCGTAACTCGCACTCCCTCCGGCTGGTTTGGGTTGGCTCGGCTCCCTACGTACAGCAGGCCGTCCGGCCCGACCGCCAGGGAAATCGGCCCGCTGAATCCCGGCCCGCTTCCGGACAACAATCCAATCACATTGTGGTACTGGTACATCCCCGCCACCGACAGCGGGTATTCAACAACCGTGGTCATCGTAACCTCATCAACTTTTACTCCCTCTCCCCTCTGTGGGAGAGAGTTGGGGTGAGGGGGCAACCCCCTACGTCAACTCAATCGTAACCGCTGGCAGCCCGCATTCCAGCTTACCGATGGTTTCCAGGCACCGGTCGTTGGCCGGGGGCATCACCGGGCCTGACAGCGCATCCCGCCTTAGCCGTTCCAACGGCGATGACTTCAACAGTCCTCCGCCGCCGGCCAAGCGCATCGCCGCATCCGTTACCGACACGCCCGCCTCGGCGCAATACTGCTTGGCCCGGTTCACTGCCAGCACCGCGCCGGTGGGATTGGCGCTCCGGTCGGTCAAAGCCGCGTCCACCAGCAGCAAACGTCCCGACTGTATCGCAACCGACATCTCACCAATGGCCTTTTGCGTCCCCGGATGGTTGATGATCGCGCCGCCCCCGGGCGTCCAGGTCTTCTCATTCACGTAATCGGTGATATAGCCGTATGCCGCTTCCGCGATGCCCAGGTACACCGCGGCGTATCCCAACGAAAAACTGCCCCAGTCGGCACTGAGTATCCGACCCGGCGGACCGAAGATAGCATGAGCCGGGGCTACTGTGGCGTAGGTAACGGTATGGCTCGCCGTCGCTCGCATCCCTACCGCGTCCCATTGTTCCGTAACCTCAACGCCGCTCATGTCGCTGCGGATCATGGCCGAAACTATATTGTCCGAGCCACCCCCACTTCCCGCGATGATGCCGGTGACGAAAAAGTAGTCCGCCGCGTCTGCCAGAGAGCAGAAATGCTTGGTGCCAGTCACTCGGTATCCGCCGCCGGCCACCGGCGTAAAAATGGTTGACAGCACGAACCGCTCCCGCGCCGACGCTCCGGGCTCGCTGGTGATGGACGCGAACAGCTGGCCGTCGTCAACCGCCTCGCGGAAATACCAGTTTTGCTGTTCGGGCGTGCCCAGCCCGCCGACAAATGATCCCAGCACGTTGGTGTGCATCGTCAGCGTCAGAGCGGTGGACGGACAGCCGCGCGCCACCGCCAGGATGCACATGGCGTAGGTGAGAGGATCCACCTCCAGCCCACCGTACTCAGCCGGAACGCGCAGGCCCGTAAGCCCGGCTTGCCGAAGGTCGTCGTAGTTCTCCGAGGGGAACTGCGCCGCTTCGTCGTAACCCGCCGCACGCCCGAAAAACCGTTCTCTCGCCAGCCGGTCGGCAGTGTGTGCCAACTGCATCTGCCCATCGCTCATGCAGCGAGCAGCGGCGGATGGGATGGGTTCTAGTTTGATAGTCAACAGTTACCGCCCGAGCCAGAAATGATTACCACAATTCAGATACGCTGCCCCAGCGCGAGGGAAACCGGCCTGCTGCCCGACAACGATCCCACCACGTTGTGGCACTGGTACAGCCCCGCCAACGACGGCGGGTATTCAACAACCCTGGTCATTTCTGACTCCCCCAGGCGGGATAAGTTCACCAACTCTTGCCCATTTCTTCGCAAACTCGTCTAGCCGGCGCTTAATGACATCGTCATCTGATATTACGAAGAAGGTCCGAAAACCGTCCGTGTTGCAATAGAAAGCACCAACGCAATGAGGCAGCTTCTTCATCCAATATCGGATTTCCTTGCGATGGCCACCGGGCCTCCGGGTGTTGTGGTGATACAGGACAGCTGTCCGTCCAGTCGAAAGATTTAATGCCTCCGCCAGAGGTAATCGCTTCCAGTACTTGGCACGAGAGGGTCTATAACGTTTGTCCAAGCATAGACCGTTATCCGGGTCTGTGAAAATAATTTTGCAACCCTGTAGTTTAGTCACAACATCGTTGAACCAGTCAGCTCGCCATTTCCGCCGCTGACGCCATTGGCTCGGCAGTAAATCTGTTTCAAGACGCTCATTAGTAAATTTCGCTCCATTCAGAAGGCTAGAACTCTCTAGCGCCGCAACGGATCTACTCTCACTTTGCACAATCGTGTTCAGCCCATTGAACAAATCTCTGTCCAGAGGTTTCCATATATCAGGCTTTTTGAGATAGCCCAGTTTCCTTCCATCTGGACCTTCCTCGTTGGGATGCAGATACCACGCAACCCCAAGCTGTTTCCCTTCGCTAAGGTGGCGAAGCAATCCGTACTTGACGAAATCCCCGAAATCACCCACGTATTTATCCTGCATGATTCACCCTTGGACGATCCCGTTCATCCATGAAAAAGCTCAGTCCCTACGCGAACTGGTATTCTCGCGTTGACCCAATCATGCGCAGGGCGTTCAGGGTCGCCGATTCCAGGTCGGCCCCGTTTTCCAGCAGCTCCGCCGCTTGCGCCACCAGCGCCGTCCGGTTGTCTTCCCGCAGGGCGACGCAGCCCAGCAGTTCGAGGCATCCGTCCACGATACTGGCGGCGTCCAAGCCGGATTCCCGTTCCAGCAGCGCGTCCACGATGTTCCGCACTCCTTGATGCGACGGGTTGCCGAGCTCGTCCGCAACGAAGTTGATGCGCTCGACCATGCTGCCGCTGTCGATCCATTCTTTGCCGGTATGCCAGCCCTCCACGGATGGCGGATTCAGCAGGTCCTGGTTCATGTACCGGCACTCCAGCGCGGTGTCCATTACCCCCGTTCGCGGGAATTTCAGGTCGCCCACCAGGTGGAGGGTGCCGACCACCACCTCGGCCGGGCTTTTCACGCGAGCGAACCGCGCCGTTTCCGACTTGAAGAAATCTGACGTGAACAACGCCTTCAACATCGAGCGGATGTCGTAGCCGGAGCGGAAATACTCGGCTTCCAGCAGGGCGATGGCGTCCGGGTCGGCCGGTTGGGTGTTCTGCCAGGCCGGCACCTGCACGTCGTCGGCCACGAAGAAGTTATACATGTGGCGGCTGATGAACCGCGCCGTGGACGGCTGCCGGCAGATGATCTCGATGATGTCGTCGCCGTTGAAATTGCCCGTTTCGCCCTGGAAAGTCTTGATGCCGTCGTCATGGTCGTCGGGGTCGTAGCGGAAGAGCCACGGCGTCTTGCCGTAGGGGATGCTCGCCACGTTGTCGTCGTCGATGGTCCAGCCGGTGAAGGCCCGCGCCGCCTCCTGCACGTCGTCTTCGGTGTAGTTTTCCCTGCCATCCATCCCGACGCCCATGGAGAACAGTTCCAATAGCTCCCGGCCCCAGTTCTCGTTGATGGCGTCCTTGTGGTTGAAGTTGTTGTCCAGCCAGAAAATCATGGCCGGGTCGCGAGCCAGGCGTTCCAGCAGCGTCTGGAAACTGCCCAAGCCGTATTCCCGGAACATGTCAATCTGGTTCAGCATGGTTTTTTCGTGCAGCACTTTAGCCAGGCCGGTGGCGAAGACGCCGTGCCAGAAAAGCGCGACCTTTTCCTGCAAGGGCCGGGTGGCGGCGTTGCCGTTCATCCGGTACACCGTTTCGGTCAAAGCGCCCTCGATGTTCCGGCTCTCCTTCCAGTCGATGTAGTACCGCTCGATGATGTCCTCGTCCAGCCCGGGCTGGGCCTCGGGATGCAGCAGCCATTCCACCGTGGCGTCGTAACCCCAGGAGCCGTACCTGTTCAGTTCGGCCGGCGTCGCGCCGAACCCGGCTCGCCGCAAAAGATGGGCTATAAGAGCCCGGTCGGTACTTTGAATATCATTAGTAGCGTCGCTAGCGCTGACCATAGTCATCAGAACAACCTCAGCGTCAGTTTGTTTTGTGGGATGAATTTGCGAAATCATACCACAGGCCCGGGGGTGTCCCATTATCGGCATTGACAACCTTCAGCCGTCGGCGCACTATGTTGCGGCCCCGGCTCATCGCGGAAAACCGAGGCCAGGGGCATGGTCCGATCCGCCCACCCGGTTCGAGGGTACTTTCATTTTCGGCATACGACTCCCGCGCGTGCGCACCATGGACTCATGGTTGGCGTACCGCGATTTCCGGCTCCTGTGGTTCGCAAACTTCTGCGCCTTCACCGGTCAATGGCTCCAGTTGCTGAGCATCGGCTGGCTGGTGAAGGAGTTGTCCGCCGGTTCGGGCGCTGGCGGCCTGCTTGTCCTGTCCGCCAGCGCCCTCAATACGTTGCCCGGCCTGGTGGTGAACCCGCTCACCGGAGTGCTCGGAGACCGGCTTGACCGGCGCAAGCTCGCCATAGTCGTGCAGTCCATCGCCGCCGCGTTGGCGTTGGGCTTCGCTTTCCTGGTGGATACCGATCACATCCGGTACTGGCACGCCTACGCCTACGTCCTCATTTCCGGAAGCTGCCTGGCCATCACCCAGCCAATCCAGCAGGTAATGATCTCCAACACGGTTCCCCGGGGCGCGCTTACCAACGCTTATGCCATCAACACCCTGACCGTCACCGGCACACGCATATTCGGTCCGTTCGTCGGCGGCATCCTCATCGCCAGCATCGGGTTCTTCTGGAACTTTGCCATGGAGGCCGCGTTGTACCTGGGCGTGGTGCTGATGTTGATTCCCATGCGCACACCCTACACGTCCTCAGCGCTCACATCTGACGAAACTGCCGGCCAGCGCCAGCGCATCACTCCTATCGCTGACATTCGCGACGGCCTGCGGCATCTGTGGCGACAGCAAAAGGAAGTCCTCGAGATAGCCCTGATCTCAGTGATCCCCAACACCATCCTGCATCCCCTCTGGTTCCTGCTGCCCCTGTTCACGGTGGAGGTTCTACAGGCCCATGCCGACATGGGCGGCTATCTGCTGGCGGTTACCGGCGTCGGCGGGTTGATCTCCACCCTCTGCATCGCCACCTGGGGCTTCCCGTTCCGCCGCGGCCACATCCTGATTGCCACCTGCATCCTGGGGTCCCTGAGCACCATGTTGTTCTCGCAATGCTCGTGGCTCTGGGCGGCATTCATCGTGCTGGCCGTGATGTCATTCTTCCAGGCGTACTTCCGCACCACCGCCGGCACCCTGGTGCTGACCATCGTCCCCGACCAGTATCGCGCGCGCACCATGGCCCTGCTGGCCTACGAACGTTCCTCCCTAATCGGCGTCAGCATCCTCGTGGGCCTGCTCGCCGATTTCACGTCTGCGTCAATGGCCATACTGGCTATCGGGGCGTTGGGCCTGAGCCTGACCCTGGCGTGCTTTGCCACCCTGCGCCGCGTGCGCGCGCTGCAATAGGGGAAACTGATTTGCGTCTGCCGCGCCTGCATACGCTGGACGCCTGGCTGGGCTACCGCAACTACCGTCTGCTGTGGTGCGGCAATTTCTTCGCCAACAGCGCTCAGTGGCTACAGTTGCTCAGCGTAGGCTGGCTGGTGCGCGAGCTTTCCGAGGGATCAGCCGTCGCTGGCCTGCTGGTCGTAACGGTCGGCGGGATCAACACCCTGCCCGGCCTGGTAGCCGGTCCCTGGGGCGGCGTATTGAGCGACCGTTTCGACCGCCGCCGCCTGGTCATCACCTTCCAACTGATCATGTGCGGGCTGGCCTTCAGCTTTGCGCTGCTGGTGCTGTCGGAACGAGTCACGATCTGGCATGCCTATCTGTACGTGATTCTGGCCGGAGTTTGCCACTCCATGGCCCAACCCATGCGGCAATCCCTAATCGCGGCTACTGTACCCCGGGAGATGCTGGGCAACGCCCTGGCCGCCAACGTGCTCACCATCACCGGCACGCGCATCTTCGGCCCGTTTATCGGTGGAATCCTGATTTTTACCCTGGGTTTCTTCTGGAATTTCACCATCGAGGCTTGCCTATATCTGGCCAATGTCCTGATGCTGATGCCCATGCGGACCCCGTACTATCGGCAAGGCGACGCCCGGGCCCGGGGCTCCGCCATCGCGAACATGGTGGAAGGGATACGCTACATATGGAGCGATGAACGGGCTATCTTCCAGATGATGATCCTGTCGATCATCCCTAACATCATCCTACATCCCACGTGGTTTCTGCTGCCCGTTTTCACTACCGACGTACTCAACCGCAGCGCCGATGTTGGCGGCTATCTCCTTTCAGTAACCGGTATCGGCGGCTTCCTCGCTGCCCTTTTCATGGCCTCGTTCGGCTTCATTTTCGACAAGGGCAAGGTGGTGTTGGGAGCCGCCGTCGTGAGTTCCATAACCTGCTTCCTGTTCGCGTTCTCTCATTGGATGGCCCTGGCGTTCGTCGTCATTGCTGCGATGGCTTTCAGCCAAGCCGTTTTCCGCACCAGCCGGGGCACGCTGATCCAAACGCTCGCCCCGGACCGTCTGCGGGGCAGGTTGACCAGCCTCCAGAGTTTCGACCGGGGATTCCTGGTCGTCGCCAGCCTGGGCGTGGGCGCGCTGTCCGACGCGACGTCGCCGGTGGCTGCCATCGCCATCGTCGGCGCATTAGGACTCGCGCTGTCGTTGATCTGCTGCGCTGCCCTGAGCCGTGTGCGACAACTTCCTTAGAGGACGCCTAATAAGCCGTATCCGGATTTCAGTTCGGAGGTGAGAATGTGAAGGGACTTCCCCTCACCCCAACCTTCTCCCGCCAGGGGAGAGGGAGATTTTAGAGCCGGGCGTGTGGTTCGTTGTCAGCGGGGTTGGTAAACTGCACAGCCACAACCGGAAAGAGGTGAACCATGACCAGAGCTCCCGCGACGCGCATTCAACGAGTACAGCCCCCGGCCACCTTGGCCGCCGGCGAAAAGGCCCGACAGCTGGCCCGGCAGGGTCACGACGTAATTGACCTGGGCCAGTCGAGTCCGCACCACGTGACACCGCAGCACATCATCGACGCGGGGGTTGCGGCCTTGAACGCCGGGCATACCAACATCAGCTCATCCCGCGGGCTGCCCGAACTGAGCCAGGCCATGGCCGCCAAGCTGGACGTCCACAATGGCCGTGCCGTTGATCCCGACGGCGATATTCTGGTTACTCCCGGCAGCAAAATGGGGTTGTATGAAGCGATTAACGCCTACATAGAGGCGGGAGATGAAGTTCTGGTGCTGGAGCCCACCTGGGTCAGCTTCGCCCAGCAGGTGGAGATGGCCGAGGGGGCGCCAGTAGCCGTGCCGCTCAGCGAGGAAGAGGAGTACCACATCAGCTACGAGCAGTTGCGGGAGTACGTCACCCCGCGCACGAAGATGATCGTCATCAACAACCCAAACAACCCTACGGGCCGGGTGTACACCGGGGAAGAATTGGCCGCCGTAGCGCGTTTGGCACAGGAACAGGACCTGCTGGTCCTTTGTGATGAGACCTACGAGTATTTCCTCTACGATTCCAACCGGCACGTTACGATAGCGACTCTGGAGGGTATGGCGGAACGAACCCTGACCAGTTACACCTTCACCAAGGCGTACTCGATGTCCGGCTGGCGGTTGGGCTGCATCGTGGCTCAGTCAAACCTGCTGGAGCCACTGCTGAAGATACAAGAGCAAACAGCCAGTTTTGTCTCTCCCTTTGTGCAGATGGCCGGGGTGGCCGCCCTCCAGGGTCCCCAGGACCACCTGACCACGTGGCGGGAGGACTGCGACGAACTGCGCGCGCGCTGCGCCGACCGGTTGTCCCAGGTTCCCGGCGTACACTGCCCGCGGCCTGAAGGGGCCACGTTCCTGTTCCCCCGCTACTCGGCGGATATGTCATCCACGGCGATGGCCGAGCTGCTGGTGGAACGGGAAGGAGTGGTGGTAACCCCCGGCATCGGCTTTGGCGAAAGCGGGGAGGGCCACTTCCGTATCGCCCTGATGCGGTCTCCCGCCGACCGGGTTGTGGAAGGGGTGGAGCGCATAGCGCGAGTCCTGGAAACGCTCTAACCTGAGTCAATCTGTAGGGTCTCTCCAAAGTTACTTCGTCATTCCGGCGAAGGCGGGAATCCAGGAAGTCGTTGCGTTTGGACTGCCCTGGATTCCGGCCCCGTATCAAGTACGGGGTGACGTTCTTTCGCCGGAATGACGGTTGGGGGTGATATGATAGTATGCCGCCGCTCTAATTATCGCCGCTATTGCATTTCCCACCCTCGCCGCTTTGATTCAACGCATCACATCCAGTCCCGCCTATAGATGGTGGAACTTCTGGACCATCGCCACCGGCACCTTCTTCTCCGTCGTTGACCACGGCAGCGTGCTGATTGCGCTGCCGGGCATCGAGTCGCATTTCGACGCCACGCTGGAATCCGTTCAGTGGGTCGTCATCGCCTACGCCCTGGTGATCAGCGTGCTGCTCCTGCCCATGGGCCGCCTGGGCGACGTCGTCGGACGCCGCCGGGTGTACATCACAGGCACTGCTATTTTCGTGGTCGCTTCTCTCGGCGCCACCTTCGCCCCAACCCTGGAAGTGCTGGTCGCCATGCGTGTCTGCAAGGGCATCGGCGCCGGCATGGTCCAGGGTTGCGGCATGGGTATGATGCTGGCCGCCTTCTCCGACGCCGAGCGCGGTAAAGCCCTGGGAACCCATCTGAGCGTGGTGGGCATGGGGGCCATCGCAGGGCCTGCCATCGGCGGATTCCTGGTCGCATACCTGGGCTGGCAATCGGTGTTCTTTGTGAACGTGCCCGCCGGGTGCATCGTGCTGGCGCTGTCCTGGTTCCTGCTGGAACGGGGCCCCGTCATCGGGCAGAGCCGGCCGCACAGCTCAACCTTTGACTGGGCCGGCGCGGGGGTGTCCGGCGTCATACTGCTGGTGCTGCTGCTGGTGGTGGGGAACGGAAACAGCCTGGGGTGGCAGTCTGCTCCGGTCATGGTCGGTGGAATCGCCGTGGCCATCGGTATGGCGTTCTTTATCTGGTGGGAGCTGAGAACTGCATCGCCAATGCTGGATCTGCGCTTGTTCGCCAATCGCGTCTTCGGAATCGGCGCGGCGTCCGCGTGGCTCTCGTTCTTCGGCACATCAGCTGCACGGTTCCTCATGCCCTTTTACCTGCAACGCGTGCTGGGCTATTCGCCGGAGCAGGTGGGATTGATGATGATTCCGGCGGCCCTGTGCATGGTGATCCTGGGGCCGCCCAGCGGCAGGTTATCCGACAAGTTCGGCTGGCAGGCGCTCACCGTGATCGGCCTGACCATGAGCGCGGCTGGCGCGCTGGTGCTGGCGTTCGCCCTCCAGGAACGTTCGGCGGTGTGGTTCGTCATCGCCACCATGATGATGCAGAGCGCCGGCAACGCTGTGTTCAACTCCCCCAACAGCAGCAGTATTATCAGCGTGGTGGACCGTAGTCGCTACGGAGTGGTGTCGGCCCTGACGCAGCTCATCCGCAATTCCGCCAACGTGGTCAGCGTGGCGGTGTCCACCACCATCGTCGTTTCCACCATGGCGACCTACGGCGTGGAGCCCAAACTCGAAGCCGTTGATCCCAGCGTGGCGACGGCCTTCGTTGCCGGATTGCGCTGGGCCTACCTGGCCATGGGCTGCGCGGTGGGAACCGGCGTTGTCATATCGCTATACCGGGCCGTCACCTCCCGACGCCCGACGCAGCCGTCCGCGCCGGTATCACAGCCTGAGCCTTCGCCTTCGGCCGGCGTCAACGGAGACAGCTGAGGCGACCGTATCACTGGAAGCGCGGCATAACTTCTTTGGCGAACAGTTCCATCGACTTCAACTGCTTGCCCTGGTCCATCCCGCCGAAGGCGAAGTTGCAGCCGAAGTAGCGCACCCCCGCGTCGTGCAGCGCCTGGATTTTGGCGGCGCACTGGTCCGGCGAGCCGATGAATGCCCGGTTATCCGCCAGGTATTCGTAGCTGGGCGGGAGTTCGGTGCGCCGGTTCAGGTATTCCGCCATTGGCTGGTACACCTCACTGCCCACCGAAAACTCGCGTCGCCAGGTGTTCAGGTCGAGGGTCCAGTTCAACGCTTCCCGCGCCTCCCGGTGCGCCTGCTCCTCCGTTTCCGCGACGTAGAAATAGCGGAAAAATGGTACTTCCGACGCACTCACGCCATATCCTGCGTCCTCGGACATCCGCAAATACCGCTGCATCAAATCCACCGCATCATCCGTGTTGAGCACGACACCTACGATCAGGCGGCGGCCCGTTGACGCCACGAAGTCCAGGGATTCCGCGCTGCGCGTCGCCGCCACGTAAACCGGGGGGTGAGGGTTCTGCAAAGGCGTCGGTACCAGGTTGACGTGCTTCACCGTGTGATATTCGCCTTCAAAAGTGTAGTCGCGGTTCGTCCACAGCGCTTCCACCATCTCGATGGTTTCCCGGTAGCGGGCCTGGCTCTCCGCGTGGTCGATGCCGAAGTTGACGTACTCCGATGACGCCGCGCCCCGGCCGAACCCCACATCCAGCCGGCCGTCGCTCAGCACGTCCAGCGTCGCCGTGTCTTCAGCCAGCCGCACCGGGTGGTGCAGCGGGGGAATCAGCACCGCCGTGCCCAGCCGAATGCGCTCGGTCCGCGCGGCGATGTTGCTGGCGATGATGAGCGAAGACGCTCCCAGGCCGTACCGGGTGAAGTGGTGTTCGGCCAGCCAAACCGCCTTGAATCCCAACTCTTCTCCCACGGTGGCCTGCTCCGTCAAATCCGAATACAGGCCCCTTGGCGTATATTGCTCAGGCCAGGGTATGTGGGAAAACAGGGCAAAATCCATTTCGCGCTCCTTGTTGATTCGTGGGCGAGCAGTGTACACACCATGCGCGCGCATTTTCAAACTCCACTTGTCTGCTATCATTAATCGTCAATCACCGGCGACCTCCGGCGGCTTGCCGGTTGGAAACCTCCATCATGGCGCACCACGCGACCAATCCTAGGAGCAACGTTGACTATCCTGACCGAACTAGCCTTGCGCCGCAAGTCGGTTACCGTCATGGCGATGGTTCTGCTCCTGATAGCGGGCGTCTTTTCGTACAACCAACTCCGCCAGGAGCTGTTCCCGGAAATCAGTTTTTCCATAGTGTACGTGGTCACGACGTACCAACAGGGCGACCCCAGCACCGTCGCCGCCGATGTGACCTCGAAGGTAGAAGACGTCATCGTCGGGATGCCCGACCTGGAGAAAATCACCTCGGTTTCCACAGGGAATCTGTCCCTGGTGACCGCCAACTTTATCCCAGGCTCCGACGTGGAAGACGCGGAAGAGGAAATCAGGAGCCGGGCCAGCGGGCTGGTCCTGCCCGACGACGCCGGCGAGCCTTATGTTTTGCGGCTCACCTCGGACATTTTCCCGGTGATGTTGCTGAGCGTCAGCGGCCAGCAGGACATTCCCGCCCTGCGACGCATCACCGACGATGAGATCATCCCGAGACTGGAAGCGGTCAACGGCGTTTACGACGTTACGGTTGAAGGCGGCGTTCCCGAACGGGTCTCCGTCATCGTTGACCCGGCCCGCACCAACGAACATGACCTGACCATACAGGACGTGGTCAACGCGGTGGCCGGAAATTCCATAGACCTCAGCGCCGGCACGCTGACCCGCGACGAGCGATCCATCGGCCTGCGCACCTACCAGGGTTACGCCAACCTGGACTCCATCCGGGACCTGCCGGTAGGCTACACCAGGTCCGCCTCCAACCCAGCATCCGGGGACACCTCCGTTACGCCAGTCCTGCTGTCAGACGTCGCCACCGTAACCATCGACACGCCGGAATCGGATACCGTTTCCCGCACCAACGGGCAGCCCAGCCTGTCGCTCCAGGTGCTCCGCCTGCCGGACGGCAACACCATTGAGCTTACTCAGGAACTCCTGGCTGTGATAGGCGACCTCGACCTCCCACCGGACGTGCAGGTTGATGTCCTCTACAACGACGGGCCAGAGCTGGAAGAACAGCTGGCCAACGTCGTCGGCCAGGGCGGATTGGGGTTCGCCATTGCCGTTTCCGCCATCTTCATTTTCCTGCTGCAACTGCGCCCTTCGGCAATCCGCGGCATTCTACACACCCTGCGTCCCACGTTGATCATCGCCATCTCCATACCCCTCAGCATCATGATCACCGTGCTCATCATGGCCGTATTCGACTGGACGCTCAATTTCATGAGCCTCGCCGGACTGGCTATCGCGGTAGGGCGCATTGTGGACGACAGCATCGTCGTGCTGGAAAACATCTACCGGCACATCCAGGCCGGCGGCCAACGCATTTCTACCGGAGGTACCGAAGCCACGGCTTACCGGTTCGCCCCTCTTGGCGACGACCCCGGACTGGCTGCCGCCATTCGGGGAACCCGCGAAGTGGCCGCCGCTATCCTGGCTTCCACGTTGACCACGGTTGCCGTGTTTCTGCCTTTGGCGTTCATCCCCGGCATCGTCGGCGAGTTTTTCCTCCCCTTTGCGCAAACCGTTTGCGTTTCTCTGCTGGCCTCCACGTTCATCGCGCTAACCGCCGTGCCGGTGCTCGGCTCCATTCTCCTGCGCCGGGGCGACATGGCCGATGAAGAAGAAACAGCGGTGGAAGACACCTGGCTCCAACGCATCTACACGCCGGTCCTCAGGTGGGCGCTCAATCATCCGCTGCTGACCGTCCTGGGTTGCATCGCCGCCGTCGCCGCCAGCATTCCGCTGGTCTTCGTGCTTCCCATCACGTTATTCTCGTCGGGTGAGGCTGAGTCGATGCGCATTGACGTAACCATGCCCGAAAACACGGCTGCCGCCGCGATGTTCCGGGAAGTCCGCGACATCGAGCGGACGCTGGATGGATATGTGGCGGCGGGTTACATTACGTCCTATCAGGGCACCATGGGTTCAACCAGCCAGGACTTTGGGCCCAACGTCGGCGAAACAGGTTTTGATGTATCAGGCTTTTTCCTGGCGTTGTCCGACGAGGTGCCGGCGGACTTCGCCGAGGAACTCCGTGAGGCTCTGCCAGACAAGGAAAACGTGGACATTCAGGTCTTTGTGGACTCCGCAGGTCCGCCTCAGGCCGGCATCGAAATCGCCGTGACCGGCAACGATTACAGCGAAGTTCAGAGCGCCGCCAACACCCTCGTTGAACGCATCAGCCCTCTCGACGGTGTGGTCAATCTGAAAACCAACGTCAGCGACAACAAGGAGGAGCTCACCTTTGAGGTGGACACTGCCGAAGCCGGGCGCTACGGCTTGAGCTCGCTGGCGGTAGCCGGGCAGATTCGCACTTGGGTGTACGGCAACGACGCTGCCGAGGTCAACCTGTCCGGCGACGCCTATGACGTAGTGGTGCGAGGCAAGGACGAACAGGTTGATGAAATCGACGAACTTCAGAACCTGCCCATTGCCGGCCCCATTGGCGCCGTGCCCCTCGGTTCGATCAGCGATGTAAAGACGACGGTAGGGCCTGCCGTGGTGACGCACTACGATGGCGACCGTTCCGTTACCATCACCGGTGAAATCGAAGCTCGTGACCCTCAGGCCACCAGCGCCCGCATTGACCGGGTTATCAATGACGCGAACTTACCGTCGAGCGTAACGGTGCGACAGGGCGGCTTTGCCAGCGACATTGAGGAGCAGTTCCAGAACGTCTATATCGCCATGGCCATTGGTTTGGCCCTGGTGTACCTGGTGATGGTGGCAACCCTGGGTTCGCTGCGCGATCCGTTCATCGTGGTGCTCAGTATGCCTTTGGCCGTGGTGGGCGCGCTGATAGCGCTCACCGTAACCGGGCGGGCGCTGAGCCTCCCCTCCATGATGGGATTCCTCTTCCTCATCGGCATCGTCGTCACCAACGCCATCGTGCTGATCATCTTCATTGATCAGTTGCGTCAGCAGGGGTTGGCCGTGGGCGACGCCATTTTGCTCGCCGGGCGCACTCGCCTCCGGCCGATTTTGATGACCGCCTTTACCACCATCCTGGCCCTGCTTCCGCTGGCTTTCAGCAACGCCAGCGGGTTGGTGGGTTCCGAGCTGGCCACCGTGGTGATCGGCGGCCTCATGAGCTCTACTTTCCTCACCCTGGTGGCGGTGCCGGTAACCTATATGCTCCTGCACCAGTCAGTACCCGATCTGTTCACTCGCGCTTGCCGGCTCATCGTCAGACCCGCCCACGCCGAAGTGGACGCTGTTCCGTAATGGGTCGATTGCCAACTGACCCTCAAACGTGTCTCGCCGAGGAACGATGTTGAACTTAAAAGCTGTATTGCCGTCTTTGTGCACGGTTTCCCGCGCCGGGTCTGCTCCGCTGGCCCTGGCTATCCTATCGGCGTTGCTGTTCGTGGGCTGTGGCGCCGGCGCCGGCAGCGCGAACGCTCCTGAATCGACTAGGGCCGCCAACATCGCTTCGGCGGAGACCGACTACACGGTTAGTGATTTTCGTGTCCGCAGCGAGTTGGTCTTCTCCACCCGGGCCGATCTGTCTTTCCAACTGCCCGGGGAAGTCGGCTCCGTCAACGTGGCGGTCGGCGACCTGGTATCCGCTGGCGATGTATTGGCTACCCTGGACTCTGACACTGTGACCAACCTCCGGCACGCCGAAGCCCTTGCCGAGTTCAAAGTCGAGGATACGCAGGACAATCTGGAAAGCGTTCTGGGCTTGCAGTCCGCCGACCCGTTGATCCGGGCCCGCGCCGAAAACGCTCTGGCGCAAGCCGAAAACGCCCTGGCGCAAGCGGAGGTGGCTTTGGAAAATTCCGAGGACGCACTTGAGGACTATCAGTTGGATCACGAAGTCGCTCTCAGCGCCGCCGTCCAGCGCGTCGCCGACGCCACCGCCGCCCTCGACCGCGCCGAGGAGGCGGTGACCGACTTCGCCGATGCACACGGCCAGCAGTTCGCCAACGCCCTGGCTGCGCGCGCCCTGGCTCGCACCGCCCTGGAAACCGCCCGGGACGCCGTATCCGATTTCCTACCTGACCATGACGATTCCATCAGCAAGCTTCAGAACACCATTTCCAAGACCGAGCTTGCTCTTGATCGGGCTCGGGAGTCTCTGCGAGACTTCGACAAAAACCATGCAGACCGGCTTTCCACCGCCCGGCAAAATCTCGCCCAAGCCGAAACCCGGCGGGACAACGCTCAAGACCGGCTGGATGATTTCTATGTGAAAATCGTCAACGAGGAGTTTCACAACCTGCGAGACGGGCAGAATTTCGATGTAGTGCAGCTCAATGCCCTCCAGGCCGCCGTTGACGCCGAGCAACGCGCGGTGGACACCCTGAAGCGGGACATCGTCGAACTCGAAGCCGGCCCGAAGGAAATCGATCGTGTCGCCATTGAGACGAACATCGCAGAACTGGAATCCACGCTAACGATCCTGAATCGGGATTTGACCGATGCGCTGGCAGGACCCGACCAGGAGGAGCTGGCGCGGCTGGAAACCAACATCCTGGTGGCCCAGGAACGTCTCAACACCGCAGAGCGCGACCTGGCCGAAGTGGAACAGGGCGTGGATCAGATCGAACTTGCGCGGCTGGAAACCGCGGTTGACACCGCCCGGGTTGCCCTGGAGTCGGCCCAATCCCGGCTGGAGCGCCTTGCGGAAGGGCCGGATGAGGCCACCGTCGCCGCGCTCACCCAGGCCGTCGCCACGCGCACCCAGGCCGTAACCACCGCCCGCGAAACTCGGGAGGACCTGGCCGCCGGGCCCGACCTCGCGGCAGTCGCGCTGGCCCAGGCAAACATCGCGGATGCCCTCGTCGATTACGCTGACGTACAGGAAGATCTGGAGGACACCGTAATTCGCGCTCCCTTTGACGGATTGGTGCGCATGGTGACCATCGAATCCGGCGACGCCATCAGGGTCGATGCTCGGGTCATTCAGCTGGTGGACCCGACTGATGTTATTGTGGAGGGCCTCCTGGAAACCAACCACATAGACCGCGTAAACGTGGGCACGCCCGCATCCGTAATCCTGGCCGCATTGCCGGGCGTCACTTTCGATGCTGCCGTGGTCTCGATCAGCCAGGATGCCCGCACCGAGCGCGGGGTCATCAGCTTTCCGGTGAATTTCAGCGTTGTCATCCCCGAGGGAGTGGAGATACCGCCGAATCCAGGTCTGGTAACCACTACCGTAATCACCGGAGACGCGCCGCCGTCGGAAAGGCCGGATGCGCGACCCGGAGGCGGAGGCTCAGGGCGGCCAAACCGTAACCAGTAGAGGCAGCCGTTCCCGAAACGTGTAGGGGCAGGTTTTAAACCTGCCCCTACGTAATGGCCAAACCATTTGGGCGGTCGAACCTATCCGGTCAGTCCTGCGTCTCGCAGCGTTCGCTGAGCCGTAACGCCGATGTCAGCGGGAGTCGGGATGATAACCGCGCCGGCGGCTTCCAGCGCGCGCGTTTTCGACTCCGCCGTGGCAGACTCGCCGGTGATGATTGCCCCGGCGTGCCCCATCCGCTTCCCGGAAGGCGCGGTAGCGCCCACGATCAGAGAGCAGATCGGTTTGGTGAACTCCGACGACCCGATGTATTCGGCCGCTTCCTGCTCCATGGTTCCGCCGATCTCGCCGATGAACACCACCATGTCGGTGTCCGGGTCTTCGTTGTAGAGCCGCAGAATATCCACAAAGCTGCTGCCGATGATCGGATCTCCGCCTATGCCGACGCACGACGACTGCCCGATGCCCAGGTCGGTCAGCTGCCCGACCGCTTCATAGGTCAACGTTCCGCTGCGCGATACCACACCCACCCGTCCCGGCATGTGGATGTTGCCCGGCATGATGCCCACCTTGCAGCGCGCCTCCGGGTTGATCATGCCAGGGCAGTTGGGGCCGATCAGTCGCACGCCGCTGGCCTTCACGTAGCGATACACTCCCACCATATCCTGCACCGGAATGCCCTCGGTGATGCACGCAATCAATGGCATTCCCGCGTCCACCGACTCGGCGATGGCGTCGGCTGCGAACGGCGGCGGCACAAAGATCAGCGCCACGTTGGCCTGCGTCGCATCCACCGCCTCGCCCACGGAGTCGAACACCGGCACCGCGTCGTCAAACAGCTGCCCGCCTCGTCCGGGCGTTACTCCCGACACCACCTGCGTCCCGTAAGCCTTGCAGGCTCGGGCGTGGAAACTGCCTTCACGACCCGTGATGCCCTGCACCAGGATGCGCGATTGCTCGTCGAGTAAAATCCCCATTTGCCGCTCAGCCCTGCGCGCCAGCGCGCGCCGAGAGGGCCGCCGCCGCTTCCGTCAAAGTATCGGTGAAAGTTACGTCAAGACCCGACTGCGCCAGGATTTCCTTGCCTTCTTCCAGATTGGTGCCCAGCATCCGTACCACCATGGGTTGCGTTGCCTGGCGTTCTTCGTAGGCCATCACTATCCCCCGCGCCGCCACGTCACAACGGAGGATCCCGCCGAAGATATTCACCAGGACCTGGCTGACCTTGGGATCCGAAAGAATAATCCCTACCGCAGTCGCAACCTTCTCCTCAGTCGCGCCGCCGCCCACGTCCAGGAAGTTGGCCGGGGCGGCGCCGGCCGCGTTGGCCACGTCCAGGGTCGCCATGGCCAGCCCGGCGCCATTCACCAGACAACCTACGCTACCGTCCAGGCTGACGTATGCGATGTCGTCGTCCGCGGCCCGCGCCTCTAGATGGTCTTCCTGGCTGCGATCCCGCAACTCGCGCAGGTCGGGGTGTCGGAACAGCGCGTCGTCCTCCACGTCCATCTTGGCGTCCAGCGCCACCACGCCGCCGTCACCGGAAACGATCAGAGGGTTCACTTCGACCAGCGAACAGTCGTTGTCGATGAATATGCGGAATAGCTTGGCCAACACGTCCGCTCCCTGCCGCGCTGTGGCCCCGGACATTCCCAACCGGGCCGCCACCCTGCGGCATTGGAACGGCATCAGGCCCAGGCCCGGCTCCACAGCTTCGGTGATAATGGCGTCCGGGTTAGTGGCTGCCACCTCTTCTATTGACATCCCGCCGGCCGCGCTGGCGATCAGCACCGGTCCGCGGTGGTTGCGGTCCATGGTCAATGCCACGTACATTTCGGTGGCAATATCCGCCAACTCTTCCACCAGCACGCTGTCAACGGGAACGCCGGCGGCGTCCGTCTGGTGTGTAACGATGCGCGAACCCAACAGGCCGGCGGCGAATTCACGCCCTTCCTCAGCAGAACCGACTACCTTGACGCCGCCGGCAAGTCCCCGCCCTCCGGCATGAACCTGCGCCTTGACAACCCCCCTGCCTCCAAACGATGAGACGGCTTCCGCTGCTTCCGCCGGTGTACTCGTCACCTTCCCGTTGGGAATTGGAATACCGTACTCGGCAAAAATCGTTTTCGCTTGATGCTCGTGCAACTTCATCGCGTCAGGTATTTTGCCTTACGCCGGCCCCTTCGTCAACGCGAAAACCTGCGACGACTTGAGCATAATGGCGCATAATCTATAGCTGGGCCGGCGGGAAATCGTTCCCGCCGGATCGCCGGACAGCCATGCCCGAACCGAGACCACGAACCCTCCGCGCGGAAACCATGGGCACCGCGCCCATGTGGTTCCTGCTGTTGCAGATGTCCTTCCCGCCCATGCTGGCCATCATCGTGATGGCCCTCTACAGCATCGTTGACCGGGCTTTCGTCGGCAACGTCATCGGGGTGGATGCCCTCAGCGGCCTGTCAGCCGCCTTCCCGGCCCAGATCGCCGCCGTTGCCATCGGCCTGCTCCCCGGCCTCGGTGGTATGTCAGTGGCATCCCGCGCGCTCGGGGCCAGGGACACGCGACAGGCATCCCGCGTCATTGGCTCGTCGCTGGCAATACTGGCTCCTGTTTATCTGGCGGTGACCGTAGCCGGCGTGTTGCGTCTGGACGACCTGACCGCGCTGATGGGCGCGTCGTCCGACACTGCCCCCTATGCTCGCGAGTACCTGGTGATCATCCTGCCCGGCGGAATCTTTACCATGCTGGCCGTCGCTGCCAATAACCTGTTCATGGCGGAGGGACGACCGGGATCCGCCACCGTCGTTCTGGCCGGCGGCGCCGTCGCCAACGTTATCCTGGATGCCCTTTTCATCCTGGTGTTCGGCTGGGGCATCACCGGCGCAGCGGCAGCCACCGTCCTCGCCCAGGGCCTGGCCGTAACCTACGTCGCGTGGTTCTATCTCACCGGACGCAGCGCTCTCAACATCACGTTGGATGCTCTGCGTCCCCGCTTCAGACTGATTCAGGAAATCATCGCTCTCGGCCTGCCCATTTTCATCATCGAGGCGGCCCGGTCAATCGTCGTCGTGGTTATCAACAACATCCTGGCCCAGTATCAGGGCGGCGATGCCTACATCGCCCTGTTCGGCGTCATCAATGCCGTGCTGGAGTTCGCGCTGGCGCCGTTCATTGGCGTCGCGTTGGCCTACTTGCCGTTGGCTGCCTACAACTATGGAGCGCGCAACTACCGGCGGATCCGGGAAGCCATCTGGCAAAGTTGTCTGGGCGCAACCATTTGCGGCGCATTGATGATCGCCGTGCTGCTCCCGCTGTCCGGACATATCATCAGACTGTTCGCTGAAACCAACGCCCTGCCGCCCGAGGCCGCGAACGCGCTGCGGGTAGCCCTGATCGCGCTGCCCATCGTGGGCATCGAGTTCGTCAGCTCGGTGGCGTTCCAGGCGTTGGGCAAAGCGTGGCCTTCGGTGGTTCTCACCGTCGTGCAGCGCGTGGTGTTCCTGCTCATCTGGGTGTTTACCCTATCGGGCATGTTGGGTGTTTGGGGAGTGTGGTGGTCGTTTCCGGTAACCGACATCAGCGCCATGTTCCTGGGTTTCGTCGCGCTGGCGTTAGTCTGGCGGCGCGCCGAAAAATGGGGCGAGGCGGACTACCACCGCAGGGTCGGCGATTTTGACGGCACTGCCGTCAGGCAGTAGCTTTATTGTTCAGTCCGAGAGAGATATCTACAAAAACCCATTGGTGGAGATTCTAATGGCAGAGCGAGTATCGGTGTACATCGACGGCTTCAACCTCTATTACGAACTGCGTTCAAAGGGTTGGCGTCGGTATTATTGGCTGAACATTCTTAATCTTGCGGAGAGGCTTGTGAGGCCGGGTCAGACACTAAAATTAGTGAGGTATTTTACCGCGCCAGTTTTGCCACGACCAAATGGTCGCGGCCAACACGAACGCCAACGAACGTACTTGGAAGCGCTAGCAACGCTACCGGATCTGCATATCCATCAGGGCTATTTCCTGACAAAAAGCTAGTTATGCCCCTTTTGCGGATCAATCCAGGAAACATTTGAAGAGAAAATGACCGACGTGAACATCGCCGTCGAGCTGCTGGGAGACGCTCAAGACGACACATTCGATACTGCAATTATCATATCTGGCGACAGCGATTTGTCTGGGCCGGTGAATGCGATTCGTCAGCGCTATTCGGACAAACGAATTGTTGTGGCATTTCCTCCCAATCACGTCTCAAAACAGTTGCGTCAATCGGCGAATGCCTCTTTTATCATAGGTCGACGAATGTTCAGCGCCAGCTTGTTCCTGGAGCAGGTTCCAACTCCAGGCGGATACGTGATCAACAAACCACCGGAAGGGACGTGAAAACTCCCTGACCAGACAGCCCTAGCCAGCAACCCCTCCCGGCGGTATGATGGCGGCAACCGTACCGTATCCGATACACGAGGAGGCGTTACCATGGCAGACGGAATTACCATTTTGGTCGGCACCGCCGGGCAGGGAGTCATGCGCAGCATCGACAGCGGCCAGTCCTGGCGGCGCGTCGGCATCACTCAGGGCATCCACTCGGACGCGGTGGTGCGTTGTCTGACGCCGATACCCGGCGCGGAGGGCAGCGTGCTGGCCGGCTGCGACCGGGGCATCATCCGCAGCGACGACAACGGCGACACCTGGCGGAGCGTCAGCACGCCGATGGACGGGACGGCAGTGTGGGCCATCGCCTTCGACCCGTCCAACCCGCAGATCGCTTTTGCCGGCACCGGCACGCCGGACCCGTGCCAGATCTACCGCTCGAAGGACGGCGGCGCAACGTGGGAATTACGCCCGGTAGAAGTGGCCGCCGAATGTCCCGCCGTCGGCGTTCCGCGCGTCACCGGCATTGCCATCGACCCCACCAACGGCAACAGCGTGTGGGTGGGCATTGAGGTGGACGGGCTGCGCCACAGCGCCGACGGCGGCGACACCTGGGAGACCGTACCGCACCAGGACATTCCCAACCTGGACATACACAACGTGACCGTTACCTCCGGGCCGCCCCATCGCGTGGTGGTGATGGTGAACGACGACGTTTTCCTGACCGACGACGACGGAAGCACCTGGCGCAACCTGGACGTGCGGCAGAACTTCCCACTGGGCTACCCGCGCGGCATCAAGGTGAAGGCCGACGACCCGCAGACCATCTTCACCACTTTCGGCGACACCACCCCCGGCTCGACCGGCGTGGTGATGCGGTCGGACGACGCCGGCGCGACGTGGAACAGCCTGGACCTGCCGGTGGCCCCGAACACGGCGATGTGGGTGGTAAACTCGCAGCCGCAGAATCCCGACTTCCTGCTGGCCGGCAGCCGGTACGGCTACCTGTATCAGTCGGACGACGCCGGCAATTCCTGGAACAAGTTTGACCGAGAGTTCAGCGAAATCTCGTCGGTGATGTGGTTCCCCAACTAGCGCATAGGAATACTGTCATTCCCGCGAAAGCGGGAATCCAGAAACGGAGTAGGGGCGAATAATTATTCGCCCCTACCGCGGGATCAGAACCAGTTGGCTTTATCGACCACGTTGCGCAGTTCGCGGCCCTCGTTGAAGCGCTTGCAGTTGTCGATGAAGAGCTCGGTGCGCCGCTGTTCGAGGTAGGGGCCGTTGCCGGCGACGTGGGGCGTGATCAGCACGTTGGGCATGGTCCAGAGCGGGTGGCCGGCGGGCAGCGGCTCAATCTGAAACACGTCGAGGCCGGCGCCGCCGATTTCACCACTCTGCAACGCCGTCACCAGGTCATCGAGGATCACCGTTGCGCCGCGACCGATGTTGATGAAGAAGGCGCTGTTCTTCATGGCCTGGAACTGCTCCGTGCGGAACATGCCCTGGGTTTCGGGCGTTTCGGGGACGGTCACGATGACAAAATCGGCGCGGGGGAGGACATATAGCAGATTGTCGGGGCGGTGCAGTTCGGCCACGCCTTGCGTGGGTTCCGGCAGCCTGGGATCGACGGCGAGCAGGGTCATGCCGAACTCGGAGCAGAGGCGGGCCGTCTCGCCGCCGATGCCGCCTACCCCGACGATTGCGGCAGTGGCCTCGGGCAAGTAGATGGTCGGGTAGCCCTGTTGCCAGACTCCGGCGACCTGTTGGGGGATGTACACCTGCAACCCGCGAGCGAAGGCCAGCAGCAGCGACATGATGTGCGCGCTGATGTGATCGTTGTAGATCTCCCGGGTGTTGGTTACCACCACGTCGCTGTCGATCAGGGAGTCATGGTAGTAGCCGGCGCGGGGGCCGGCCTGGGGGCAGGCGATCCATTTCAGGTTGTGGGCGCGTTCCAGCAGTTCCGGCCTGATGTCTCCGAACGCGGCGTCAGCGTCGCCGATGACCTCCATGGCCTCGCCGACGGTGGGGCAGACCTGCACGTCGATATCGGGTATTTCCTGACGCAGCAGGTCGGGCCAGTGTTCCTGGTAGTTGGGTGGGCAGATGATCAGCTTGAATGCCATGGGGTTGCCTCCGGCCGAGGGTGGTTTTTCGTCGGTATTGTAAAACGACGTTGAGGCGACGATCACGGCATTAATTCGCGATTCGGGGCTTTAAACCGAAATGACAATGTGGATGTCAGAAGAGTTCCAGAATGCCCTCAGCGGCGTTGTCGTGGAAAGCCGTCAATTCACTGTGTCGGTCACGCAACAGCGTAGCCACTTGGGAAGTTGGGCCGTTGCCCAGCCGTATCCAGATTACCTTGGGTGGGTGGCCGCGGGAAAGGCTCAAGTCGCGGTAGTCGGCATCTTTGGTAACGATCACCAAGCTGCGCTCCCTGGCATAGGCCCAAATCACGGTATCATCCGCGGTATCCATGTCCAGATCCCAAACGTGGACCGACTGTGGCCAAAGATCAGCTAGCATCACCTTGAGAGCGGGAGACAGATTATGATCGATCAGCAGCCTCATAGGGTCTGAGGATGTTTGATGCGCCGCTTCGGTTCAGCAGCAAAGGCGTAGCAGGCCAGGATGTCCTCGTGGGTCAAGTACGGAAAGTCGTCCAGTACTTCTTCTTCGGACATGCCGCCCGCCAGGTATTCCAGCACGTCATATACCGTGATGCGCATTCCTCGGATGCACGGTTGCCCGCTGCGCTTTCCCGGCTCTATGGTAATGATTTTCTTATAGTCCACGGACATCAAGCCCCCCGCTGGCACGCCGCATTCTCTCCGCCGTTGTATCTATCATAACCCAATTGCCGGCGTTTGAGCCTTCAGTTTTGCGCTATACTGCCGCCATCCAACCGGCTACGCTCTGGCGCTCCTGAATTGCGCCGGCTGAGGCCGAATACCTTTCAATCGTCATTCCCGCGAAAGCGGGAATCCAGTTACGGAGGGACCAAAAACATGCTGGACTTGATTATTCGCGGCGGCCAGGTGGTCACGCCCTGGGGCGTGGGCGACTGGGACGTGTGCATCCAGGGCGAGAAGATCGTAGCCATTACCGCGCCCAACACCATGACCGACGACGTCACACGCGTCATCGACGCCACGGGCAAGATCGTGGTGCCCGGCGGCATCGAACCCCACGCTCACATCGACGCGCCCATCATGGGGCCCGGGAACCTGCGTACCGCGCCTCCGGAGCAGGTGAGCCGGGCCGCGCTGTTCGGCGGCACCACCACGCTGCTGGACTTTGCCATCCACCACCCCGGCAACACCATCGACGAGGCCATCCAGGAGCGCACCAACTCCTGGCGCGGCAACTCCTACGCCGACTACGCCCACCACCTGATGCTGCTGGGCGAGATTCCCCAACGCACCCTGGAATCGCTGCACGAGTACATCGAGGGCGGCTGGTCCAGCGTCAAGATCTTCACCACCAACATCCGGCCGCCGGAAATGTCGGGCGAGCCGCGCAAGGTGGGCATGGGCCACCTGCACGACCTGATGGAAGTGATCCAGCGCAATGACGCCATGCTGCTCGTCCACTCCGAGGACGACGACATGGTGCAGTACATGTACGAAAAGCTCCAGCGCGAGGAGCGCAACGAGTGGTGGAACATGCCGCAAGTGCATAGCAACGAGTCGGAGGACGTGTCGTTCCGCCGGGTGCTGCGGGTTGCTGAGTGGACGGGGGCGCCGGTCTATTTCGTGCACGTGAGCGCGCGGGAAGGCATCAACGCCATCGGCGAGGCGCGTAACCGGGGCGTGCCGGCCTACGGCGAGACGCTGCACAACTACGCCTGCTTCAACGCCAACAACTACAAGGAAGAGGACGGGATGAAGTACCACACCTACCCGTCCCTCAAGTCGCCGGAGGACGCGGCCATGCTGTGGAAGGGCATCGCGTGGGGCGGCCTGCACACCATGGCGACGGACGAATACTGCACGGACTGGAACCTGAAGATCCAGGGCAAGTCCGTGCGCGACGTTACCGGCGGACACAACGGCGCCGAGACTCGCGTGGGCATCACCTACAGCGAGGGCGTGTCCAAGCGCGGAATGTCTTTGCAGCGCTTTGTGGACGTAACGTCGGCCAACTGCGCCCGCATCATGGGCCTGTACCCGCGCAAGGGCGCGCTGGCCCCCGGCAGCGACGCCGACATCACGCTGATTGACCCATCCATCAAGAAGCGCCTCACCATGGACGACTTCCACATCAGCGACTACAGTATCTGGGAAGGGTTTGAGATCGAGGGCTGGCCGGTCATGACCATCATGCGCGGCCAAGTGGCCGTGGAGGACGGCCAACTGACCGCCCAGGCCGGCCATGGCCAGTGGATCCCGCGCAAGATTGACCGGGAGGTTACGAACCGGCCGATTGGGTAGGCTGGTTGAAACTGCGGGACCGCAGCAGGGGCGAATGATTATTCGCCCCTACATCACACAAATGCACATGGATTTTTGGCGTGACCACGACGAACGAAAGTCTCCAAACGTGGGAATCAGTATCGGAAAGAATGCCGGAGCTTCTGAAAGAGCTCAGATGCAGTGACCTTTTGCGGCGTGATAGTCGGGGCTGGTTACCAAAAGATCTGCCGAAGAAAGGGGTTTATGTTTTCTACGGACATCACAAATTCCGTGGGCCCGATAAACCCATTTACGTCGGAAGGACCGACCGCGTGCATGACCGTTTGCGGGAGCATGGACAGCACAAGGCCACACACAACAAAGCGACTTTCGCATTTATATTGGCTGAGGAAGAGGCGGCCAAATGTGAAATTGTACGTGGTTCACGCAGCCGGAATGACTTCCAGAATGATATGGAGTTCAAGCCTTTTTTCTACGCGGCCAAAATGCGTATAAGGGACATGGATTTTCGCGTTGTGGAGATCCCAGATCCGATAGAGCAAGCGGTGTTTGAGGTTTATGCCGCTTTGGTGCTGGAGACGACAGTGCCGCAAGGAGGTTACAACGACTTCAGCAATCATTGATCAGGGCAGCGTTCCTACCGGAGAGTTTCACAGGAGGTGACATGAGCGAAAGGTGGCAAGTTCAGGAAGCGGAAGCCAGGTTCAGCGAATTTCTGGCGGCGGCGGAACGTGATGGCCCGCAGATAGTCACCAGGCAAGGAGTGGAAACTGCCGTACTGGTCCCCATCGCCCAATGGCGCGACATGGAAAAGCGAACCAGGCGCAATATCAAAGAATTGCTGCTTGCTCCGGAAGCCCGGACCGAAAATTTGACGCCCCCTCGCTCCAGGATGGTGTTCCGAGAACCGCCCACTCTGGATTAGCCTGATGAACCTACTCGACACGTTGATGTGGCATTGCTCAATCTATTTCTAAGTCAGTAGGCTGCAAATTGCCTATGGGCAACCATTAAATGCACAACCGCCTCGGAAGGCGGCTGGCGCCCATCCGTCGAAACAGGATGGGGGGTCGATCAATATGTTACGCTAATCGGCCCATGTCGTCAACTTGCCTTGCGCGCACGCCGCGCCCAAGCCTATACTGCGGCAACCCCATTATTGCCGGCGCCGCGTAGCCGCCGGCCCTTTGACGACCAGGGTGATAATTGCCGGATACGGGTACATCAGCGCCGACTATTTCAACGTTGCCCTCTGCGCCATTGGAGGGCATTCGCGTCGTTGAGTGGGGCGAGATGGTTTCTGCTCCGTTCTGCGCCAAAGTGCTGGCCGAGCTGGGCGCCGATGTTATCAAAGTTGAGCCTCCAGACGGCGATCCGGCCCGACGGCGCGGCCCGTTCCCCGATGGCGTTTCCCATCCCGAAAGCAGCGGGCTGTTCCTGTTCGCCAATCAGGGCAAGCGGAGCATAACCCTGGACATGGCCACCGACGCCGACGTCGTCCGACTTCATCGCCTGCTGGAAACCGCCGACATCTTCGTTGAGAACCAGCCTTACGCCGCCCTGCACAAAGTCGGCATTTCCGCCGAGCAGTTGGCTGAACGCCACCCGCGCTTGATAGCGGTTTCGATCTCACCCTACGGCCGGATGGGAGATTACCGGGAGTACGCCGGTTACGACCTGCAAGTGAACGCATTGAGCGGTATGAGCTTCGGCACCGGCCATACGCATCGTGAGCCGTTGACCACGCCCAACCAACAGGCGGGGTTCCTGGCCGGCGTGGGCGGCGCGTTCGCCGCCATCGTTGCGCTGTTGGCCCGCGATGCTGCAGAAGCGGATGGGTGTGGGGATGCCGGACAGTACATCGACGTCGCCGACTCGGGCATCATCGCGACGCTGCTTACCGGCTATCATCTGCCCACGTTCATCTACCGGGGCATCGCCGGTTCGCGGTCCGGCAACCGGATGCGGCTGGGGTTATTCCCCAACTGTGTGCTGCCTTGCCGGGACGGTTACGTCTGCATCGACGCGCCACAGATGGAGCAGTACCAGCGGTTCCTGAACCTGTTGGGCAATCCCAACTGGACGGAGGACCCGCGCTACCGGGACCGCCGCGCCATGAGCGACCGGTATCCAGAGGAAGCGGAGAGCCTGATCGCGCCCTGGTTCAAGGAGCACGATAAGGACGAGATACTGCAACTGTGTCTGGAAAACCGGATCCCCTGCGCGCCTGTGCTCACGATAGACGAAGTATTGGAGTCGCCGCACCTCCTTGCTCGCCGATGGTTCTGCGAGGTTGACCACCCGGAGGCCGGCAGTCTGCAATACCCCGGGCCACTGGTACGGCTGCACGGATCGCCGCTCAAAGTATCGGATCCGGCGCCGATGCTGGGGGAGCACAACGACGAAATCCTCGGTGAGAATCCCCCTCTCTCGTCGAGGGAGAGGGTTGGGGTGAGGGTGTCGTCGCAGAAACCGCTGAAAGCCTTGCAGGACGTTCGGATCATTGACCTGGGTTCCGCGTGGGCCGGGCCGATGGCGGGGCAGTTGCTAGCCGACATGGGCGCCGAGGTCATCAAAGTGGAGAGCCGCGCCCGTATGGACGGCATGCGTCTGGGCCGGCCCATGATACCCATTCCCGATCTTGGTGAGGATCTCGCCGGCGGCGACCGGGGGCTGTGGCCGGAGTTACAGCCGGTCTTTCACGGGTTGAACCGCAACAAGCTCAGCGTTACCCTGAACCTGCGCACGGAAGAAGGCCGTTCCCTGTTGAGACAGTTGGTTTCAGTGAGCGATGTGGTCTTGTCGAATTTCTCGCCCGGTGTGCTGCAACGGTTGGGCGTGGACTACGACAGCCTGAGCAGGGTTAAGCCGGACATCATTGTGGCGGCCATGCCGGCTTTCGGGGACACCGGGCCGTTGAGCGATATGGTAGCCTACGCGCCCATCATACAGGCCATGTCGGGCATGATGAGCCTGGTGGGATATCCACCGGAGGAGGGCGAGCCGCTGGTGGGAGAATTGCAGGCGGCCTGGAGCGATACGGTGGCTGCTCTCTGCGCCGCGTTGGGAGTGGTGGCCGCCCTGCGACACCGCAACCGAACCGGCTGCGGCCAGTACGTGGAAGCGGCGCACCTGGAGGGGACGGCGGCCCTCCTGGGCGTTCCGATGTTGCAGTACCAGATGACGGGCAATGTACCGACGCCCCCGGGCAACGACGATCCTGACTTCGCGCCGCACAACAACTACCCCTGCGCGGGCGAGGATGCCTGGGTGTCCATCGCCGTGGGCGCGGATAGTGAGTGGCGCGCCCTGGTTGGTGTTCTGGGACGCGAAGAATTGAACACAGATCCCAGATTCTGCGACTTAGCATCCCGCTGGCAGCATCGGCGGGAATTGGATGATCTCGTCGCAGAGTGGACACGCTCCAGGACGCCGGAGGAAGCGACTCACCTGCTGCAATCCGCCGGCGTCGCCGCCATGCCCGTGATGAACATTGCCGACCAGTTCGCCGACCCGCACCTGAACGCGCGGGATACCTACGTGGAAATCGACCACCCACACGTGGGAGCGGAGATGCTGTACGGGGTTCCATGGCTGTTCAGCGATACGCCGGGCTCCGTTCGCGCGCCGGCCCCGCTGCTGGGTCAGCACAACAAATATGTTCTGACCGAACTGCTGGGCATGGATGACGCCACGGTGCGCCGGCTTTCCGACGATCAGGTGGTGTACTGATGCGCCTGCGCCGGCCCAACATATTCTACGGCTGGTATATCGTTCTGGTCAGCCTGATCGCCGACGGAATGAAGCACGGCAGTTTCAACCGAGGCTTCACGGTGTTCTACATTCCGGTGGAGCAGGACCTTGGTTTCACCCGCACCATGATGGGACTTGCCGAAGGTCTGGGTCGCCTGATGGGAGGGATCCAGGGGCCGGTGATGGGGTATTGCACCGACCGGTTCGGGCCGCGCGTCATGCTCGCATTCGGCGGCTTGATGTCAGGTCTGGGCTTCATCCTGCTGGGCTACACCGGAAGCTTCTGGTACTTCCTGGTCATCTTCGTCGGCTTCCTTTCGGTGGGGTTCCGGTCCGGCTACAACAACGCTTCGGTGGCGGCGGTGAACAACTGGTTCCGGCGACGACGCGGGTTCGCCATGTCCATCGTCAGCATGGGCAATGGACTGGGCGGCGCATCGGCCCCACTGGTCGGACTCCTAATTTTCGCCATCGGCTGGCGCGACGCCTGTACTGTGCTGGGCTTCGTCATTATCGGAGTGGTGATACCACTGTCGTGGTTCATGCGCCGCTCGCCGGAGGACATGGGGCAGTTGCCTGACGGCGACCCGCCGGAAGCAGTTGAAGCAAATGCCCAGAGCGCTTCCGGTCGCCGGAGGATGCAGTTCGGGTCGTATGACTTCACGGCGAAGGAGGCGATGCGGACGCCATCCTACTGGCTGTTGATACTTGCCACCGGTTTCCGCAACGTCGTCCACGCCGGCGCATCGTTCCTGATGGCCCCCATGATCGTGTGGTTCTTGGAGGGCGGCGGCGCCTACGGGACGGTTCTCTACGATTCGATAGCGTCGGTGCTGGGCAAAATATTGGGCAGCCGCGACAGTACCGACATTCTGATCGCTGCCGGTTTCGTCGGACTTTTCTCAATCATCAACATGCTCTTCTACCCGATGGTAGGGTGGCTCGGCGACAAGGCCGACCGGCGCAAGCTGTGCGCGGTGTGCATGATTTCGGGAGCAGTGGCCCTGGCCGCGTTGATCAACCAGAGCGGTTTCCTATGGCAGCTGACGGCCTTCGTAGTCTTCAAGGCATTCGCCGAAAGCGCCAACCCGCTGAACTGGGCGATCATGGGCGATTTCTTCGGCCGGCGCTCCTACGCCACTCTACGCGGCTGGCAGCATCTGCCCGACCAGATCGCTTCGATGTGGACTGCCATGTGGATGGGCGCCATCTATGACCATACCGGCAGCTTCTACTGGGCGCTTTTCCCGCTGGTGGTTTTGTACATCGCCGCGGCCATCGGCTACTGGTTCCTGCCGCGCCCGCCGCTGCCCAGGCGACTGCGGCTGCAACAGGAGCGCGAGGAGGCGCGGCAGGCTCGGATGGAGCGGGCCAGCGGGGCCGCCGCCCCGGAGCCTGCTGATTAGCAGTCTTTTGCCTCTACGGGAGGTCGCACCGCATCGTCACCCGCGCGATCCAGTTGCGGGGGCGGTTTTCCAGCGGCCCGCGCACCACGCTGAACCCGGCCCGACGGAACATCGGCTCGGTGCCGAAATAGGCGTTGTCGTCGCCGGTGCGCTCTTCGCCGGCCCGAGGGTAGGCTTCCACGGCGGGCGCGCCGTGCTGGGCGGCGTATTGCACCGCCGCTTCGATCAACTCTACCGCGATACCGCGTCCACGGACGTCTTTTCTTACCGTCACGCACGGGATTACCCACACGTCGGTGTCGTCAACTCGCGGTGTGGCGCGGGAGCGGTCCACGCGGTTCAACTCGTAGCGTGGCGCAACGGCAACCCAGCCCACGGGCTCATCGCCATCGTATGCCAGCAGGCCCGGCGCAGGATCCCTCTCAGCCAGTTCCGTCATCACCGCCCGGCGACGCCGGCTGACGGAACCTTCGCCCCGCAACGCGCGCGTCTCGGCCTCGGTGATGCGCGGGAACATGCACCAGCAGCCGGCGCCGAAGTTGCCCCGCAGGATGGTTCCGAAGTCATCCATCAACTCGGGGCTCAAGGGGCGAAATGTGAGTTGCGGTACCATGTCATTCTCTCCAAAAGTCCCAGAGGCGTTTCCAGTATCGGTTATACTCTAGCCCATCCGGTTATTGGCTATTGCTTTCCGCGCCGCGTCGCATCGATATGGAGAATACAACAATGGTTGACGCGAAACCCGCTGGAAAATGGCGGAGACCCGAAAACGTGGAAGCTCTGTTGAATCATGATGCCGTTACGATTCCAGTGGAGGAACTGCCCCTGAAGGCGATCGCCGACTTCTGCCGCGAGTGGGGTATCAAGGAGATGTACTCGGTTCCGATGGAGCTGGAGTGGTTTGAGCCGGGCGGACCGTTCGACGGCACCGAGGTATCGATGCGGGTTGTGTACCGGGACGACGCGCCGTACACCATGGCACGTTGGGGAATGGGCAGGTTACTGGGCGAGGCCATCGGCAAAAATGCCTACGTAAGTACGCTGTTTTCGCCCCAAGACCGTGGCTTCGGATGGCGTGAAAACCTGATCATGGAAAGGAAAACGCCCGTTTATGTTGAATGACGCCAGCTCGATTCATGCCCCACGACTGCAATTTATACTGGAGCAGGCCAGGAATGAACAGCGAGTGACGAGCAGGCTGAGAACATCCTGGCGGGAAGATTCTGCTGCATTTTACACAGCTTGCTACGCTCTGATTCGCGTCGGCAACGCAATAGCCCTACATTCCAGACAGTTGGAGCAAATGTATCCAAACTACCCCTGGGTGTACTGAGTGGATTTAAGAAATCAGTTGGCGCACTCCCATATAACCAACGAAGTCCAGCCCGGCGACGTATATATGGCCATAGAAAGCTCCCTGCCCGGGCTGGTATTTGCCATTACCATCCAACCGCCACCTTGACGTCCGATACCGCCACCCACCTGCGCCTTGCCCACCTTCTTGCCGGCGACCTTGCCTTCCAGTCTCCGGTGCGGGAGGCTCATCCGCTGTACGCGCTGCATCCCTTCGCGGCGCGCTTTCCGCATGGGTTGGCCGACCATTTCATAAGTGGCTTGACCCAACCCGGTGGCACCGTGCTGGACCCGATGTGTGGCTCCGGCATCACCCTGCTGGAGGGCTGGCTGGCCGGCCGCTCGGTGGTTGGCGTTGACCTGGATCCGTTAGCGCGACGCCAGAGCGCGGCGCGTACCACTGTCCTCGACCCCCACGCCGTCCGCGATGCCGGCCACGCTACCATCCGCCGTGCCGCCGACCTCTATGCCGGCATTGGAGATCCCGCCGACCCTCTGGCCGCAGTCCGGGACGGCATGGATGCTGCTACCCAGCAATTCCTGGACTATTGGTTTTTCCCCGAGACTCAGCAGGAGCTGGCCGCTCTTATTCTAGCCATCCGCGCCGAGCCGGATGCCGATCTGCGAAACCTGCTGGAGGTAATCTTTTCCTCCACCATAGTCACCAAGTCCGGCGGCGTTTCCCGAGCCCGGGATTTGGCGCACACGCGGCCCCACCGCGTCGCCGACAAAACGCCAAGACGTCCCATCCGTGTTTTCGCTAACTTGGTGGGCCGCGCTGCCGACGCCTACACCGCTATCAACCCCGATATGGTGGGCGAAAGCCGCATTGTTGCCGGCGACGCCCGTGTCCTGCCGCTGCCCGACGACAGCGTTAACTTGATCGTTACGTCGCCACCCTACGCCAACGCTCTGGACTACATGCGCGCGCACAAGTTTTCGCTGGCGTGGTTGGGCGATCCGATTCCCAGCCTTACCGACTTACGGGCACAGTACATTGGCTCGGAATCAGCGGGCAACCGGGCCAGGCAATACGTTCCCGCCGAATTGCCCGCACCCGTTCAGACCGTGGTTGATCAGCTGGCCATCAAAGATGCCCCCAAGTCCCGCGTGCTGCGTCGCTATTTTGTCGATATGCAGGCTGCAATTGGCGAGATGGCCCGCGTGCTGCGACCCGGCGCGGCGGCCGTCATCGTAGTCGGCCCGTCGGTGATGCGGGGCATTATGATCCCAACCCACCAATGCCTCGCCGCCATCGCCGCCGCCGTCGGCCTTGACGTGGTGGCCGTCGCGCCCCGCAACCTCGACCGGGACCGGCGCATGATGCCGGCGCGGCGCGGCAACCAGGCCGAAACCGCCAGCGGCATCGAACTGCGGCAATACACCGAATACGTAATCGGCGCGGTCAAGCTCTGACTCGTCCTCCCGCGCACCCGGAAACCTACCGCCAAACGGCAGCCCGGATTATCCCGGAACGGCTATCTACCAGATGTTGTTTTGCGACGTCTGAGGAGGTCCGGATTGTTGCCCTGTTGGACACTCCGACCGATTCAGAACATCGTTGCGACATTCGACAAAAGCGGGCCGCTTACGATTGGCGTTTGTACGCTTTTTCAAACAGAGGAAAATTTTGGCGTTTTCAATGAAATAAGGCGGAACGGGATATCTACGAAGTCGCCTAGCGGTGGCGTAAACCGGGCGTCTAACATTGTCGTTCATACCATAGTGGAGCGCACAAACGATGGCCGATTTTTCCGACCCCGCATCAGTCTGGCAAGCCGTGCTTGGCCGGTTGCAAATGGAGATGCCCCGGGAGCATTTCAATACGTTCCTGCGCCCGTGCGTCGGGCACAGCTGGCATGACGGCGACCTTGCATCAGGTACGGGGCCGGCCCTGGTGGTGGCGGCCTCCAGTTCATTCGCGGTGTCGTGGCTGGAGTTGCCCCTGCACCTGGCGATGGCCCGGGAAGCGCTTACCAGAACGCTGGGCCGGGAAGCCGGCATCCAGTACCGGGCGATGCCATCGGTGGCGGCCAGCGACGATTCAGCGGAGGAGGTTGATCGCGTTCGCGTCCAGTCCATCACTGCGGCGCCGGCGCGTCGGACGCGGGCGCCGGTGCCCGACGGCTATGACCTGGGACGGAACACCTCGGCTGCCAGCGAATACGATTGGGATACCGTCAACGCAGTCACCTGCAACCCGCGCTACACCTTCGAGAACTTTGTCGTGGGCGAGAGCAACCAGTTGGCGTACCATGCGGCCAATGTCGTCGCAGATGCTGGCCGAGGTTCGGTGGACGGAGAATCGTCCAGCGGCTATAACCCCCTGTTCATATACGCCGGGCCGGGCATGGGCAAAACCCATCTCCTCCATGCTATCGGCAACCGGGCGCTGGAGCAAAGCCGCTCAGTCCTGTACGTAACCTCCGAGCAGTTCACCAACGAGTTCGTATCCGCCATCCACCGGCGGGCGATGCGCGAATTCCGCGACCGCTACCGAGGTCTGGACTTGCTGCTCATGGACGACGTGCAGTTCCTGGCCGGCAAGGAGCAGACGCAGGAAAGCCTCTTTCACACGTTCAACGACCTGCACCAGGCCGGAGCGCAGATTGTGCTCACCAGCGACCGGGCGCCTCATACCATTGCGCCCCTTGAGGAACGGTTGAGGTCACGGTTCCAGTGGGGTTTGCTGGCGGATATTCAGCCGCCGTCGCTGGAGATGCGGCGGGCCATCCTGCGGGCGTGGGCCGCCGCTCAACGCGCGAATGCGCCCGACGCAATTCTTGACCTGATCGCTCAGCGGGTGAACCGCAACGTCCGCCAGTTGCAGGGAGCTTTCAACCGGGTCATGGCCATGGCCCAGTTGATGAATGCGCCGCTGACTCCCGAATCCGTTGCTGAGCAACTGGACGGCATCGCCGGCCCGGACCCACGAGCCGACATAACACCGGAGATGGTACTGGACGCGGTGGCGCGGCATTACAGCGTGAGCACAGAGCAAATCTTGGGACGCGGACGCACCGCGACGGTGGCACAGGCCCGGCAGGTGGTCATGTATCTGCTCGCGGTCGAGTTAGGAATGCCTCCCACCGCCGTGGGCAGGTTCCTGTCGGGACGCAACCACAGCACGGCGCTTCACGGCGTGGAGCGGATACGCGCTGCGGTTGCCGGCGACGAACGGTTGCGCCAGTCGGTCAACAGCATCAAGGGCGCGTTGCTGGAAGAGGCTTAAATCAGCCGGCGTCTCCGCTTTCGCGTTCCGGCGCCGCCATGCCGGTAAATTCCTCCAAGCGTCGGATACGGTCCAGCACTTCAGCTTCGTATTCGGCCCGCACCCTGGCAAGTTCGGCTTCAGCCTTTTGGGCTCGCAGGCGTTCCTGTTCGGCCTGCTGGCTAGCTTGCTCGACCTGTTGGTTGGCTTGTGTGATGGCGGCCTCGGCCTTGTCTGCCCGCTGGCGCTGTTTATTGGCCTCCGCCTGAGCGTCGGCTACTCGCTTGTCTCTGATCAATCCGACCATCATAATCACAGTTCCAAAAGAGATTCCGGACAGGTTCGCCGCCAGCTTATTCAAGGGGTGTATCCCGGGGAATAAACCTTCCAGCAACTGAAGTCCCGTGGCTATCAGCACCCCGAGAACGACTATAGCATAGGCGACCGCGTAGTATTTTACATTTTGCCACATAAGGCTGACACATTCACGGCATATCCCGCAACCAAGATACCGGGCTTCGCGCCGGTAAGCAACCGGTGCATTCGGTCCAGCTGTCCACCTGGGCGGGGGCAACCCTGCTATATTTGTGGCGATTTACCGTCAGCCTCAGTGCTTGGAGACCAACATGACCTCAGCAAATCAAACGCTCACCATCCGCACCATCGTCGGCACCGGCGAGGCCGGCTACTCCGGCGACGGCGGCCCCGCCGCGGAGGCCACGCTGCGAGAGCCATTCCTCTGCGCCTTCGACCCCGCCGGCAACCTGTTCTTCTGCGAGGCCCGCAACCATATCGTGCGCCGAGTGGATGCCGCCAGCGGGATTGTAACCACGGTGGCAGGTACGGGTGAGCAGGGCTACACCGGCGACTGCGGGCCGGCTACGGACGCCACGCTCTACGAACCCTACTCCCTGGAGGTTGACGCCGACGGCAGCATCTACATCGTTGATCGGCTGAACGCTGCCGTCCGTCGGGTGGACGGAACCACCGGCATCATCACCACCGTCGCCGGCACCGGGGAGCCGGGCTACTCGGGCGACGGCGGACCCGGCAGGGAGGCGCAACTGCGCGAACCCAATGATTGCTTCCTTGACGGTCGGGGCGGCCTGCTGATCGCCGACATCCAGGATCAGCGCGTCCGACGTCTTGACCTCGCCACAGGGATCATCGACACCTTTGCCGGCAACGGCGAAAAGGTGCGCGGCGGCGACGGCATGCCGGCCAATCAGGCCAGCATCCTGGGCGCGCGGGCCGTTTGCATGGACAGTCGGGGCAACACCTTCATCGCCGAGCGCGAGGGCAACGGCGTGCGAATCGTGACCGCCGGCGGCATCATGGGCACGGTGGCCGGGGCGGACGCGGAGCGCGGATACACCGGCGACGGAGGGCCGGCGCTGGCGGCTGCCTGGGGCGCGCCGAAAGCCATTCGATGCGACGCCAACGACAACATCATTGTGGTGGACACCGAGAACCACGCCATTCGCCGCATCGACGCCAACACCGGCACAGTGACCACCATCGCCGGCGGACACCTGGGTGGCGACGGCGACGGCGGGCCGGCCACGGATGCGGGGATGGATCGGCCTCACGGCTGCGGCATCGCCGCCAACGGCGCGATCTACGTTGCCGACAGCAACAACCACCGGGTGCGGGTGGTAGAATAATCGCCGACACGGGGCGCGAAGGACGAGGCGGCGTTTCTTGACAGGAACCGCCCTTGTTGGCTACGATGAATCTATGGGCTTCGCATTGGGAACGGTGCGATAACCGGCACAGTGGGGATATAGCTCAACTGGGAGAGCGCGGCGTTCGCAATGCCGAGGTTGCGGGTTCGAGCCCCGCTATCTCCACCATTACCATTGGCCTGCCCCTGTAGCTCAGTTGGACAGAGCGGCGGCGTCCTAAGTCGCGCGTCGGGGGTTCGAGTCCCTCCAGGGGTACCATTTATACTTGAGACCTGAAGGGACTCGAACCCCTTCTCCATTCTTGCAGCCCTTTGACCTTGGTCCTGAACGCTCAATCAGTAGCGTTCGTAACGGCCGGCGGCCCGTGTTTTAGCGTCCGATCTGATGGAAACCGTCGGCGGTCAGCCGCCAATTGACGTCTTCTCAGATTAGTCTTGACATTAGTCAAGCCCATCGGCAAGGAGAGACGGATGGTAACGGTGAACATCCACGAGGCAAAGACCCACCTGTCCCGCTTGCTGGCCCAGGTTGAGCCCGGCGAAGAGGTGGTCATCGCCCGCAACGGCAAACCCGTGGCCCGCCTGGTAAGCGTCCCAAAGCGCGGCAAACGGCAGTTCGGCTCCATGCAAGGGTTGATCAATCTTGACGACAGTTTCTTCGCTCCGTTGCCTGACGAGGGACTAACGGCATGGGAAGGAGCGTAAACCGTGCAGTTGCTGCTCGACACCCATGTTCTCATCTGGTGGCTTGAAGGCAGCAATCGGTTGTCTGCCCCGGCTCAGCTGGCGATAGCGGATGAATAGAATGAGGTGCTGATCAGCGCTGCGTCCGCCTGGGAAATCGCCACCGAATCCCGGCTTGGCAAATTACCGAGCATGGCAGTTCTGGCCCGCGACGTGTCCGGGGCAATTGCTTCCCAGGACTTCGCCGAACTGCCGATTAAGGTGGCCGATGCCGTCCGGGCCGGCTCCCTCCCCGGCCCGCACCGGGACCCCTTCGACCGGATGCTCATCGCCCAGGCTCAGGCGCGCGACCTATTTCTCGTATCCTATGAGACGCTTTTCGACGCGTACGGCGCTCGCCGCCTGTGGTGAAGCCAGAACATATTCATCGCCACGCTCTCAAACTTTCACTGTGAGAGGCCGAGTCCTGCCGGCCAGAGCCAAGAACCCTATTCAGTGCAGCCCTATGCCGTGTTAACCAATCAGGAGGGCGTCGGTTCCGCCTCCGCTCTTCCACGTCGCGCTGCCGACCGGCGCTCCCGAGTCCATGATTTACGTGTAAACTGGCGGCCCAGGCCGCGCTCGATCTCGCGCCATTTACGGTCTTCGTCCGGCGTGATGAACGTGATCGCCTCGCCGGCGCGACCCATGCGGCCGGTGCGGCCCACACGGTGGGTGAACAGCTGCTCCGAGTCGGGGAGGTCGTAATTGATCACCTGTCCGATGCCCTCAACGTCCAGGCCGCGCGCGGCCACGTTGGTAGCAACCAGGATTGGCGCCACTCCCGAGCGGAAATCCTGCATCACCCGCTCGCGGGCGACCTGGCTGAGATTGCCCTGCAGCGCGCCCACAGGGTAACCCAACTCATCCAATTGTCCGGCCAGTCTCTTGACACCGTGCTTGGTTTTCCCAAACACCAGGACCGGCGCCCCGTCGCGGCGGTCCAGCAGCGTACGCAGCGCCTCCATCTTGTCAGTCTTCCGGATGCTGTAAACGAGATGTTCCACGGTTGGCAGGGCTTCGAAATCGGCGTCCACTGACACCGTGACCGGATCATGGAGGTGTTTCCTGGCGGTCTTCGCCACCCAGTCCGGTACGGTGGCCGAAAACAGCGCCGTCTGCCGCTGAGTCGGAGTCGCGCCCAAAATGGCGTCGACGTCACGGGCGAAGCCTCTATCGAGCATCTCGTCAGCTTCGTCCAGAACCAGGAAACGCACTGATTTCAGGTTCAGACTGCCCTGACGGACGTGATCCAACGTCCGGCCCGGCGTGCCGATGATGATCTGCGCGCCCTGTCGCAACGCCTTGTGGTCCTTTCCCACCGATCGCCCGCCGTACAGCAGGGTAACGTGCAAACCTTGTGATCCGGCGAGATCCTCCACGACGCCGCCCACCTGGATGGCCAACTCGCGGGTAGGCACGAGGACCAACGCTTGCACCTGCCTGACGGTGGCGTCACATTGTTCCACCAGCGGGACCGCAAACGCCAGGGTTTTTCCGGATCCGGTGCGAGCCTGACCAATCAGGTCCCTGCCTTCCAGCAAAGGAGGTATCGACTGTTCCTGTATCGGGGTAGGATCGGATATGTTCATACCTGCTATGGCCGCCCTGGTGGCGCGATTCAGCAACATGCCGGGGAAGACGGTTTCCCACGCCAGGGCGTCGGATGGGCTGCCATCGGCGGAGACTTGTGGAGACGTCGGTTTGCGGCCTTCCGGAGTACGGGAAGATGCGACGCCGTTTCGCCGCAGGTATAAGCAGGATGAACAATAAACGGGCCGACCCTCGGTCGGCCGGAACGGAACGGTGGTGGTGTCTCGGCAGTCCGCACAAATGGCGGGATGCCGCTGCGGTCGGTTGATTTGTGGGCTGTTCGTATGATTGCGATTCCTGGAGCGTGTGCCAGTCTGACGGGGTTGAAATGACATAGAGGAAAAACTCCTTGGTCTCTAATTATAACAGCGTTCCGCATCGGTCAACGTCGCGCTTAATGCATTATACTGGCGCCACATTTCAATACTGCAGGTCCGGAGGCGCGACGTCGCCCGCTCCTGGACAGCAGATAAAGGGAGAACGATCATCGCCAACGAGACCGCGAACCAGCCGAACAGCGAGCCAGCATGCAATCGGGAACCCGCAGACGCTACGGCGGGCGTTATTGACGAACGGCCACGCAATGAGGAATATCTCAAGTTACGGCGTTTGATGTTGGAGCACGGGCTTCTGGATCGCCAATACGCCTCTTACGCAGTCAAGTCATCAATCGCTTTCGCGCTGCTCATCGCCAGCGTAGCCATACTGGTGGTTTTCGACAGCCTGTGGGTGCAGCTGGCAAACGCGGCCCTGATGGCGTGCGCGTTCAGCCAGTTCGCTTTCCTGGGGCATGACTCCGGACACCGTCAGATCTTCCGGTCGGTGAAGCGTAACGATATGCTGATGATGCTGGCCGCGCTGGTTACGGGCCTGGCCCCCAGCTGGTGGCAGGAGAAGCACACCAGGCATCACGTCAGCCCCAACCAGATCGGGCATGACGGCGATATCGAAATTTCGGTTTTTGCCTTCACACGCGCGCAGGCCTTGGATTCCTGGGGAGTGGCACGGTTCTTCATCCGCCATCAAGCCTTCTGGTTCTATCCGATGCTCCTCCTCACGTCGTACAGTTTGCTGAGCGCGGGCATTGTCTTCCTGGTGCGGATGAAAGGGGTGAAGTATCCCATCCTCGAACCCATTGTCGTGGCGACCGCAATAGCAGCCTATCTTGCTCTGGTTTTCACCTTCCTGCCCTTTTGGCACGGCGTCCTGTTCATTGTGGTCCACCGGGGTTTGCTTGGATTCCACCTGGGTTCAGTCTTTGCTCCTAATCACAAGGGAATGCCAATACTGCCTCCTGGTACCGAGCTCGATCACCTGCGGCAGCAGGTGTTAACGTCCCGGAACGTCATCCCCAATCCGGTCATCGATTACATATACGGTGGGTTGAACTATCAGATTGAGCACCACCTCTTTCCCAGCATGCCCCGCAACCGGTTGAAGGATGCCAGGCCCTTGGTCAGGGCTTTCTGTGCTGACCACGGGGTTCTCTATCACGAGACGGGTTTCTGGCGGTCCAATCATGAGATACTGAGCTATCTGCACACTGTGAGCGCACCCCTGCGTCACAACCGCCGAAAGCCCCTGAGCAGCCTGGATTGCCTGGCCAGGCGTGCTGCTTTGCCGAAACAGCGCTCGGCATATGCCCTCTTCTGAGCGGGTGTCCAATAATGGCCTAAGAGCGTGTTGACATTCAGATTTGAGCGATGTGCGGCTGTGTTGGCGCCCCGCGCTCTACGAGAGGCTTCGGTTACCTTCACGGCACAGCCAGATCAGCGCCACTCGTCGGTTTAGAGTGAAACCTCCCAACGGAATGTTCGCAATATGGTACGCTCAGGGGTACTTTTCCTCTCTCAATTTGAGTAGGAAATGGACAGAATTTAGCCGCCGTTGCCACTTTACGAAAAGTCTGGGGTGTCCTCGCCTTACCCAGGCGACTGCGCAGATTGCACAACTTCGATTTCCATCTCCTGGATGACCCGGGCTACCTACCCCAGAGCCTGCCCCGTGCTTGACACGGGGGCAACTAGGAATCTGAAGCCCTCTTCACCCTCATCGCTGAAGTCCACGAACGTAGGCCGCTGGGCATCACGTCCAACCCGGTCTTCTCCGCCCCGCCGTCATCGCCGAGGAAAAGGTTGACCGCATCATCGGCAACCCGCCCTGGCTCACCTACGGCCAGAGCGCCGACATCATCCGCGAAGAACTGCGGAACATGAGCGAATCCCGCTACGAGATCTGGGCCGGCGGCAAACTCGCCCCGCGCCACCCTGTTCTACACCCGCTGCGCCGAACTGTACGCCAAACCCGGCGCGCAAAACGGCATGGTGCTGCCCCACAGCGCATTACGTACCGGCCAACATCTGAAATGGCGCAGCGGAACCTACCGGCGCAAGGGTGGACGCAACGCCCCCGGCATCGGGCTGAACCTGCGGGTTCAAGAGCCGTGGGACCTGGACAACGTGGTGCCCGACTTCTTCCCCATGCCGGCCAGCGTGGTGTTCGCCGAGTACGGCGGCATGGACGAGGGCGCGGCGCTGGCCCCGGCAACCGTGCAGGTATGGCGCGGCAACTGGGAGGACGACTACCTCGGCATCACCAGGGCATCCGAGGCCCTCCACCACGACGACGGCAAATTCAAGTCACCCTACGCCGACCTGTCCAGCCAGGGGCCAACCGTACTTGACCGCCGGCTGTTTTTCGTTGACGTACTGCCACACACCGCCGCGATTCCTGCGGCCAACAGCACCAACGTCCGGGCACGTCAAGGCAGTCAGGAGAACACAAAGTACGACGGACAATTGCATTTACTGGATGGTGTAGTGAATAACGACCACCTGCTTGACGTGTACCTGAGCGAGTGCATCGCGCCTTACCTCGCATTAGATCCGCTGCAAGCGGTCTTGCCCGTGCATAGTCCCACCATGACCATTCCCTTGCTGCCCGACGGCAGCCTTGACGTGGCAGCGCTGAATTCTGCGATGCAACGACGGTGGAATAACGCCGCCGGAATGTTCCAGGAAGCGCATAAAGAGCGCGCCATTACCGAACTGTTTGACAACTTGAACCACCTCAACAAACTCGCCAATCAGCTTGACTACCTGCAAGGCGCAATCACTGGCGACGAAACGACGCGCATTGCCTACACTACGCAAGGCGAACCTACCGCGGGTCTCATCAGGGACAATCATTCCATCTTGGACCACAAACTATTTCAAACAATTTGCCGGTCGGAAGATGAAGCTTATTACTTGCTTACCATCATTAACAGCAACGAGTTGGCAACGCGGGCCAAGCCGTTCTGCACGACCAATTGGGCCAAGAAAATTAGAGATTTCCACAAGCACGGCTGGAAGCTGCCCATCCCGCGCTACGACCCCGACGACCCGCTGCACGCCCGCCTCAGCCAACTGGGCGCAACCGCCGAGCAGGAATGTCAAGCCCTGATCGCCCAGAGCGACATCACGACCCGTCCCGCCGGCGACCCCCAATCCCGCGCCGCCCGCCGCCTCCTGCGCCACACCTGGCAACCCACCAGCAAAACCGCCCAGGCAATCGAGGCGGCGGTCGCAGATCTGCTCAGCGACCCAGCCCAGGCGGCGTTGGCAGCGCGGCAGATGCAAGACAAATGAATTCCGAATACTGCCATTAAAAAAGGAGAATACCCCGTATGAGCACGCTGCACATCAAAATCACTGACGAAACTCACTCGCCGTTAAACGAAGCAATGGTACTGGTCGCTTATCCCAACGGCACGAAGAAATCCGTGGGAACTGACCAGTCAGGCACATGCGCGATTGATCTTTACCGGGACGACATCTCCGTACGCCTCATCGCCGCCGCGTCAGGACACTACCCATACCAATGCGAATTTGACCTCAAAAAAATACAAGGGCCAGTCGCAATCACGATGAATCAAGGTGACGGCCAGTGGGGTAACTCCGCGATATTCAACGGACGAACAGGATATATCCCACGGATCGAGGGACGACTCAATCCCATACATGACACCAGCGACCGCTACTACCTCTACGGTGACAGCTTGGCCATCAACGGCGGCGGACGCCAGCCAGTCCATTTCAATCCAGGGGAATGGCTCGCAATAGAGGACAGCCAAAGTATGGAATGCAGCGTGAAGTTCATCATTGTCGAGGACCACTTCACCCTGTTGGAATACACCGCACCAACTCACTACCAGCATCAAGAGCAACTAGAGACTAACACGGGCTGCGCGTCGGACGCCGCGTCATCCTGAAAATCCGATAATCCTGGCAATCCTGATTCTGACCATCCCCCCCTCGCAAACCGGGCGCGCAGCAGAGTGAGCCCTGAACATAGACCACTGGGGTGCGCTTTCAACCGCGCCATCACCAGAATTAGGATGCGCGGAATTACAGGATTGGCAGGATTGAGTTGGCCCACCCTTGCGCCGCGTCATCCTGAAAATCCGATTATCTCGCTAATCCTGATTCTGACGATTCCCCCGCCGCAAAACAGCCAACGGTAGCCCGGCACAGCCCCCCCGCCGCCGTCGCCATTGCCCAGGCAGGTTAGAGTTGCTAACCTGTATCAACAGTCCGAGGAGTGCCCAGATGGCCACCCGGAAATATCAACAGGCCAGCGAGCATTTTCTGGCGCAAGCCGGACAAGAACTCGCCAGCGATTTGCCACAGGCATCCGAGAAAGGCTGGGGCGCTGCCACCCAGATACTCAAAGCCATCGCGGAACAACGCGGCTGGGAGCACAACCGTCACCGGCACTACCTCAGCATCACCAGCCGACTCCGGGACGAAACCGGCGACGGCGACATCCGACGCTTGTTCGGAAGTGCCAGTCTGTTGCACGAAAACTTTTACGAAAACGAGATGACGGCCGAAGATGTGGCCGACGGCCTGGACGACGTGAAAGCCCTGATCGACAACGAAGCCCTGGCCGACCACCGAGCGGGAGCCGTCCGACTCCTCCGACGCAGTTAGCCAAAATCAATGACACCCGCCCCTTGCGCCAACTCACACGCCCGTTCTATCCTGTATTTGTCAGGTTCCCCGTCGGATGCTCGAGAACCCGGCGGGGCCAGCTGCATCGCATGCAGCGGCAAGCCACCGAAACTATTTAGCGAGGTGTCATCAGGTTCGGGTCGTTCAACGGCCTGTCGGTTACTCCAAAGCAGAAAACGGTTCCCCAGGGGCCTAGAGTCGGTTTATTCCCCGACCAAGCTCCCGGAACCCGGCGGGTGCCACCACCGCTTCGTGCCGCATAGCCCCGACCTATTTGGCCGGACCGCTGCGGGACACGGAAGACTAGGGCAATAACCTTCTGCGCCAAGCAAAAAACAGCGTTGGCCGTGTTCCGACACTCGACCCGAACCTCAAACCTGACGCCGTACCCGGAAAACCCAAGCCCAACCCACAACGGAGGTCAAAGCCAAAGACAACCAACCCCCGGCCAACGAAATCGGCCCGCCGTCACGGAGTCGCCCACCACAGATTCCACAGCAGGAAAAACAGGATGACCGCCACCCAGCCGCTGAGCAGCGCGATGCGATAGATGCGAGTGAACCACGGATGTTCCCAGAAGGGCAGCCGGCGCTCGCGGGCCCAATAGGCTTCGGCGCTGCCGCCGGCCCAGACCCAGCGGCGGAATTTCCGCACTAACTCCATCTGTCCACTATCTGGCCGTGCGCCGTCATTCCCGCCGTCCACTCGTCATTCCCGCCGTCCACTCGTCATTCCCGCGAAAGAACGTCACCCCGTACTCGATACGGGGCGGGAATCCAGAAACCTCGCCCCAACAGGCCATCCTTCACCCTACAAAATCTGCGACAGGAAATGCTTGACCCGTTCGTGGCGCGGGTTGTTGAAAAACTCGTCGGGCGGCTGGTCTTCCACGATGATACCCTCGTCGAACATCACGATGCGGTCCGCCACCTCGCGGGCGAACCCCAACTCGTGAGATACGGCCAGGATGGTCATCTGGGATTCGGCCAGCTCGCGCATCACCTCCAGCACTTCCTTGATCATCTCCGGGTCCAGGGCCGACGTCGGCTCGTCAAAGAGCATGATGTTGGGCTGCATCGCCAGGGCGCGCGCAATGGCGACCCGCTGCTGCTGTCCCCCGGACAGTTGAGCCGGATACTTGTCGGACTGCTCGGGGATGCCCACCCGCTCCAGCAACTCCATGGCGATGCCCTCCGCCTCTTTCGCCGGCAGATGCCGTACCTTGATGGGCGCCAGGGTGATGTTGTTCATCACAGTGAGGTGCGGGAACAGGTTGAACGACTGGAACACCATGCCCACGTCCCTGCGGATCGCGTCGATGTTGCGCACGTCGTTGGTCAGCTCGATGCCGTCCACGGTGATGTCGCCCCGCTGGTGCTGCTCCAGGCGGTTGATACAGCGGATGAACGTGGATTTGCCGGATCCCGAGGGCCCGATAATCACCACCACCTCCCCCTTCTTCACCGACGTGGTGACGCCCCGCAGAGCGTGGAAATTGCCGTACCACTTGTGAACGTCGCGGCAGGTGATGATCTCTTCATCGATAACAGTGTGTCCGTTGGTAGTCATGGTGGGCGCTCCGTTGCGGTGGGTACGTGAGCTGTCTATTGGCCGTTATTGCGGAGCCGACGACGGCGATAGTCCACCCTCACGCATAGATCAGTCTGACGGCAGCGCGAGCGTTGGTTCGCCTTCGGCGCCGTGCCGATGATTCATCAGTGCAACCACAATTTCATTTGTCCGCCGCACCATATCTTTGATTTCCTCCTGCCCCTGCTTCAGCTCCCCAACGTCGGATTCCAGCCGGCTCACCCGTTGCCCCAACCTCGCCAGGTACACGGTCAGTCCCACCGCCATGCTTATCAGGATTGCCAGCGTGCTTATCGCAACCGGGTCTATGTTAATCGCCAATTCAACCTCCCGAGGCAGTCAACTACAGCTACGCGGTATTCTAGCAGACAGTCGCCCCCTACCGCTGCCCCACTCCCAGGTTTCGCTCTATATGACGGCTTACGTACGACATTCCGTAGCAGAACACCCAGAACACCACGGCGAGGAACACGAACATCTCCCGCGCGCTCGCCAGGTACTCCGGCCGGCTGATGAACACCCGCCCGATTTCCACGATGTCCACCATCCCGATGATGTACACCAGGCTGGTGTCCTTGAACAGCGCGATGAACTGCCCCACGATGGCGGGAATTACGTTGCGGATGGCCTGGGGCAGGGAAATGAGCAACGTGGTCTGCCATCCCGGCAAGCCCAGCGCGCGGGCCGCTTCCGCCTGCCCGGGGTGCAACGCTTGCAGACCGCCGCGAATGTTCTCCGCCATGTATGCCGAGCTGAACAGCGTAATCACCACTGCGGCGCGGAACAGCGAGTTCTGCGGAAAGTCCTCGGGAAAGGCCAGCGGCACCAGCGTCTGCGACATGAACAGCAGGGTGATCAGTGGAACGCCCCGGAATACCTCGATGAACACGACGCACAGCAACTTCACCACCGGCAGATTGCTGCGTCGCCCCAACGCCAGCGCAATGCCGATGGGCAGGCTCAGGCTGATTCCGCCCACGGCCAGTATCAGGTTCAGCGTCAGCCCGCCCCAATACACCACGGACACCGGTTGCAGGCCCGGCACGTTGGGAAGACCGCGCTGCAAAACCAGCGTGATCAGGAACGCCGCGACGCCCCATGCCACCGCCCACCGGGGCTGGCCCAGCGGAGTGTACCTGGCCACGGCCCACCCTATCCCCGTGGCAGGCAGGTTGGCCAGCAGCAGGATGCGAACGTCCCACCCCATGTCGTCCAGGCTGTAGGGCAAAAAGGCGAACAGCGCCGCGACCACGGCGGTCAGTATCGCAATCCGCTTGGCCACGCCACCGCCCATGATGCCCCAGATCATCCCCAATAGCGCCGTGACCAGGAGCAGTGACACCTGGGGACGCCAGAAGCAGTTCTGGCCCGGGCAGGCCAGTTCGGTGTTGTAGCTGCCGATCAGGAACAGACCACCTACGCGCTCTACCACCGTCCAGTCTGCCGACCAGAAAATCCAGCGCAGCCCGTACCACAGGATCAACAGCAGCAGCGCGCTCGACACCACCGTCAGCGCGGAGTTCAACCGGCTGCTGAACAGGTTGGCGTGCATCCAGCCGATGACGCCGACCTCTGTTCGGGGAGGAGGCAGTACCTGCGCCGCAGTGTTTTGAGTTGTGTCGGCAGCCATCTGCTAACCAGTGAACCGGATGTGTCGGTTGTACAAATTGCCAATCAGAGACCAGGTCAGGCTCATGGCCAAATACGTGGCCATGAGCATCAGGAAGATGTTTATGGCCGGCGCCGTCTGGGTCATGGTGATCGCCACGTTGGTGAGGTCGGTGTAGCCCACCACACCGCCAAGGCTGCTGTTCTTGGTCAGGTTCAGGCACTGGCTGATCCACGGCGGGATGATGACCCGCAGCGCCTGTGGAAACGTAACCTGCCGTAGCGTATTCACGGGCGAGAGACCCAGGGCGCGGGCGGCTTCGGTCTGGCCGCGCCCCACGGACTGGATGCCGGCGCGCACGATTTCGGCGATGAACGACGCCGTGTACATCACCAGCCCGATCAGCAGCACCAGCATGCCGGCCCGGATGGTAACCCCGCCGTCGATGCGTCCGAAACGGCCCTGGGGCGCGGGAGTCGAGATGGAGAATGGCGCGTCGCCAAAGATCCCGCTGAGGACGAGCCAAGCAATCGCGGCGATTCCTACAGCTGTTGCGCAACCGATCACCAACGGGTACGACGCCCGACCGGTCTCCTCCTCGCGCCGGACCAGCCTGCGGTGCGCCAGCGCCCCGACGAGCGCCGCCACTACCGCCAACGCGAGCCAGACCACCGCCGGCGTGATGCCGCCAGCCACCGGTCCCGGGAAAGAAATCCCCGCGTTATTGACGTACAGCAGATCCGCGATGACATATCCTTCACGTACCGTGGGCAACGCCAGAATGATGTAAAACCAGAAAAATAGCTGCACCAGCAACGGAACGTTGCGGAAGAACTCAATATAGGCCGTGGCCAGCTTGGACACGATCCAGTTGGGGGAAAGGCGGCACACGCCTACGAAGATGCCCAACAACGTGGCCAGTATCACGCCGGCGACCGCAACCACTAGGGTGTTGGTGGCAGCTACGATCAGCGCGTAGAGGAAACTGTTCGAGGACTCATACGGAAGGACGTGCTCCCCGATGGGCGTCTGGTATTCGCGCTCCAGGAAACTGAAGCCGAAGGGGATTCCCCGGTCCTCAATGGCAAACGCCATATTGCCGAAGAACCACATGACCAGCGCCACCACCAGGATAGCCGAGGCGAGCTGAGCGGCCCACTGGAGTATCTGGGCGTGCCGCCAGACCGGAATCCCCTGGTAGGTGAGTATGCGGGGTAATGTCCTATTGGAATTGATCATTTCTTGCCACCGCTGCGCGATATTCTAACGCATCGCGCGCGATCCAAACACGTAAGTAGGGGCGGGTTTCAAACCCGCCCCTACATTTTGATCGAACTGCCGGTTGGCTTTGCTTTTAGCGCAGCGGCGCGGCGTAAATCTGGCCGCCCTTGGGGCAGTCCTGGCAGGGAGCGTTGGCCCACAGCGCGTTGCGGCCATTTTCCCGAGGCAGGTCAATGCCATCGGGGCCAAGGTTGCGAGCGTAAATCTCACCGTAGTTGCCGACGGCATTGATCACGTCCTGCGCCACGGTCTCGCTGAGTCCCAGCGGTTCCTGGCCGAATGCGCCTTCCAGACCCATCAGGCGGTCCACCTTGGTGTCGCCGGTGGCGGCGGTCGGGACGCTGCCGGAGGTTACGCCGTAAGCCTCGGCGTAGATGAGAATGCCCATGACGGTCTTGACGATGTCGAACCACTGGTCATCGCCGTGGGGAACCACCGGCCCCAGGGGTTCTTCGGAAATCGTCTCGGGCAGGATCACGTGGTCGGCGCGGTTTTGCAGCGCGGTGCCCAACGCGGCCAGCTGCGAGCGGTCGTTGGTGAAGGCGTCGCACTGGCCGCTTTCGTAGGCGGCGACCACGGCGGGAGTGTCCTCAAAGGTCAGCACTTCGATATGCAGGTCGTTCTGGTTGGAGAAGTCCTGGAGGTTCAGCTCGGTGGTGGTACCCAGGGTGACGCAAACGCTGGCGTCGTGCAGCTCCAGCGCGCTGCTGATGCCCAGGTCCTTGCGCACCATGAAGCCCTGACCGTCATAGAACATGGTCTGGGCGTAGTTGCCCCACTGGGCGTCGCGGGAGGTGGTCCAGGTGACGGTCCGCACCAGCATATCGACTTCGCCGGACTGTATGGTCGGGCCGCGCTCGGCGGCGGTGATCAGGCGAATCTCGATCTTGTTGGGGTCGCCGAGAACGGCGGCGGCCAGGGCGCGGCACAGGTCGATGTCAAAGCCGACGTTGTTGCCGTTGTCGTCCAGGAACCCGTAACCGGGAACGTCGTTGCGGCTGGCGCAGATGACCTTGTCGCGGGCGCGCACGGCATCGAGGCGACTTTCGCCCTGGTTATCCATGGAAGTGGCGTCAGTTGCCGTGGGCGCCGCGGTGGCTTCCATCGGCGCCTCCGTGGGCGTCGTCATGGCGGCAGTGGGTTCGGTAGCGGCGGGCGCGGGAGGCGCCGGCGGCTGTTCCTGCCCGCAGGCCATTGCGGCCACCAGCGCGAGCATTAAGGTTGCGCCGGCAATATACTTGATGATTCGTTTCATTTCCTATAGTCCTCCTGAATACTATTCTGGCGTGACCGCCGACTTTCAAACGGCGCAATTGTACCACGCTCGCACGCGCTCATACGCTGAATGTCGGAACGGGTTCTACGCAATCTGTACTGATTGGAGTCAGCATAACCCGATTACCGCAACGGCGCGGCATAAATCTGTCCGCCCCTGGGGCAATCCGTGCAGGGCGCGTTCGCCCACAGCGCGTTGCGGCTGCCCTCCCGTTCCAGACCCAACGGTATCAGGTGGCGGTTGTAAATCTCCCCGTAGTTGCCCACTCCGCGAATCACATCCTGGGCAACGGTGTCCGACAAACCCAGGGCTTCCTGCCCAAAGGAACCTTCCAGCCCGAAGAGCCGGTCAACCTTGGTGTTGCCGGTAGCGGCGGTGGGCACGTTGTCGGACGTTACACTGTAAGCCTCCGCGTAAATCAGGATGCCCATGACGGTTTTCACGATGTCGAACCACTGGTCATCGCCGTGCGGAACCAACGGGCCCAGTGGCTCCTCAGATATGGTGCCGGGCAGGATGACGTGATCGTCGGGCTTCTCAAATCCGGCGCGCGTGCTGACCAGGCCGGAGCGGTCGGTGGTGAGCGAATCGCACTGACCACTCAGGTACGCATCGTTGCTCGAGACGCCGTCCGGGAACGTCACGATGTCGAAGTTCATGCTGTTTTGGTTGTCAAAGTCCTGGATGTTCAGCTCCGTGGTCGTACCCTGCTGCACGCAGATTTTCGCGTCCCTGAGTTCCATCATGGTGGCGACTCCCAGGCTCTTGGGAACCATGAAGCCCTGGCCGTCGTAGAACATGGTCTGCGCGAAGTTGCCCCACGTCGCGTCCCGCGTGCTGGTCCACGTCGTGTTGCGGGACATGACGTCGATTTCGCCGGACTGTATCTGCGGCCCGCGTTCGGCGGCGGTCGTCGGTCGAAATTCCACCGCGTTGGGATTGCCCAGCACCGCAGCGGCGACGGCGCGACACAGGTCAACGTCAAATCCGACAGTGTTGCCGTCGGAGTCCAGGAAGCCAAACCCGGCCACGCTGTTGATGCTCGCGCACGTCAGCGTTCCCCGGTCCCGCACGGTTTGCAGCCGGCTTATTCCTTGGTTGTCCATGGCCGTGGCTTCGGTTGCTGTCGGCGCCGCCGTGGATTCCATGGCCTCGGGCGACGGTTGAACGGCAGAGGCAGCGGTAGTGGCAGCCGGCGGTGGCGGCTCCCGGCCGCAGGCCAAAGCAGCCAACAGCGCCAGCAGGCATATAGCAATGACACAGTATTTAATCACTGGAACCTCCATAGATTGAGCGCGGTTCCGCCGAATATCTTGCCCAAATCCTCACCTGGACACCAGGACTCCATCTGCCGAATAGTGTAACGCAGCGAGTTGCGGTATCCCTCGCGGTTGGTGCAGCGCGGCCAGTCGGAACCCCACACCATGCGGTCGGGGCCAAAGGCGTCGTAAGCCATCCGCACCCAGGGCGGCGTGTTGCGGTACGGGAACGGCGGGTCGCTGATTTCACCCATCCCATGAATCTTGATGACCGTGTTTGGGTAGGCGGCCAGCTTGAGGGCCTGCCGGTAGGTTGATTCCGGCGGCATTTCCGACGCGCCGATGGCGTGGATGCCCATGCCGCACAGGTGCTCCAGGATAAACGTCAGGTTGGGCAGTTCGGCCACCAGCGCGTCAAACTTCGGCGACGCGAAACCATCCGCCGGCCCGCCCACGCTCACCGACATTCCCAGGTTGGCGGTGGCCCGCCAGACCGCCAGGGGATCGTTCCCCGGCGAACGGTGAAAGTTGCGGATGCGCAGCGTCTCCGCGCCGGCCGCCCGCAGGCTGTCCAGCGTGTCCGGCGCGGCCGGATCGTCAACGTCCACCCTACACACCACGGAGAAACGCCCCGGGAACCGGCGGATGCACTCCAGCACGTAGGAGTTGTCCAGCGTTGCGGTGGACTGCACCAGCACCGTTTTGGCAACGCCGTTCAGCTCCATCTGGGCCAGCAGCATCTCAACGGGTTCATAGTGGTCGCGTCCAATATGAACGTGGGTATCTACAATCAGCATAGTAAAGCCACCTCATTCAGCGAGCAAGTCGGTAATTGCTCAAACTATATGGCATAATCGCTGGTGGCAACGCCAGCGTACCCCGAACCCCTTTCCGCCAATTCGGCTGCCAATCTGAACTGTTGCAAATGAAAAACTCCGCCCGGCTCCTTTCACCAATGCTGCGGCGGGCCGGTAGCACAATCCGCGACCTGGCGCCCATCATCATCGTCATCGCGGTTTTCCAGCTGGCGGTGCTCCAACAGCCCTTCCCCAACCTGGGCAACGTGATTGTCGGGTTGGTCTGCGTGTGCGTCGGCCTCGGGCTTTTCATCCAGGGTTTGGAGAGCGGGCTGTTCCCCCTGGGCGAGATGCTGGCGCGCGGTTTCGCCACCAAGGGCAGCCTGTGGGCCATACTGGCCTTCGCCTTCTGCCTGGGATTCGGCGCAACCGTCGCCGAGCCGGCCCTCATCGCCGTCGCCGCCGAAGCCGCCGAGGTAGCGGCGGAAACCGGCGCAATCTCCGATACCGACAGCGCCCGCAGTTCTTACGCTCTCGAACTGCGCCTGGTGGTAGCCATCTCGGTGGGCCTGGCCATCCTGCTGGGCGTAATCCGCATCCTCAAGGGTTGGCCCATCCACCACCTGATCATCGGCGGCTACGTCCTCGTGACCGTGATGACCGTCTTCGCCCCCGCGGAGATCATCGGCGTAGCCTACGATTCCGGCGGCGTGACCACCAGCACCATCACCGTCCCGCTGGTCACCGCGCTGGGCGTCGGCCTCGCCACGTCCATCCGCGGGCGCAATCCCATGGTGGACGGTTTCGGCCTGATCGCCTTCGCCAGCCTGACCCCCATGATCTGCGTCATGGCCTACGGCATGATTGCTCGATGATGCTAGCCCCGATGATGCTAGCCCCGATGATGCTAGCCCGATGACGATGGCCCGATGACGATGGCCCGATGATCGAATTTCTCCACACCCTGCCCCCGGCCCTTCTGTCCACGGTGTTCGACGTGGCGCCCATCGTGGCCGTCCTGACCCTGTTCCAGTTCTTCGTCCTGCGTCGCCGGCTGCCCAACCTGCGCCGGACCGTCGCCGGACTGGTCTGTGTCCTGCTGGGGCTGGCCCTGTTCCTGGTCGGACTTGAAAACGCGCTCTTCCCCATCGGCGAGACCATGGCCTTCCAGCTCACCGCTCATGCGGCGGCCGGCGCACAGAGCGCGGCCGGCGCGGTGGACTGGAGAGATTACCTGATGGTGTACGCATTTGGCGCGGCCATAGGCTTTGCCACCACGGTGGCCGAACCTTCGCTCATCGCCGTGGCGATCAAGGCCGAAGAGGTTTCCGGGGGCACGGTCCGCGCCTGGCCCTTGCGGATTGCGGTGGCCGTTGGCGTAGCCATCGGCGTGTCCCTGGGCTGCTTCCGCATCGTCACCGGCACCCCCCTGCCCTGGTACATCATCGCCGCTTACGCCGTCGTCATCGTGCAGACCTACCGGTCCAGCCGCACCATCATACCCCTGGCCTACGACAGCGGCGGCGTCACCACGTCAACCGTCACCGTGCCGGTGGTCGCCGCTTTGGGCCTGGGCCTCGCCGCCAGCATCCCGGGACGCAACCCGCTGATTGATGGATTCGGCCTGATTGCTTTCGCCAGCGTATTTCCCATAATGACCGTCCTGGGTTACGCTATAGTTGCATCCTGGTGGGGTAACAGGAGAACCGCCGGCGGTCGGGAGGAGGCAGAGCCATGAGGCTGAAACTGATTGTCGCCCTGGTCAGCGACGATAAAACCGATGTCGTGGTGGATGCCGCGCGCGCCGGCGGCGCCACCGGCGCTACCATAATATCCAGCGTGCGGGGCGAGGGGCTGCGCCCGGGCACGACCTTCTTCGGTCTGCGCCTGGAGGAGATGCGGAATATGGCGCTGTTCCTGGTCCTGGAAACCCGCGCCCGGGACATCCTGGAGCGCATCCAGGACGCCGCACGGCTCGACACTGAACACGGGGCCGGCATCGCGTTCCAACTGGACATTGAAGACGCCGTTGGCCTCCTCACCCAATTGCCCACCATTCAGGAAGAGCTGGAACACGACCTATGAACGCACAAAACCCGGTCCGGGTCGGCGACGTGATGAACCCGGAACTCCACAGCATCGACGGGCTGGCGACGGTGGCCGATGCCATGGCGCTGATGAAGCAACGCGGCGTCGAGGCGCTGGTCGTCAACCGGCGCGATGAAACCGACGAGGTGGGCCTGATCCTGGTCTCCGACGTAGCTCGCGAGATAATCGCCCGCAACCGCTCGCCGGAGCGAGTCAACGTGTACGAGATCATGTCAAAGCCGGTGCTGACGCTGCCTCCCGATATGCTCACGCGCTACGCGGTGCGATTGCTGGTGCGGTTCCAGGTCTCGCGCTCCATCGTAGTTGACCGCGAACGCAGCCCCATCGGTTTTGTAACCCTCCATGACCTGGTGATTGGGCGTTAGCATAGGGCTCAACAATCATCGGGCGTGCGCAGGGTTGTCAGCACCTCCGACAGGCTTACCCGGTCATTGATGTCAGATTCTTCCATTGCTCGCAGTAACGCTTGGTCCTCTTCCTCTTCGGTCAAGGTTACGTCCCAGAAGAAATCCGCCACCGTCGCCGTCTCTTCATTGCTGAGATCGTATAGATCATAGACGAGCCAGTCTATTTGCTCTTCCAACTTGCCGATGTCCGCCGCCGGGTTAGTAGCTTTGGCGGCTAATATCTGGTTTTCTCCATGTATTCAGCCGGCATCGACTGGTCAGCATCGGCTCTTGATTTTTTCGACGATTTCGGAGGCTTTGCCGGTTCCAATGCGCTTTCGAACATGATCGAGGTAATTCCATGGACAAGCCCCTTTGGCAATGGCTTATCACGTTGAGGTCTGAACGACATTTCGCACCTCCGGTTTGATGTCGTGCTGGCACCGCGCCGTCCAGCACAGCGGCGAACCTTCCGAACTATGAGGGCTATCTAATTCTATCAGAACGTCAACCGCTTCGATCCAATCCGGCATCGCCAAGCTCATACTGACGGTATTTGACTCTCCGGGTTCCAAGGCGATCCTCGAGTTGGTTCGTGAAATCTTGTAATTGACGTTCCACGGAAATTCAATGGGTGAGCCGGCGCTCTCCATGTAAGGCGCGTATTCCTCTATCTTTAGTCCACGTCAGCATCGCTGTATGGTGCCAGCACTTGCGCTTGCCATGTTACTTCGGAAATTCGTGCCGCCACCCTCGACGTATTGGTCAGTACGACTACCGCGCTCAGCGCGTTGAAAGAGGGGCTGGACCGCCGACTGGTCACCACGAGGTCCATCTTGATGGCCGGCTCACTGACCCTGAATATCTTGAACCGTCACCAGGCTAGGAAGAGAGTTGCCAAAGCGATAAGCAGCGGCGACAGATAGAAAACGATCTGTAGTACCGCCACTGCTGTTTCAAGTGCTGTCGTTTCCGCATTCGCCGTGTTCATAGGCTCCCCCTCACGCCGCCATCCCCATATCCCGCAGCCGCGCCATCAGGTACTCCTGTGGGCGATCCCCTTCACCCGGTTACAGTGCGCGCAACGCGTATAGCAGGTTGCCGACCTTCTCCGGCCCGCGCGTCACCACGTCCCGGAACGCCGTCTCCGACTCCCAGCCCCAATGCCAGGTGTCCTCAAACGCGGTAATCTGCGCGTCTGAGAGTTCGTCGCTCTGCTCTTGGAAGAAGGCGTTGTAATTTACGTTGGAGTTGAACGGCGGGTCCAGGTAAATCAGGTCAACCGACTCGTCGGCCACGTGCTCCCGCAGAATGTCCAGGTTGTCGCCGAAATACAGGCGGTTGGGATTGGCGTTTGACTGGTCGGCGGTCATGGCGAATCTCTATACCGCAGGGTCATTCGCCAGCCGCGCGCTGACCAGCCGATTCAGGCTGACGCCTTCCTCCGCGGCCTTTATCGCCAGGGCGCGGTGCGTTTCCGGCGGCACTCGCACCACGAACCTTCCGCTGTAACTGCGGTCGGCCAGGGGTTCCGGCAGTGGCTCGCCCTCGGCCTCCATATCCGCTACGCAGTCGGACACCAGGGCGCGAATGCCCGCAAAGGCTTCGTCCGGCGTGGCAGCCAGCCAGCTCAAAAGTGAAAACTCGGCGCACCGACCAACGAACTCTTCGTCCTCAGCAGACCAGGTAACCCGGTACGTGTAGTGATCATGTAGCATCATTCAGCCTGTCTTCCAGCATCCCAAGGGCTCTGATAACCTGGCGCACTTGGTACGCCTTCGCCATTCCCCTGTCATTTTGTATATTCACCCTGGGATCGCCCGGCCACGGCATACGATAGACCCGATGGCTGGTCCCGCTCTGGCGTGGCGTTCCAAAGAACAGATCGCATATCGTTACCAACTCACTGAACCTAATCCCCTTGGGATTGCTTCGCAACGACCGTATGGCGTCCTCGATACTCATGCCGTCCCCACGATAGTATCAATAATGATACTCTGCGTCAACCAATCACTGACACTTTCACCATTGCCACTACTCACCATCCATCCGTACCATGTTAACTAAACCGTTTAATCGGCCCAATCCTGCTAATCCTCTAATCTCAAAAATCCTGATTCAGACAATCACCATCCACCCCAACACCGCCCCCAAACCCTCTCAAATACCCGCCAAAGACCACCAACATCACCCCAAAAC
>VXOG01000064.1 GCA_009840165.1 Chloroflexota bacterium
GTGGAATGACGGGGGAGGGTGGGAATAACGGTGTTACTTTGTGAAGGCAAACGTCACCGGCTGAAATCGGGCGCAACCTGCTCCAGAAACGTCTGCATCTGCTCCTCCTGTCGGTAGGACGCGAACCGCACCACGATCTGATCGGCCCCTGCCTCAGTGTAGGCGTGGATACGCTCCCGCACCCGCTCGGCGTCGCCAAAGGGACCCCAACGGTCGCCCCAGATGTTCGCGCCGTAGTACCCCAGCAGCCAGTCCTCCGCCTCCGCCTCGGCGCGCGCCACGTCCTCGTCCAAGTTCACGGTCATATACATCACCGACGACATATCGCCCGGATCTCTGCCATACTCTGCGCAGTAGCCGTCCACCGTTTCGTTCAGCTCCACAAACTCGTCCGGCGTTGCGGATATTGAGATTATGCCGTCGGACAACCTGGCCGCCCTCCGCGCCTGCCGTTCCCGCTGCGCGCCCTGACCGTCGCCCCGTCCGTGCCAGTGGACGCCCAGGTACACCGGAACGCCGCCGGACTGTACCGGCGTCGGCTGCATCACCACCTCGTCCAGCTCAAAATGCCGGCCCTCGAAACTGAACGGTTCTTCTTTGCCCAGGCCCTTGATTACCTGCAATATTTCTTCCAGTCGGGGCGCCCGCGTGCGCCGGTTCACCTGGGCGTTGCGCCATTCGGCCTGCTGCATCGCGTTGAACGCTCCGCCTACGCCAACGCCCAGTTGCAGCCGGCCGCCGGAGATCAGGTCCACCGTGCCCACCATCTGCGCCAGCAACACCGGATGGCGCAGTGCCATCAGCATCACCGCCGTACCCAGCCTTACCCGCGACGTGCGCGCCGCGATGGCCGCCAGCGTGGTCATGGCCTCCAGCCGGGGTTTGGCGGTCAGGCTGTCGCCAACCCACACCGAATCCAATCCGGCCTCTTCGGCCCACGTCGCCAGCCGCAACACCGACTCCGCATCCTGCGGCTTGTCATCCTCCAGCAGCAGCCCCCGCGTGGGCAGCAGGCAACCCAGTTGTACTTTGTCGGACATCACTTCCTCTATCAGTATCGCATTTAAATTTCGTCATTCCGGCGAAAGCAGGAATCTAGTAACCCTCTGGACTCCGGCCCCGTATCAAGTACGGGGTGACGTTCTTTCGCCGGAGTGACGGGTGTATGGTTGCGGCCGAGCAATTTCCATCACAGTTGCAACGGCGTCCGATTGATGTCGCCCGGCCTGCGGCCCATCAACCGCTCCAGCAGTCCCGGTTCCATGTGCTCGTATTCGTCCAGGTCGGACCCGTCGTCCAGGTCGAAACCCATGCCGCCGCTGTAGTAGAACGCCACCGACACACCCATGCGCGCCGCGGTGCCAACGTGTTTGCGGAAGCTGTTGCTGCCCAGTTCGGGCCGGAAGTACGGGATCAGGTCGTATGGCACCAGTATGGCGTTGGTGCCGCCGTCCCGCCGGGCCGGCGACAGCGTGACGTTGTGCTGATGCTGCGCGCTGCGAATCAGCTGGTGAATGTCGGCCGGCCTGATAAACGGCAAGTCGCCGGGCAGGTACAGGGCGGACACCTCCCGCAGCCGCGCGCTCTCAAACGCCTTGGTGATGGTATCGTTCAGGTTCCGGCCCAGGTCCTCCATCCACACCGCGCCCAGCGTCCGGGACAGGTTGCGGATCCGGTCGTCGCCGCCAATCACCCAGAAAGGATCCACGCCAGCGCCCCGGATTGCCAGCAGTACGCGCCGCAACATCCCGATGGTCAAATCCTCCCGGTCTTGCGGGCCCATGATGCGCTCCAGTCGCGTCTTGCACTGCGACAATGGTTTCATAGGCACCACCGGCAGCACCGATGGGTTGTCGTTGTTCACTGATTCCGTCAACATCCTTGTCACTCCGCCGTTTTGACCAACTGCAACACCCTCTGCGCGAGCGCGATCTTATCCTCGTCCGTCTGCATTATCGTACCAGTAACCGCCGGCGTAATTCCCACCGCGGCAACGGCGTCCGAAAGCGCGGCGTCCTGAGTATCCAAAACGAGCACATCGCAGAGGCCCCGGTACTCCCTGGCGACCCCGACAGCCGAAACTTCCGCGCCCAACTCGCCCATGATCTTGCCGGCCGGCCCGCGCACCGCGTCGCCACCCACGATGGGGCTCACCGCGACCCGGCAGCCGGTATGTGCCGCAATCGCATCGCTCACGCCAGGCACCGCCAGTATCGGCGCGACGCTCAGGTGCGGGTTGGACGGGCAGAACACTATCGCATCCACCGACTCCAGCGCCTCAGCAAATCCGGGAGACGGCTTCGCGTCCTCCGCTCCGACGTACCGGATCGACCGCACCTCCGGGCCGGCCCGATGTTTCACGAAGTACTCCTGCATCGACAGTGTTCCCGCGTCCGTTTCCAGCACCGTCCGCACCGGTTGGTCACTCATGGGCACGATGGGATGCTCGATGCCCAGCCGTCCGGTCAACTCCACCGTGACCTGGGATAGCGTCATGCCGCTCCGCAGCAACTCCGTGCGCCGGATGTGCATGGCGAAATCCCGGTCACCCAGGTTGAACCAGGCATCGGCTCCCAGGCGTTTCAGCACGGCCAGCGTCTCAAACGAGTCCCCGGCCACACCCCATCCCGTCTCCGGGTTATACCAGCCGGACAGCGTGTAGGTCATGGTGTCCAGGTCGGGAGACACGTGCAGCCCATGAAATTCCTCGTCGTCTCCGGTGTTCACCACGATGGTCAACCGTTCGGGCGGCAGGATCCGGGCCAGGCCCAGCGCCAGCTTGGCCCCGCCGACACCGCCGGCCAAGGCCAGCACCTTACTGGGGGCCATTTCACCCGTTTGGTTAGGCTCTGTTGGCATTTCTAACGGTCTTGCCGACGCAGTTTTTCTTCGAGCTGGCGGATCCGGGCCTCGGCAACGTTGGCGCGGGCTTCGGCGTCGTCGGCCCGGTCCCGTTCCTGCAAGCGGCCGGCGCGCTCGGCGTCGGCGCGGGCCCGTTCGCTGTCGAAGGAGGCGATGTGCTCGCCGGTGGCCGGATCAATCCACTCCAGTTGGCCATCTTCCCAGCGTAAGTACAAGTTCAGCACCCCGCTGTATCCCTGGAAACTCCCGTCCGGAAATTCCTCGACGTCTATGGCGACGTACTCCCCGTCCACCAGCCGGTCCCCCGCCAGCCGCGTCCCGTGATGCTGGCCCGTCTCGTCAAACCGCCAGTACTCCGGTATCAGCAGCGCAGCGTAGTCCACTCGCTTGTCGGTGACGTCCGTTTCCGCCGTGTTCGGGGACGCCACCTCCAGCACGAAGTCCGGCGGCTTCCCCTGCTCCGGTATGATGTACCCATTCCTCGCCCTGTAGGCCGCCGGGTTCACGTCGAAAGCCACCAGCAGGTCGGGATAATGGCTGCCCGCCATGCCCCGGGTCGGGCGGATGACCACGTAACGCTCCCCGGCGACCAGAGTCGTGTCCAGGTTGCCCAGGTGCTGGCGAAGGTGATGGGCGCCACCGGTAGCGGCCATCTGGTCGAAATTGGTCATCTTGTCATCGGGGTTGTCCGGCGGGTCGGGCAACTGGAAGTCCGCCGGCAATGGGGACGTGGCAGGGAATGGCTTAGCGGTGGTCATGTCGCACCCCTACAATGACGGTTCGTATGCCAACACAACCTAAGCCGACTGTTCCGCCGCGGCCCGTTCCCGCTCGTGCCGGGGGTGCTCAAAGCGGTAATGATCCATCTGCACTAGTTGGTTGTACGAGCCGAAGATCTCCTCAACGTTGTCGCCCACGAGGTCCAGGGGGTCCAGCACTTCGTCGGTCTCGCCGTAGATGCGGCGCAGGCCGTAGGTGGTGTAACGTTCCGCCGGCGTCCGGCCCGCCTCGCGGATCATTCCGCGGAACTCGCCGGGACGCATCAGCTGCCCGTGCATGGCTCCCGCCGAAGTGGAGATGCTTTCGTTGATGAGCGTTCCGCCCAGGTCATTGACGCCGGCGGTGAGCAGCAGCTGCGACATCCGGTTGCCTTCTTTCACCCACGATGCCTGGATATTGGGAATCCAGTTGTTCAGCATGATGCGGGCGATGGCGTGGACTTTGATCACGTCCATGCCCGTGGGCCCCGAGCGCACGCCCTCCACCGTCTGCTTGAAGTACATCGGCGCTTCGGAGGCCACAAAGCTCAGCGGCACGAACTCGGTGAACCCACCCGTGCTCTGCTGAATGTCCCGCAGGAGCGCGATGTGCCGCACGATCTGCGCGTTGGTTTCCCGGTGACCGAACATCACCGTGGAAGTCGTCGGGATGCCCAGGTCGTGGGCGTTGGTGATGACCTCGATCCACTGATCAACGGTGATCCGGCCCGGGGAGATGATGTCCCGCAGTTCCTGGTCCAGCACCTCTGCCGACGTTCCGGGCAGGCTGCCTACGCCGGCGTCCTTCAGACCTTGCAGGTACTCACGGATGCTGCACCGCGAGCGGATGGAGCCGTACAGCACTTCCTCGGGCGAAAAGCCGTGGATGTGCATGTCGGGCAGCTCTTCCTTGATAGCCTCGCACAGCCGGATGTACAGATCGCCCTCCATCTGCGGGGGCAAACCGGCCTGGATGCACACCTCAGTGGCACCGTAATCCTGGGCTTCCTTGGCCCGCCGGATGATCTCGCTGACGGGCAGGAAGTAGCCTTCCTCCTCCCGGAAGTCCCGGCTGAAGGCGCAGAAGCCGCACCGCTTGATGCACACGTTAGTGAAGTTGACGTTGCGGTTCACCACGTAGGTCACCAGGTCGCCAACGGCGCGGCGGCGCAACTCGTCAGCCACCATCATCATCGCGGTGAACTCGGCTCCCGAGGTTGCAAACAGCAACTCGCCGTCCTCGATGGTGATGTCCTCCCCGGCCAACGCCCGGTTGAGCACGTCGGCAGCATCCGACCGCAGCCCGCCCATAAGGGCCGTCAGTGTGGCCGGAGTTTCCTTGCCAGGCATATCTTGGTCAATCATTCCGGGCATAGCGTTGTATTCCCCCTTTCACGTATCCATCTTCGTCCGTCAAGCGGAGCAGTTTTTCTTTCATCATCGGCGGCAACGGCCAGTCCGAGCCGTTGGCAAAATACTCCGGGTACACCGGCAGCCTGGGCCGCAGTTCGTACCCCGCCGCCTCGGTGCGCCGTTGCAACTCCGCCAGCTGCGGCCATGGCGCCTCCGGATTCACGTAGTCAATGGTCAAGGGCGACACGCCGCCCCAGTCGTTGATGCCGGCGTGGATGTACCGTTCGTAGTCCTCGCTCAGGTTGGGCGGCACCTGGATGTTCACCCGCTCGCCCAGGATCAGCCGTGCCACTGCCGTGGTCCACATCAGTTCGTCGCCGGCTGCGTCCGGCACGTCGGCCATTGGCGTATCCGCCTTGGCCCGAAAGTTCTGCACGATTACTTCCTGGATGTGCCCGAACCGACGGTGCAAATCCCTTATCGCCAGCAGCGACTCCACCCGCTCGGTTCGCGTTTCCCCGATACCAATCAGGATGCCCGTGGTGAACGGTATGCCCAACTCGCCGGCCAGCTCCATGGTGCGCAGCCGAACGCGCGGGCGCTTGCTGGGCGCGAACTCATGCGGCCCGCCAGCCTCATGCAGTCGCGGGCTGGAGCTTTCCAGCATTATCCCCACCGACGGGTTGGTCGGCTGCAACGCCTGCAATTCCCTCCGGCTCATGGTGCCGGGATTGCCGTGGGGCAGCAGGTCGGTTTCGTCGAACACCCGCCGGCACATCTCCGAAAGATAGCTCAAAGTAGTTCGATGCCCGTGGGCTTCCAGCCACTCGCCGGCCTCCGCGTACCGCTGCTCCGGGCGTTCGCCCAGGGTGAACAGCGCCTCGGTGCAGCCCAGCCGCTCGCCGGCCCGGGCCACGGACATCACGGCGCCGCCCGAAAGGAACAGCTCATCGGCCTCGTCGGGCGACTGCCGGAACGTGCAGTACCCGCAGAAGTCGCGGCACAGGCGGGTTAGCGGGATGAACACCTTGGGCGAAAACGTGATGACCCGGCCCCTTCCTCGATCCCGCAACTCCGACGCCACGCCGCACAACTCGTCCATTCCCGCGCGGTCAACATCCACCAACGCCAACGCATCCCGGTCGGACAGCGCATCGCCGGCCAACAGCCGTTCAAAAGATGGCAAGCGTCGGTTAATGGAGGGAGTGGAAACAACTACAGAGGTCACGTTGGCGGTTCCTGGCAGGAAATTAAAAACTCAAGCCATTGTAAGCAGGCATTCCATAACATTCAAGGCATTCACGGCAATACATCCGATATATTTCCGGATTATGTCAAATCAATCAACTGAATCGATGGAATATCTTATACTTTATGTTAATTATATGATGGGGTCATAGCTGTCCAGATTTGAACGGAATCCCGGCCGGAGTACCGTCATTCCTGCGAAAGCAGGAATCCAGAAAGGCGCCGCATGGGTCAACGTGATCAGGGGAAGGATTCCTGGATACCGGCTTTCGCCGGTATGGCGGATTTGGGATTGCGATTGCACCGCAACCCTGAACAGTTGCATCGAATCCTGTGCATCCATGCACGAAGCACGAATTACCCTAACCGCCCCCGAACAACTGCGCCTGCCGTCCGTCCTCGTTGCCGCCGGCCCATGGCCATCCCAGGTACTCGTAGGCCAGCCGCGTCGCCATCCGACCCCGCGGCGTCCGTTCCAGGAACCCCTGTTGGAGCAGGAACGGCTCCAGCACCTCCATCACCGTGCTGGCGTCCTCGCTCATGGACGCGGCCAACGTGTCCAGACCCACCGGTCCGCCGTTGAACTTGTGGATGATGCTGGTCAGCAGCCGGTGGTCCGTTTCGTCCAGCCCTCGCGCATCTACCCCAAGTCGGTCCAGCGATTCCCGCGCCACCGGCCCGGTGATCCGGTTGTCCGCCTTCACCAGCGCATAGTCCCGCGCCCGGCGCAACAGGCGGTTGGCGATCCTCGGCGTGCCCCGTGACCGCATCGCCACCTCGTTGATGCCCTCGTCGTCGGCTTCGATGCCCAGGATGCGCGCCGACCGCCGCACCACCGTCGCCATGTCCTCGTCCGAATAGTAGTCCAGGCGGAACACCGAGCCGAACCGGTCCCGCAGCGGCCCGCTCACCAGCGAGTACCGCGTGGTCGCGCCCACCAGCGTGAACGGGTTGATCCGCAGGTTGATGCTCCGCGCCGACAGCCCCTTACCCACCACCCAGGACAGGAAAAAGTCCTCAATCGCCGAGTACATCACTTCTTCCACCGCACGGTTCAGCCGGTGAATCTCGTCGATGAACAGCACGTCGTTGGGCTGCAATCCGGTCAGGATGGACGCCAGGTCGCTGGCCCGTTCGATGGCCGGCCCCGCTGTAACCTTGATCGTCGCGCCCATCTCGTTGGCGATGATGCTGGCCAGCGTCGTCTTGCCCAACCCCGGCGGCCCGTAGATCACCACGTGGTCCAGCGGCTCCTCGCGCATCCGCGCCGCCTGCATGGCGATGCTCAGGTTTTCCTTGACCTGCGGCTGGCCCACGAAGTCGGACAACCGAGCCGGCCGCAGCCGCGTTTCCTGCTCCCGCTCGTCTCCACGCGCGTCCGGCGACACCGGGCGCTCAATCTCGTCACCCGGCTCGCGGGCCGCGTCCCCTGCCCTGTTCTTGATCGTAGCCATTATGCCGACATCATACCTGAAATCGCACATACCGTGCGCGGTAACCGCAAAACCCCCGTGCTATACTCTGCCCATTCTGAGATACCGGGCTTTCTAATGACCACCATCAGTACCACCGTCCTCTACGGTTCCGACCTGCGGCAGGCCATGCTCGGCGCGGCCGCGTACATGGAACTCTACCGCGACGCCGCCAACGCCCTCAACGTCTTCCCCGTACCCGACGGCGACACGGGAACCAATATGCTCCTCACCCTCCGCGCCGGCATCGAGCAGATGAACAAGGATACCGACAAGAACGCCGCCTGGGAAGTCGCCGAGTCCATCGCCACCGGCGCGTTCTGGGGCGCGCGTGGCAACAGCGGCGTCATCCTCTCCCAACTGCTGCGCGGATTCGCCGACGGCGTGGCCGGCTCCGAGACCATCGAGACCACCGATGCCGTGGCCGCTTTCCGCTCCGCCACCGATTCCGCCTATGGCGCGGTCAGCCAGCCCCGCGAGGGCACCATGCTGTCCGTAATCCGCGGCGCGTCCGACGCCTCGGTGCGGGCCAACGACGCCGGTGAGCGCGACGTTGTTGCCCTCTGGCAGGTTGCCTACGACGGCGCAATCGAAGCCCTGGCCCTTACGCCCGAACAGCTGCCGGTTCTCAAAGAGGCCGGCGTCGTTGATTCCGGCGGCCTGGGCGTCGTTGCCATCATCGGCGGCGCGTTGCAACACCTCCAGGGCGATATGGGTCCCGCCCACGACCTGGGCCTCCGCAGCATGGGCAACCTGATCGATCCGACGCAGACTGCCTCCGTATCCATCGACACCGATTTCCTGGAAGCCCACGAAGAAGAGGAATTCGGTTACTGCACCCAGTTCGTAATCCACGGGCAGGACCTGAAGGTTGACGTACTCCGCGCCGGCCTGGACGCCATTGCCGACTCTACCGTTATCATCGGCGGCGGTTCCGCCGTCCGCGTTCACGTCCACACCGAAGACCCCGGCGCGGCGCTCACGTTCGGCGTAGCCCACGGCGACATTGACGAAGTCAAGATCGACAACATGAGCCTCCAGAACCGGGACTGGACCACCGGCCACCGGGAACGCGCCCGGCCCACGGAAATCCGGCCCGGCGTGTCCGTAGTCGCCGTCGCCTCCGGGCCGGGCATCGCCGCCCTGTTCCAGGACGCCGGCTGCGCCGCTATCGTTCCCGGCGGCCAGACCCTCAACCCCAGCGCCAGCGAAATCATCGACGCGGCGCTATCCGTGGGCACAACGGACGTAATCGTCCTGCCCAACAACTCCAACGTCATCCTGACGGCAGCGCAGGCCGCCGACGCGGACACTGAAGACATAACCCTGCACGTCGTCAACACCCGTTCCATGCCCCAGGGCACCGCCGCCATGCTGGGATTCAACCCGGAGGTGTCGGTCACCGACAATCTCAACAGCATGGACCTGGCCAGCGCGTCCATCGAAACCCTGGAAATAACCCAGGCCGTCCGCGATTCCATAGTTGACGGCCAATCGGTCAGCGAAGGCCAGTTCATGGCCATCCTGGACGGGAAGCTGGTTGCCCTGTCCGATGACCCCGACCGCGCCGTGCGGGACGGACTTCCCCATTCGTCGGTCGGCGAAGACAGCATTGTCACCCTTTACTGGGGAGAAGGAGCCAACGAGGAGCAGGCCGCAGATTTGCAGGAAGCTCTGGAATCCGCATACGAGGGCGCGGAGGTTGACGTGTACGCCGGCGGCCAGCCTCACTACCCCTATCTTGTGTCCGTGGAATAGCTGCCGCGCAGCCTCATACTCTTTCACTGGAGCGTTCAACATGGCAGTCAAAATCGTTTCCGACAGCACCTGCGACATCTCCCGGGAAATCGTTGACCAATTCGGCATCACCCTGGTGCCGGCCTACGTCCTGTTCGGCGAGGAATCGTTCCGCCAGGGCATTGACATCAACCCGACCCAGTTCTACGCCCGCCTGCAATCCTCGCCACAACTGCCCAGCACGTCCCAGCCCACTCCCCGCGACTTCACCGAGGCGCTTGAGCCGCTGGTCGCTGCCGGCGACCAGGTGGTCTGCATTACCGTACCCCAACAGCTCAGCGGCACCTACAACTCGGCGGTGCAGGCCGCCTCTCAGTTCGACGACGGGGCCGTGACCGTCATCGACGCCGGCACCGCCTCGGTGGGCCACATGCTCCAGGTCATCGCCGCCGCCGAGGACGCCGCCGCTGCCGACGCCACCGCCGAGTCCGTCGCCGCTGCCGCCACCGCTCGCGCCGCCTCCAGTTTCAGCCTCGCCATGGTGGACACGCTGGAATACCTCCAGAAGGGCGGCCGCATCGGCAAAGCCCAGGCGTTCATGGGTTCCATCCTCAAGGTTAAGCCCATCCTCAAGGTCGCCAACGGCGAGGTGCTTCCCGTTGACCGTCCGCGCAACCTCCGGCGCGGCCTGCAACGGCTTGAAGAGCTGGTGCGCGAACAGGGCGGCTCCGTGTCCAGGCTGGCCGTCGCCTACACCACCGACGCCGGCCCGGCCGAGGAAATCCGCAACCGCCTGTCCGACTTGGCCTCCCCGGAAAACACCTACACCACGCAGGTCGGTTCCGCCATCGGCACCCACGTCGGCCCCGGCGCCGTCGCCGTGTCCACCCTGTCCTGAATTTTCTATCCGGTCCCGTCATTCCCGCCACCACACCGTCATTCCCGCCAAAGCGGGAATCCAGGAAAACCAAATCAACAACATCCTGATTATCCTGTCCATCGATGTGAAATTACCTGTCAATGGACGCCAACCGCCGCCACAACGAACCTCTCTGGCGCGACGCCTTCCGCAAGATCCTGGCCCTTGAAGCGCACAAGGGCTACGCCGACAACGCCGTCAGCGGAGGCATCCGCCGCTTCATCGAGCGCTGGGAACCCGACCTCCGGGAATACCTGGCCGATGACGCCCGGTCGCGGCAACTCATCGAGCAACCCTACCGCGACCTCGATCCCGACCAACGGCGCGCCTGGGTAGCCGTCTGGCAGGCCGCCCTGGAAGAAACCTCAACCCAACCCGAGATTCCCCCGACCACCGTCATTCCCGCTACCCCTGTCATTCCCGCGCAGGCGGGAATCCAGTCACTGCCCGCTCACACTGATCCTGCCTCACCCGCTCGTCCTGAGCCAGACTCCTCCGCTCGTCCTGAGCCTGTCGAAGGACGCCCCCTCGCCCCGACCCTGCTG
>VXOG01000108.1 GCA_009840165.1 Chloroflexota bacterium
GGAAATCTTACCCTACGGGCCAAAGGCAGCATCATGCTATAATACCTTGCCCTTGCGCCGGCGCGACTCACCGGCGCGTTGTGCGGAGAGGTGCCAGAGTGGACGAATGGGCGCGACTGGAAATCGCGTAGGGGTTAACGCCTCTCGCGGGTTCGAATCCCGCCCTCTCCGCCATTTGTTCTAAATCAGGAGATTCGAGTAGGAAGCAACTAACGGTCACTGGCTCTACAGCCGAATGACCGGCCCGGCGTGCAGATTTACGCCTAATTCGACGGAACAAGACGGAATCGAACCTCACTCCTGGCAGAAGGGCATTCCCGACGACGGCGCAAAGCTGTAAAGCGCCGGGAGTTTCTCGCATATTCACTACAGGTTCCCCCGCACGACTGACGGGAGATCCCCTTCTGTAGCTGGATCACCAACCCCGCAGGAAGTTGAGCACGTGGGCGGTGTACTCTGCGGGCTTCTCGAAAGGCGGCCAATGTCCGCAGTTGTTCAGCACCACCAGGCGGGAGTCGGCCAGGTTGTTGAGGGCGGCGATGCCGATCTCGAAGACGCACATCCGGTCATAGCGGCCCCAGATGATCAGGCTGGGCGCGGTGATGTTGGGCAGGTCCACCCCGTGGTCATAGGGTACGCTCACCGACTTTGTGTCGGCCTCGATGTGGTCAGGGTTGCCGGTGTAGTGGCTGTGGATGTAGTCCACCAGTTCATCGGTCACCAGCGCGTCGTCGTCGATGTGAGTGCGCAGGTAGCGGCGCACGTTGTCGCGGGTGGGGTTGTCGCGCGTCTCCCGGGTGATCAGGCTGCCCTCCGACGGGCGGTTGCCCATGAGGTACAGGTCGCCGCCGGTGCGGATGTGACAGGCGCCGAACGCCAGCTTGTTGACCCGTTGAGGCTCCTTCATCGCCAGTACCATCGCCGATTGACCGCCCTGGGAGTTGCCCACCAGGTGCGCTTTCTCGATGCCCAGCGCGTCCATCAATCCCAGGGCGGTGCGCGCCTGGAGGTTGTGCAGCGGCTCGTTGTACACCACCGGCCCGGTGCGCCCGAAGTTGGGCAGATCCATGACGATGCAGCGATAACGCTCGGCGAATGCGGGCAGCACCTTGTGAAACGTGATCCAGCCGGTGGTCCCGATGCCGTAGGAATGCAGCATCACCACCGGCTCGCCGTCGCCAACATCGTGGTAGTGGACGGGCATGTCGCCCACCATAATGGTCCGGCTGGTGGATTCTTCGGTGAAAGCGGCGGTGGTCATATAACACCTCGACAATGTCGATGGACTCGCCTGTACTCTACCGCATGGATGGACAGGATGCACCGGATGGATGATACTGTCGGAGAAGCTCCGATACGACATCAACGGGGGTGTGCGATGGTTGCCCTTGGCCGCAAGCGCCGGATAATCGACCTCGAAACCGGACAGCTGGACCGGCGTATCTTCGTTGACCCGGACATCTACGCCGAGGAGCAGGAGAAGGTATTCGGGCGCGCCTGGCTGATGATCGGCCACGAATCGCTGGTGCCCAACATCAACGACTTCTTCCACACCTACATGGGCGAGGAACCGGTCATCCTGTGCCGGGATGGGCGCGGGAATCTGCGCGCGTTCCTTAACATGTGCCGCCACCGGGGCAACCGCATCGTGCGCACCGACGTGGGCAACGCGCGCAACTTCGCCTGCGCCTACCACGGCTGGACTTTCTCCAACGAGGGCGCGCTGGAGCACGTTCCGGGAGACGAGGAGGCCTACTACGGCGCTCTCGACCGCGACTGCCTGGGCCTGGTGGAGGCGCGGCTGGACACCTACGCCGGCATCGTCTTCGCCACTTGGGACCGCAGCGCCCCCAGCCTGGACGACTACCTGGGCGACGCCCGCTGGCTGCTGGACGTCTCGTTCAACCGGCTGGACAACGGCACCGAGGCCATCGGCCCCATCAAGTGGATCGAGCCGCTGAACTGGAAGACCGCGGTGGACAATTGCTCCGACAACTACCACGTGCCGACCACCCACATCTCCACCATCATCGTGCAGGGACGGCATCGCGGCGTCCCGCGCCTGACCCACGAGCAGCAGTTCCAGTCGGACAACAAGCACCTGTTCGTCAACGGCCACTCCCTGACCATGCGGTTCCTGGAGCGCGCCGACCAGGCCCGACAGACCCACGGCGTCACCGCCGAGAACCTCGCGGCCTTCGAGGAATACTACCGGGCGACGCTGCCCGAGGCCGAGCGGCGGCTGGGCAGCCTGCGCACCCGGCTGCACCTGGGCAACCACAGCCTGTTCCCCAACGGCGTCCTGGGATTGCGTCTGGCCCACCCCCGGGGGCCGCTGGAAACTGAGTTCTGGCACTTCGTCGTGCTGGAGAAGGATATGCCCGACGAGTTGAAGACTGCCCTGCGTCGGGGCAGCGCCAACTACAATGGCGTCAACGGTATCTTCGAGCAGGACGACATGGACAACTGGCGCGGCGTTACCCAATCGGCGCTGACTCCGATGGGCCGCAAGTACACCCAGGACCTCTCCATGGGCGTCGGCCATGATCGTTGCCATCCCGATTACCCGGGCATCGTTGCCGACCGGTACACCTCCGAAAGCAACCAGCGCCTCTTCTACCGCCGCTGGGAGCAGTTCATGAACGCCGAAAATTGGGAGGACATCCCCCTGGAACCCAAGGCGATGAACTACGAGGGCACCGCCACGCTGCGAGGTTAGGGGAACATCCGCACTCGGTTAGGGGATTGTCAGCATCTGGATTTCAGGATTGGCAGGATTGGATCCATCTGTCTGCATAACCTTTCCAATCCTGTAAATCTTCTAATCCGGCAAATCCTGATTCTGACAATTTCGAGAATGGCGATGGCTACCGAAACACACACCGCAACGGTTTCGCGAATGGAACTCTGGCACGAGCTGATGGAGTTCTACATCCGGGAGGCATGGCTGCTGGACGAGCGACGGTTCCGGGAGTGGCTGGACCTGTTCACCGAGGACGTGTTCTATTTCATGCCCCGCCGGCTCAACGTGCACCGCCACGAGACCGACCGTGAACTCACGCCCGTGGGCGACCTGGCCATCTTCGAGGACGACAAGACCTACCTGACCATGCGCGTGGAACGATTGGAGACCGGCATGGCATGGGGCGAGGACCCGCCGTCGCGTACCCGCCACATCGTGGGCAATCTTGTCGTCGAGCCGCAGTCCGACGGCGAGGTTCGGGCGAAGACCGCGTTCCTCCTCTACCGTTCCCACCACGAAACCGAGGAAAACCTGTTCGCCGGCTACCGCGAGGACCTGCTGCGTCCGGCGGACGGCGGCTGGAAGATCGCCCGTCGCACCATTGTCCTGGACAGCAACGCCATCCTGGCCAAGAACCTGAGCGTCTTCTTCTAGCTCAGCGCCATCTACCCCAAGCCTGACCCGTTGTTCCCTCACTGGCTGGATGGAGGCAACTGATGCTCTCATCTTCTACTAATGCAAATGGCGCGACCGACTTCTCCGACTTGGTCCGTATATTCGCTGATGGCGTTGCCCTGAATTTTAGTCAGCATATTGCCGCGCAACCCGAAGACCAATTGAAAGCCCATGTTGGCCAATTATTGAAGAGCGTCGGGGATTTGAATGGTCTGGTAGTGAACTGGCGCACGGAGGTTCAGGCCGATGATGTTGACGGACGCCCCGACATAGGCGTGACCACTGATAACCTGCTGACCGGCCACGTGGAACTCAAGAGCCCCGGGACCGGCGCCCGTCCTGAGCATTTCAAAGGACACAACAAAGACCAGTGGCTGCGGTTCAAGGCGCTGCCAAATCTCATCTACACTGATGGCTCGGAGTGGAGCCTGTATCGATCAAGTAAGTTGCAAGCGAGGGTCAGGATAGCCGACGACATCAGCGATGGAGGCGGCAAAGGGTTGGATTCGTCGTCTCTCGTTGAACACCACAATCTGCTGCGGGATTTCCTGCTTTGGGATCCTGTAGTTCCGGGAACAGCGCAAGGGCTGGCGGAATACTTGGCTCCTCTCGCCCGGGTCTTGCGGGACGAGGTGCAATCGGCGTTAGCCAATACGGATAGCCCCTTGCACAGGCTCGCTGCGGAGTGGAGCGGACTGCTGTTCCCGGAGGGCGATAAAGCGCAATTCGCCGACGCCTATGCCCAGACTTTGACCTATGCGTTGCTACTGGCCCGGTTTGAAGGCGCGGAAAGCCTGCGCCCAGCGCTAGCCGTCGATACATTGGAGCGCGAGCACGGATTGCTTGCCGAGGCGTTGCAACTGTTGGAAGCCGGCCCGGTGCGGGACGCCCTGAAAATGCCCATCGAACTTCTCGAACGAGCTATCGGTGCGGTGGACTCGGCCAGGATCAGTGGGGCGGGCGATCCGTGGCTTTATTTCTACGAGCAATTCCTCGGGGCCTATGATCCAAAACTCCGCAACGACCGGGGAGTGTATTACACTCCCGTGGAGGTAGTGCGGGCCCAGGTCAGGTTGGCTGGCAATCTGCTCAGCGACCGCTTCGGAAAGGAGCTGGGCTATGCAGCAGACGATGTCGTCGTGCTGGATCCCGCGGTCGGAACAGGTACCTATCCCCTGGCGGTTCTTGACCACGCCACCGAGGTCGTAGCTGACCGGCTGGGACCCGGAGCGGTTACGGAGAAACTGCGCGAACTGGCCAACCGCCTTTACGCCTTTGAAATCCTGGTAGGGCCGTATTCCGTTGCCCACTTGCGGCTGTCGCAAAGGCTGAAAGAGGCCGGTATCGAGGACACAGTACCCAAGGTGTACCTCACCGACACCCTCGACTCTCCGTATCAAATGTCCGAATTTACGGCGAGCATGTTGCAGGCACATATCACGGAACAACGCTCTCGAGCCCAACAGGTTAAGAAAGACACCCGAGTGTTCGTCTGCTTAGGAAACCCTCCGTATGATCGGGACTTACGTGACCCTAGCGAAGCCACAGGTCCACGCCGAAAGGGCGGTTGGGTACGGTTCGGGGATGTCGGAGACGATACAACGAAGCCAATTTTCGAGGACTTTGTTGCACCGGTTCGCGAAGCAGGAGACGGGGTCCACCTGAAACCCATATACAACGACTATGTTTACTTCTGGCGGTGGGCTTTATGGAAGGTTCTTGATTCTACAAGCGAAGCGGGCATCATAACCTTCATCACCGCATCGTCTTATCTGCGTGGGCCTGGTTTTGCGGGAATGCGTAGCAAGATGCGGGAAACGTTCGACGAGTTATGGATCTTGGACCTTGGAGGGGATAGTCAGGGGACTCGGAAGTCAGAAAACGTGTTTGCCATCCAAATCCCTGTGGCCATCGCCATTGGAGTTCGAAACGGGCCACCCAACCCTGCGACGCCCGCACACGTAATGTGGACACGCATCGAGGGAACGGAACAACAAAAACTTACGGTACTTGCCGACGCTCGGTGTTTAGGAGATTTGACGTGGCGCAAATGCGGGCAAGGATGGAGGGACCCTTTCCAACCTGTGGGTGTTGGGGATTATTTTGATTGGCCGAAAGTAACAGACGTATTCCCGTGGCAACACACTGGATCTGTGCTGTACAGAAATTGGCCTATTGGCGAGACCCGGGATGTGCTGCGCGAACGCTGGCGAAATCTCCTAGAGTGGCAGGGTAGCGACCGGAGGGCCGCGTTCAGAGAGACACGCGATCGGAAAATAGAAAAGCGGTATCCTGCCCTCACGGGTGCGCATGAAAGGCAGCCCTCGATTGCGACACTAGAACCTAACGCGCAGGTTCCTCCTATCGAACCATATTCATTCCGGGCATTCGACCGGCAATGGGTAATCGCCGACTCCCGTGTTGGGGACTATATGCGCCCCGATCTTTGGCAAGGACAAGGACCCCGACAGGTATACATGGTAGGGATGTTGGTTCAAGTGCTAGGTGCGGGACCAGCGATGGTAGCCTGCGCGGACGTTCCTGATCAGCACTATTTTCGAGGATCGTTTGGCGATCGCGGTGTCATACCTCTCTGGAGGGACGCTGACGCTTCGGAGCCGAATGTAACCAAAGGGATCCTCGAAACGATGAGTTCGGTTCTTGGAGTGAAAGTCCCACCGCAAAGCCTATTTGCCTATGCCTACGGGATCCTGGCACAGCCTCCCTATGTTGAACGCTTCTGGGATGAATTGGAACAGCCCCCGCCGCATCTGCCGATCACCAAAGATCCAGAGCTTTTCCAGCGTGTGGCCGACCACGGCGCCAGGCTTCTTTACCTGCACACTTACGGCGACCGATTTGTCGGGGCGGACGATGACGGGACGGTTCCGCAAGGCAGCGCCCGTTGCGCGGTGGGCGTGTCGTCAAGGGTGCTGCCCAACGATTTCAAGTACGATCCGGACACTGAAATTCTCTCCGTAGGAGATGGGAAGTTTGGCCCGGTGTGCCGTGAGGTCTGGGAATACTCGGTATCCGGCTACCAGGCGGTCAAGTCGTGGCTGGATCGTCGCAAGTTGAAGCGATCCGGTAGAAAGTCGTCGTTATTGGATGACATCAGGCCGGAACGATGGGAGTTCACCGAGGAGTTGCTGAAACTGCTTTGGGTGATCGAGGCTACTCTCAACCTTCAGCCGGCAGGCGCGGATTTGCTGGACGAAGTATGCGCCTCGGAATTATTCCAGAGTGATGAACTGCCAAGTCCGTCGGACGAAGAGCGCAAGCCGCCGAAAAACATCCCGGCAGTCGGAGAGCAAGGAGAACTGCTTGCCGGGGAATAGCCTGGAAGGCCACCGATCCACATACTAACGCCGACTGTCTGTTCAGGAGCCGCGACCGTTGCGTCCGGTCGGAGTTGGGAAGGCGCAGTTGGCCATACCGACGGCTCTTTCCGAAACTCTCAGCAGGCTGGCGGATCGCCAACGGCGGTAAGGGATGCGCTCATATCCCACAGCCGGGCAGCCAGTTCTGTATCGTAGCTGATGCTGGAAGACGGCACTGGGCGACAGTCCACAAAATACTTGCCGGTAACACTCTCCACTTCGGGCGATATGGCCAAATACACCGGCGTCTCCGCTCCCTTCTCTGGAGCAATGCCGCGAACTCCAATAAAGAAATTGACCACGCGGCCCAGCAACCCGTTGTTGCGGGCGATGTTGGTACGCACCAAACCGGGATGTAGGGCATTTACCGTGATACTCTCGCCTTCCAGACGCCGCGCCAGTTCGTAGGTGAACAGGATGTTGCAGAGCTTGGAACGTTTATAGGCTGGATATCCCCCACTATCGGAAGGATCAGGCAGGTCTTCCAGCCGGAACTTGCCTGGCGATTCATGGGCGCAAGAGGCCACATTGATGATTCGGGCCCGAGGAGCTTTCCGCAGATGTTCGAGCAGCAGGTTGGTCAACAGGAAGTAGTTCAGGTGGTTCAGCGCGAAGGTCATCTCAATACCCTCAATGCTGCGATTGTCAGACAAGAAGATGGCTCCGGCATTGTTCAGCAGCACGTCCAGATGCGGCAGAAGTTCCATCGCCTCGGCGGCGACGCGGCGAACTTCACGTTGGGAGGAAAGGTCGGCCAACAGGTGCTCAACTGCTGGGTTGTCCGTATCGGCGATGATCTGCTGCATTGCGGCTTCGGTTTTAGCGAAGTTGCGGCCTACGATGACTACCCTGGCGCCCATGCGGGCCAGTTGGCGGGAGACCGCATAGCCGATGCCATCGCTGCCGCCGGTTATGAGACAAATTTTGCCTTGCATCAGATTATCGATAGGAAATAATACCCTTAGCCATCGTTTGTAGGGAACCGAACGGAAGGCAGGAATTCTAACCGGCCGCTACGCCATCGGTCAGTATGATTCCTGAATCCAGCAGGGCTTGGTAGCGGCTTCCCAAACCATGTTCATCCAGAATCTCCAGGGCGTGGGAACCGGGCTTGGGCGCGGGTATGCCCGGGCGCACCGGGGTGCGGGACAGTCGCGGCGCGGGGCCGCAGGTGGTAACCGACCCCAACTCATCGTGCTCCCGGGTGATGCTGAGTCCGTGGGACTCCACCCAGGGGTCGGTCATCAGCTCTCTCACGTTGGTGATAACCCGCTGCGCCCCGATGCCGGCAGCGGCGAGTCGTTCCACCCAGAATGCCACGCTGTTCCCCTGGAACCGCTCCTCCAGCGAGGAGGCCAAGGCGTCCCCGCGGAGGGAGTCTATTCCGGACAGTCCATCCAAGGCCGACAGTCCCGACAGGGCTGATTCCGGCGCCCCAATAAAGAGCCAGCCGTCACTCGCCTGGTAGGCTCGATGCAACGGGCCGCTTCCCAGAGCGTCCTGGCCGCCGGTCTCATTCCACTCCTTGCCCTCGTACATCTGCATAAAAGGCGATTGCAGCGTCATGGCGGTGTAGGCCAGGGCCGAGTCGATGTGCTGGCCTTCTCCGGTGCGCTGCCGGTGCAGCAGGGCCAAGGCCACCCCGTAGGCGCCCATGAAACCCGTGCCGTAGTCGTTCACCGGGTTGGGTTGAGACTCGGGCGCTCCGTCGCCGCCGAAGCGACGGGTCATGCCGGCGGTGGCCTGGGCAAACCCCTCGTGGCCCGGGCGCTCCGCCCAAGGGCCGACGTGCCCGTAGGCGTTCAATGATGCGTATATAATGTCGGGCTTGCGCTGTTTCACCTCTTCGTATCCCAGGCCTAATCTCTCCAGACTGCCGGCACGGTAGTTCTGGGCCACCACGTCGGCATCCTCCAGCAGCTTCCAGAAAACTTCACGACCCTCTTCAGATCTCAGGTCCAACAAGATACTGCGCTTGCCCCGGTTGATGTCGTTATGCCGGGCCACGGTGGAACCGCGCCTGGGGTTGTCTATCTTGATGACGTTGGCCCCGTACTCGGCCAACGTCCGGCCCATGGTCGGGCCGGCCAGGATTATGCACAGGTCCAGCACCTTCACGCCGTCCAGAGCAGCTCGCATGGTGTCTTCGTGTGTAGGTGTCCCGGAAGTTGGTGCCTCCGGGACCGGGCGAGGCTTCAACTCAGCCAGAATTTCTTCCCGATGCTGGTCGGGTATGGGGGCGGGGCCGCGCACCTTGCCCGGCGTCATGGACATCCGGGCGTTGATTCCCGGCTGAAGCATCTTGCCGTATTTGGGATCTTCAACCTCCACGACCATCTGCGAGGCCCGCGCGTGGGGATGGTCAAACCACTCGGCGCTGGTGCGGCAGACCGCTCCTTCGCTGCCCGCCTCAGCGATCAGGTCTTCCCATTCCTGCGCGGTACGAGTCAGGAAGAGATCCCGAATCCTCCGCTCGGCTTCAGCGCGGAATTGTGCGTCGCCCAGTAGATGGTCGAAGTCAGTAAGACCTTCGTCATCCCACGGTGTGATCCCGGCCGCCTCGACGAACTGGCGGAAATTATTGTTGCCGGGGCCGCCAAAGCGCACGTACTGGCCGTCGCTGCACTGGAAGATGCCGCCCCACAGCTCGCCGAGCGTGGGAGTCGCTGGCGGAGCGTTGTGCACCCGGACTCCGAAGCGCCCGATGGACTGGAACATGCTGTCAAACAGGGGGACTTCTATGCGCTGCCCCACACCATCGCGCTCCCGGGCATTGAGGGCGACGGTGATAGCCACCACCGACTGGAAGGCCCCATAGACCGAGGCGATGGGAATGGCCGTGTAAACCGGGCGTGGACTATCGGAGTTGGAAGGCCGGAAGGTGGCCGACGCTGCTCCGATAATGCCTTCGTAAGCCGGCATGGCCGCCCTGGGATCGTCTGCCGCAAATCCCGGTATGGAGCAGTACACCAGGCGGGGGTTGGCGCGAGTCATTTCTTCGGGCCCCAGCTCCAGCCGGTCCATGGTCCCGGGCCGGAAGTTCTCGATCACCACGTCGGCGCTCTCTATGAGGGACCGAGCAATGGCCGCGTCGCCTGTCCGTTTGAGGTCCAGGGTTATGCTGCGTTTGCCCCGATTCCAGGTGGAGTTGGCCGGAGTTTCCCAGCGAGGCCCACCGGGAGGGTCAATCCGCACCACGTCGGCGCCTTGATCCGCCAGCAACATTCCCGCCAGCGGTCCCGAAATATACTGCCCGAAGTCTATTACCCGAATGTGTTCCAGCGCTCCCGCCATGTATCGACTCTCCCTTCTGATTGGCCAGTAAGACTGGCTTCTTCGATTGGGCGCACGCTAACACTGTGGGTAAGTCCGGTCAACCGCCGGCACGATTCGACGACGGACGAATCAACAGGTGGTTTACTCCGGCTTGAATGCTTCGTCAGGCAACTGGTACCAGAGGATGGATCCTCCGTCCAGCAATTCCTGTATCGCCCGATCGTTTTGGCGACTGGCGATGGCGGCGTAGGCGGGCAGGCCGGTAATGTGTCGCAGGTACTGGGCGTTACGCAGCGCGCGCTGAGTGTCCCTTTCGTCCGCGGTGTACGAGGCCTCAACGGCAAGGTAGGCGGGATTGCCCTGCTGGTCCCACATCTGCATGATCAGGTCGGCGTAGTAGAAGGAGCGACGATCGCCCGGTGTGAAGGTCGGCGGAGGGTTGGAACGGAATAGTTCGCGCCGCTGCAAACCGGATATGATGTCGATGACGGTGAATCCCAGTTCCTCAGCGATTTCATCGGCGCGTTCTCGGCAGGCCCGGTAGGCTTGGTCGCCTCGCAGTTCCCCGATCGCGGTTTCCAAACGCCGGTTGGTGGCGCGCTGCTCTTCGATGAACTCATCCACTCGTTGGTTAAAGACCCGCTGCTCTTCGTTGGTGGCCTTTTGCTCTTCAATGAAGCCATCCACCCGTTCGTTGACGGCGCGCTGCTCTTCAATGAAGCCATCCACCCGTTCGTTGACGGCGCGCTGCTCTTCAATGAAGCCATCCACCCGGTTGGCGAGGGCGGCGAATCGTTCCGGCAACGCCAATAGTTCATCGCTGAGAACGAGCCGGCGGGCTTCCGCGTAGAAAGTGGAATCTTCCCTCAGCAACCGGAGGAGGTCGTCTGATGTGTTGATGGTAGTCATGGTGAGTTCCTGATGCTATTGATTAGATTATACGATGCCGGGGGTGCTAGAGCGCAACGGACAAAGGCATTTTCCTCACCGCTCTTCGCATCCCAAAATTGACCCTCTCGGCATGGGTTACTATAATCGGCAAAGTCCACGGCAGTAGCGGGTCTTTGCTCAGGCAGCAGGATCCGCATTGCCAGGTACATTGCGCACGTTAGGAGAATTTTCATGGTTACACAGCAGGCAGCGGTGTTGAGCCCCGAGGCTCTGATAGAGGAGTTCGAGAAGAACGGTGTTACCCACGTGGTGACCATTCCCGACAGCGAGACCAACTATCTGTACGAGTTGATGAAGGAGCAGCCCTGGTTGGAAATCGTACCCACCGGGAGGGAAGGTGAGACCTTCGGCATCGCCCTGGGGCTGCTGGTCGCAGGCAAGACTCCGGTCGTCCTGATTCAGAACACGGGAATGATGGAATCCGGAGACTCGATCCGGGGCATGGTACTGGACGCCGGGTTCCCGCTGGTGATGGTGGTGGGCTACCGCGGCTGGAACCGCCACGGCATCATCAGCGACTCGGCGGCTCGTTACACCGAGCCTTTCCTGAACGCCTTTCGCATCAACTACTACCTGGTGGAGCAGGATGCCGACAGTACACGCATCTCCACGGCCTTTGAGGAAGCCCGGTCCACCAAGCGGCCGGTGGCCATCCTGGTGGGCGACGAATACCACGGGTTCAACCGTTAGGTTCCGTTCACATACCCCACCATTCCCACCTCTCCCGTCATTCCCGCTTTCGCGGGAATCCAGAGTGTCAAGATCAGCATAACGGAGGCACAGAATGATTCATGCCGAGGACGTATTTCGAGTTTTCCAGGAGCACCGGGGCGACGCCATCGTGATTCCCACCGGCACATCAGGTCGCCACTGGGGGGAATTCAGCACCAACCAGAACCGGGACCTGAACATGGGCGGCGCAATGGGCCAGACCACATCGGCGGCCCTGGGCCTGGCCCTGGGACTTCCCGATGAAAAGGTGGTGCTGTTCGATTCTGAAGGCGCGCTTTTGATGAACATGGGGATACTGGTCACCATTGCCGGCAAAAAGCCGGAAAACCTGTGCCACATCCTGTTGGACAATGAGTGCTATGCCACCACCGGAGGGCAGCCGGTTCCCAACGCGCAAGAGATCAACTACGCCGGAGTGGCAAAGGAATCCGGTTATGCTTCCGCCTACAGCTTTGAGGACCTGGAAGAATTCGCCACCAACGTGGAGGAAATCATGCAGGCCACCGGCCCGGTATTCGTCGCCATCAAGGTGGTGCCGGAGGTTGAGAACGAGCCAATAGGCCTGCGCGTGCGCCCTCCGACCCGCAGCCGCGCCGAAACCATCCGGGACTTGCAGTCGGAGTTGGGCATCAGCGCCGATTAGCGCCAGGAGTTTTATGCGCTTGGGCGAAACGTTCGTCCAAGTGTTCAGGAGAAATGTAACGGGCCGACGCCGGCGTGGTTGCCGGTGGTCGGCCCGTTGCTACGAGTTGCCCTGAATCTTTACGCCGCTGCCGGCGTCATCACGAGGGGTATTTGCCCAGCATCAGCCAGCCGCCGCTGCTGGGCGTTGAGAAGGCGCACAGGGCGGTTTCGGCCCGCACGGTCACCTGGCGGTCGCCAGCCGTGCCCCGCAGTTGCTCGATGCTGTCGGTGTACATGGCGGTGCGGGTGCGACCGTTGCCCAGGTTGCCGCCGCTGGAACTGAAGGGATGGGGGCCCTTGACGGTGATGTCACCGGCGTAGAACGATAAAGCCTCGCCCCGCTTGACCCCGTGCCACTGGAAGCCCTCCAGGAAGAACTGGGTCATTATGGAATAGCCGTCGTAGGGGTTGAATATGTCCACGTCGGCGGGGCCCAGGCCGGCGCCCTCATACATGCGGGCGGCCTGCCGGTCGGTCCACATCTCCATCTCGTCCAGGTCGGGCTGCGTGGTTCGGAACCGGAAGTTGTGCTGGGAGTGGTTAAGTACGTACACGGGCTGGGATTTCATATCCTGCGCTCGCTCGGAGGTGGTGAACAAGTAGGCCGCCGAGGCGTTGACGGGGCGGTCGCAGTCCCAGATGCGCAGGGGGTTCAGGATTGGCCGGGAGCCGATGTAGTCTTCCACCGATATGGGTTGGATGTTGTGGGTGGCGTTGTACCCCCAAGGGGTGAGCATCCCGTTCTTGTGCTGGTTGATGACGAAGGGGGCAAGGTCCTCATGCACGCCGCCGTACTTCATCAGGTACTGGCGGTGAGGGAAGATGTTGATGAAGTCGTTGCCACCGTGGTTGCCCCAGGGGACGGTCCACTGGCGCGCTCCCCGAGCGTAGTCCTCGGCATTCTCGCCGCCCCGCCGGTAGCGGCCTTCCAGGTTGCCGGTGGGATAGATGACCAGACAGGTGGAGCAAACGCCGTCGCCCACAGCCTGGGAGGCCATGCCCACCATCTCGCCGATGGTCGGCACCCCGGTGGGGGCAAATTTGACGTTCTTGAAGCCCATGGTATCGATGAGCCACTGGGCGTTGATCAAGGTCAGGCCGTACTCGGAGTCGTAGGGCGGGTCGAAGTAGGGTCGGGGCGCCCACTGGGAGGCGGTGCCGCCGCTGCCGCCGGCGATGTGGCTGTCGCAGCACACGATGCCGTCCACCTGATCGATGGTGACGCCAGCCTGCTCCATGGCCTTTTCGCAGGCCAAGATAGTGTAAGCCCCCAGGGATTCTTCCAGCTTCGTTTCATCCCACCGCCGGTCCACCGGCGAATGGCCATATCCGACAATGGCCACCTTGCCCCGGTGTTCCCACACACCCAGGCCATCCTGGTCCCTGCGCCACTGGAAGTCATTGCTGCTGGTCATAGTCCGTCCTTTTTTCGCTTTTTTGCGCAGCCTGTCATTGCGAGCGCAGCGTGCCAATCTCTATGGCGAGGGAGACGATGCTCCGGCAACGGGATTGCCACGTCGCTTCGCTCATCGCAATGACAAATTGGGTAAACGTGGCTAATCCACCACCCGCCACTCGTGTATCAACTGTCCGGGAGCCACTTCCTCGAAGGTAACCTCCACAGCCGCTCCCAGCGGGACCTCGTAGGGCGGAGTCCCTGGCAGGTTGGAGTAGAAGTTGACCGTGGGATCCTGGTCCAGCGTCACTAAGGCCAGGTTGTAGGGCTGGTCGGGCATCCGGCGGTTGAGACGGCCATCCTCGATGACGATGTAGGCGGCGATGTGGCCCTTGCCTTCCACCTCTACCCACTCCACACCTTCGGCGTCGTCGCACACTTCGCAGTCCGCCCGGGGAGGGTACTGGAGCTTGTCGCAGCCGATGCAGTTCTGGAGAATCAGGCGTTGTTCGTTCACCGCGTCCCAGAAGGGCTGGCTCAGTTCATCGGGTACCGGGATTACCTTTGGCATAACTCGTCTCCAACAATTTCGTTTCGGGCCATGCCATTATAAAACAACTTGGGGATTGGCGACGTGATCATGTCGTAACGGCAGGCACGTGCGAAGTAGCGGTATGATTATGCCTTCATAAAAATCGTTTAAGCCATTCATATCGCATCGGTTCGGGAACAAATGAGGTGAATGAATGTTTACCCAACTAACCCAGGTGTCTCCTCACGCGCGCCGGCGCTTGCGGTTGCTGGCCTCGCTGGTGACCGCTGCGGGTCTGCTGGTGATCGGTTGGCACTTGCTGGTGGTGCTGATACCGCTCATGGTAAGCGCCATTGCAGCAGCATTGCTAATGCCGGTGATGCGGTTGGCCGACCGGTCGCCGCTGGCCCGCAGGTTTCCGAATGCGAACAGACTGATCATAGCGACTGCCGCGTCCTTGCTGGCGGTTATCGCGGTTTTGGCGGTACTGGGACTGGCGACGTATGCACTGATCGGTGGCGCGAGGACTTTCATAGAGGCGGTTCCCGCTCTGGGCGAGGAGAGCAAAGGAGCGCTTGAGAACATTGAGGCGGCGTACCGTGAAAAGGTGCCGGCCAGTATTCAAGAGGTCTTGAACCCTCGTCTCGAAGAGTACCGCGACACTCTCTTGAATTCCGGTTTTTCCGCCCTGGAACGAGTCGCCGGCCTACTGCAAAGCAATGTATCACAGATGATCGCCATCATCGCTACCCCAGTAGCGATTTTCCAGATGCTCTACCAGCCAAAGGCGTTGACGGACGCGCTGCGCCAACTCGTTCCCGGTCCGATGCGCGAGGACCTGGCTGAAATGGGGAGACTGGCCGGCAGGACTATAGTAGCGTACATCCACGTGCAGTTGTTCGGCGCCATATTCGTCGGCGGTTTGATCTGGCTGCTTTACTGGTCCGTGGGCATTGAACTGGCGCTGCCGCTGGGTATGCTGGCCGCATTCACAGAGTTGGTGCCCATAATCGGCTCCACCGTTTTCATCCTGGTCGCGGGCATCGCAGTAGCGCTGACCGACTTGCAGAAACTGCCACTGGCAGTCGCGTTTTTTATCCTGGTTCAAGTGGTGTACGGCGGCATCGTTTTCCCGAGGTTGCAAGGGCAAGCCCTCGGACTACACCCGGTGATTCTCGTTGTTACGCTTGCCGTCTTCAGCGTGTTTTTCGGGATCCTGGGAGCGCTGGTAGCCGCACCGATTACCGGGGCAACCTATCGAGTTTTGCAGTACGCCCGTGAAGAGTGGAACAACGCAGAAACACCAGCCTGAAACACGAGGCGCGGAGACGCCACCGACTGCCGGACCGAGGACCGCTAAGCCGCTCCCAGATCCGAAGACACCTGGCCGATTACGGTGTCCATCGTGGACACGATATGCTCAATCTCGCCGGGCGTGACGCAGAGGGGAGGCATGATGTTCATGAGGTCGCCGCCGCGCAGGAACAGGCCGTTGTCGGCAAAGCCCTGGGTCAACCTGGGACCCAATCCGGCATCGGCCGGGAAGTGTTCCCTGGTCTCCCGATCCTGTACCAACTCCATCCCGCACATCAGGCCCAGGCCGCGCACGTTGCCGATAATGGAGTGCTTTGCCTTGAGCTCTTCGAGACCGTCCAGCAGGTATTTACCCATCCGGGCGGAATTCTCGACCATGCCTTCCCGTTCCATGATTTCCAGATTCTTCAGCGAGGCCGCCGCTGCCACCGGATGGCCGCCGAAGGTGATGACGTGCCGGAAGGCCGCTCTGGGGCTGCCCACGAAAGCGTCGGCGATGGGCTTGCGGAGGATGGTTCCGCCCATGGGGATGTAGCCGCTGGTGATGCCCTTGGCCACAGTCATCATGTCCGGCGTAATGTCCCAGTGGTTGCACCCGAACCACTTACCGGTGCGACCAAAGCCGGTGATCACCTCGTCGGCGATCAGCAGGCAGCCGTACTTGTCGCAGACTTCCCGGAGCAGGGGCCAGTAGTTGTCAGGCGGCACCACCGCTCCCATGGGGCTGGAGATTGGCTCGGCGATAACCGCCGCGACGGTGTCCGGGCCCTGGAACTGGATGATGCTCTCGATGGCGTCCACACACCGTTGACCGCATTCTTCCGGCGACTGGCTGTTGAACTCGCAGCGGTAGAAGTTGGGCTGCGGAGCGTGGAACGTATTGGGCATCAGTGGTTCGTAGTCTTCCCTGGGGTAAAGATAGTTGCCTCCCAGGGCCATTGCGCCCATGGTGGCGCCGTGGTACGAGTCGCGGCGGCTGATGAACTTGGTGCGATTAGGTTCCCCAATGCGCTTGAAGTAGGCGCGGGACAGTTTCAACGCCGTTTCCACAGACTCGGAGCCGCCGCTGGTGAAGAAAGAGCGGGAAAGGTCGCCGGGCATCATGGAGGCGATTTTATCCGACAGCATGACCGTGGGTTCGGTGGTGGTGCCCAGGGGCATGTAGGTGATCTTGAGCATCTGCTCGTAGGCTGCGTCGGCGATTTCCTTCTGGCCATAGCCGACGTTCTTCAGCCAGAGGCCTGACATGGCGTCGATGTAGGTATTGCCCAGCGCGTCAGTGACCTGGCAACCCTTGCCTTCCACGAAAATCTGCGGCTCGCCCTTCTCGGCCATGTCGCTGGGTTCCCGCAGGTACACCCAGAGGTTTTCCAAGGCGGTTCTTTGCAGTTCGTTGACCGCAGTTTCAGTATGGGTTGCCATGATTTCCTCCGTATGCCGTTCCAAGTTCAACATGGGAATGTTGGTTGGCGCTCCAGTTTAACACATCAACGCCGACGACGAGGTAGCGTTCCGCTTCAGGCCAGGGCAATCGCGTCTTATCCGAGGAGGACTTTGAGTAGGTAGTCCTCATCCCAACCGGCGTTGAGTCCTTTGCCTTGGATACCTGCTTTCAGCGTTCGCTCGTTTTTCAACCGGTTGTGTCCGATCTGACGCAGGGTGTTGATGTTCTGTGGCCCGTGGTCCTTGCGCACTCGGCGCTGGTCTTCCTGGAAGGTCTCGCCAGGGTCCAGTGCAACGAGTTTTCGATGCTCCAGTGGCTTCTGATGGCGGCCAGGAGTTGTTCCGCTGACCCGGCCAGAATGTCCACCAGTTTGTGATGTCGGGTGCGTGTTACTCGGGGATCGTCCAACTCAGCGAAATGATCCAGAATGGTTGCCTTGGGTGGTTGTGCCATACCCCACCCCACTACCGCCACGACCTTCAATGGATCATCCGACATTAGCACATTTCTAAAAATCTCAATTAAGACGCGATTGCCCTGGGCAGCACCCCGTTCGGTTTGACAGTGCCGGCCTGACGGTCTAGCATCAAATCTCGCCGATAAGCCGGCGGGAGGCACCATGACGCTGACCAAGGTAAAACTTGAACGATTCACCGCGTTTGAGGATTTGGCGGTGGAGTTTTCGACCGGCATCAACGCATTCATCGGCACCAACGGCACTGGTAAAACGCACCTGATGAAGGTTTGCTACGCGGCCTGCAATGCTTTTAGAGCGCACGACATCATTGGGAACGAATTGCTTAGAGCGTTTCTGCCATGGGGCCGGCAGTTAGGCCGACTGGTTAAACAACTGAGTTAATGCACAAGTATAGAGATTCTTTATTGTGCGAATGGGCATCGGGAAGGGCGGATAAACCGGTGGATTATTCTGTTCTGATCAGCCTGTCTCAACTGACGGATCCAGACCTGCTGGTCATCAGCAAAATGTTGCAACGCAATGTACCAACGCTCGGTCCGAACAGTCAGCCTTGGCCACGCCCCATTGTCAGAAATTGCGCGGTATTCAATATAGATTCGTGGAACCGGACTTTCCCTGACTATCCGGTGCGTCGTCTGCCGTAGCGCGCATTGCCGCCGAACGCTTCCCGCGTTATTCTGACCGCATCTGAACACCTCCAAGGAGAACCGTTATGCAATTCGGTCTGTTTATGATGCCGCTGCATCCGCCGCACCGTTCTTATGCCGACTCTTACGACCGCGACCTTGACCTGTTGCAGGCCGCTGACAAACTGGGGTTCCACGAGGCTTGGATTGGTGAGCACCTCACCGAGCGGTGGGAGAACGCGCCGTATCCCGACCTGATGATCGCCAAGGCGTCGGCGCTGACGGAGAACATCCGGCTGGCCACCGGCGTTACACTGTTGCCCATCCACAACCCCATCGAACTGGCGCACCGCATCGCCATGCTGGATCACCTGACCCGAGGCCGGCTCTACTGGGGTATCGGGCATCGCGCCATACCCACCGACCTGCAACTGTTCGGCATGGACCCCGGCCAGGGTGACGACGTGCGCCGGCGTGCCGCCGAGGTGCTGGATGTGGTATTGAGCCTGTGGGCGTCGGAGGGCAAGTTCGAATATCACGGCGAGTTCTTTGACATCGAGGCGCCGGAACTTGATCCGGTGCTGGAGCGCGGGCTGCACATGAAGCCGCTGCAACAGCCGCACCCGCCCATCGGGGTCGCTGCCACGTCCATCGGCAGCAGCAGCATTCGCGTGGCCGGACGCGAGGGGTACATTCCCATGAGCAGCAGCAACCTTGCGCCCAAGTACCTAGCCGAACACTGGACTACGGTGGAGGATGCGGCGGCTGAGGCCGGCCGGGAGGCCAAGCGCTCCGACTGGCGCATCGGCCGGGACGTGTTTGTTGCGGAGACCAGCGAGGAGGCGCGGGAGCGGGCCTACGCCGTGCTGGGCCGCAACTACCTGCAACACCAGCTGCCCAACCGCCTGGGATCGGGACTCATTCAGGCCACCAAGATCGACCCCAACATGAGCGACGACGATCTGACCGTTGACTACATGATGGACAACATCTGGATCGTGGGTGATCCGGACGAGGTAGCGGAGCGAATCCGGCAACTGTATGACGAGACGGGCGGTTTCGGGCACATGCTGTGCATCACGCAGGACCCGGACGACCACCAGTGGGAGATGGACTGCCTGCGCCTGATCGCCGAGGAGGTGGCTCCGCGGGTGAGCGACTTGACGGGAGAACCTGCGTAGTCAACGGACGTTCAACGGCGAAGCAAACGGGGCGGGTTTGAAACCCGCCCCTACTTTGTGCGCGTGCGACTCGGCAGATCACTTGAACGCCGGGAAGACGTGCTTGCCGAACATTTCGATGGACTCCATGACCTTGTCGTGGGCGACGGTTTCGGTGGCCATGAGGAATTGGAGCTGGTCAACGCCGGTGGCCTCGTGGAGCTTGGCAGCCTTGATGCAGCTGTCTGGGTCGCCCGCCACGATGACGCCGCGGTCGGCCAGGGTGTCGGCGTCAAATTCCTCCCAGATCTTCTGGGCCAGCGCGGTGCCGCCGGACAGGTCAACGGAGCCTTCCGCCTCCGGCGTTCCTTCGGCGGGAACGTCGATGTAGCGGGAGAAGTTCTGCTGTAGGTGCTCGGGGATGCCGCCCCACTGGTCCAGCAGGCGGGCGTAAACGTCCTTCTGGTCCTGGACGTAGGGACGGCCTGGTCCGAAGAAAGTCTTGAGCGAGTCGGTGCAGAGCTGGCGGGTGGCCGAGTTGTCAGGGCCGCAGAGTCCGAAGATTGAGCTGAGCCACTGGTTGTTGACGAACTGGCCGACGGGCTTCGCCTTCTTGATGTTCTCGCGGTAGGCGGCGATGTGGGGTTCCAGTACGGACGGCGCGCTGACGCCCAGGGCCATCACGCCGATGCCGCGCTCGGCGGCCAACTCGTAGGTGGCAGGCTGCAACGCGGCGACCCAAATGGGCGGGTGCGGCTGCTGGTAGGGCTTGGGCAGCACCTGGCGCGGCGGCACGTTCCAGAACCTGCCCTCCCATTCGAAGTAATCGGACTTCCAGATTTCGGGAATCATCTTCAAAGATTCCTCCCACATCTCGCGGGTCTCGCGGGGGTCGATGCCCATGCCGGTCTGCTCGTAGGCGGCGCTGCGTCCGGTGCCCATATCGACGCGGCCGTTGGTGAGGTGGTCCACCATGGCGACGCGCTCGGCGACGCGCACCGGATGGTGGTAGGGCAGGATGATGACGCCGAAGCCCAGGCGGATGCGCTTGGTCAGCTTGCTCAGCGCGCCGAAAATGACCTCCGGGCAGGGAGACATGCTGAACGTGGTGAGGAAGTGGTGCTCCACGAACCAGACGTAATCGAAGCCCATTTCGTCGGCCAGGCAGACCTGCTCGATGGTTTCCTCGATGACGGCGTGGTCGTCCAGTTCGGGACGCTGCATTTCGTAGGCCAGGCCGAATTTCATGATTCTCTGCTCCCTTTGCGATGGCTGATTGCGAGATTGTACTGCCGTGGGCAAACGGGGGCAATGATAGAATGAATCGCCCATATTGGTCGAACCCACCGGGAGATAACCCATGATCTTGAATCGCAATTTTGTCATAGCCATCATAATCGCAGGTCTCACCCTGGCGATGTTTGCGGCAGCCTGCGCCGGAGATTCCTCGGAAGGGCACGCTGATGAGACGGCGCGTATCGCCGAACCCGCTGTGGCGACCACAGCCCCGATTGCGGCGACGTCAGCGCCAACGGCTGCCGCCACCGTCGCGCCGATTCCGACCGAGGCGCCAACGCCGACGGAAGGGACGGTGGCAACGGCGGTTCCCACGGAAGCCCCACCGGAACCGGCTACCCCTGAGGCTGCGCCGTCCGGCGGCGCGGCGGTGTTTACGCTAGGCGAAGGCACCATCGCGCGTTACAGGGTGGAAGAAGAGCTGGCCAACACCGGTTTCTTCGTGGCGGTGGGCGAAACCATGGAGGTGGCGGGCAGCATCGCGTTCGACGAGAGCGGCGCGGTGGTCGCGGAGGACAGTCGCATCGCGGTGCAAGCTGCCACGCTGCGGACGGACAGCGGACGGCGCGACGGGTACGTTCGCAACCGGACTCTGGAAACGGACACCTATCCCGAGGTGGTGTTTGTGCCAACGTCGATTGAGGGGTTGCCGGAGTCACTGGCTGACGCCAGCGGACATGTGCATGTTCACATCACCGGCGACCTGACGGTCAAAGATCAGACGCGCGAGGTAATTTGGGATGGCGAAATAGACTTCGCAGGGGACGGCACGGCGTCAGGCTCGGTCGTAGTGGAATTCACCTTTGACGACTTCGGAATGAACAAGCCCAGCGTCGCCATTGTCCTCAGCGTGGATGACACCATACGGCTGGAACTTGACTTCGTGGGTTCGATTACGCCACAGTAATCAGAACTATATCGCGTTGCACGGGGGATGAGGCGTAGGGGCCGTCCTCGCTCATGTAGGCGTCGATTTCGGAGCGAACGCCGAACTCGGGCAGATAGATGCCCGGCTCGATGGAGAAGCCCACGCCGGGGATGATGCGCCGGGTGTCGTGGGTCTCGAAATTGTCGAGATTGACGCCCTCGCCGTGGACGGTGTGGTAGATGCTGTGGCCCAAGCGATGAGTGAAGTATTCCCCGTAACCGCGATCGGTGATGTAACGGCGGGCAACGTCGTCGGCCTGCCAGCCCTGGATCGGGTCGCCGGCGGCGTGGGCATCTTTCAGGAAGTTAAGAGCAGCGTCGCGGGCGCCGAGCACGATGTCGAAAATTTTCCGGTTCCGTTCCGGAGGATTGTCACCCACGTAGGCGGTCCAGGTGATGTCGGCGTACACGCTGCCCGGGGTGTCCTCCCGCGCCCAGAGGTCGATGAGTACCCAGTCGCCGGGGACAATGACGCTGCTGCCCTCGGCGGCGGGTTCGTAGTGAGGATCGGAGCAGTGGGCGTTGGTGGACACTATGGGGCCGTCGGCAGTGGTCAGGCCCTCTTCGCCGAACCGCCGGCGGATGAACTCGGCGATTTCAAACTCCGTGACACCGTCGGCAAGGCGTTGACCGATGCGCGCGAAGGCCTCGTTGACGATACGCCCAAGTTTGTCGGCGGCGCGCTGGTGGCCGGCCAATTGCTCCGGCGACCAGCGCTGTGTGGCATATTGCATCAGGTACGCCGAGGAAACCACGTCCGGGCCCATACTCCGAACCAGTTCCACCGTGCCGGCATCGACGCGGGAGACGCGGGGCAGGCCGTTGCGGGGTGAGTATTCCATGGCCACGCTGGCGGCTCCGGCCAATGTATCCCGCAGCGCAGATTCGAGGGTGACGCGGCTGCTGTACACGACGGAGTCCACCCCGGTGTCGGCAAACTTTCCGGCGTCCACATGGTGGGTCAACAAGGTGGGCGAACCGGATGCGGGCACGTAGAGGAAAACGGGCCGGGTCACATGGCCGGAGGCGGGCGCGACCTGGGCTAGAACGGGGTTACACCCGAGGTAGTCGTAGATAAGCCAACCGGGTACATTTTCACGGGCAAGGTATTCCTGGGCGTCGTGAATCATCTGCGCGTTGGCCATGGGGTTCCTCCTTGCCGCGTTGCCGAAGGGGATCAGGCGTAGTATTGCCGATGTCGGCCGCCGTCGAGGATGATGTTGGCGCCAGTCAAGTAGGATGCCTTGGCCGAGGCCACCATGGCTACCAGGTCACCAATCTCGTGGGGCTTCGCCATCCGGTGCATCGGGGTATCTTCCTCAAGCTTTTTCCGGTGCGTTCCGTCTTCCTCAGGGCCTGCGACAGATGAATTATCATTGGAGTTGGCGTCCACGTCATGGCTGCCGCTTCCAGGTTCGTCGGACTCCACGCCAAAATAGATGATGTTGTTAATGGTTATGTTTCTGGACGCGAGCTCCAATGCCAGGCCCTTGAAGTAGGCCAGCAGCGGCGCCAGGCTCAACGATGACAGGGTGCCGCCCGAGGACACTTCGATAGCGGAGTAGGGGATCAGGTTGATGATGCGGCCCATTCCCAGGCGCTTCATGTGAGGCACCACTTCACGGGTCAGCTGCACGGCGGAGAAGAAGTTGCGGGCGAGGGCCGGCTCGATGTTTTCCTCTTCGAGATCTACGGCCGAGGCCGGGTCCACCTCCTGAACCGTGTTGACGAGTACGCCGATGTCATTCTGGCGATGCAGGGTCTCGCGCACCAGCCGGTGAATGTCCCGCGTCCGGTTGAGGTCGGCGATGACGGCGCGGAAACGTTCCTGGGAGATGTTCGACCGCGCCAGCTCGATTTCGACGTGGCGCATGTGATAGCTATCGGGCGCGGTCAGCGAAAGGATAGCGCCCTCATTGGCCAGGGACGCCGCGGCTGCCGTAGCAATTCCGAGGTGGGAGTCCACCACCAGGGCGACGGTGTCCTGCAAACCCAGATCCATGATTATCCTCCCTCCCTAAACACAGCGGACGCCGTCAGATGACGCCGGAGGCGGCCATTTGCTCCACATCCGCGTCCGAATAACCCAGCCCGGTAAGGATTTGATGGTTGTGTTCGCCGAGGAGCGGCGGGGGTTGGTCCAGGCCGCCGGGGGTGTCGGAGAATTTGATGGGCAGGCCGGTTTGTTTGATGCTCCCAAGCGTGGGGTGTGGCATTTCCAGCAGCATTTCCCGGTGCAGCACCTGCTCGTCGTTGAAAACGTCGGCAAGGTCGTTGATGGGGCCGGCGGGCACGCTCACGGCCTGGAGGTCCGCCACCCAGTCGTCCGCGTCTTTCTGCAAGAAGTATTCCTGCAGCAGCGGCACCAGCCTGGAACGATTGTTGACCCGGACGCCGTTGCTGGCGTAGTCGGGATCCTCGTGAAGGTCCATGCGGTTGATGCCCTCGCAGAAGCGATCCCAAAGGCGGTCGGAGCCGACGGCCACGTTGAAATACTTGCCGTCCTTGCCCATGAAAGCCTGGTAGGGAACCAGTGTGGGGTGGGCCGCGCCCAGCCGCTTGGGGGCTTCGCCGGTGGCGAAGTAGTAGCCGGCCTGATAGGTCATCCACGCCACCTGGGCGTCCAGCATGGAGAGGTCGATGTACTGGCCTTGCCCGTTGCCGGCGGTATTGCGGTGGTGCAGGGCAGCCATGACGGCGAAGGCGGCCCACATGCCGGCGCCGATGTCGGAGACGGCGATGCCGACCTTCTGCGGGTCGCCGCCCAGGTCGCCGGTGATGCTCATCAGACCGCTGATACCCTGCATGATCTGGTCGTAGGCGGGGCGGTTGCGATAGGGCCCCGTGGCCCCAAAGCCGGAGATGGAACAGTAGATGATGGCCGGGTTGACCTTTTTCACGTCCTCGTAGGCCAGGTTGAAGTTGGGCATCACGTCGGGGGTGAAGTTCTCAACGATGATGTCGGCGTCGGCAGCCAGTTGCAGAAAGACCTGCTGCGCTTTTTCGTCGCGCAGGTTGAGGGTCAGGCTACGCTTGTTGCGGTTGACGTTCAGGAAATACGCGGACTCTTCCCCGATGAAGGGCGGCCCCCACTTGCGGGTGTCGTCTCCAACCCCGGGGCGCTCGATTTTGATGACATCGGCGCCGTAGTCACCCAGCATGAGGGCGCAGAAGGGACCCGCCAGGGCGCGGGTCAAGTCGAGCACTTTGATGCCTTCCAGTGGTTTCATATCGCAGTATCACCTCCGGCGATAGGGACGCGCGGGCCGGCCGCGCAGAGCGGCGATATTATAGCGCAAGTTTACGTAATCCCACACGCAAATTACAGGTTACTGTGATGGTGGGCTGTTTGCGGCGGTTCCTTCACGATAGCGGATGATAAGATAGAACGTCAGAAAGAAACGACGGACGAATGCGAAATGGATAAAGTTTTCATCTATTGGGACAACAGCAACATTTTCATCAGCGGGCAGTATGTGGCGGCAGAGGAAGAAGGCGAGACAGTGTACGGCAGGTTCCGCATTCACTTCGCCAATCTGCTTGCGTTGGCCCGGAACGACCGCGAAATCGAGAGAGCTGTTGCGGTAGGATCAGTGCCGCCTCCGCTGCGACAAGTGTGGAATCGCCTGGAAAACGAAGGAGTCACCGTACACTTGCAAGAGCGAGGAGCTTTGCAAGGCCGTGAGATTGGCGTCGATCAGGAGTTGCAAGTACAGATGCTCCGCGATTCGTTGGATTACAACGGCGATCCCGGCATCGTGGTATTGCTGACTGGAGACGGCGCCGGATTTATGGATGGCGCTGGATTTCACGCCGACCTGGAACGGATGCACCGCCGAGGTTGGCGCATTGAAGTACTGTCGTGGCGCCACAGTTGCAACCGCCGAATGCGGGAATGGGCCGAGCAGAATGGTACGTTCATTGCGCTGGACGACTTCTATAACAGTGTGACTTTCCTGGAACCATCGGAGCCGGGCCTTCCCCCTGAGGCGCCACGCTATGCCGAGACGCTTGACCTCAGCAAGCATCCCTAGCCTGCCTTTGCTTTGGCAGCGGGTGGATGATGGCGGAGAAGCCGGATCCACTCAGCGGCGTCAGCGGGACGGTTGGCGGGCGACGGCGACGATGTGGTACATGTGGCGGTAGAGCTGGAACGCGCCGGCCAGCATGGATTTCAGGTCGGTTTCGGCGTCGGGGCGCACGTGGCGGAAGATGTCGGTTTCGGTGTAATAGACGGATACGTCGGGACGCTGCTGCTGCAACGCCTGGACCAGGCGGCGGGACTCGCCCACAGGGATCAATGGGTCGCCCCGGTCGTGCATGACGCGCATGACGGTGTTAGCGCTCCACTGGGTGATGTGGTGGGATGGCGCTATGGAATCGACCTCGGCGCGGAAGGATTCGGGCAACTCGGCGTAGCGGGCGCGGGCTTCGGCGACGGACTCCGTTCCCTCCAGCAGGGCGCGGGCGGCGGGAGATTCGGACGCGGGCGTAAGCATATTGTCATACACCTGGCGGGTGAGGCGATCCACCTCCCAGGGAACGTCGCCGCCGTTGTCGATGGCGCGGCCGGCGGCGATCTGGACCATCAGGTCGGCGGTGTCGTAATAGCCGCCGAAGGCATTGACGAAGGCGATACCGTCGGCGATACGCGGGTCGGCGGCGGCGACCAGGGCGAATGACGCGCCAACGGAGAAGCCGGCCAGGCCGACGCGGTCGGGATCTACAAATTCCTGCCGGCGCAGGTGGTCGAAGGCGGCCACGATGCTGGCGACTTCGCCGGCGTCAACCTGGGCCTGCTCGCCCATGGTGGGCGACCAGTAGTACATGACGGCAAAGCCGGCGCGGCCCAGGGCCCGGCCCAGGTTGACCACGTCGGGGTCGTCGGCGCCGGCGGCGTTGGCGCCCAGGAAAATCAGCAGCCCGGCGCGGCGTTTGCCGTCGGGGATGACGTAGATGTCGCCATTTCCCATGCTGCCGTCGTAGCGGGGGAACTCGGCGACGACATGCTCCGGTTCGCTGGCCAGCCAGGGTTGCGGCTTGACCGGCGAAGGCAGCACCTGCGCGGCGAAGGCGGCGGTGTGGATGGCGGTGGTCAGGGGTCGAAAGAGCGCGAGAGCCGCCACGATCACCACCGCAACCACCAGGGCGAAGATGTACAGGCGATAGGAGAACCGTCCCAAAAAACGCAGCATGGTGAGCAGATATTACCATCCAGCAGAGGGCGGACGGCAATGATGGTTGTAGAAACAACTTCTGCCGTTCCCGGCATTCATGGGTGGCCGGAGAGGACGATATTGGTGATCGTTCGTTTGTCGGTTGGACTCATAGCGTCCAGGTTATTCAGGGCCGCTATTGCGCGGTTCAGCCAAAGACTGACTGATGCCAGGTTGAAAACGGCGTTTGGGTTGTAGTCGGCCGTTTCTCGCGCGGTTTTCAGGTTTATGAAGCGGATGCTAAACTCGCGACCGTTTCTGTCCAACGTGGATATATGCTGCCGGAGTTGGTACGCCGCGTAACCGTGACGCATCCTGCGATAGGCGTCGACCCAGTCCAACGCCATTGATGGGTTCGTCGGAGCGCCGATGATGTTGTCGGCGTTATTTCGCGCCAGTGCGTGGAATACCGCGTAGTAGGCTGTGCTAACGGCGCGGTGGAAAGTCTCGCGCGACACGGGCGTACCATGGGCCGCCCGATTGAGTGTATCGCGTACCGAGTCAATCAGCGCCCAAGGATCCAGGGGCGTCGGTGGCTGAAAAGGAATGCCCGGTTGGGGCGCCGTCACGTAACGTCGTCCTCCCGGTCGATATAGGCGACCGCGGGTACGTCGAAGATATGTTGGCCCATGAGCCTTTCGTGCAGTCCGAGTTCGAACTCCATGATGGCGTCCTCGTCGAGGGGCGGATGGCCCGGTTCAAAGTACACCGTCATGTAGTTCACATCACGCTTCTTTCGTCGCATGGAAGTGCTTTCGATGTGGCTTATGCGGAATCCCTCCCCGAGGTGTGCGGGAAGGTCCTTGCGGATTATCTCTTCCGTTACTTGGATGGCGCGGTTTGTTCTGTGCATGTAACGCTCCGTTGCCGGCGGTCGGACGCGCCTTTGATACGATCAGCATATAAACCACCTGGACGTTGGTCAACGGGCGCCGCGCCGCTATGGGTCGGGGTCGGGTGCGACGGCGAAGGACGCCAGTTGCGCGGTATGGCCGCGATGATGGCGAATCGTCCGCGCAACTACTCTACTGAAACGGCGGCCAGCGTGTCGCCGGAAATTACGGCGTGGGCGTAGGCGATGCCGGCGCGGAGGTCGTCCGGTCCAGGTCGGGGTAGTCGTCCAGGATGTCCTCCTGGGCGACGCCCTGCGCCAGCAGGCTCAGGCTCAGTTCCACCGATACGCGCATATTGCGGATGATGGGCTTGCCGCCGAATGCATCAGAGCGGGCGGTGATACGGGCGAGCAGCGCTTGATTGGCTGGCATAGTATTTCTCCCGCGCCGGCGGGGGAACGTCAGAACATGGGGCGGGTTCCTTCGTAAAAGGGGCGGCGGATAGTTATAGTCGGGTTTTCTTGGTGGCCTTCAAACCGCTCCAAGCCGTCAAGCCGCAGCAGGTCAGGGTCGGTCGTTTCCAGTACGGGTATTTGCCATTGCATGGCGGTAGCAAGGTGCTCGGCGTCAGGAGGCTTAAGTTTTGGCCCGGTTCGGTACTTTCTTATCAGCCGCCTGGCAATGGCCGCCACGTGCATATCAATCGCCACGGGGATGATGTAATTGCGGCTGAAAAACTCGCTGATCTTCATTTCGGACTCTTCGTCGCTCAAGCCCTCCAGGTAAGCGACTTCGGTCATCGCCATCGTCGCAATGACTATCTCGACATCGCCACGCTCAGCACTGGCAATGATATTCTCACAAGCGTCCTTCAGGTCCTCCTGACCGGCAAGATAACCGATTATCACGTTTGAGTCCCACAACCGTCGCTGCGCCGACATAGCTCTTATTCCCTCGTGCCGCGTACCTCAGCAAGCCATTCGGCGGCTCCGATTTCTCGCACACGCCGGTCGGGAATAGTGCCGAATCCCGCTTTTTCCAAGTATTGATCCGGCGTCGCCAACTGTTCGATTGCAACGACGTCGGTTACGGAGCGCGGCCGGCCGTTGGAAAAATAGTGAACGTCGCCGGTGACGGTAACCAGTTGCTGGAGAAGTTCTTTCACCCGGTCGGTTTCCTCACGTGGGAAACGACAACGCACTGGTGCACCACTTACCCGGTCCCAGATAGTAGCGGTCGGAGTCCGGTGAACGTTGATTGCGTCCAGCCGGCCTTGCAACGAGCCGAGGTTGTGGTAGCCGGAAGAGAGAACACGATCCGCTTTGTCGGCGATGTCATCCTCTATCGTAGCCACTTTATTGTGGTCCACCAGCACCGACAGCGACCGGGCTCGGCTTTCGCCCCGAAACAGTCGGCTCATCTTCTTCAAGTTCTCCAATGCCGGCTCGGTGAAGTACTGCGGCGGCTGGTCCGTTCCTTCCGTCACCAGACGTAGCCCATCGCCGACAATCGCCACGGCCTGCCGGTCATCGCGGCGCGGCGCCAGCGTCAGGGTTGGCGCGCTGGACTTGAGGCTATGGACTGCCCAACCCATCCGGCTGCCCTGCCGGTAGATGGCGTAGTCAACGTGACGCAGCAGCCGCTGGATGTCCTCCAGCGACTTGACCAGCAGGTCGAGTGAGGAACGCTCATCGACCGAGTGAATTATGAAGGTCAGGTGGTCCGGCATACCAGCGACCCCTTAGACATGAGCAGGAAGGACGATACCCTGCCAGATACAGGCCGGCGGCCCGCCGCGGGATTCTCGCGCAGTATGCGAATTATAACACCGCCACTCCCGCCTTAACGTGTCGGCTCACGCGCCGTTTCCCAACCCCAAAATCCCCGCCACCCGCCGCGCCGTCTCCGCAAACGCCTGCACCTCCTCCACCGTCAGCGCCCTCCCCAGCACCCGCATCTCCCGGTACGACAGCCACTTTTTGAGGACCTGGTAGCCGCCCAGCTGGTAGTTCCAGACACTCGCCGGCACGTTGCGCCAGTAGGCGCGGTCGTTGAGGTAGATGTCATAGGTGGTGTCGCCCAACGCGGCGATAGCGTCCCCCAGCGCCGCCCGTTCGTCGTCGGTGTAGTCCCGCTCAACCACCCGACCCTGGCCGGGCATCACGGCGTCGCCAGAACCGTGGTGTCCCCAGCCGGCTGTCACCGCGAAGTCGTCGCCGTCCATGTTGCCATCGTTGGTAGTGGATGGGACGGCGATGGCGGCCATGGCCGGCGTCAACGCGCCGTCCGTTACGCCGGCGACGGGAGTATCGGAATCCAGCAGCGCGGCCAACTGCCGGCCCCGGGCCGCCGAGGCGGCCAGTTCGTCCGCCGCGCCGTCTGCCGAGCCGTCCGGCCAGCCGGGCAGGGGGATGCGCGGCCACTCCATCCGCAAAGCCCCGGCGTTGGCGGCGCGGTATTGGGGATTGTGCAGCACGGCGATGACGTGGTGAAAGAGGTCGTCCACGCTCAAGCCCAGCCGGTCCAGGTAGTTTTGCGCGGCTGGCGAAAGGTTGGGGCTGCGCTGGGCGCCATCGCCGCCGAGTGTGAGGGAGTTGTCGCGCAGCCACATGGGGAACATGCTGGCGCCCCATTCATTAAGGTGCAACGATGCCAGGTGCGTAGTGAACGCGGATTGAGATTCAGCAGAGTCCCTCCGCAGACGCGGAACTGCTGAAAGCCACAGATTCCCCTCTAAGACATGGGGCATATATTCGGCGCGCTTTTCGTCGAGCAGCTTGGTGCCGGCATCCCAATATAGCCAGCGGTTATCGAAGGGACGATAGGCGTATCGGACGAAGCCGGATTCGGCGGGTTCTGGACTCCCGCTTTCGCGGGAATGACGGGGGAGGTCGCGGGGATGATCGGGGAGGTTAACGGGACCGCCGCGTTGCAGCAGGGTGTTGCGGATGGCGTGGGCGTCGTAGCGGCGGGTGGATTTCATCACCGACGGGTAGCGGCGGGCGATTTCGTCGTGGCTGAGGTCAGGGTTGAAGTAGTCGGCGATGCGGCGTTGCAGGCGGTCAAGGTCAACGTCAACGAGGAAACCGTCACGGCTGGTCTTGACGCCGGGGAAGGACGTTGGGAACAGGTCGGGCAGCGAGGGCCAATGCTGCCAACCGTCGCTTACCGCCGCCGGCTTGAACGGCAGACCCAGCGCAACGTTGCGCGACAATGGCGTATAGCCGGAATCAAGGCTTGGCGCGTCCAGACTGTCCAGTAAAGCCCGACGCCTTTCGCCGGCCCTGGCCTGGTGAAAATCCCGGTACAGCAGGCGTTGGTTCGGCGGCTTGGCGTCGGGCATTTTGGACATCAGCGCAATGCTGACGCCTACGCGAATGCCCGGCGATTGGCCGGCCAGCGCGAATACGGTTTCGCTGGTTGCGCCATCGGGGGCGTACTCGGAGATGATACGGTCGCCATGCAGGTTGTCGATGCGGATCAGGTCGAAGGCGTCCAGGAAATGCTCGCGCATTCCGGTGAAGGAGAGGCCATCCAGCCACGAGTAGTTCGAAATGTAGCAAACCACGCCCCGGCCCGTCTTTTCGGCGATGCGGCGTTCCGCCATGCGGAAGAAGCGCACGTAGAGGTCGTTGAGGCCCTGCCCCTCGGGACGGCGCACCCGGCGGGTGGTTCGGTAGGCTTGGGACAGCTCGCGCTCCTCGTCCACAGCGACGCCGGCGAAACCGTTGTAGGGCGGGTTGCCGATGATGACCAGCACGGGGGTATCCTGCTTGACCCGTTCGGCGCGGTCTCGTTCCTCCTCCAGCTCCGGGAAGGGCAGGGGCTTCTGCACCGTCGGCTCCCATCCGGTCAGCGCGTTGGTGAGGAAGACGCCGGCCCGCTCGTCTGAACCTGAAATGGAGTTCGCGTCATCATCCGACAGCGGCGCGCCCAGTTCCTGCATGGCCAGGCCCACCTGCAAGTGGGCGACGACGTAGGGGGCGGGCATAATCTCAAAGCCGAACACTCGCTGCGTGGCGGCCTGCTTGACGCGGGCGCCGGCCAGCGCGCCCAGGCCCTTGCCCTCCAGGTTGGCGGCGATGCGGCGCAGGGTTTCGGCCAGGTACGCGCCGGTGCCGCAGCAGGGGTCCAGGACATAGACGTTGTCGGCGACGAGGCCGTCGGCAATTCCGAGGTCGTCTTTCAGGGCGCGGTCAACGCGAGCGACCATGTACCGTACCACCTCGGAGGGGGTGTACCAGACGCCAAGCTGCTTGCGGAGTTCGGGGTCGAAAGCCTGCAAGAAGGGTTCGTAGAAGTAGGGCACGGCCTCGCCCTCGCGGAAGCGGGCGAAGAAGTCGGCGCGGTTGACCCGGTTGAGCGCAGCGGCGGCCCAGTCCAGCACCTCCACCAGCCCCAGGGGTTGCAGGCGTCCGGGGTCGGAAAGCTGCTGAAACAGGGCACGGAGCACCGGGGCGCGCAGATGCCAGACGGCTTCGCGCCAGTTGAAAGGGCCGGCCGGCGCTGGCGTCTGCCGGGCCCACAAGGCCCACGCGGAGAAGACTCCGTAGAACAGGGTTTGCACCAGGGTGGAGCGGAAGAACGCCGCGCCCCGGTCGCCCTCAAAGCGCACGCCCAGGGATTCCTCCAGCGCGACGCGCACGGCATCCAGGGAGGTAGTATCGCCGGCGCGTTCCACGCGGGCCAGGCCGTCCCTCGCGTATGACGCCAGCAGCCAGTCCAGGTCTTTCGGTTCCGCCAGCGACGCCGTGTTGGACAGGGCGCGGCAGAGGTATTCGCCCAGGCCGACGCCGATCGCGTTGGCGAAGGCGCGGGGATGCTCCAACCGTTCCGCAAAGTCCGCCGCCGAATCTGCCAGGCGGAAGGTTTCCAGACGGACGGGTTGGCCGTTGGCGTCCTCGCCCACCATCACGAAGTCGCGGGTGTTGGTGACCAACACCTGGCGGTAACGCTGCCAGTAGCGGCTGACCTGCTCGCCGTCGGCGGTGAGCCAGGCGTCGTCAGCGGCGGATTTGACCTCCACCACGCCACGCTCGGGGAGCTGGCTCCGGCGTTGGCGCTGCTGCTGGGATTGGCGTTGGCCGCGGCCGCGCTGGGTCTGGCGCGTCGTGTAGAGTCCGAAGTCGGGATGGCCGGCGCCCTGGTCGGCGAGTTCGGGCACGCAGAAGACCTTGGGGCGCAGGGTGTCGCCCACGGCGTTGAGCAGGTCGGTCAACGCGCCGTAGGCGGAGCGTTCGCCGGTTGCGCCGCCTGATGCCTGAATCCGGCGCAGTTCGGTGAAGTAGGCCGCGACGGCGGATGTTGGGTTGGTGGCCGGCATTGTGTCCTCGTTGGTTTGGCTCGTCGCCGTTCAGGGGGGATTATATTGCATGAGGCTATGAGCAAGGATGCTAGAATGGGGCATAAGCGCAATCCGGCTGGGGGGTTATCACCGTGAGCACATCGTCATCGCAATCAACGTCAGCGTCGTCACAGCGCGGCCGGCAGGTCGATGCCAAGCACGGCGCCACGGTGGACTTGGAGCCGGCCGACCGAGAGCGATTTGAAGCGCTAGCCGAGCGGTGGGAAGAAGAGACCTTCTTCCTGTCGAACTCAGAGCGTATAAATGCGCACCCTGCCCTCCGTGAAATCATCAGCATGGGGCAGCCCGTGGTACCACTGATTCTTGAGAGTATGCGTTCGCAAGAAGGCCACTGGTTCGAAGCACTGCAACAGATAACAGGAGCGGACCCGGTATCGCCAGCCGATTACGGCAACATTGCAGCGATGCAGAATTCCTGGCTGCAATGGGGCGAACGCAATGGTTACGCCTAGGTGGCTAACATGGCTTAACATTTCATTCCCCCATCTACGCGACGAAGGATTCACCGTAGTGGACCCGCCATCGAATACGCACAACTGCATCGCGTACGCCGCATGGGACACGAACCAGTGGTGGGCCCATACACCCGACCGCTATTGGCCTCCACACGCCACGCGGTCGAACAGCATCGCAAGCCTGCGGCAAGCGTTCGCCGGGTTGGGATACGAGGAATGTGAAGACGGCAGCGTCGAACCGGGCTACCACAAGATTGCCTTCAAGAGGACCAAGGCGCATGGGAGCACGCGAGCGTTCAAACGTCCAACGGAGTGTGGCGCAGCAAAATGGGCAGAGGGCCGTTAATCGAGCACCGCAGTGCCGAATCGCTCTCCGGCGGGCCGTATGGCGAAGTCCACTGCTTCATGCGGCGGCCGCTTTGAGCGTTACACCCGCACGCGGCTGATCATCGCCGCCGAAATCAGGCGGGTTGCGGCCATCACCAGGAATACGATGGGCCAGGGGCTGCCGGCCATGTCCAGCAGGACGCTGAAGATGAGCGCCTGGGCGCCGGCGTAGAGGTAGCCGTGGGCGTCGAGGACGCCGGCGCCGGTGCCGGCCATCTTGCGGCCGGACAGGTCCACGGAGATGGTGGAGATGAGCGACACGCCCATGCTGACGCCGCCCCACAGCATCAGCGCCGCGCCCAGCCAGGCGTTGGACGGCGGAGCCAACGCAATAACCACCAGCGCGGCGGCGGAGAAGAAGCAGGACGCGAGTACCAGCGGACGCCGCCGGCTGCCCAACAGCTTATCGGAGATGACGCCCGACACCGGTGGCGCAATCAGGTAACCCAGGGGCAGCAGGAAGGTGATGAGCACGGTCTGGGTGATGTCCAAGCCGCCGGCCTCGAAGTAGTAGAGGGGCACCCAGGTAGTGAGGCCGTAGCGGGCGACGTTCTCCAGGCCCTTGACGTGGCAGGCGAGCTGGAATCGGGAGTTGGTGAGCAGCAGCTTGTAGGGGCCGAACCCCTTGAGTTCCTCATCGCTTACCGATTCCGGCTCGGCCGATATTTCGTCTTCCTCGATGTACTCAGGCAGGTCGGCGTCGCGGGGACGGTTGCGGGTCAGGAAGTAGAAGGCGATGCCCAGGGCCGCGATCATCAGGGGCGGGTAGCGGAAGGCGGCGCGCCAGCCCCATTCGGCGGCGACCCAGCTGCTCAGCCACCACATGAGCAGCATCGCGCCACCGGTCACGGTGCCCAGGATGCCCATGGCAATACCGCGTTCCCGGCGGGGCCACCACTGGCTGATCATGCTGATGGCGGGCGACCAGCAGGCGGCGTTGACGAACCCGGCCAGGCCCCAGGGGATGGCGAAGGTGAGGGCAGAAGTACCGAAGGACGCGCCCCAGTTGAAAATGGTGGTGAAGATCGCGCCCAGCATCACCCAGAGGCGCAGTCCGTAGGCTTCGGACAGGCGGCCATGCACCAGGTCGCCCAGCATGAAGCCCCACAGGAGCATGGCGTTGATGACGCCGATTTCGATGTTGGTGAGGAGCAGGTCGTCCTTGATGAGGGGCGACGTGGGCCAGAAGTTGAACCTGCCGGTATAGACGAACAGGTAGAAGGCGCAGAAGGATATGAGGACCTGCCACTTCCACCGATGATAGCGGGGCGGCAGTTCGTTATAGGCGACGGGGTTGGTGGCGTTTTGTGCAGCGGCCATTGATTATGTTAAATGCACCCTCACCCCAGTCCTCTCCCATCAAGGGAGAGGGAGTAAATGAGAAGCCGCCGCCGCGGAATGGATCGGCGACGGCGGCGTTGGGTGCGGCGGGTGGGTTAGCGCTTGGTGTGGAGCAGTTCGCGGGCTTCGTCCAGCAGTTCTTCGTCGCTGCGGCTGAGGTCGAGGGGATCGCCGTGGGGCTGCGGGACGGGGAAGCCGGTCTTGTAGTACAGCTCGATGCGGTTGCCCTCGGGGTCGAAGAAGTACATGCCGAATGCGTTGCCGTGGCTGACGATGCGGTCGATGGTCAGGTTCTCCGCGTCGATGCGCTCTTTGTACTCGCGCATGTCCTGAATGGATGGAACGTGGAACGAGATCTGCTGGATCACCTGGGCATCGTCGGTGGTAACGCGACCCGCCATCAATACGAATTCGTGGTGCTCGCCCACGGGGTCGGAGCTGAGGAACACCATGCGGCGCTGTTCCAGGTCTTCGTCGGCGATTTGCAGTCCCATCACACGGGTGTAGAAATCGCGCATTTTCATCAGGTCGGTGGCGTAGATGCCAACGTGGCCGAGTCCGCCAATACGGGCCATGATATGCCTCCTTTGCGTGCGTGCAAACGGTTTCGATTGTAGGCGCAAGTTAGTGTAGCGAGCATGGGATGTCAAGAAGGCGAGAAATTTGGGTAGCGTTCCGTCATAGATGGTTTAATCCTACATACACCACCGCCGGAACAGGTAGGGGCGGCCGGCCGGTCGCCCCTACAAACGGAAACCACCTAAATTGCAACGCTACCGAAATTCGCCCCAACGGTCAGGCGGCCCGTTTGACCGTATTGGGGCGGGATGCCTATAATCTTGCATCGTGGAAAATACGACAGATTACGCAGCGCGGCGACGGCCTCGCATCTTCTACGGATGGTGGGTGGTCGTCGTTTCCTCTTTTGTGGGGATGTTCGGGAACGGCTCGATTTCACAGGGGTTCCCGCGCTTCTTCACGCCGATACAGACCGACCTGAACCTGACGGCGGCGCAGATGTCGCTGGTGTTCAGCCTGGCGCGGGCAGAAGGCAGCGCCGGCGGGCCGCTGATCGGCTGGGCGGTGGACAAATTCGGGGCGCGGCCAATGGTGCTGGGGGGCGGGCTGATGGTGGGAATCGGCACCATCCTGCTGTCGCGGGCTGACTCCTACTGGGAACTGATCGTCCTGTTCTCGGGCATAATCTCGCTGGGCAAGAGCGCTGGGTTCGGGCAGACCCTGATGGCGGCGGTGAACCAGTGGTTCATTCGACGGCGGTCGGTGGCGATGTCCACGCTGATGACGGCGTTTGCCGGCGGCGGGGCGTTCGTTGTGCTGCTGCTGAACCTGGGCATCCAGCAGATCGGCTGGCGGGACACCATCCTCTGGACCGGGGTTTTCATCCTGGTGATGACCATTCCCGCGGCGTTTTTCATTCGGAGCCGGCCGGAGGATATGGGGCTGCTGCCGGACGGAGACGTGCCGGACGATGCGGCCTCCGGCAGTTCCGGCGGGCGGCGGAGCCGCGCGGCGAGCGAAGGGTTCACCTTCATGGAGGCCATCAAGACGCCCACCTACTGGTTCATCATGGTGGGCGCGATCCTGCGGGTGTCCGTCACTAACGGGATGCTGGTGCACGTGTTCCCAATCATGGAAGGGCGAGGCATTTCGGCCAACGAGGCGTCGGCGTGGGTGGCGGCGATGTTCTTCCTGGGGATTCCGCTGCGGTTCATCATGGGGGTAACGTCGGACAGGTTCCGGGGCAACGTGTTGCTGGCGGTGGGCATGGCCATCGGGGCGGTGGGCATGGCGGGGCTATGGATAGTGCCGGGCATTTCGGGGCTGCTGCTGTTCGTGGTGGGCATCGCCATCGTGGAAGGCATAACGTCGGTGAACTGGCTGATGCTCAGCGACTATTACGGGCGGGCGCGTTTCGCCACGCTGATGGGCTTTATGAGCCTGTTCATGAACGTGGGAATGTTCATCTCCCCGTATGCGTCCGGCCTGGTCTGGGACGCGGTGGGGAACTATTACTGGGTGCTGGCGGTGTTCACGCCGCTGTACCTGGTGAGCGCGGTGGCGTTCCTGTTTGCCACGCGGCCGGATCCACCGGCAAGGTCCCGGCGGCGGTGGATTGGCACGGAGACGCGCGCGCCTCAGCCAGCAGCCAGCGGAGATAATTAGGCCGCATCGTCACCCTCTGCTATCATTACGATGTTGCGGTCGAGGCACCAGCGGACGCTGGAACGTATATTCGCGAGACCAACGCCGTCGGACATACGGTGGGCGGATGTGATTTCCCTGATGAGAGCGCTGGACGTTGAAATTTCGGAACGGGCCGGTTCGCGGGTATTGTTCAGGCAGGGTCCGACCCGCGTGGTTGTGGATCGCCCGCACGAACCGAATTTAGATCAAGCCGCTGTCCGTACAATTGCCGGTTTTCTGGACAGACTTGGAGTGACGTCATGAAAGAATACAAAGGCTATTTGCCCACGTTCGAATACGACGATGCTGTGCAATCATATTGCGGGTGGGTCGCGAACACCGAGCCATATCCAATCGCTACCTTCGTCGCAAAGGAAGTGCATCAACTACAGCAGGAATTTGAACTGTCCGTGGACATATATTTGGAATCCTGCGTTGAGGACGGGGTTGATCCGCTGCCGCCACTACCCTACGCAAGTAAGCAGGAAGACGACGCTTTGGCAGTTTCGTGACGCTACGTTCGAGGTATCAGCGGACGCTGGAGCGGATCTTCGCCAGGCCGACGGCATCGGACATTCGGTGGGCGGAAGTGATTTCCCTGATGAGAGCGCTGGACGTTGAAATTTCGGAGGGATCTGGTTCCCGGGTCAGGTTCAGGAGAGATACGATAAGCGCGATAGTGCATCGCCGGCATCCCCGTCCGGTCCTGAGTCAGCCAGCTGTCCGGACAGTAGCGAACTTCTTTAATGACATTGGAGTCAGTCCATGATGGAATGTATGATGGAGTACAAGGGTTACATCGCGGCGGTTGCATATAACGACGCGGCGCAGGCTCTGTTTGGAACGGTGGTGAACGCACGTCCTGGCTTCTCGGCAGTGTTCGAGGCAACGGATGTCAAGCAACTGCGCAAGGAGTTTGAGATCTCCGTTGAAGACTATCTCGATTGGTGCAGGGAGGACGGTGTTGAGCCAACGAGGCCTTATTACGGCAAACTCCAAAGCCCGGACGCCACGCACGATGCGGACATCATGGACTTACAACCGGTCATATTGGTCGGCGAGCACGTTCGGTTGGAACCCATCGGGCAGCAGCACGCCCGTGACCTGTACGCGGTTGGTAAGGATGAATCCATCTGGCGCTATCTGCCGCGTCCGGCTTTCGCAGACCTGGACGACGCGCGCGCCTGGATTGAGAGCTGCGTTGCCGCAAGAGAGGCCGGAACCACCATACAGTTTGCGGTGATGCACGGCTTGGAGGAACGGGCCATCGGCTCCACCGGCTACCTGGATATCGACCGGCCCAACCGAGCGCTGGAAATCGGGATGACGTGGTACGGGGTGGACTACCAGCGCACCTCCGTCAACACGGAGTGCAAGTACCTGATGCTGCGCCACGCCTTTGACGACCTGGGCGCGCTGCGGGTGTGCCTCAAGACCGACCACCGCAACGAGCGGTCGCAGCGGGCCATTGAACGCATCGGCGCGGTGCGCGATGGCGTGCTGCGGAATCACCGCATCGCGTGGGACGGGGCGAACCGTCATTCGGTCTATTACAGCATCATTGACACCGAATGGCCGGGGGTGAAGGACCGGCTGGAGAAGATGCTGAGGAGCTGAACTTATGGACCCACAACCGATAATCATTACCGGCCAGCACGTGCGCCTGGAACCCATTGGACAGCAGCACGCGGAGAGCCTGTACGAATTCGGCCAGGAGGAGGACATCTGGCGTTACCTGACCGGCGAACCGTTCACCAGCCTGGACCACACGCGGGAGTGGGTGAACATGTGCATGGGCCGCAACGAAACGGGGGCGCGGTTGCAGTTCGCGGTAATACACCTTGCCGATGACCGGGCCATCGGATCCACCGGGTACTCGGACATCGACCGGCCCAACCGGGCGGTGGAAATCGGCATGACGTGGTACGGAGCGCCCTACCGCCGTACCGCGGTCAACACCGAGTGCAAGTACCTGCTGATGCGCCACGCCTTTGAGGATCACGACGCGCTGCGGGTGTGCCTCAAGGCCGACCACCGCAACGAGCGGTCGCAGCGGGCGATTCAGCGCATCGGCGGCGTGCAGGAGGGCGTGCTGCGTAATCACCGCATCGCCAAGGACGGGGTGAACCGGCACTCGGTGTATTTCAGCATCATCGACAGCGAGTGGCCAGATGTGAAGGAGCGGCTTGAAGGGATGATGAGGCGGTAGGGCTGACTGCGTTATACTGCGGGCAGCCCCTACGCATCACATCCGACGACCACGCTGCGCCTTTGGAGGTCATGCAATGACCACCGCCAAGACACTGCTCACCGCCGATGAATTTCTGGCAATGCCCGACGACGGCAAAAACTACGAGTTGGTGAAAGGAGAACTGGTAGAAATGCCGCCGCCCGGTTTCATGCACGAATTCATCGTCGCCCAATTCATCATGCGATTCGGCAACTTTGTGCGGCCGCGCAATCTGGGCATCGTCACCGGCGGCCCCGGTATCTATATTGAGCAGAATCCCGATACCGTCCGCGCGCCTGATTGTGCTTTCATATCTCACGAGCGCATCACCATGACCCTGCCAGACCGCGGCTACGTTTTCGGGCTGATTCCCGACCTGGCAGTGGAAGTGGTTTCGCCAGACTACTCCGTTGCCCAGGCGCGAGTCCGGGCGCAGATATGGCTGGACACCGGCGTGCGGCTGGCGCTGGCGGCGCACATCGCCACTCGGGAGATAATCACCTATCGCGACGACGGCGACGCGCAACGCTTTGGCATGGGAGACACGCTGACCTGCGAGCCGATACTGCCCGGTTTTGCTTGCGCCGTGTCCGACATCTTCAACCATCCGTAGCGTCCGCTGCACCAGGGCAATCGCATTTGGAATTTACAGGCTCGTCACTCCGGAGAAAGCCGGAGTCCAGAGGCCGCAGAGTGAAGACAACGGCAGCGAAACCACAGATTGCAGGCGCTGGATACCGGCTTTCGCCGGTATGACGGTAGTCGGGAGCGCCGGACCAGAGACCCAAAGGTTGAAATGCGATTGCCCTGTCCGCTGCGCCGGGCCATTTGCGCCCGGTGCGGGTTGCGGGTATGATAACCGCCGTTCCGTGCAATACTGACCGTAGCGCTGTATTTGAGAGCAACGCTGCTGTCCTTGATACGAAACGCCGTCCTACTGACAGGGCCGCTATTGGTTGCTATAATCTGCGCCGGAGGAGGTGCCCATGCGAGCTATTGACTACCAAGCCCCCACATCCCTGAGTGAAGCCGTGTCCATCATGGCTGCCAACGGCGACCGCGCCCGGCCCCTGGCCGGCGGCACGGACGTGCTGGTCCAGTTGCGCGGCGGCCGGCGTGAAGCCGACGTCGTGGTGGACACGAAAAAGATTCCCGAGCTGAACACGCTCAACCTGAGCGACAACGGGTTGCAGCTCGGCGCCGCGGTTCCGTGCTACCGGATTTACCAGGATTCCGCGGTTGCCGCCGCCTATCCCGGGCTGATTGACGCCGCCGGCATGATCGGCAGCATCCAGATTCAGGGCCGCGCAACCGTCGGCGGGAACCTGTGCAACGCCGCGCCGTCGGGAGACACTATCCCCCCGGTGATCACGCTGGGCGGAGAGGCTCACATCAATGGGCCCAACGGCTGGCGGACCATGCCGGCGGAGGATTTCTGCACTGGCCCGGGCCGCAACGCGCTGGAAAACGGCGAATTGTTGGTTGCCATCCAGTTGCCGGCGCCGGCCGCGAACTCCGGCACCGCCTACCTGCGGTTCATTCCGCGCAACGAGATGGACATTGCCGTGGCGGGCGTCTCTTCCTCGGTGCAACTGGACGCCTCCGGCCAGACCATCCAGTCGGCGCGCATCGCGCTGGCGTCCGTTGGGCCGACGCCCATCCTGGCCTCCGCCGCCGGCGACAGCCTGGCCGGCAAGGCCGTTTCCGATGAGGCCATCGCCGAAGCCGGCCGTCTGGCCAGCGAAGCCGCTACGCCCATCACCGACATGCGCGGCACCATCCGCCAGCGTCACCACCTGGTGGACGTGCTGACCCGCCGCACCCTGAACATTGCCATCCGGCGCGCCCGAGGGGAGGAATAATATGCCCGGACTTGTCCACGTAACGACTACCATCAACGGCAACCAGACCGACTTTCTCTGCGAGCCGCGACAAAGCCTGCTGGAGTGCCTGCGCGACGTGGTCGGCATGACCGGCTCCAAAGAGGGTTGCAACGACGGCAACTGCGGCGCCTGCACCGTCAACATGGACGGCCGCATCGTCTGCTCGTGCCTGGTGCTGGGCGTCGAGGCCCAGGGCGCCGAGGTCAACACGATTGAAGGCGTAGCGTCTGCCGAGGGCCTGCACCCGATTCAGCAGTCGTTCCTCGAGAACGCCGCCTTACAGTGCGGCATCTGCACGCCCGGTTTCATCGTAGCCACCAAGGCCCTGCTGGAAGCCGAGCCCGATGCCGACGAGGCGCGGATTCGCCACTGGCTGGCCGGCAACCTGTGCCGCTGCACCGGCTACGACAAGATCGTCCGCGCCGTTCTGGACGCGGGGGAGCGGATGCGGGCGGGCTAAGCTCGTATCAGCGACGCAATACCGGATTTATGGGGCAGTCCGTTGGGACTGCCCTTTATTATTCGCCCGCCCTTGCGTGGCCGTAGCTCCGGCCAGTGCGTTGGCGGATTGCCGAAAAGACAATGCCACTTGGTCAATGTGAGGTTTGTTCTTGTAATAGAACAGGTCGTCGTTGGTCAAGCCGGTAATGTCCAGCGCCAAGTCCAGCATATGCGGCTGTAGGTGGCGGTTCAGGTACATTCCCATGCCGGCTCCGCCTATCGCGCCGGCGATGCCGCCGACAAGATTGTCGACGCCTGGAATCACCGAGCCGACCGCCCCGCCGCCCATTCCTCCCACAGCAGACAGAACCGTCGTAACGCCCATTCGGGACATCAGAGTCAGGGTTTGGACGACTTGGATTTTATTGCGAGTAGTGCGGTCCACGGCTTTGAATTGGCGTTCAGTTTGGATGACACTATAGATGAGCCTTGAGGTAGCGAGGATTGCTCCGGCATAAGGGACGAATTCGCCCACGCCGTCGGGAATGTCTATGCCCAGGTTATCGGTTAGGATACCCAGACCCTCGTCAATATTCCCCTCCAATTCAGCAGTGGCACCGATGTCAACCATCCGGTCGATAAGCTCGGGACTGCGTTCGGCAATACGGTCGTATATTTCGCTACTTACTGCAAAGTTCACGACAGAGTTGTCTAACATGGCATTCTGAACTTCTCCGGCGTACTCAGCAGCGCCAGTTTTTGACTTGCCAGAGGATGGTCTCGCCATCAGGAGCGGTAGCGATGATATCCCAGACTGGTTGTGTAGGGTCGTCGGGAATAGTTACGTCAGTAAATCCCCTGCTTTTCAACGTTTCGGCGAAGTTCAACTCGGAGACCTTGCCTTTGAGCGCGCTAATGAAACCGTCAGCGGATTCCGTTCCACGGTCAGCCATTTCCCGCCAATGATCGTACAGACTGCCCTCGTAGTTATTGAAGGCGGCGGCGTGGGCCTTGGCCAAGGTATCGTCCACATTAACTTGGTCCCAGATTGACGACATCCCGAAAGAGACAGACGCTGTGAACTCAGCGGCAGAGAGGGCGACATCCGTAGCGTGCAGGTCTTCGATAATTTCACGGAAAGAACGGCGCCGTTGATCATCAGTAGGCAGTTCCCGCAGGGCTGGAAGTAGGTCCAGTGATTGCATTGTCATAGCGCCCCTAAACCAACACGGCGATGATTACCGCAGCCACAGCGACGGCTACCGCACCGGCTGCGATGGCGGTAAGGCGGTTGCGTGTCCGCCGCGACTGCTGTTGAACGCTCGCGATTGAGGCTTCATACTTTTGGGATTGCTCCACATTGGCCTGCCGCAAGGCTTCCGCGTGGACAGCGTTCAAATGGGTGGTTGCTTCCTGCAAAGCCGCATCGTATTGCTTTGCTTGCTCTGCCAACGTATCTACAACGACCCTGCCGACCAGTTGTGGCAAATCGTCGTGCTCGGCAATGTGCTTGGTAAGCAGTTGGCTTTGGCGAATGACGCGGGGGATCAGCGCTTGGTTTATGCGGTCCTGTTCTTCCCAGAAGCGCACCCTTTCAGCAATGCCTGGAGCTTCGATCTCTGGATCATCATTAACTTTGTCGTGGTCATCGTAATCCACCGTCCAGAGTTCCGGGTCTCCAGTCGATAAAAAACTGGACCGGTAGGTTCTGATAAGGCCTTTCAATTGGGAGACAGTCTGCGCGTTGCCCATCCGGAAAGTATCCTCATAGCCATCATTGAATATCAGTGTGATTTCCCTGTCGTGGTCGGTGTCCGCCACTCTGCGCAGTTCACCATAGGTTGCAACGGCGAGGGATGGATTGCCGTCGTCATCCGTTTCGTCAGTATCAGCCAGGATAATGCCCTGTAGCGTAAGCGCCATCACCTTGGCGCCAAAGTTGAAAGTGGTGTGATGCAAAATCTGATCGCCGGTATTGCTGATGAAGTCATGGATTGCAGCGAGACCGACGGTGTTGGAGTCCTCATCACCTATCTTAGTAGGGAATCCAGCTTGTGGGGTAATAGTGGTGGAGTGCCGAGTGGCCATAGTTGATTGTGTTCCTTGTGGAGAGTGTGGCGACTTACTAACCATTGGCGCTAGTTTGCAATTGTTCTGAAAATGCTACGGGGCGCCACTATGCTGTGAGTGAACACTCTCCACAGCAGGGAACCCCGTGAACATTACCGATCTTATCACCGAACTGTTCTGCAAAATAGACGACGCCTTGCCTAACGCCGCCCACCACAGCCAAGCCATCCTCTCCATCAGTGAACTGGTCACCATAGGTGTGCTTCAAGCCATGAGGAACGTGAGCCAACGCGCTTTCTACCACCGGCTCAAGGACAACTATGGGTATCTCTTCCCTCCGCCTCTGGCGGACACCATCGCCGCCTTCAACATCCTGGTCCACTTCAACATCCTGGTTCAATGGAACGGCTTGCAGCCCGACGCCACAGGAAAGGTCCGTCTCTCCATCACTCAATTCACCCTCTGAACACTAACTAGCACCAACGGTTAGCATTACCGTTGAAATCAGGACCGGGCCGTTGCGCTGTCCCTCACCCGAATGGATAGCAGGATTGACGAGGCGCGGAGCGAGATTAACGATCTGCGTAACGAGATGCGGGGAGGGTTTGCGGAACTGCGGGCGCAGATAGATGAGACCAACCGGAGGATAGAGGAAACCAACCGGATTGTGGTGGGACTGGCGAATCACCGCCACGGCACGGACGGCACAACGGTATTCACTATCCCGCAGCCGTAGCCATCCGGAGACGCCCTTGACGAAAGGCGCAATCGCCGCCCTGGGAATGGGGCCGCGATTCTTGTTGGGCGACACCTGGAGACTGTATGGTGGGATGCGGGAATGACGGCCCTTCGACAGGCTCAGGGTAAGCGGTGGGAGAGGTGACGGGGTGGGGTTGAAGAGTGGGACGCTGAGGCGTGTATATGAATATACGTCCGTTTATCGGGCGGGCGGAGTTTTGAAAGGGCGCGGCGCGCCGTGTAGTGGAGGTTTTTGATGTTGAATTTTCGTCCATGCAAGTTAGAGGCGTTGTTGGGGCTGGCGCGGCGTCGGCCGTCGGCGGGCCGGTAGGTTGGGCCGTTGCGCCGACCCAGTTCCTGGATTCCCGCTTTCGTGTGAATTACGGAAATAATCGAAAGGGGCAGTCAGGTTCGCCCGGCGACCTCTCCGAATTGCCTGCCGAACAAACCGGTCAGCGCTGCGCTCAGGACGCTTGCGGCCAGCAGCAGGTATCCGATCCCCGCGTATCCTGAACTCGCCAGAATCACGCCGGAGATGCCGGCGCCGAACATACCCCCGGATTGGTTGCTCAAGCCCATCAGGCTGGCTCCCGTCGCCTTGGATTCGCCGGAGTACTCGGTGCTGATGGCCACCAGGGCCGGGATCGGGACGCTGAGCAGGCCGCTGCTCACCATCGCCACCGCCACCGTCGTCCAGAGTCCGAGGGGAAACCCGAAGCTCACCAACCCCAACGCTCCTCCCGCTACCGATACACCGGCAAGCAGAACGGCACGGCTCCGGCTGGTGGCGACAAAGGCCGCGCAGTAGCTGCCCACCACCTGCGCCGATGCCACGATTCCCAAGGGCAGGGCGGCAAATCCCACGTCCAGGCTGTACGTGTTGATCAGATACGCCGCGAAGAAACTGGTCATGCTCCAGTAGGCGATTCGCTGCGAAATCCCCACCGGAACCGCCACGCGGAAATATCGCCGTGAAATCAACTCGCGGTATCGCGAGAGAAACTCCCAGTTGCGGACGCGGTCCCGGCGTTCACGAGGAAACCACACCCAGCTGGCCGTGAACGCCGTCGCCAGCAGCAGCCCGCCGGCCAGGAAGGCAATTCGCCAACCGCCCGACCCGTCCAACAGGATGTTGCCCGCGTCCGCCAGCAACGCGGCCAGCGGCGCGCTCACCGCCGCGGCCACGCCGTTGATGACCAGCATCCCGCTCACCGCCTGAGCTCTCCGTGCCGGCGAGATCACGTCCGACAGCGCTCCCACTGCGTTGGGCGGCAAGGTTCCCCCGCCGAATCCGGTCAGGAATCGCAGCGCCAGCAGCGTCTCGATATTGGGCGCGAAAGCGGACGCGACCACGGAAGTCAGCGTCAGCGCCATGCCGGTCAACGCCACCGGCCGCCGGCCGAAGGAATCGGAAAGCGGGCCAACGGTCAGCACGGCGACCGCCCAGGCCGCAAACGTGGCGGTGGCCATTTGGCCCGCCACCGCCACCGAGATCTCCAGGTACGTCGCCACCTCCACCAGCAACGGCGGGACCATCATCACCGAGTTCTGTGTGCCGAAAACCGCGAACGCCAGCACCGCGTAGAACCACGCCTTGTTGATCCTGACCTCCACAATCTACTCATAACGTAGGGGCGACCCATGGGCCGCCCCTGATGATGCCGTTGCCGTCGGGCCGGCCTACCGACCCATGGCGTACCCGTCCCGGCGCAGGTCGGCGCCGCCGTAGAGCGTACCGCGTTCCCGGTCCACTTCGATGGCGCACAGGGAGCCCATGCGCGGCGTCCACTCGTTCCATACGTCCACGTCATGGCCGCGCTTGCGCAGGTCGTCAACCACCGAAGGCTCGATGCGCGACTCCACGCCGACCAGGCCGGGCCGGTAAGCGTGGGGCCAGAAGGAGTTGGGGAAGCTCCAGGTTGACGCTCGGGGCGCTTCGATGGCCTGCTGCACGTCCATGCCGAATTCGGCCACGTTGAGGAACAGCTGCACCATGGACTGGGGCTGCACGTCGCCGCCCGGCGTGCCGAAGGGCAGCCAGGGCTTGCCGTCCCTGAAGGCCATGGCCGGGTTGGGCGTCAATCGCGGGCGCTTGCCCGGTTCCAGGCTGCACGGGTGGTCCTCATCCAGCCAGCTCTGCGAACCCCGCGCCGACACCATGAACCCCAAACCCGGCACGATGGGCGCGCCGCCGAACCCGTCGCTGGGCGTTGCCGAGAAAGCGTTGCCCCAGCGGTCCACCGCGCAGATGTAGGATGTGTCTGCCGACAGCGGCCCCGCCACGGCCTCCGGTTGTTTCGCGCCGTAGCGTGTGCCGCCAAGCTGGTGCGCCCAGGGGTCTCCCGCCGCCGGCATCTCCGGGTTGGCCCGGTGCGGGTCAATTTCGCGCCGGCGCGCGTCCGCATACTCGCGGGAGAGCAGGCCGGCCATGGGCACATCCACAAAGTCAGGGTCGCCGTAGTAGGCGTGGCGGTCGGCAAAGGCCAGTTTCAGCGCCTCCAGCACGGTGTGGACGTACTCGGCGGAGTTGTGTCCCATGCCTTGCAGGTCGCAGCCTTCCAGGATGCGCAGGGCGTGGAGGTTCATCGGGCCCTGGCACCACGGGCCGCAGGCATACACATCGATTTGCGCGGAGTCCGGGCCTTTATAGTCGATCATCGGAGGTTCATCGACGCCCACGGAGAAATCGGCCAGGTCCTGCATGGACAGCCACCCGCCCTGGCTGCGGATGAACGACACAATCTCCTCGGCGATGTCGCCCTTGTAGAACAGGTCGCGAGCGGCGCGCAGGCCGGCCTCGCGTCCCCGCCCGTTGATGGACTGCTCGGCGCGGATCATGCGGCGGAACGTCCGGGCCAGGTCGGACTGCACCAGCAGGTCGCCGATGCCCAGCGCCTTGCCGCCGGGATAGAAAATCTGCATCGTACTGGTCCACTGGCTGGTGTCGCCCTCGTCCAGGATGATGTTGTCGCCGCTGCTGACCAGCGCGCGGTGCAGCGTGGCCGGGATGGGGAACCCGCCCTCGGCGATTTCCAGCGCCGGCGTCACCACCTGCTCGAAGGTCTTCGTGCCGTACCGGATCAGCGACGTGATCCAGGCGTCCGGGGCCGCCGGCGTCACGGTGCGCATCACGCCGTGGGGCATGTCGCCGCCGTGTTCCCGGCGGAAGTAGTCAATGGACGCCTCGGCCGGCCACCGGCCCAGGCCGCTGATTTCCCGCGTCTCGCCGGTCTCCGCGTGGTGGATGATGATGGGCGCGACGCCGGCGAAGCTGGTGTACTGGGGCAGGGTGACGTTGATGACGATGCCGGCAGCGACGCCGGCGTCGATGGCGTTGCCACCCTGCTCCAGGATGCGATAGCCGGCCGCCGTGGCCAGGTAATGCCCGGTGCTCACCATGTGGGTAACGCCGCCCACCAGCGGGCGATAGCTTCTCAAACCAATGGCCATATTAACTTACCTCCGCAGCGAACCCGCGCTGCAAACCTTTCCCCGGATTGTCCCGTAGATTGGTCGGCAGTATAGGCCATACCGCAATGTCTTGCCAGTTGAACCGCGCCGGCGGCGGAGTGATGGTGACGATTTTGGGGAATCCTGCTCATTTCCGCTCATTTCCAGTCATTTGAGTTGAGTTCTTAGCGGGTGATAGGGTGGAATTGGGGGCGGGGAGAGCAGTTTTGGGAGCGATACTGATGGTTTTGGCGGGTTAGTGAGAGGATTTGGAGGAGCGGTGTTTGAAGGTGGGCATTGGGATGGCTCGGGGATGAAACGGCGACAGGTTAACTATGGTAATGATGGGTGAAACGTGAGGGCAAGAGGGAAGTGTCATAGAATGGTGAAAAGGGAATGGTGAAAAGGGAATGGTCATTGCTTCGGCAAAAGCCGCTGACGAGGAAGGCTGGTGGATTCCGGCTTTCGCCGGAATGACTACGGGAGGCCGGAATGACTACGGGAGGCCGGAATGACGACGGGGGCAGCAATGACGACGGGGGCCGGAACGACAGCAGGGGTTAGGAACAGGTGAGAACGGAAATGTCAGGACCGCTGGATAACGACAAGTTTGAAGACAGAAACCGGATAGATTGACATGTACACAACGGCTAACATCTAGTCATCGGAAATTGCTGATAGGAGTACGGTATGGAACGATGGCCCAAGGACCTGTCGCCTCAAGAAGTAGCGGAATTGCTCAATGAACGGTACGAAGAGGAAACCCTGGTCAAGCACCTCAAGATGCGAGTGGTTGAGGTTGGATCAGACCGAGTGTTGGTGGAATTGCCAGTGCATCCCGGCCTGTACACTCCGCATCGTTACATCCACGCAGGGGTGATGATTTCCCTTGCCGACACCGCCGCCACGCTGGCCGCGATGGCGGCGTATCGCGGCGACCTGGAGCCGGAGCAGTTCCCGCTGGCGGTGTCTATCTCAAGCCAGATTGTCGCCAACATCCAGGACGGTCTGCTGTTGGCCGAAGCCACGGTTCCACATCCGGGGCGCACGCTGATGGCCGCCTCCACCCGCGTAACCGACGGCGACGGTCGGCTGCTGGCCTTGGTAAACTCCACTCATTTTGTCCGCCCTCGCGCGGCGTGAGAGCCGGTAAGTTCCGGACCTATGCCCCCATTTGGAGGTCGCTGAATTGACCGCTTTGCATCAGGAATTAATGACCCAGGATACCTGCTATTTGTGGGAGGTAGCGCTGTCACGGGATGCCAGCTTCGACGGCCACTTTGTGTACGCTGTCCGCTCCACCGGAATCTACTGCCAGCCCAGTTGCCCTAGCCGGCGGCCCCGACAGTCCCAGGTTGTCTTTTTCTCAGGGCCGGAAGAGGCCCGGAGCGCCGGTTATCGAGCCTGCCAACGTTGCCGTCCCGACCATCCCGGTGGAGATGCAGAGTTAGTGAGTCGCGCGCGCAGGTACATTGACGGGCATATCGAGTGTCATGGCGCATTGCCCACGTTGGCACAGATCACCGAGGCATCGGAAGTTGGCGTTCACGTGTTGCGGCGGGTTTTCAAGCAAGAGACCGGCCTTACTCCCATGCAGTACGCGCGAGGGCGGAGACTGGGACGGTTCAAGACCACGCTTCGGGACAGAGCGAATGTTGCCGACGCACTGTATGACGCAGGTTATGGCTCTTCCAGCCGCGCCTACGAAACGGCAGGGGAGCAACTCGGCATGACTCCGTCCAGCTACCGCAAGGGTGGCTCAGGCGCCGTTATTCGGTACGTGGTTACCGGATCGGCGCTCGGCGAAATGCTGGTGGCGGGAACCGCCAGTGGGATATGCGCAGTGAAGATGGGAGATGATGCCGAGGCGCTTATAGGTGAATTGAGGGACGAGTTTCCGGCGGCCGACATCCGGCGCGTTGAGTCCAATGACCACGACCGCGGCTTCGAGGAATTGCGAAATTGGACCAGTGTGATTCTGGGAAGCCTGGACGGGGGCAGGTTGGACATCGACCTGCCTGTGGATGTGCGCGCCACCGTCTTCCAGTGGCGAGTCTGGCGGAAATTACAGGCCATTCCCTCCGGCGAAACACGCACCTATCAGCAGTTGGCCGAGGATTTAGGGCAACCTACGGCGAGCCGCGCCGTGGGCCAGGCCTGCGCCGCCAACCCGGTGGCCCTCGTCATTCCCTGTCACCGCGCGGTACGGAAGGACGGCAACTCGGGCGGCTACCGCTGGGGGCGACAACGCAAAGAAGCTCTGATCGAGGTAGAACGACGGGAATAAGTTGGTCTCAGTCAAGTAAGCCGCAATGGCGCTTTGCAAAGCAAGAGCATTAGTGTTTCTTGCTGGGGAAACGGGTTCTTTCTCTTGCCTGTCCTCTTGCTGCTATCCCGGCCGGATCCGCGTAGCGGAATTCCCTCGCTACCGCAGCGGAGTCGAACTATTGACAATTTTGCAGCCGTTCCGTAACCTGTTAAACCGACTGACGAAAACCGGATGGCCCCGGAACTGTCGGGGCCATTTTTAGGTTATGGGGTGAAGAAATTCCCGCATCGGTCGCCGTTGAAAATCGCGCCCCGGTGGCGCAATTGGCAGCGCAGCCGATTTGTAATCGGCAGGTTAGGGGTTCGAGTCCCCTCTGGGGCTCTTTCAACGGAGTCTGTGAAACATACTGGAGAATTAAAACAGCGCCAACATGGAGGGGTGGGTGAGTGGTTAAAGCCACCAGACTGTAAATCTGGCGCCCTGACGGGCTTCGCAGGTTCGAATCCTGCCCCCTCCACCACGCCCAAGTAGCTCAGAGGTAGAGCACGTTCTTGGTAAGAACGGGGTCGGCGGTTCGATTCCGCCCTTGGGCTCCACCAGTGTCGAATGCCCGCCGGGGGCTCCCGCGGGAGAAACGAAACAAATCAAGGAGCAAGGAGTAACTCCCGACCATGGCTAAGCAAGTCTTCGACCGTTCCAAGCCCCACGTAAACGTGGGCACCATCGGTCACGTTGACCACGGCAAAACCACCCTCACGGCGGCCATCACCAACGTGCTGTCTCAGGAAAACAACGCCAGCTTCCGCAGCTTCGACAGCATCGACAACGCGCCGGAAGAGCGGGCCCGCGGCATCACCATCGCCATCGCCCACGTGGAATACGAAACCGAGCAGCGGCACTACGCCCACGTTGACTGCCCCGGTCACGCCGACTACATCAAGAACATGATCACCGGAGCCGCGCAGATGGATGGCGCCGTGCTGGTCGTGTCCGCCCCCGACGGCCCCATGCCCCAGACGCGGGAGCACATCCTGCTGGCCCGCCAGGTGGAAGTGCCCTCCATCGTCGTCGCCCTCAACAAGGTTGACATGATGGACGACGAAGAGCTGCTGGAACTGGTGGAAATGGAAGTCCGCGAGTTGCTGGACACCTACGACTTCCCCGGCGACGACACCCCCGTCGTCCGCGTCAGCGGCCTCAAGGCCCTGGAAGGCGACGCCGACGCGATGGAAGGCGTCCGGGAACTGGTCAAGACCATGGACGACTACATCCCCCAGCCGTCCCGCGTAACCGACCAGCCCTTCCTGATGCCCATTGAAGACGTCTTCGGCATCAAGGGCCGCGGCACCGTGGTAACCGGCCGTGTCGAGCGCGGCCAGCTCAACGTCGGCCAGGAAGTGGAAATCATCCGCTCCGGAGACGTGCGCCGCACCGTTGCCACCGGCCTGGAAATGTTCCACAAGTTGCTGGACACCACCGAAGCCGGCGACGCCGTCGGCGTGCTGCTGCGCGGCGTTGACCGCGACGAGGTCGAACGCGGCCAGGTGTTGGTGGCTCCCGGCTCCATGCGGCCCTACCGCAAAGCCGAGGCCGAGGTGTACGTGCTCAGCCAGGCGGAAGGTGGCCGGCACACCCCGTTCTTCACCGGCTACAAGCCCCAGTTCTACATCCGCACCAGCGACATCACCGGCGAAATCGCCCTGCCCGATGGCGTGGAAATGGTGATGCCCGGCGACAACATTACCATGACCGTCAGCCTGATTACGCCCATCGCCGTTGAGGAAGGGCTGCGCTTCGCCATTCGCGAGGGCGGCCGCACTGTCGGCGCCGGCGTGTTCACCAAACTGTTGGAGTGATCCATGGCCCGCAAGTCAACCGACGCCCGGCAGATCATCACGCTGCAATGCACAGACTGCCGCGAGCGCAACTACTCCACCGTCAAGAACCGGCGCAGCCACACCAGCCGGATGGAACTGCGCAAGTACTGTAGCCGCTGCCGCAACCACATCGTACACCGCGAAGTGAGGTAACCGGCCGTGGCCAGGGCATCAGCCAGACGACCCTCCCCGATCTCTCCCCAGTCCGTGGGGAGGGTCGGGCCCATTGGGTTCCTGCGGGAGACCATATCCGAACTGCGCAAGTCGGTATGGCCCAGCAAGGAAGAGACGGCGCGGCTCACCGTGATCGTGCTGGTTCTGGCCATCGCCATGGGCTTCTTCCTCGGGTTGCTGGACCGGGTTTTCGCCGAGCTGTTCACCCGGGTAATCTTGAACCCCACCCTCTTCTAGCTCGGAGCGCCGGCAACCCCTTGCAACGATGCGGGGCGACCCTCTGAGGCGTCCCGGCAGTTTCAGTATTTTCAAACGAATCAACCTGATTGCAGGCCCGTTATGACCACTATGCAACCCTATGCCGACCTCCGTTGGTATATCGTTCACACCTATACCGGCCAGGAGGACATGGTCAAGCGCAACCTGGACCTGCGCCGGCACAGCTTCGGCATGATCGACCGCATCACACGGGTCGAGGTTCCGTCCGAGGACGAGATCATCCGCAACAAGGGTGAACGCACTGCCCAGCGACGAAAGCTTTTCCCCGGGTATATCCTGGTGCAGATGGTAATGGACGACGAAGCCTGGTTCCTGGTGCGGAACACCACCGGCGTAACCGGCTTCATTTCCGCCGAGGAAGAGGGCGGCGACCGTCCCCGGCCGGTGCCGCTGGACGACCGCGAGGTTGACGAAATCCTGGATCGGGTTGCGTCCGGCGAACCGCGGGCCGTGATCGGCATGAACGCGGGCGATATGGTCCGCATCTCCGAAGGCCCCTTCGCCGATATGCTGGGCAGGGTCGAAGAGGTGGACGAACACCGGGGTCAGGTCAAGGTGCTTATCTCCGTGTTCGGACGGGAAACCCCCGTGGAACTCGACTTCATGCAGGTGGAAAAGGTTTAATCCTTGACTCCGCGATTCCCGCGAAATACCCCGTCATTCCCGCGAAAGCGGGAATCCAGCCGCCGTATTCGTTAGTTGCGTTTTCGATTTGTCACCTTATGAATTCTGGATTCCGGCTTCCGCCGGAATGACGACTATATTGGAGGCCATCAGTGGCTAAGAAAGTAATGGCAGTCATCAAGCTGCAACTGGAGGCGGGCAAGGCCACGCCCGCGCCGCCCGTGGGCCCGGCCCTGGGTCAGCACGGCGTCAACATCATGGCCTTCGTGAAAGAGTACAACGAGCGCACCGGCAGCCAGGCCGGCACCATCGTGCCGGTACACCTCACCGTGTACCAGGACCGTTCCTTCACTTTCGTCACCCGCACGCCTCCCGCTTCCGACCTGCTGCGGCGGGCCGCCGGCATCGAGAAAGGGCAGGGAGACGCCCGGGCCCCCATCGGCGTGACCGTCGGCAATGACGCGCTCCGCAGCATCGCGGAAGAAAAGATGAAGGACCTCAACGCCAACTCCGTTGAACAGGCCATGAACATCATCGCCGGCACCGCCCGCAGCATGGGCATCACCATCGAAGACGATTAGGAGAACAGCAAAATGCCCAAGCACAGCCGCCGTTACAACAGCGTCTCCGAGCGAGTGCCCGAGGATGCTGTATATCAGCCCCGCGAAGCCATCGACCTGGTGAAGGAGCTTTCCACCGCCAAGTTCGACGAGACTATGGAAGTTCACCTGCGCACCAACGCGGACGTGCGCCACGCCGAGCAGCAGGTGCGCGGCGTGACCGTGCTGCCCCACGGCTTGGGCAAGGAAACCCGCGTCCTGGTGTTCGCCAACGGCGAGGCTGTGGACATCGCCCGGCAGGCCGGCGCCGATTACGTCGGCGACGACGACCTCATCGCCCAAATCGAGGGTGGCTGGCTGGAATTCGACGTGGGGCTGGCAATCCCCGAAGTGATGTCCAAAATTGGACGCCTGGGCCGCATCCTCGGCCGGCGTGGCCTGATGCCCAACCCGCGCACCGGCACCCTGGTTCCCGCCCGCGACCTGCCTCGCGTCATCCAGGAATCCAAGGCCGGCCGGCTGGAATTCCGCACCGACCGCACCGCCATCATCCACGGCCAGTTCGGCAAGTCATCATTCGAGACCGACTCGCTGATGGACAACCTGACCGTGTTCATGGACTCCGTGATGCGCGAGCGCCCCGACGCGGTGAAAGGCGCATTCATCAAGTCCGCCTACATCACTTCATCCATGGGCCCCGGCATTTCGGTGGACGTGGGAACGCTGTCGGCGCTGAAACCCGAGTAGCCGCGCCTTGCGTTCCGTGAACGCTGGTGTTAGGCTAAACGCACATCCGAATACAACAGTCAACGCTTGAGACAGCGGGTCCCGATTGTGGGGTAATGGCAAGTCAACGCCGCCCGCCGAGGCGACAGGTTCCGTGATACGTCCCCATGGGGACGCGCGCCCCGCGTCTATCTCTCAAAGCGCGGGGTTTTCGCTTGATTCGCTGCGCGAAATCCCCGACTGAAATTCAAATACGAGGAGGAAAACATTGCCAACCCAGGCAAAAGTTGACCGGGTAGCCGAACTGCAGGAGAAGCTGGAGAGCTGCTCCATCGTCATCTCCACCGGCTGCTCCGGCATCGGCGTGAACCAGATGGTGAACCTGCGTCGCCGGATGCGCGAAGGCGGCGTCGAGTTCATCGTCGTCAAAAACAGCCTGCTGAGCCTGGCCGCCGACGGCGCGGACATGCCCCAGCTGAAAGATGTTCTAACCGGCCAAACGGCCATCGCGCTGGGCTACGATGACGCCGCCGTCATCGCCAAGACGGTCTCCGACGCAGCCAACGCCGACGGCACTTTAGCGATCCACGGCGCCGTGGTGGGCAGTGGGCCGGCCATGCCTAACGAAGAGGTGAGGCGGTTGGCGTCGCTACCGCCCCAGCCCGTGCTGGTCGCCCAACTACTGGGCAACATGCAGGCCCCACTGTACGCCTTGGCCGGAGTACTCAACGCTACCATCAGCGGCCTGGCCTACGCGCTCCAAGCCCGTATCGACCAACTGCAACCCGCCGAGGCCGCCGAGTAGCGGGAAAATCACCCTCACCCCCGCATCAAGTGCGGGGCAGGCTCCGGCCCTCTTCCACTGAAGACGGACGTTCCGCCTATCAAGGGAGAGGGGATCATTCGAAACGCAAGCAAAATCAGGAGGCAACAATCATGGCAGTGAATCAGGAAGTATTGGACGCCATCAAGAACATGAGCGTGATGGACCTGGCCGATCTGGTCAAGGCGATTGAGGAAGAGTTCGGCGTTTCCGCCGCCGCCCCCGTGGCGGTAGCCGTCGCTCCCGCCGGCATAGTGACCGACGACGCTCCGTCCGCAGCAGACGAAGACCAGACCGAATTCACCATCACCCTGGCCGATTTCGGCGCCAACAAGATCAACGTCATCAAGGCCGTCCGCGAAGTCACCGACCTGGGCCTCCGCGAAGCCAAGGAGCTCGTTGAGTCCGCGCCCACCCGGGTCAAGGAAGGCGTCAACAAGGAAGAGGCCGACACCATCAAAGGCAAGCTGGAAGAAGCCGGCGCCACCGTTCAGGTTGCGTAGCTCGTCCACATCGCCCGCATCGCCCACGCCGTAGGGGCAGGTTTGAAACCTGCCCCTACACGTTTGCCGCTGTGGTGTACAATGCGGCCAGTTTGAACGGGAGGCGCATGGGCGCATGGATATGGAACTCAACGGCAAGACCGCAATCGTAACGGGCGGCAGCCGCGGCATCGGCAAGGCAGTGGCGCGCGTGCTGGCCTCCGATGGGTGTCGCGTCGTTATCACCGGACGCTATGCCGATACGCTGTCCGACGCCGCCGAGGAAGTCGCCGCCGACACGGGAGGCTCCGTTACCCCTATTGTCTGCGACATGACCAGCACCGAGCAGGTCAACGCGATGGTTGCCGCCGCGGCTGACGCGCTCGGTAGGCGCATCGACATCCTGGTCAACAACGCCGCCGCGCCCGGCGGCCTGGCCCGCGGCTCCCTGGACGAGATCCGCGACGAGGACGTGATGCTGGACCTGGACACCAAGGTGATGGGATACCTGCGCTGCGCCCGCGCCGTCGCGCCCTACATGCAGCAGCAGGGTTGGGGTCGCATCGTCAACGTCGGTGGACTGTCCGCCCGCCGGGGCGCCAGCAACGTCAGCGCGGGCGTGCGCAACTCCGGCCTTTCCAACCTCACCAAGTACCTGGCCGAGGAGCTGGGCGGGTCCGGCGTCTGCGTCAACCTGGTGCATCCTGGCACCACGCGCACCGAGCGCAGCGGCCCGATGTACGCCGAGCAGGCCGAACGGGAGGGCGTATCCGTCGAAGAGATCGAACGCCGCGTCGCCGCCGGCAACTCCACCCGCCGCATTGTAGATGCCGAAGAGCTGGCTTGGGTCGTGGCCTTCTTCGCCTCGCCTCGCAGCATCGCCATCAGCGGCGAGACCATCGCAGCGGGCGGCGGCGCCGGCCTCAACGTGTATCACTGACTGAAACGGATACCGTGTCCGTTCTATCCGTAGGGGCGAATAATTATTCGCCCCTACACTCAAAGGAGTACCGACCATGATCAAAGTAACCGTCTTCTACGGCAACGAGGAAGGCAAGTCCTTCAACATGGACTACTACGTCAACACCCACATGCCCCTGGTGCAGGAGCGCCTCACTCCCTTCGGCATGCGCTACTACAACGTGGAGCAGGGCATCTCCGATACCGACCCCAACGCGCCGCCCATGTACGTAGCCGTCGGCTATCTGCTCTTCAACGACGTTGACGGCGTCCACGAGGGCTTCAAAACCCATGGCCGGGAACTGGTCGGCGACGTCAAAAACTTCACCGACATTGAACCCAAATTCCTAATCAGCGAACTGGTGGCGTAGCCTGAACAGCAGCAACCGGATCGGGGCAGGTTTGCAACCTGCCCCTAAGTTTATACGCAGCGCATCGGAGTCTGCCGCCATGAACCCCGCCGTCCAAACCCTCACCGAACGCGCCATCCGCGAGCATTGGGATTTCCTGCCCACCGCCGGCAGCCGTATCGGGCTGCACGAGTACGACGGACGCCTGCCCGACTTTTCCGCCGGCCGTATCCGCCGCCGTGTTGAGGAACTGCACCAGTCCCTAGCACAGCTATCGGCGCTGCCCACCGAGCCGGAGCCGAACGGGGCCGATGCCCGCATGGATCGCCTCAACCGCAGCCTGCTGGAGCTGTTCCTGCGCCGCGAACTGTTTAACCTGGAGGAGATGCGGACGCTGGAAACCAACCCCCAGCGGCAGGTGGGCTACATCGGCGTGGGCAGCTACGTGCAACGCGATTACGCGCCCCTGCCCGACCGTCTGCGTTCCGCCACCTCGGCCTTGCGGCAAGTTCCCGACTTCCTGGCGACACTGGACTCTCTCACCGAGCCGGAGCTGGGCGAGCCGGTGCGCGACATGGCCGTCCGCGCCTACCGGGGCATGGCGGCTTTCTATGAGACCGGGCTGTCCGACGCCGCCGACCAATGCGCCGCCATCGCCCCCGACGTGGCCACCGAGTTCAACGCCGCCCGCGAAACCGCGTCCGCCGCCGTGAACGAATTCGCCGACCGCATCCAGGCCCGTGGCATCCGCCCGGAGTTCGCCATCGGTTCGCAACTGTACCAGCGGATGCTGTCGGTGGGCGAGGCCGTGGACACGCCGCTGTCCGACGTACTCTCCATCGGCCAAGCCAACCTGGAACAGAACCTGCGCCGGCTTGACGAAGCGGCGTCCCTGATTGCCCCCGGCAAGTCCGTCCGCGAAGCCGTGGCCATGGTCAGCGCCAGCCATCCCACCGCCGAGAGCCTGATACCGGAAACGCGGGATATGCTCGAAGACATCCGCCAGGCCCTCATCGACCACGACATCATCGGCTTGCCCTCCGAAGAGCGCTGCCAGGTAACCGAAACGCCGTCCTACATGCGCTACGCCTTCGCCGCCATGGACTCGCCCGGCGGTCTGGAGCAGGTCGCCACCGAAGCTTTCTACTACGTAACGCCGGTGGAACCGGACTGGACTCCGCGCCAGCAGGAAGAATGGCTCAGCAACTTCAACTACCACACCCTCAAGATCATCAGCATCCACGAGGTCTATCCCGGCCACTACGTCCACAACCTCCATAACCGGTACGGACATACCCAACACGGACGCGAACTGTCGCTGATCAACCGGGTCGCCACCTCCTACGCCTTCACCGAGGGCTGGGCCCACTACACCGAGGAGATGATGCTGGAAACGGAGTACGGGCACGACAATCCCGCCCTGTGGCTCACCCAGCTCCTGGAGGCCCTGGTCCGCAACTGCCGCTACCTGTGCTCGCTGGGGATGCACACTCAGAACATGACCCTGGACGAGGCCACCAGGTTCTTCCAGGCCCATGCCTACATGGAGGAGCACCCCGCCTCCCAGGAAGCCATTCGGGGCACCTTCGACCCCGGCTACCTCAACTACACGCTGGGCAAGCTGATGCTGCTCAAGCTCCGCCAGGACTGGCGCCGGCAGGAAGGCTCCGACTACACCATGCGCCGCTTCCACGACGCCGCGCTATCCTGGGGCGCGCCGCCGGTGCCCCTGCTGCGGGCCGCCATGCTGGACGCCGACGACGGGGCGATTTTGTAGTCGCCGGCGTCGTAATCCCGAAAGCTACTGCGGAAAGCCCCACGCCGAGCGGGGCCAGTAGATCGCCCACACCTTCCCGATGATGTGGTCGGCCGGCAGCGGCCCCCAGTGGCGGGAATCCTGGCTGCCGCTGCGGTTGTCTCCCATCACGAAGTACTCGCTCTCGTTCAGCCGCACCGGGTGCATGTCGCTGGTGGACATGCCGCGCAGGTAGGGTTCGTCCAGCCGGACGCCGTCCACAATGACCTGCCCGCCGTTGATCTGCACCCGCTGCCCCGGCTGTCCGACGATTCGCTTCACGAATTGACGCTGTGGGTCCTCAGGATAGTCAAACACCACCACGTCCCCCAGACGCGGCGACCGGCCCAGATAGACCCGACCGGGCTCGTCGGGCTGCCAGAAAGGGATGATCATGCCCAACCGCTCGGTGTCCACTGGGAAATACACCAGCTTGTTCACCATCAGGTAGTGGCCCGGCAGCAGCGTGGGCCGCATGCTGGAACCTTCAACCCGAAAGTTCACCACCGCCAACTGGATAGCGATGAATACCACCGCGCCGATATACGCGGCCTCCACTAATTCTTTGAGCCAGTTGGAGTTATTCAACGTTCGTCCGGTTGACAGATTGCCGGTTTCAAGATTGCGGGTTCAATTCTATCAAATGCCATTGTAAGCCTATCAACTGTCATTGCGAGCGCAGCGCGGCAATCTCGTTACGACTGCATAGGCCTGACGGGATTGCCGCGTCGCTACCGCTCCTCGCAATGACAACCGAACGACCCTGAGGGCCGTCGGTAAAGTTGACTACTATCGACTGCCCAATTAACATTACCCTCCCGTCCCGTTCGCTACGCTGCTGGCTTGTCGCCGGCCGCTCCATTCAACTCGTCGCCCTTGCGAAAAGGTGGTCCCATGGCCATGACCGTGCTCGATGCCAATGAACTCAAGGTGTTTTCCGGCAACGCCCATCCCCAACTGGCCCAGGATGTTTGCGAATACCTGGGCATTCCATTGGGCGAGAGCGAAGCCTTCAAATTCGCCAACGACAACACCTTCGTGCGCATCCGGGAAAACATCCGGGAGCGCGACGTGTTCATCGTCCAGCCCACCGTGGCCCCCACCAACGACAACCTGATGGAGCTGCTGATCATGATCGACGCCTGCAAACGGGCGTCGGCCGGACGCATCACCGCCGTCATCTCCTACTACGGCTATGGGCGCACCGACAAGAAGGACCAGCCCCGGGTCCCCATCACCGCCCGCCTGGTCGCCGACCTCATCTCCACCGCCGGAGCCGACCGTGTCCTGACCCTCGACCTCCACGCCGGCCAGATCCAAGGATTCTTCAACATCCCGGTGGACGAACTGACCGCCGAGCCCATCCTGTCCAACTACTTCTTCGAGAAGGGCCTGGAAGACCTGGTGCTGGTGGCCGTCGATTTCGGCATCAGCAAGCGCGCCCGGGACATGGCCGAACGCCTGGGCGTGCCCGTCGCCGTCATCGAAAAGCGGCGCACCGGCAACGACGACCGCAACGAAACCCTGAACGTCATCGGCGACGTCCGGGGCAAGCGCGCCCTCACCTTCGACGACGAAATCCTCACCGGCGGCACCATCGTCAACGCCGCCAACGCGCTGCTCGACGCCGGCGTAACCGAGGTCTATTGCTGCGCCACCCATCCGGTCTTCTCGCCGGCGGCGCCCAAGCTGCTCGGCGAAAGCGCCTTCAAAGAAGTGGTCGTAACCGACTCCGTGCCCCTGACCAGAGAGCAGAAAGTCGGCAACCTCACCGTCCTGTCGATAGCCCCCCTGATGGGCGAAGCCATCAAGCGCATCCACGAAGGCCGCTCGGTGGGCGAGCTGTTTCAGTAGGTTCAAACCCCTCGCCGGCGGCCGGCGTTATAATGTCCCCCTATGATCCCCGCCGACTTCCGAGCTTACATACAAACCCTGCGGGCCAACATCGAGCAGGGCAACGCCACCGAGCATACCCACCGGCCGGCGCTTCAAACGCTGCTGGAAACTGACGACGGCATAAGCGCGATCAACGAGCCCAAGCGCATCGACTGTGGCGCGCCCGATTTCGCCATCGTCAAATCCGGTGATAACCCGTTGTCCATCGGCTACATCGAAACCAAAGACATCGGCGCCAATTTGGACAACGTCGAAAACGATGGACAACTGAAACGCTACCGGGCCGGCTTGTCCAACCTGATACTGACCAACTATACCGAATTCCGCTGGTACGTTGACGGCGAGTTGCAAGTTTCGGCGACCCTGGCGCGCCCTGACAGCAAGGGAAGCCTGGTCATAACCGACGCAGGAATTAGCGACACCGGAGTGCTGCTGGGGAACTTCCTCAGCCGCAGCCCCGAATCCGTGGGGGACTCCGCAGAACTGGCCCGCCGCATGGCTCGCCTTACTCACATCATCCGGGACGTAGTGAGCCAAAGCTTTGCTCAGGATTCCGTATCACAAGACGTGAAAGATCTGTATCAGGCTTCGCGGGAATACCTGGTTCCCGACCTGACCACCGACGACTTCGCCGATATGTTCGCGCAGACTCTGGCCTACGGCCTGTTCGCCGCCCGTATCAATCAAGATGCCGGCCCATTCCGTCGCCAGATGGCCGCTTTCCACATCCCGCCCACCAACCCGTTCATACGGCAGATATTCACTCTGGTGGCCGGCCCCAATCTGGACGACGAGCCGTTCGTCAGTTTCGTTGACGACCTGGCGCAACTGCTGAACAACTCTGATATGTCGGCGGTGCTGGCTGACTTTGGACAGCGGTCGGTTCGCCAGGACCCCATAATGAATTTCTATGAAACCTTCCTGGCTGCCTATGACCCGGCCCAGCGGGAGCGGCGCGGAGTCTATTACACACCGGAGCCGGTGATTTCCTACATCGTCCGCTCCGTAGATTATCTGTTACGTGAAAAGTTTGACTGTCCCGATGGATTGGCCGACTACAGCGCCACCGAGTACGATTCCCAGGATGATGGCGGCAATCCGATTCGGAAGCAGTCTCATCGCGTCCTCGTCCTGGACCCGGCGTGCGGCACCGGCTCATTCCTCTACGCCGTCATCGACCACATCCGAGAGCATTACCGCAGCGCCAACCTGGGCGGAATGTGGAGCGGCTACGTCGCCGAACACCTGTTGCCGCGCCTGTTCGGCTTTGAACTGCTGATGGCCCCTTACGCCATGGCGCACCTGAAGCTCGGGCTGCAACTGGCGGCCCAGGATTTGCCCGCAGAGCATCGAGCAGGCTGGGGCTATCAGTTCAACCCGGACGAACGACTGGGAGTGTATCTCACCAACTCGCTGGAACCAACCACACCGCAAGCGTCGTTGCCCGGCCCCTTCCGCGCCATCACCGACGAGGCCAACGCCGCCGCCGAGGTCAAGAGCGCCCTGCCCATCATGGTGGTGCTGGGCAACCCGCCTTACTCCGGCCATTCCGCCAATAAGGGGGAGTGGATTGGCAAACTGATTGACGATTACAAGCAGGTTGACGGCCAATCCCTGGGTGAAAGGAACACCAAGTGGTTGCAGGATGACTACGTGAAGTTCATCCGGTTCGGGCAGTGGCGAATCCAGCAGTCCGGGGCAGGAATACTGGCTTTTATCACAAATCACGCTTACTTGATTAATCCTACCTTCCGAGGTATGCGTCAGCAATTGCTGGACACTTTCACGGACATCTACCTGCTGGACTTGCACGGCAATTCCCGAACCAGAGAGCGTACCCCGGAAGGCGGAGTTGACCAGAATGTTTTTGACATTCAACAGGGAGTGGCTGTAGCCATATTCGTCAAGGAAGCGGGCAAGCCGGGGCCGGCAAAAGTTCACCATGCTGATTTGTGGGGAACGCGCGACGAAAAGTACGCAACACTATCCGAACTGGAAAAGTCAAACACTCATTGGGAGAAACTTCACCCAACGTCGCCTGACTATCGGTTTAAACCTTGGGATAACGAACTTGAGGACGAATACCGCCAATGGCCAAGCATACCCGAAGTCATGCCCCTGAACTCAGTCGGTATCGTTACCGCCCGGGATAGTCTCACGATTCGTTGGACACGGGATAACATCATGGCCGTTGTTCAAGATTTCGCTTCCCTCCCACCTGAAACTGCTAGGGCAAAGTACAACCTAGGCCGTGACGTTCGCGATTGAGCCTGTCTCAAAAGTCGGGATGCCGGTTGGGGTGTAGACTGTGAGCAAGT
>VXOG01000010.1 GCA_009840165.1 Chloroflexota bacterium
TAACGGACGTGTAGTCCGGGTTTCCCTATTACTAAGTTGACGGTTGGGGTGGGGGTTACAACGCCCCCCACCTCCCTACGGGTGGGGGGCTTTCTCTGACACGGAGTGCAGGTCATGCACGGCTCCAGTAAAACACACGACACCATCAGCCCGCAAGCGATCATAGAGAAATGGGGTGGCGTCAGGTCCGGCCACGGTTGGTATGCCCTGCCGCACATCTGCCCGGGAGGATCCGGCTCCGTCAAAGGATCGCCCCTGAAGATCAACGCCTTCACGGGCACGATCAAGTGCTTCAGCACGCACCACGAACTCGATTACTTCGCCGTCCGCGAGATACTCACCGGCGATCCTGACATCTGGATACAGAGCGACGACGAAGCAGCAGAGCGTCGACGTGCTGCCGAAGACCGGCAACGCCGAGAGGAAGCAAAACACGCTCGCTACGAAGACCGTCCACTGCCCATCTTCACTCACGTCGACGCCCATCTGTACCTGAAAGAGATCGCGACCGGCTGGGGCAAGGTCGAATACCGCAGGTCTCACGACGGACTGATCGCCATCCACCATCGCCCCAGCCCGTCGCGACAGAAACCATCCTATCCTGGTAAAGCATGGACGAAGGGTCTGCACGGGTCTGGCTGGGAGCCCCGGATCTGGGAACCCGCGGACAGGATCCGCCGCTACCTGGTCGTTTGCGAGGGGGAGAAAGACGCCGCGACCGGCTGCGTCAGGGGACTCGCCACTGTCTCTTATCCAGGTGGAGCCGGCCGCGCTATGGGAGCTGACTGGTGGATCGTCCAGCAATACGCGGACGATCAAGGGCTCGAAATCGTGCTGTGCCCAGATACCGGGAACGCCGGCGAAAAGGCAGGTAAAGCTCTGTCGGAGGCCTTCCGTTGGGACGTGGCCGACCTTGAGGGCATCCCGTCCGGGGACTGCCCGCTGGACATGGAAAACTGGCTCGACAGGCTCGACGGCAAAAAACGGTGGGACTCGTGTTGGACGAATCCAGAGCCCGGCACGAGTGGCACTGTTTTTGACGAAGACGACGAGTGGGACAGTCCGGCGGCGTTCCCCTGCGAGCAGTTTGGCCGGACTCAATCTGAGCACCCGATGTACGACGGGGAGACGGCACAGATCCCTCATCGGTGCCGGGAATGTGAGCCCTGTCTCGCGTGGAGACGTCGGCAGAAAGGAACCCAGTACAACAAGAAGCGCGCATCTGACGTCCAATCACTGATACGCGTGCCCGGATGGGCCGACATTGACGACCTGGCCCATTACCGGGATCTAAACGCACATTCGGGGCGTGTGCCCGGCGCAAAGAGGGTGACTTTCATAATTCCCGAGAGCGACCGCACCTCCACGCTCGTCCTCCTCTACGACGGCCAGATGTCGGAGAAGCAACAGAGGAACGCGAAAAGACACGCTCCTCGGCACGGTAAGGCGGCGGAGGTGACCATCGGCCATATCACGCAGGCCGACTTTGAGCAGATGATCCCTGACCAGAAAACGGTTACTGGTGAAAAAGAGTACAGGACGACTTTCATGCCCGGCTGGGGAGACCAGGAGGACATCAACGACTACCCGCTGGGTAAGGGAGAAATCCGAGACGTGCCTCCGGGACAAGAGTTGCAGCGGCCTCAGATCCCGCCACACCACGAGTGGCTGATGAAATCGTGGCGGCGCCTTCGGGCCAGTGGAAACCCGGCGTGGCGAGAGCAGTTGGAAATCGTCGCAGACCACTTCGTCCGGGGCTGGATGATGAACTGCGGGACTTTGTCCCCGAAGGTCGTCAGGTCAGACATAAAATCCTTGTACGGCTGGGACGGCCCCATCAAGCTCATCCAAAACGTGGCCAAATACATCAAAGGCAAACTGCCCTGGAGACATTGCTACGGATGGGTTCTGACACTCGCCGATCTCAGGCAGTACATCCCCGAGGACCAGTTGGGAGATTTCGACGAGTACTTCACCCTCGGGCGGATGCCGCATGAAGAGTGGGAGGACCTGCAGCAGGACGACCACGAAGACTGGCAGGATGATGAACCCGAACCATCCAGAAGAGGTCCCGTCCATGAGCGCCCGCGGCCATCGCACGTGTGCGATGAGGAGTGTGACCACGGCGACTTGTTCGATTGGAGCGATGACTGGCAGTACGAGCGAATGGCAGCCTGAACTGTCTGCCAGCAGGTCGTTGCCCAACCGCGAGCAACCCCATTAAAATCCAGGCGTCCTAAACACGCTTTGGCAAGGGGTATACGATGCTGACCAAAAGATGCACTGTATGTCGCGAGGTACTTCCCACCGAACGATTTCCTCCGCTTCTGGGAGGAGGCCGCCGCGACCAGTGCGACGCCCCCTACTGCCAAGCTCTGCGGCACGCGGCATCCACAGCGGTCAGGGGCGCTCTGATCCTGACTTTCTGGCCGGCACCAGTGGTGGCGATCGTGATCGTTGTCCTATCCCTGATCGTATCGCCGCTGCTCTGGTGGTCGTTCATACCGCTGTTCGCATGGACAGCATGGAAGGCACGGACGATACCGGACAGGGCCACCCAGCTGTACGACCAGATCCCCGCTAGGCTCACGGATCGGGTGGACAAGCTGGGCCACCTTCGTGCCCTGCGGAACCAACTTCTCCGCGCCAACACCAGCATCACTCCGGGCATCGAGCGATACCTCTCGGAAACATGGGAGTACGAGGATCTCGGCGTCAGCGACCAACGCACCATCGACGCCGCAGACGCGGCCCTGCGGGAACGGGTTACCGCCGATGGCACCTTTTCCTGCGGGTGACAAAGGGCCGGCCCAGGCCCGATTTTCGACGCTGAACCAGATCGGCACAAATTAGAACACCGCTTACTGATACCGGCCTTTTTGGTCGCTTGCTTAAGGGGTATCAATTTATTCGGAAAACCGCGACGGAAGATTCGCAAGGTAGGGTTGAGCACAAATCGTGCTTGAAAGTTCTTGTCTCAATAAGCCAAAATCGGCGTTTTTCGGCCTTTTCAGGGGTCGGCTGAAAGTCAGGGTTGTAATGAAAAATGTGCCTATTTCCGCATAAAGCTGCGACAGTTCATTTCATGGGGCCGGAATCTGAAAATTAGAACAGCCCCGGGCTTCGTGGCCGTCCGTGGGGCTGCTGACGGGAAAGATCGAGAGGGTGTTGCGCCCATAATGAGGGCATGGCATCAACAACAGAGACCGCAGGCAAGCCCATTCCTGCTCCAGCTTCCTCCTCACCAAGCGATTGTGCTTCTCCACCTTCTCCTGCACGAAGCTGGCGCAGTCATCAGCGGTGTGGAAATCGCGACTGCCGCGCAGGATGAAGGCCTGGTTAATGACGTCCTTCAAACGGTAGTGGGCGTGTTGGTCGACGCCGTTTTCATGGTTGTTGCCGCGATTGATGCGAGTGGAGCAGAGACCGTAGTGGTCCAGAAGGGCAGCGCAATTGTCGTTTAACTCCCGGCCGCGGCTGCGTTTCACCTCGTGGGTGGCGGCGGAGGTGTTGTCCGACCGCACCACCTCGAGGACGCCGCTCAGGGTGCAGGGCGCATTCTGCACGGCCTGCTTGAGGGCCAGTAGGGTCTCGCTGGTGGTAACCTCGGTGTAGCGCCAGGCCGAGGGCTGAGGATCAACTGTAACAGTAGGTGCGGATAAGTCTGTCCCGTGATGGTCACGCACAGGGAATTGCCGCGGGTGAAATCGAGCTGGATTCCCGCTCCAGCGAATGGTCCTGGAAAAAATACGTTCCTCGATCAGGTCCATTCAGCGCCCGGCAGGAGAAGCGGCGCCAGCTATAGGCGCTGGACTAGCGCTCCGCCCGCCAACGGACATGCTCAAGCCGGTCGATCGTCGCCATTCGGACCGACGGCGGGGGATGTGCGTCCACAACAACGGTGAAACGCTGCCGCGCCAGCGCCTGATGGTCAATGAACGGCCATCGTGACAATTCGCGCCATACCTCATCAAACGCCGGCGCGGGCGGCCTCTCCGGACTTCCCGTGAGCACCAAAAGCTTCTGGGCACGGGTGCAGGCCACGTAGTACTGGCGACGCCGGTCGTGGTCGGCAAGTTCGTGATGACCCCGGCGGCTGTACCGTCTCACCAAGCTATCAAGATCCTCGGATCTCCCCCTGGGTTCTGCCGTGGCGACGATCACTACCGGCCACTGCATCCCCTTGCTGGCGTGCATGGTCATGATGCACACTTTCCCTTTGGGCAGTCGCGCCCGACCACGCTGTCTGGACCGGCCTGAACCCAGCAGGTCGTCAACAGCGGAGCGGTCGCTGCGGTGACAAGGTATCCGTTCACGCCTGAATGCCTCGGCGTAGGGTCGGACCACGTGTTCCTTGACGCTATGGACAAGGAGCGCGATCTCCGAATAATCGGTCACGATCCGGCGAGAGCGCAGGGCCCGCACGATGTCGAGCAGGTGTTCCAACTCTTCCTGGGCATCACGACCGAAGACGGTGAAGACGCTCGGATAGTCCGGATGCGTGCCCGGAGCGTGGGGCACCATCTCATGGTGAGACGCCGGGGCCGATGGGTCGTCATTGTACCCATGGTTGTCGGCAATCAAGGTGTTGCAGGCTCGGACAATGCTGGGATGACTGCGGTAGTTGGTGTTCAACCTGAGTACCCGGCAGTCATCGAAATGATCGGGAAACCCGAGCAGCGCCTCCGGCCCCGCGCCGCGGAAGGCATAGATGCTCTGGTTCGGATCGCCCACCACACCGGGGTTGCCGTGGTATTTTCCAACCTTCAGCACGAACCGCTCCATCAAACTGGACACGTCCTGGTATTCGTCCACCATGATGTGTCGCATGCCCGAGCCATAGCGGTTGGCAATGCCATCGTCTGCCAGCACGTTGTCTGCCCACAGCAGGAGATGGCTGAAATCGGCGCAGCCTCGCTTCAGGAGGGCATCCTCGTAGGCCACGTATGATCTCCCGATCAGCTCGTGAAACTGGTTGCCGGAATCGATCATCTGCCAGGGCGAGACGCACTCCTCGGTGATGAGGCCAAAGCAACGTGCGCTGTTGCTGAGGACCTGGTTCGGGGTCTTCCAGCCGTAGACGGCGAGATGGCGCTGGTAAGGGCCGAATATCTCGTCGAAGTGCTCCCGCATGAACGCCTGCTGGGCTTCTCGGGTCAGCACGTCGTGGTCAGACCGGAGGCCGAGGCGGCGGTGGTGTTCGCGCAGGACCCGGTGGCTCATGGAGTGAATCGTAGATATCCGGACCCGGTCCACGTCCCCGCGATAACCCACGACATGGGCTGTGGCCTCAAACCGTTGTCTCATCTCGGCGGCGGCAAGTTGTCCGAAGGCCAGCAGGACCATCTCTTCGGGACGGCAGACGTTGTGCATCAGCAAGTTGATCAGACGCCAGATGACGACGCGGGTCTTGCCGGCTCCGGGGCCGGCCCGGACCAAGAGTGGCCCCTCCAGGTGGCCGACCACCTCAAGCTGCTGCGGGTCGAGGCCGGGGTCTGCACGGTGTATGTGAGGTGAGATAGACATTGGGTTCTTTCCTTCATGTGTTGTCGGCGAAGTGATCGGATGGATTGATGGCAGGCAGGATTGGTGGCCAGGCCCGCGGCCCGCACTAGCAGGCGTCGACCTGGAGAACAAGTCAACAGGCGCGACCGCGCGTGGCTCTTCGACTGCCCAGGCGTTGAAACGCTGAGAGTGGATCGGCAGCAAGCGGGAAGGCACCGGGCGGGATGACCCCGGTCAGCGCCTCTCCGCCTGCATCGACTTACCCCCTCTACTCAACAGACGTGGGCAGTCCCGCGTTGGCGAGCGCGCTGCCCAGAGCGGAAATGGCTTCAGGACTCAGGGGCCCTCGAAGTGGAGGTGCACCGATCGGTCGACGGAATAGTGAAGGTGCTCAATGTGCCGCACCTTGAGCCGGTCCGCCTGCAGCACCTTCATGTCTTCCGCATCGTGGGGCTCACCTATGGGCTGTTCATCCCGACCCCCCATTGGGACCTGCCCCTTCCATTGGTGATGGTCCGTGCATCGCGGTCGATGGCGTCCGCGCCCGGCGGAAAGTTGATCCCACGCTCCCGGGCTACGGCCACCAGCTTGTCGACCAGATCCCGTTCCTCGGCCAGAACGTGGACCCTGCAGTGGTCAGGGTCAAACTCGAAGGATGGATCGAGATCCTCCATGTCGGTATAGAGCAGGACGGGCAAGACGAAGGTGTGATACCCGCCGCGGCGGGGCAGAGCGTCCATCAGGCCCTTTGCACCGCTCCAGGCTTGTCGGAAGGGAGATGGGACCTTGACCCATTCTCCGTTCTTCCGCAGTTGCCATTCTCCCTCCGTGTCCCGGATCACGTACCGGTATGTGCCGCCCTTGACCTGAATGGCGAATAGACCCACGTCTGCGATCCAGACCACGAAGTCCACCTCCGCGGACCGCTTGTCGGCTTTCCATTCGTGGATGAACAGCCCTGGCGGTTCGCTGTTGAGTAGCTCTTCGTAGACACGATGCTCGGCCCGACGCAGAGGGTCGTCGATGTATTCTTCGTTGAAGGGCTTGAATGCCTCCATGAAAAATCTCCTTTTGGGTGGTGTTGGCAGTTGGCGAATTGGCCGCGGGATCGATGGTCAAAAGGAAGCCCCGCCATCCTCGGGGTGGCGGGGCTTGCGCAATCGGCCAGGCCTCGACCGCGTGCCGGCTTAACGGCCAGCCTTGCGGGCATGCACCCTGGCGAAGGCCGGCGGATGTTCATTTCAGTGGCTTTCTCCTGGTGTCAATAGCAACTCAGATCTCAGCCAAGTTTAGCAAGTTGGATCTGACCCACTATTGCGTCGGCGTTGTTTGGCAAGTCAAAACTGAACCACCTGGATAGTGCGCGGCGATTCTGTCTGTCAGCATGGTTGTGGTTGAGGCCGGCCTCCTCCAGCCCTGCGACCGGTTGTTGGTGTGACAGGAATAGCCCGGCCTGGGGTTTCTCCCTGAGCCGGCAGCTCTCGCCCCGGGCGTTCGGCGCGTGGCTGTGGTGCAGCAGCCGGTCCAGCACAGCCGAGGGATCACGCGTCGCCGATGAGCTCGCCCCCTCGCCGAAGCCCTTGCTGGAAGTGAGGATAATGCTGCCCCGCTCGTAGCGGGCCGACACCAGAGTGAAGAAGGCGGTGGCTGATTCCCGGTCGTAGGGCCAGACGCCGAATTCGTCCACGACGAGGACCTTGGGAGCCAGGTAGACTTTCATCCGGCGGTTCAGGTTGTTCTCGATGCGAGCCTTGCGGAGATCTTCCGTCAGGTCGTAGGCGCGGACGAAGTAGGCGCCTTGGCCGTTCTCGACGGCCCTGAGGGCCAATGCGATGGCCAAGTGGGTCTTGCCCACGCCGGGCGGCCCCAGCAGGAGGACGTTGGTGGCCTCGGCGACGAAGGCCAGATTGGCCAATTCCTTCACCAGCCGCTCATCGATGGAGGGCGCATAGCCTCAACTGGAACATTGAACGGGCCGCTCCCAAGGTGGCGGGATGTCCGTGAAAATCCCGGTCAATGACCCTGAACATCGACATCCCGCTGCTACTTTTGCAGGTGATTGTTCAGCCGGTACAATGCCCTCACCAGACCCGGGATGATCTACATGACTACCTACACACCGGCGTCGTCGCTTGGCTGGCTAGACCAAGATAGGGGAGCAAGTGAGCAAGTGGCCGCGCTGCTCCGCTCGCTCGACGAGCCCGGAACTCTCGACGAACTGGGCTTGGGCACTGTACGCGATGTCTTCTCGGAGATGCTTAGCCCCGGCACCTCGACCGTCCAGACTAAGCTCCGGTATTTCATCTTCTTGCCGTGGATATTCGGTCGCATCGAAGCCCAGCGAGTCTCGCCAATCGATTTCTCACGCACACTCCGTGATGACGAGGCGCGACTGATCGACTGCCTCCGTCATCTGGGCCCACGACAGGGTGTCATCGGCTATAACTCAGGGAAAGAACTCAGGCGAATGCCCAGCGAGGTCTACTGGGGCGGTTTGGGCTCGTGGGGTCTGAGGCGGCTTGATTTGAGCATCGCCGGGTATGGGCAACGGGCCGCTGCTATCGGGAGATTCCGGCCCGAACGCGACGACGACGGCGAAATCACTGAGCGGGCCAAATCGATGTGGTCTCGCCTTCCTGAACCTCCCAATGACTTCCTGAAGGGTGATATCACCTTCGAGCTCAATGCTGAGGAGGCGCGGGTCCTTATCGACCACATCAGGCGGCACCACAAGGACACGTTACTGGCCGTCTTGTGCGGCATGCCCGCCATTGCGAAAGACGCCGACTACCCGTGGGAGGTACCGACAAACGGAATGCCCGGTCCCCTCGTCGAACTCCTTCGTCATGCCCGTTGCTTCTCAGAGCTGACCGTCGGGCCGCAACTTGTCTACAACGTGCTTCTCGCCCGTAAGGCGAGGGATGAGTTCGATTGGGAAACCAGTGAGCTGGAAGAAGGACAGCTCGGCAGACTCGAAGACTGGGGCAAGCAGGTTGGAGACCGGTACGAAGAGTTGCAGTCCTGGGTCGAGGACCTTGCCGAGTTCTGGCACGTCGTGGCAGGCCATGGCGTCAGCGTACGAACCCAGGACTTCGTCACAACTGTGGTAAGGCGCGCCGTCGCTGATCCCGAAGACTTCGCCAACGACCCCCTGGTTCACCAGTGCATCCGCGACCGGGAACTTCAGCTCAAGTCGAAACGAGCTCGGCTGGCCCACCGGTCTGCCCTCGAGAACTGGAGCCATACACCTGGCGGCGGTCAGTTCAACTACCGTTGGCCAATCACCAAGAGCTACCTCGCAGACATTGCACAGGCGTTGGAGGAGGGAGCCTGATGCTCCAGCCTACAAATCGCCACACACTGATCGACGCGCTGCGGCCGCCGGCCGCATTCCGCTTGGAGTCAGGGATGGCTGTCACGTTCACACTAGACCTAAAGGCGCTTTTGGCGGCATCATCAGCGTTGGCCCAAACAGGATCTAGTGGAATCATCCCTGATGGAAGCCAATACGAACCCATAGAACTGCTCCACGCACTACGTGCCAATGCAGGAAAAATCAGCGTGTTCAACCAGGTCGGCGAGATCGCGCTACCGCCCTCACGGCGAGTGTTCGCCTTTCTTGAGCAGGCGGTGGTCCCTGTCCGCGCCCCGCTCGGCGGAATTGTCCATCCCAAGATATGGGTGCTTCGCTACGAAACCGCTGATGAACCGCCGCCCGGTCGACAAAAAGAGCGGCGCCTCCGGGTGCTCGTCTCCAGCCGGAACCTTACGTTCGACCCGAGTTGGGACACTGTGGTCCGCCTCGACGAGTCAGATGATCCGAAAGGTGCATCGCTCGGACCAGTTGGAGAGTTGTTCGAGGGCTTGCTCGGTGCTGCAGTTGGCACCGTCTCGGTGGCACACCGGGACCGGGTGCAGTCTTTGTCTGCCGCGATAAAGTCCTCAAGATTTGCCCTGCCTGCCGGTGTCGAGGATCTTCGGGCCCACGTACTGGGCCTGATCACTGCACCCTCTCCACTTCCGCGCACCGCTGAGAGGTCTCTTATCGTCTCACCGTTCGTTAGCGATGACTTCTTCACCAGAGTGCATCCAGTGCCGGTAGACGAATTGGTGAGCCGGCCCGAACAACTCCACCATCTGACGGAGGCGACGCTCGAGAGGGTGAAAACTTGGCCTTTCGCTTTTGATGACGGGAGCTTGACGAGCCTCGAATCCGAGGAAGTTGGAGCGTCTCCCCATGATCCCGGTCGGCCTCTCGTGGGGCTGCACGCCAAGATCTTCGCCTTCGAGAACGAGGGTGAAACGCGCCTGTTCGTCGGGTCGGCCAACGCCACCGGGGCGGCGTTCAGCAGCAACGTTGAGGTGTTGCTGGAACTTATCGGTCGCGGTAGGGAGCTGGGCATCGATCGTCTCTTCGATGGCACGTGCGACGAGCCAGGACTCCGCCGGTTGTTCGTGACTTACCATCGAAGAGAAGATGCCGATCTGGAGGACGGGCCTACGCTGGTTGACATCACTCGCCGCGCCATCGCTCAGCTTCAATTCGATGGCGTAGTCGAGCAGAGTGGTAGTGGATGGGCTGTCATGTACCGGTCCCACGAACCGGTGTGCGCCCCTGTCGGCACGGAGATCCACTGCTGGCCGCTGGCATCTGCGGGGAACCGCCGACGAGTTGTTCTAGATGAATGCCTGGAAGCTCGATTCGAGACTACCATCGAAGCTATCAGCGGCTTTCTCGCGTTCGAGGTAGCGCGCCGAGACGACGAGGACACGCGGAGCGGATTCGTCGTCCCTGTCTCACTCGTCGGCGTACCGGAGTCCCGGGAACGTTGCCTGTTGCGCGCCCTGGTAGGAAACGCAGAGCGGTTTTTCCGGTACCTCTTGGCGCTACTCGACGAGGACCCGGATCAGATGGATATGATTGATGCCTTGGATTCCGGCAGTACGGATCCTGTCGCGTTCGAAAGCGGATATACGAGTATGCCGGTGTTGGAAAAGTTGCTAAGAACCATGCGGAGGGAGCCTGCGAAGCTCGCCGGTCTTCATCCACTTGTCACCGACTTGGCCGCAGATGACGCGCTCCCACCAGGTTTCATAGAACTCTGGATGGCTATCTACGACGAAGTAGATTTAGGAGCCTCAGTCCAATGACAGCACAGCACATCGACGTCGAAACGGTCCTTGTCCCGCGTCAACTAGACTTGCCGAATTGCCGTCGATTAGTTTTACCGGTTCA
>VXOG01000079.1 GCA_009840165.1 Chloroflexota bacterium
GTTTTGGGGGTCATATTGGTGGTTTTGGCAGGCTGATGGGAGGATTTGGGGGAGCGGTGTTCGAGCGTGGGGCGTGATAGTCAGAATCAGGATTTACGGGATTTCACGATTAGCAGGATTGGGGGGCTGACAGTTTGAGTTGGGGCGATTGGATAGTGAATGGGTTGTTTTACACGTGTAGGGATAGTATAGAACGTGAGTTCCCTAAACGTCGATAGGCTGGTGTCACAGGGCAATCGCATTTGAAACTTACAGGCCCGTCACTCCGGCGAAAGCCGGAGTCCAGAGGCCACAGAATGAAGACAACGAAAGCGAAACTGGATATTCCAGGCAGTGGATACCGGCTTTCGCCGGTATGACGGTCGCCGAGAGCGCCGGATCAATGACCCAACGGTTGAAATGCGATTGCCCTGGCTGGTGTCAGTAGGTTTGTCAGGTTTTTGGCGACCGCTGCCGTACCGGAAGGGATGCCCCAACGTGATAGCATGGCGGTATCTGCAAACCGGATGGAATCCAAGGGCGAAATCATGGGCAATCTGAACGTAGCGAACCGGACGCTGGCGATCATGGACAACCTGGCGTTTCTGCGCCGGTTGAACAACGAGTGCATTGACCTGATTGCCATTGACCCGCCCTTTGCCGCCAATGAAACCTTCACCGGCAACCCACGCCCACCCATCAGCGATGCCGAGTACGCAGAGGAAATCGCGCTGGCGCAGGCGCACGGGGTCGAGCACAATGAAGGCCAGGGCCTGACCCGCGTCCACGACATCTGGAGTTGGGACGAGGATGTGCATCCGCAATGGAAAATGCGCATTGAGGACGATTACCCGTCGGTGCACGCGGTGATCCAAGCGGTGGAGGCGTGCGCATCGGAAAACGAGGCGGCGTACATCGCATTCATGGCGTCAAGGCTGCTGGAATGCCGGCGGGTGCTGAAACCGACGGGCAGCATATACGTCCATTGTGATGGCCACGCCAACAGCTACCTACGGATGCTGCTGGACGCTGTGTTTGGAGCGGATAGTTACCGGGCGCAAATCACCTGGCAGAGAACATCCGCGCATAATGATTCCAGGACGTTCGGCAACGTGTCGGACACGATTCTTTTCTATAGCCGACAGAATCGCATAAATGTCAACGACGTTAGAGTTCCGCTCGATTCCGAATATGTAGAACGGTTTTACCGTTTTGAGGATGAGGGCGGAAAGTACCAACTTGGAGACCTAACAGCCGCCGGCGTACGACGCGGTGAGACTGGCGATCCCTGGCGTGGAAACGATCCCAATCGCAACGAAAGGCATTGGGCAGTGCCAATGACCGGCCTATATGCTGCCTGGATAGAGGAGACCGTCATCCCGGGATATCGGAGTATCAGTAGCCCGCTGGCTCGGCTGGACGCGCTGGATAAAGCAGGGCTGATTTATCATCCGGCCGACGGTGGTATGCCACGCCTCAAGCGCTACATCACGGGTTATTCCGGCCAAGTGCCATCCGATATGTGGACCGACATTCGTAACTTGTCCGGTCAGTCTGCTGAACGCACGGGCTATGCCACCCAGAAACCACTGGAGCTCTACGAGCGCATAATAAAGGCCAGCAGTAACCCCGGCGACGTAGTGTTAGACGTATTCGCAGGCTGCGCCACCACCGCGGTGGCCGCGGAGCGGTTGGGGCGTCAGTGGATTGCCTGCGATATGGCGTATCGGGCGTGGACGATGCTGAAACGGCGGTTCCTGCAAAACGGTTGGAAAATGTCCGACACAACCAACGCCAGCTATGACGCGATGGCAAGAGTCAGGGCCGCACTACCTGACACGAAGGCCAAGACCATCCACACCCATACCATCGGTCCCGACGAATTGCCGGAGCGGGATGACGTTGACCCGGAGCCGCATCACGCTTTGCGCCAGCCCCGCCGGGGAGCGCGGCAAAGCACACAATCGTCCAGTTGGTCGGGGCGCATCCCCAAGGATGAGGCAAAGCGGCTGCTGATGGACCGGTTTGGGCCGCGCTGTTGGGGCTGCGGCTACGAACCACGCCGTCCCAACGGCAGCCTGGACGAGACGCTGCTGGAGGTTGACCACATCCGGGCGCGGCGGGCAACGCAGGGAACCCAGGGCAATGACGAACTTTACAACCTGGCGTTGCTGCATCGAACGTGCAACGGCATCAAACGCAACCGGATGACGCTGGAAGAGCTGCGGAATCACAACGCGATGAACGGGCTGCTCTACGTGGAGAAGGTGAGCGACCTGGTGGATCTGTACGAGGCGACGCAGTTTGCGGCGGAGCAGATTGCGATACATACGGCGAGGTATGGGTTGCAGACGGTTTGAGGTGGACGGGTCGGCGGTGTGAGGAGATTGACCATGAACACAGCGAATATGGTAATTCGATACCTCGATGAATTAGGGCCGGCCCGTCGCGCCGGCCTATTTCTTTGCTCCGGCTTGTTGGCGCCGGACCGTACCCTGGATTCCGGCTTTCTCCGGAATGACGGGTGGGGTGCGGGGAGGACGGTAGTGTGAGGAATGGAGGTACGCCGGCTGTTGGCGACGGCCCTCTGCTGTAGGGCGATGAGTGGTTCGACAGGCTCACCATGAGCGGGGGCGATATGCGCTATACTAGCCCGCGATTTGCAGTGAGAGGAGTTTTCCCATGACTTGGGCAGAGACCATTGTTGACACTCTGAAAAAGTGGGACACGTCGCTGATCGCGTACGTGCCCGACATATCTATTGACAAGGTTACCAGCATCATCGACGCCGACCCGTTCTTCCACCTGGTGTCCTGCACCCGGGAGGAGGAGGCCGTCGGCGTCGCGGTGGGCAGCTACGCCGTGGGCCGGAACGCCGCCGTGTTCATGCAGTCGAGCGGATTCGGCAACAGCATCAACGGCATCGCCAGCCTGTGCTTGCCGTCGCGCACGCCTATCCCCATCTTCATGAACCTGCGCGGGCAGGTCGGCGAGTTCAACATCGCCCAGGTCGCCATGGGCCGCAACACCAAGCCCATCCTGGACCTGTTCGGCATCGCGCACTACACCATCGAAAGCGAGGACCGGATGGATACGCTGCTGGACGGCGTGATGAAGCTGTGCCACGCCCACCGGAATCCGGTCGCCATCTGCATGACGCCCATGCTGCACGGAGGAAAAATTGCTTAGGTTCGACGCCACCCAACTGGTCCTGCGCCACGCCGGCGACTCGCCCATCGTGGGCAACCTCGGCCCCACCAGCGACGAGCTCTATCACGCCGGCCACCGGGACCGCAATTTCTACACCTACGGCAACATGGGCCTGTGCTCGTCCATTGCGTTAGGCATGGCCCTGTCCACTGACGACAAGGTCATCTCGCTGGACGGCGACGGCTCGCTGCTGATGAATCTCGGAACCATCGCCACCGTCGGGCGCGAGATGCCCGAAAACCTGGTGGTAGTAGTCTGGGACAACGAGGCGTGGGCGCAAACCGGTGGTCAGCCCAGTCACACCTCCACCAACACCAATCTCGAAGACGTCGCCAAGTCGTGCGGCATCAGCAAGACCACCACGGTGGACGACCTGGAAACGCTGGAAGAGGCGTTCGGGCGGGCGATGAACGAACCTGGCCCCTGGTTTATCGTCGCCAAGATCGAAGAAGCGGAGCAGTATATGCCGGTTGCGCCGGTGGAGCCGGAGTTCACGCTGTATCGTTTTCGGAATACCTACGTGGGGTAATCGTGTAGCCTAGCTTTGGCAGGCAACGCAGGGATGCCGGAGTACAGCGATTACATCATTTACGCGGACGAAAGCGGCGATCCGAACCCTACGTCCGTAGATTCCGATTATCCGGTTTTTGTCCTGAACTTTTGCGTGTTTCGGAAGGACGTTTATGCTGACTCCGTGCTGCCGGCAGTGGCGGGGTTCAAGTTCGCGCATTTCGGGCACGACATGGTGGTGCTGCACGAACATGATATACGCCGCCGAAACCTGCCTTTCACGTTCTTGCAAGATGAACACAACCGCACCGAATTTATGGAGGGCCTGAGCGGGATAATCGCGGTGATGGATTTCACCATCATCGCAACGGTGATTGACAAACGTCGGATAGCGGAGCAACAGACGGCAACAGCGGACCTCTACGAATTGTCCTTTGGATCGTGCTTGACGCAGGCTCATGACTTCCTGCAAAGCCACGGTCAGTACGGAAAAGGCGTCCACATCGTGATGGAACGGCGAGGAATTCGAGAGGACAACAGGCTGGAGCGGGAATTTCAGCGCACGCAAGAAAGAGCGACTTCAGCGAACGAGCCATTGTCCGGCTTTGAGATTATCTTTGCCGACAAGAAGACGAATTCGACGGGGTTACAGATCGCCGACTTGACGGCTCGCCCTATCGGTAGACACTTTGTCGCGCCGGAACAACCAAACCGAGCGTGGAATTTGCTGAGTCCCAAGTTGTTCAACGGCTCAAACCCCGATTCAGACGAACGCGGTTTGACCGTGCTCCCCGAAACGCGAAAGGCCCGGAGGTATCCGGGTCCTTTAACAGCGATTGGGAATTACACACGGCCCTCAGCGACAGGTTCGTACTACTCCAAGACCTGCCGCCCGCCGGCTCTGCCAGCGTTCAACGAAAGGACCCAGTTGCACAGCTCCTTCCGCCGGCCGTAACCATCCCCAATCACAACTCTATACTATACTTGCGCGGTATAAGCGTCAAACGTCCGGTTTGCCAGCCCTGCCCGGTTGGTCTATCATTGCGTCAGGCGGCTCTGGTCGCCGGCTTACGCTTAATGTAGTCAGGAGACAACCCGCCCGATGACTCAGGCTAATGTTACCGACGCCGAACCCGCCATTGCGACCGTCGGGAGAAATGCGGAAGCGCCGCTGCCGGCGGGATTGACCGCGGACGACCTGCTTGAGGTTTGCCGGCAAATGATCCTGGTGCGCGCTATGGACGAGCGCATCTGGATGATGAACCGGCAGGGCAAGGTTCCCATCGCGGCGTCGTGCCAGGGCCATGAGGCGGCGCAGTTGGGTTCGCTGCTGGCGGCGCAGAAGGATGGCGATTGCTTCCTGTTCCCATACTACCGGGATCTGGCGGTCAAAATGGCCGTTGGGCTGACGCCGCGCCAGGTAATGCTGTCCTTCATGGGGAAGGACGGCGAACCCTATTCCGGGGCAAGACAGTTTCCGCTCCAGGGCGCTGACCTGCCGCGCAACATCATCCAGATTTCCAACGTGGTCGCCGCCGGCCTTACCCAGAGCGTGGGGTATGCGTTGGGCTGCAAGATGCTGGGCGACGACACGGTCACACTCTGCTATTTCGGCGACGGAGCCACCAGCCAGGGCGAAACCCACGAGGCCATGAACTTCGCGGCGATCCACAATTTACCCGTGGTTTTCATTTGCGAGAACAATAAGTTCGCCATCTCAACCCCCCAGGAAATCCAGATGGTGGTGAGCGACGTGGCGGCCCGCGCGGAAGGCTACGGTTTCCCCGGATTCGTGATCGACGGTTTGGACGTGATTGCCTGCTACGAGGCGACGCGCCAGGCCATCGAGCACGCCCGCACCGTCGGGCCGGCGCTGATCGAGATGAAGGTGGAGCGGTTCATGCCCCACACTACCGACGATGACGACCGCCGTTATCGGGACCGCGACGCGCTGGACGCGGCCCGGCAATTCGACCCGGTGGCCGTATTCCCGGCGCAGATGGTTGAGCAGGGAATCGTTACGCAGGCCCGGGTCGACGAATTCCGCGCGGATGCTCAGAGCCAGGTGAACGACGCGACGGATTTCGCGGATGCGGCGCAGCCGCCGGACGCATCAACGATTTATGACCACCTGTACGTTTAGCCGCGCAGGGCATGGCTGGAATAGGCGAGAGCAAAAGCCTGCGGGACCGCTCCCTGCGCTATCTATGGCGGTTGGTACGCCTGCTTTTGGCGGTGGCTATCTATGCTCTGGTATTATGGTACGGAGTTGAGACAGCACAGAAGCTAGACGCGCCCAGGGTATTGTCCGGAGTCGCTGTTGCGCTGATTGCTTTGGGGATTGCCGGTAGCACTTACCGAATCCTGATTGACGTAGCAAGAGAAGGGAAAGGAGCCATCATGGTACTGGCAGCATTCCTCAACGAAAAACTGGTGGAACCGCAAAGGCGGAGACTTCGAGCCGAGGGACGCGAAGCGGGGCGGGCTGAGGGACGTGAAGAAGGGCGAGCCGAAGCCCGAGCTGAAGTAATAGCCGAAGGGCGCGCCCGCCTGATAGAGGAGGGCATTGACCCTGACCTCATTTTCCCACTGAAAGAAGGAAGGGATGATTCCGAACGCTGCTGATTGCTCAGCATCCGTAATTGCAGGCGGCGCTTTATGGCAGAAATGACGGTAATTGAGGCAGTGCGTTCGGCGCTGCACGAAGAGATGGAGCGGGATGAGCGCGTGTTCGTCATGGGCGAGGACGTGGGGCAGCGCGGCGGCGTGTTCCTGGCCACCCAGGGATTCATCGAGGACTTCGGCCCGCAGCGCGTGATGGATACCCCGCTGGCGGAAGCGTCAATCATGGGCATCGCGCTGGGCGCGGCATTCCGAGGGATGCGGCCCATACCCGAAGTCCAGTTCTCCGATTTCGTGTGGCCCAGCGTCAATCAGCTGATTGGCGAGGCGGCACGCTCCCATTACGGCACCAACGGCGCGCTGAAGGTTCCCATGACGGTGCGCATCCCTTACGGCGGCGGGATACGCGGCGGACTTTTTCATTCGCAGAACGTTGAGGCTCTGTTCTTTCATACGCCCGGGCTGCTGGTGGTCACGCCGTCCACGCCCTACGAGGCCAAGGGGCTGCTGAAATCGGCCATTCGCGACGACAACCCGGTGATTTTCCTGGAACACAAGAAGACCTACCGGCTGGTGCGCGGCGAGGTTCCGGACGAGGAATACACGCTGCCCATCGGCCCCGCGGACGTGAAGCGGGTCGGTTCCGACGTGACCGTTGTGAGTTACGGACTTTCCATGCACTACTGTCTGGCCGCGGCGGCGGCAGTGGCCGACGACGGCATCAGCGCTGAGGTGGTGGACCTGCGGACGCTGAAGCCGCTGGACTCTGAGACCATATTGGAGTCGGTGCAGAAGACGGGCAAGCTGCTGATTGTGCATGAGGATAACATCAGCGGCGGCATCGGCGCGGAGGTCGCGGCGCTGGCGGCGGACGATGCGTTTGAATATCTGGACGCCCCTATCGCGCGGCTGTGCGGACCGGACGTGCCCACCATGCCCTTCGCGCAATCCCTAGAAGACGCTTATATGCCGAGCCCCCAGGCGATTGCCGCAGAAATCCGGCGGTTGGCAGCGTACTAGTATCCCTGTTGAATTGTCATTGCGAGCGTCCGCCTATGGCGGATGGCAATCTCGTTACTATGAGGACTGATCAGTGGCAGAGTTGATTGAGTTGCCCCACGTCGGCGAGAGCGTCGTTGAGGGCACCATTGGGAAGTGGCTGAAACAGCCGGGAGAGCGGGTCGAACGCTATGACCCGCTGGTTGAGGTGGTCACCGACAAAGTGACCATGGAAGTCCCTTCACCAGTGTCCGGGGAGTTGCTCCGCATCATCGCCCAGGAAGGCGAAACGGTGCCCATGGGCGCACCCATTGCCGAAGTGGAAACGCAAAACGGGCAACCGATAGCGGCAGCGCAACCCGCTATGCCGACGCCGGCCCCTGGGCCGGAAATCGAGCCGGCGGCTGCTCCATCGCGAGACACTGGCGGAACGCCGGCCGTTCCCATCGCGTACCTGATTGACGCGCAGCCCGTTGGCCCCACCGGCGGGTCTGCGGTGGAAGCGCTGGCGGAAGCCGATACCGCCGCGCCTGCGCCAGCAATTGACCCGACGCCAGCGCCGGTTGAAACGATGGCCGCTGCACCCGCTGTCCGGCCCAACAGGAACGGAAAGGGACCGAACCGCCTGTCTCCGGCAGTGCGGCGGCTGGCGCGAGAGCATAACGTCGATGTGGACAACATCGCCGGCACGGGAATGGGCGGGCGCGTGACACGAAATGACGTGCTGCGTCACCTGGAAGCCCCGCCCCCGCCGGCGCAGACTCCCATAGCCCCGGTGGAAACGCCCGCCGCTGCGCCGGCAGCCCCGACCGGAGCCGACGAGGAACGGGCGCCATTGACCCCGGTGCGGCGCATGATTGCCGAGGCGATGGAACGCTCGGTGCGGGAGATCCCCCACGCCTGGAGCATGGTTGAGGTCGATGTCTCCGAACTGGTCGCGCTGCGCAATCGGGAACGCGATGGATTCCGGCAGCGCGAGGGCGTCAACCTGACCTACCTGCCCTTTGCGCTGAAAGCGGTAGCCGGCGCGCTGAAAGACAATCCGACCCTGAACGCCTCGTGGGGTGGTGACCATATCGTGCTGAAGCGTCGGATCCACCTGGGCATTGCGGTGGCCGCCCCGAGCGGGCTGGTGGTGCCCGTGATCCACGACGCCGACCGGCTCAGCATCGCTGGCCTGGCCCACGCCGTGGACGATCTGTCGGGCCGCGCTCGAAACGGCAGCCTGCGATTGGAGGACGTGCAGGGCGGAACCTTCACGGTGAACAACACCGGCGCGCTGGGCAGCATTCTGGGCGGCCCCATCATCAACCACCCGCAGGCCGCGATCATGACCACCGAAGCGTTGCAGCAGCGGCCCGTAGTCGTTGCCAATGAACGGGGCACGGATGCCATCGCCATCCGGTGGATGATGAACCTGTGCATGTCCTTTGACCACCGCATCAACGACGGCGCCGAGGCCGGAGCGTTCCTGCAATCGGTAAAGAGTCGCCTGGAAGCGTTCGATGGCGACACTCCAATCTACTGACGAGTGTCCGGCGGTTGATTCCGGCGTATGCCGCGTTATCAACGCCGGCGTAGCGCCGTACCGTGAAGCGTGGGACTGGCAGGTAGAGATCGCGCGGCAAGTCCGGGAGGGGTCGTCGCCGGATACCCTGCTGTTGCTGGAACACCCGCACACCTACACCAGGGGCCGGCTGGCTCCAGACAGCGACCTGCTGCTGGATACTAAAGCCCTGGCGGCGCGTGGCATCGACGTGGTTGAAACCGACCGCGGCGGGCTGATCACCTACCACGGTCCGGGCCAACTCGTCGCGTATCCCATCGTCCGATTACGCGGACGGGGTGGCCCCCACTGGTACGTCCGCACGCTGGAGCACGTGATTATCAACACCCTGGCCGAATTTGAATTGTCGGCCACAACGGTTCCAGGATTGACCGGCGTCTGGACGGCAGACGGTCGGCGCAAGATAGCCGCTATTGGCGTCAAGATAGCCGGCGGCGTGGCGTACCACGGATTCGCCATCAACGTGAATCCCGATTTGACGATGTTCGACGGTATCGTGCCGTGCGGGATTACTGACCGGAAAGTTACGTCGCTGGCTGCGGAATTGTGTTTCACGCCGGCTATGGATACGGTGTCTAGCGTGGTAGCGGAGCGGTTCTGCGATGCGTTTTCCTTATCGCTATTGTGCTAGCATACGGACAGGACAGTAGCGCCTGGTGGCAAATATACTGGGGCTGTAAATGGGCACCGTTTATCAAACAATCGAAGTGGGCAGTCTCCAAGGTGGGGCTATGATAGAACTCGAAACTATTGTAGATACCGGAGCTGCCGATTCGGTAATGCCTTCGGGGGTACTAGCGGAGTTAGGGATACTTCCTGTCGAGGAGATTTCCTGCACCCTGGCCGATGGAAGTACAGTGGACTGGGGCTATGGCAGCGCCATGATACGGATTGACGGACGGCAATGGCCCTGTCCGGTCATCTTCGGGCCGGATGACCTGGAGTCGTACTTGTTGGGAGCCACCACGTTGGAGATTTTTAAACTGACTGTGGATCCGGTTAACAATCAGTTGAGGCCGGTGACAACTTCGCGGTTGGGCTGGGGCGGCTCGGTGTAATCCTCGTTGTTGCTGTGAAAGCTGTAGTATGCGATACGACGTGATCATCATCGGCGGCGGTTCTGCCGGGTGCGCGCTGGCTGCCCGCCTATCCGAAGACCCAAGCCGCTCGGTACTGTTGCTGGAGGCAGGGCCCGATTTCGTCGAATTTGAGCGCTGGCCAGTCGAACTGCGGGACGGCTACAGTCAGGAAGCATCTACGCCCGGCGGCCCTTACAACTGGTCCTACCAGGCCATCGGAACGGCGGAACAGACGAGGCCCATGCAAATCGCGCGAGGCCGGGCCATCGGCGGTTCCGGCTCGGTCAACGGACAGGTTTTCTTGCGGGGGCTGCCCGAGGACTACGACGGGTGGGCGGCGTCGGGCAACGACGAGTGGGCCTTTCAAAAGGTGCTGCCCTACTTCCGGCGGCTGGAATCCGACACCGACATTCAGGACGACTTCCATGGCAGCGACGGGCCAGTCCCGGTAGTGCGCGCTCCCCGGGAGTCTTGGCACCCGTTCCAGCAGGCGTTCGTAAGTACGTGCGTTGCCATGGGCTACCCCGCCAATAGGGACATGAACCACCCGGAGTCGGGCGGAGTGGGCGCCGCGCCGATGAATAATCCCGCTGGTATCCGCATGAGCTGCGCGCTGGCCCACCTTGCCACGGCGCGCCACCGATTGAACCTGACGATTCGGGGAAACGTGGTGGCGCGGCGGATATTGTTTGAACGTGGTTCGACAGGCTCACCACGAGCGGGCGCAGATACAGCGCCGCGGGCGGTGGGCGTGGAGGCAGAGAGCGGCGGGGAGGTTTTTGAGGCGTTCGGGAACGAGATCGTGGTCAGTTGCAGCGGGATCGCGTCGCCCCAGTTGTTGATGCTCTCGGGCATCGGGCCGGCGGAACATTTGAAGGAGTTGGGGATCCCTCTGGTGAATCACCTGCCGGGTGTCGGCCAGAACCTCCGCGACCACCCTCTCGTGTACGTTGATTCCGCATTGCGGCCAGACTATGTCGAGCCTGATTTCGGTGGCTCCCGGATTCAGACCATGCTGCGCTTTACCACCGCAGGGTCGTCATCCCGGAACGATATGCAGTTGTATGTGAACAACGTGGCGTCCGGGCCCAGTCCGCTGGGCAGCGGGCCGGGATCTGATCAACCGACGCTGCGGATGACGTGCATCCTTCAGCAGGCGGAAAGCGCCGGCGTGTTGCGCCTGGTTTCGGCGGACCCTCACGACAAGCCGCACATCGACTATCGCTATTTGCGGAGCGAACGGGACCGCCGGCGATTGCGCGAGGCGGTGCGCCTGTGTCGGGACATACTGGCGCAGCCTGAATTTGCTGGTATCGTGGGGACGGCGGTGTCGCCCACCGAAGGCACGTTGGGCGATGATGCCGCGCTGGATGACTGGCTGCTGTACAACGTGTTCACCACGTTCCACACGTCGGGGTCGTGCAAGATGGGTCCGGCGGACGATGGGATGGCAGTGATTGACCAGTACTGCCGAGTGCATGGCGTGAACAACCTGCGTGTGGTGGATATTTCCATCTGCCCGGACGTGGTGCGGGCCAACACCAACGCGACGGCGGTGATGATCGGCGAACGCGCCGCCGCGTTTTTCCAATAAGCGCTGCGCTATAATTGCGCGGCAAACCCGCGCCCTGTCCGCAACAGGAGACTGCCCGATGCCCATATCCGAATACGTCAGCCGCTCCATGGAAGAAGGCGGATGGATCCGCCGCATGTTCGAGGTGGGAATCGCCCTGAAAGCGCAGTACGGCGATGACAACGTGTTCGACCTGTCGCTGGGCAACCCCATCATGGAACCGCCGGCGGAGTTCCACGCTGAGCTGCTCCGCATCGCCAGCGCGCCGTCGCCGGGAATGCACCGTTACATGCCCAACGCGGGCTATCCCGAAACCCGGCAGGCCGTGGCCGACACCCTGTCCGGCGAAACCGGGTTGCCGTTCGGCGTCGGCGACATCATCATGACGTGCGGCGCGGCCGGCGCGGCCAACGTAGTGCTGCGGGCGATCCTGAATACCGGCGACGAGGTGATCATCCTGTCGCCGTTTTTCGGCGAATACACGTACTACATCCAGAACCACAATGGCGTTCCCGTTATCGTGCCAACGGACGCCGAGTTCGGGCTGGACCTGGACGCAATTGACGCGGCTATCACGGCGCGGACGCGGGCGGTTATGCTCAACTCCCCCAACAACCCGTCGGGAGTGGTGTATCCAGAGAAGGATGTGAAAGCGCTGGCCGACCTGTTGCGGAAGGCCGAGCAGCGGCACGGGTCGGAAATCTTCATCATCAGCGACGAACCGTACCGACGCATCATCTACGACGGGCTGGTTTACCCACAGGTGTTCCCCCACTACGAGCGCACCATCGTAGTGAACTCCCACGCCAAGGACCTGGGGCTGCCCGGCGAGCGGATCGGGCATATCGCCGTGCATCCCGACTACGCGGGCAAGGCGGAGCTGATGGACGGGTTAGTGTTCTGCAACCGCGTGCTGGGATTCGTGAACGCGCCGGCGTTGATGCAGCACGTGGTGCGGGCCGTGCAGGACGCCTCGGTGGACGTGGGCGAGTACCAGCGCAAGCGGGATTTTCTGTACGATAACCTGACCGGGATGGGGTACTCGGTAGTGAAACCTCAGGGCGCGTTCTACCTGTTCCCACGCTCGCCGCTGGACGACGACGAGGCGTTCGTGGCGGCGTTGCAGGAATACAACGTGCTGGTGGTGCCGGGCAAGGGCTTCGGTACGCCAGGCCACTTCCGCATCTCGTACTGCCTGGACGACCGGGTGCTGGAAGGGTCGATGGACGGGTTCGCCCGGGCGGCGGAGCAGTACTTGGGCTAAACGTCCGGCAAGGTGGCACCTCGAACGAGCGCGAAAATCGGGCTCAGGTCGATGGCGACGCCGGGCATAGCGTCGGAAACCAGCGTGTCGGCGGCGTGGTAAACACGTTCAAGCGCCAACGATTCGCCGTCACCGATATATATTGAGACCGTCTCGGCTTCGAGATCTACGGTCCACATTTCGCGGACGCCGTTGCGGGCATACACCGGCAATTTGACGTTTAGATCATGTCGCCGGGTGGATTCGGACAGCACTTCCACCACCACATCGGGCGCGCCGGTAATGCCGTGTCCATCAAAGATGTGCCGTCGCCCGTTAGATACGTAAAGCAGGTCTGGCTGAAAGGTGTTGATTCCGTCTATGACCACATCAACCGGCGCAATGAACACGTTGCCAATACCGAGCGCGTCAATTTGTATCGCCAACCGTATGAACAGCCATCCCGCAAAAATCTGATGTGGCAGGTGAGGGGCAAACACGGCAAATACTTTCGTTGATGGAGCAGCAATAGCCCGCGTACCAGTTACGACTTACAGTACGCTGATGTCGAAAAGTTCCGCAATGGTTTTCCGGGCGCGAGCGAAAATCGTCCTCAACTCAATGGCGACGCCGGGCATGGCATGGGAGGTCAATACCGTGTCAACAGTGAACACGTTACCAGTGGTTGGCGTTGCGCTGTCGCCGGGATGCACGGTTACGGATTCGGCTTCCAAGTCCATCGCCCAAATTTCCCGGACTCCCGATTTCCGGTAAATGGGTAGCTTCATTTTCAGATAGCGTCGTCGGGTCGGGTCAGACAGTATTTCCACCACCACATCCGGCGCGCCAGTTACGCCGTGCCCATCGAAGATATGCTCCCGCCCGTTGGAAACGTACAGCAGGTCGGGCTGGAAGACATTGAAGTCATTGAGCGTCACGTCCAGGGGGGAGACAATGACTTGGCCGATTCCCAAAGCGTTGGCCGGCGGCGCCATTGCTATCAGCCAGTCCCCTACTACCGCCTGATGCGGTTCATGCGGGGTAGGAAGTCGGAACAACTTGCCTTCAATGAGTTGGTAGCGTGGGTACGGCGGCTCCGGCGGCGTCATAGCCATATAATCCGCTGCGGTTAACTTGGCCTGCGGTTTTGCTTTGGGTTGTGTCATGACGACCTCCGGTTGTGCGCCTACGGCCAGCCGGCGTTGCCCTCCCGCGACGGCAGCCGGACGGTGGCGTTGCCCCGCGTAGTTATCTGCTGGCGCTGGTTCTCACCCCAGATGTCCATATCGACCAGATACTCGCCGTCCTCCACCCGCTTGCCGGTGATCCTGCCCTTGCACCAGGTAGTGTCGCCCACGACGTTGAAGCGTCGCAGTTCCACGTGCATCGCCTTCAGGAACCCGTCGTCGCCCATCCAGTTGGTCAGCAGGTGGCCCATCCAGCAGCAGCGCTGGCATCCGTAGTCGTACGCGCCGGGCAGGCCGGCTGACTCCGCGGCCTCCTGGATGTCGTGGACGCGGATGATGGCCTCCTGCGCGCCGGTGTTGGGGTCGGTGAAACCCCACGACGGATGACGCAGCATCTCGCGCAGCTGGATGCCGTGGCTGATGCCGCCGATGCAGCCGGCGACGAAAGCGGTGATGTCGCCGTGGCTGAGCGGGCCTTTGACCACCGGGGTCAGCTCGTCGCCTATGTTCACGTCCTCGAACCAGCGGGGATTGTTGCCGCGAATTTCCTCGTTGAGCACGGCGTTCTGGATGACTTCCAGCTCGTCGCGGGAATACTGGTACGGCTCGAAGGTGTATTTCTGCCGTTCGCGGGCGGCGCTGCGCTCGGCGCGGATCTGCCAGCCTTTGGTCTTGGCGAGGGTCTCGCCGCGCTGGTTGAAGTAGCTAGTGACGCTGGACTGGATGATGATGCGGCCGGCGAACTCGCTTTCCTTTTCCTCCAGCCCGGTGAACTGTTCCTGTACGCTGATCTGGTCATCAAGATAGATTGGGCGATACCACTCCCAATCGTTGCCGGCGTGGAACCCGTGGACGCCGGGAAGGCCGCCGGTGCGTCCCGAGCACCAATAGACGCTGTACAGGAAGCAGGGGGGCGCGATGATGTTGCCGTACTTGCTGGTCTGAGCGTAGGAACGATCCCAGTAGAGGGGGTTGGTGTCGCCGATGCCCTGGCAGAAGTGCCGGATGGCGCTGCGGGAGGCCTCCTCATTGAACAGGCCGACGCCGTACTGGCGCGGGCGATTGAAACTGCCCACTCTGCTGCGGAGGCGTTCCAGTCCCTCTTCCGTGATTCTGCCAGATTCGAGTACCATGATTGGGTTCCTCCAATGTGTTCACTGGCAGCAGATTATAGCCTACGGGTGGCTAAGGCGGCGGCGGGATAGTTAGCACCGGCGTCCGCTGCTCAAGATACTGCTCCGTTACGAAGGGCGAGCCGAAGCCGTACTCGTCGGCGCACTGGCGGACCAGGGCCAGGGTCTCCGCGCGCAGCGTCTGGGGCGCGGGTTCCGCTCCGCCGTCGATGATGCGGCGGATGAGGCGGCCGGCCAAGTCCTGCTTGGTGTCGGGGTGGCCGCAGATTCCTTCGTAGGCCACTCCGCCGCACGGGGGGCAATACCACCATTCCAGCGTGAGCACCGAACTGATACCGAGTTCGGGCAATTCATTGAAGATTTCATGCGCCGCGTACCGCCCGTAGTAGTCGCCCACGCCGGCGTGGTCGCGGCCAAACATGTGGTGGGTGCAACCGAGATTTTTGCGAACCAGGGCATGGAAGACAGCTTCCTTTGGGCCGGCGTAGCGCATATCCCACAGCAGAGCGGTGGTGCGATGTATCTCGTCGCGGAAGAACCCCTGCGTCCGCAGGTTTTCGTGGGTCAAGATGATGGCCTCGTCGATGTAGTCTCCGACCTTTTTTTCGCCGATTACCGCGCTGACCAGAACGCCGTCGGCCTGGGCCTCCATAAATGCCCCTTTCATCAGGTATTCGTGGCCGGAGTGGGGGACGTTGCGGGTCTGGTGGGCTACGGCGCGCTGCCAGCCCAACGTCTCCAGTTCGGCGCGCAGTTGGGCCGGTGTGCGCCAGTAGCGGTCGAAGGGCGGGCTGATTACAGGCTCGCAGACCAGGGTGATGTCGCCGGCGACGAAACGGTTGGCATAACTCAAGGTGCGCTGGACGCCCGGGTGCGCCGGGTCGGTCGTGGCGTAGATCTTGCCGGCCAGCTCGGTGAGATCGGCGGTGAAAATCTCGGAGACTTCCAGCGTAGCCAGCGGGTTGCCCTGATGGGTCAGCAACGCGGTGTCGCCCACGGACACGCCGGCCCGTCGCAACTCCGCGTCGGCGATGTCGAGGACGATGGGAATGGGCCAGACGTAGCCGCTGGCAAGGCGCATGGAATCGGCCACGGACGCCACATCCGCGCTGCCCATAAAGCCGGTGAGTGGTGAGAAGAAGCCGTAGGCGATGTTGACGCACTCGTGGGCGATTTGCTCGCGGACTTCGATGGCGGGCAGGCCGGCAACCTCATCGGCGGAGCGCAGGGGCTGCACGCGCTGGATGAGCGTCCCACCGTGCGGAGACAGGCTGTTGTCAACGTTCGCCATAATGGTAGCGCAATGTCAACAATGCCTAATGGTCTCGGTACTCGGCGTCGCGCTTTTCCCGGAAGGCGGCCACTCCCTCGATATGGTCCCGAGAGGTGAGCGTGATGGTCTCCCCGGCGGCGGCCATTTTCATTGCGGTCTCCAGGTCAAATTCCAGGCCCTTGTAGAGCATAAGCTTGGACAACCGGATGGCGATGGGCGGGCCGGCGGCGATGCGTTCGGCCATCTGCATGGTTGTGGACTCCAACTCGTCCTCGGGTACCAGGCGGTTGAGGAAACCGAGCCGATGCGCCTCATCGGCTTCCAGAAAATCTCCGGTGAACAGCATTTCGGCGGCGCGGCCCAGGCTGCCGAGGGTTCGAGGGTAAAGCCAAGTGCCACCGAATCCGGGGAACAGGCCGATACGCACGTAGGCCGACATGAACCGCGAACGTGGGGCGCCAATGCGAATGTCGCAGGCACAGGCCAGGTCCAGACCGGCCCCGGTGGCAACCCCGTTGACCATGGCGATCACGGGCTTTTCGCAACGCTGGACGCCCAGGATCATCTCCTGCGCCAACCGGAAACTGCGGCGTACCTCGTCGGCGTTGCCCGAGGTCCAACCTGCACCGGAACCGTTGGCAGAGCCGCCCAGATTGTTGAGATCTCCCCCTGCGCAAAAGGCCCGCCCGGAACCGGCAATTATCAAGACCCTGATGTTAGGGTCTGCGTCAGCCTGCGCTACGGCGTCGGCGATTTCGATCTGCATCTGGTCGTTGAGGGCGTTGAGCCGGTCGGGGCGGTTGAGGGTGATACGAGCAATGCCGGAATCGTGGTCGGCATGGTAGAGGATCAGGTCGTAAGCGGGCATGAAATCTTTCCTGAGCGCATGTTTTGGGCAATGAGTATAGCACGCCGGGTGCGCGGTTTCGGTTACGCGATTAGGCTATAATGCGGCATCGGCAGCGTAGATCAGAATGACCTTTTGCCCGCAATCGCTACTGGAGGGAATTGACTTGGACGAGTCAGGTAACGGAGTATTACTCGCCATAGATTGGGAGAACATTCGCAGGGGGGCGCAGCTTTATCAACGGAGCGTCACGCCGCGAACCCTCTATGATGCCATGAAGAACGTTGGGGAAGTGTTTGGAGAGGTAAAGGGCGGCAAGGCGTTTGGAGATTGGGGATTGCGCCCTGACGACGGGGTGGCTTTCAGCGAAACCGGCATTCAACCATACCAGGCGCCCCGCACGATGGCCGGCAAAGACCGGAGCGACCCCGCGATGTTGCTGGAGGTGTATGACTGGCTGCGCGACCGCGATGATTGCGGGGTTATAGTCCTGGCGTCCGGCGATTCCGATTTCCAGATTCTCGTTGATCGCGCGAGGGACATGGGCCGTCGGATTGTGCTGTGCGCGTTCAGCCAGTCGGTGGCGCGCGACATGCTGGCGGTTGCGCCGCTGTTTCCGTTGGAGGCGGAGCTTGGGATCCAGCTGGCGGAGCACGGGGACGTGCCGGTACAGGAACAGCAGGAAGCGGCCGCGCAGGACATTCTTGAGGTGTTTGTACGGGAAATGGGCAGGTTGGAAAGCCGCATGAACTTCGTGGGCTACAATATGCTGTGCAACCAGTGGATGCTGGATTGGGGAATTGCCTGGAACGAGTACGAGTGCCGTAAGCTGGTTGACCAGTGGATCTACGATGAGATCATCGAGCGGCATGACGTGTACAATCCCAACAACCCCCAGTTCCCCACTTCGGCGATCCGGCTGGTGCGGACCAACGAACTGGTGCGGGACGCGATGGGATTGAACCGACCGAGCATCAGCAACCCGGTGATGGCAAATGAACCCACCGGAGCACATTACCAAGCGGAGTGAGCATGGCCGAGTTCAGTTACATAGATCATTTGGAATGCACCATCTGCGGAAACGAGTTTCCGTACGACGGTTTGGCGACGGTCAGCGATTGCTGCGGCAAAGTGCTGTTCGTGCGGTATGACCTGCCGCGTTTGCGGCGGGAGGTGAACCGGGGGGTCTTCGATGGCCGGCCGGCCAATATGTGGCGCTACAACGAACTGCTGCCGGTGTCCGACCCTGGATGTGTTATCACGCTGGGCGAGGGCGGAACCCCGTTGCTGGACGCGACGACGCTGGCCCGCGAAGTGGGCATCAGAAGGCTACTGGTCAAAGAGGAGGGATTGAACCCCACGGGGACTTTCAAGGCCCGGGGCATCGCAGCGGCGGTGTCCAAAGCAGTGGAAGTGGGCGCTACCGGATTCACCATGCCGTCGGCGGGCAATGCCGCCGGCGCGGCGGCCGCATATGGCGCCAGGGCGGGAACTCCAGTCAAGGTGTTTATGCCCCAGGACGCGCCGGATGCCAACAAGAAGGAATCCATAGTTGCGGGTTCCGAGCTGAACCTGGTGGACGGGTTGATCAGCGACGCCGGCCGCATTTCGGTGGGCATCGCCGCGGAGCAGGGGCTATTCGACCTGTCCACGCTGAAAGAACCCTGCCGGGCCGAGGGTAAAAAGACGATGGGCCTGGAGATTGCCCACCAACTGGGTTGGCGGATGCCCGACGCCATCGTGTACCCCACGGGCGGCGGCACCGGCATCATCGGGATGTACAAGGGGTTCCAGGAGTTGTTGGAACTGGGCTGGATTGAGGGCAAGCCGCCCCGGTTCTATGCCGTGCAGGCGGAGGGATGCCAGCCCATCGTTAAAGCATTCAACGATGGCACGGACACTGCCGATCCCTGGCAAAACGCCACCACCAAAGCGGACGGGCTGCGAGTGCCCGGGCCTTTCGCAGACTACCTGATCCTACAGGCAATACGAGAAACGGGCGGCGGCGCGCTGGCGGTGAGCGACGACGAGATGGTGGAGGCCATGTACCGCCTGGCGACATTGGAAGGAATCATCGCCTGCCCGGAGGGAGCGGCCACGCTGGTGGGACTGGAGCGGCTGCTGGCCGATGGCAGCATTGGGACCGACGAAGAGGTCGTGCTGCTGAATACCGGCTCCGGCTACAAATACCTGGACCTGCTGCGAGGGCCGGGGGAATAGGTAGATTTGATTACAGCCCCGGCGGGAGTCAAGACAGTTTTTGAAGACTACTTGAGTCTGGGGGAACTATTTGCACCCGGTTGTGGGAAGGGACAATACAATTGGTCAATGTGCTCAAACAAGTCTGGGTCCACTCGCTGCCATAGCGGATCGAGAATAATCCGGGCACCTTCACGCCGGGCCAATTTAGCCGCTGGCACAAAGTCGCTATCGCCGGTAACGAGAACGATGGTGTCTGCTTGCTTTTTCAGGGTAATTGAGGCTATATCCAACCCAATTCGTATATCGACGGCTTTCTGTTGAAATCCTGGTACGAAATCAGCGTCGGTCAGGTCAGCCACTGTGCGCCGTCCAGCGAGCAGGTCATTCTGCGCTTTCTCGCTTATTATCCATTGACGATCACGGCGAACTTCGCCCAACCGTAGAGCAAAGTTAGGACGGTTGCGCAACCTGTCGAACAAGCCTAACCGGAACGCAGCTTGAGGAGATTTTGCATAATCCACAGCCTGCTTGCTGACCGGGAAATGTCCTCGTTTGGTGTAAGGATAGGCATCGTAGAAAAAACACCGGTAAAGGAGAGAATAACGGTTCCCGGCACACTCGACTTGATTGATGCGCTGGAGGTGGCCATCTACCAGCCTGCCGATTTCGCGATTAGCCCGCTCGGGGTCAGACAAGATGCTCGGGTCAGTGAGACGGGGTAGCCGTCTGAGGAAAAACCCACCGTCAATTAACATCGCGACACGCATCGGCGATGCACCATCTTCAATGAAATATGCCCCAGGATTTTGGCTCGCTCAGGATAACGGGGAGCGTAGCGTACTCTCAAGGGGCGATGTAACTAATTTAACAGAATGGTATCGGGCAGTCAAACTGGCTATCGCCCGCCACTAAACGCCTTTTTGATTCTGCTCACCGCCCGGCGGACGGGGCGGCGGCGCTGATGCAAATTGTTGGCGATCAGCGGCGCCAGTGTGGGGTTGGCGGCGACCAGCGGCGCGACCCACTTACGGAGTTCGGCCATTGTGGGCGGCTTGTCGTCCCAGGTCGGAGCCAGGGATTCCATCGGATGCCATTGCTTGCGGCCCGGCAGGCGGGTCATCACAGCGCCACCGGCCTCCTGGACGGCAATCGCGCCGCCCAGCATGTCCCACATGCGGGGCGCTCCGATGACGGCGAACTGCAACACGCCCATGGCGGTCATGGCAAGCTCGTAGGCAATGCTGCCGGTCACGCGGAGTTGGCCCAGGGGTTGCCCTTTAAGTCCTTTGCCGACGCGGGTTGACGCGCCGAAAGAACCGGGCAGGCCCACCAGCCGGTCGCCGCGCAACTTGTCGGTCTGATAGACGGATACCGGCTCACGTACTCCATTAGATCCGACGGCGAAGGCTCCGCCGCCGGCGCGGCAGTGGACGACGATACCGCTGCCTGATGCTCCGGTCAAAGAGCTCGCGGGCCAGGGAATATACACGGCGCCAGCTACTGGGATGCCCCGGTGCAGCACGCCGATTGAAGATGCGTACACCGGCAGGCCGTTCATGAAGTTGGTGGTGCCGTCCAACGGGTCGAGCACCCACAGGAAATCGGCGGCAGTAGTGTCCCCGTCCGCGCTGGCGTCGTCCTCCTCGCCCAGGATGCCGTGAGTGGGAAATCGTGCGGCTATGCGGCGTTCCAGGTAAGCCTGGGTTTCCTTGTCGGCGGCGGTTACCGGGTCCTGCTGCGCCTTGTCCTTGTACTCAACGCTGATGACGCGGCCAAAATAGCCGGCCAACAGGTCGCCCGCGCCCTGGGCAAACTCCACGGCGGCGGATTCAATGGCGGCGAGGTCTGTGTCTGTGTTGGGCAGTGTCATTACGGTTGGGATTGTACACCACCTGCTATAATCGCCGTCAGCATTTGAGGAGGCGGGCAATGGACCTGGAACTGAATGGCAAAGTGGCGATAGTGGGCGGCGCGAGCAAGGGACTCGGCAGGGCGTGTTCGGAAGTGCTGGCCGAGGAGGGCGTCCGGGTGGCAATGTGCGCCCGCACCGTGTCGGACCTGGAGCGCGCGGCGGACGAGATACGCGCGGCGACGGGAGCGGATATCTACACCTTCGCCGGTGACCTGGACAAGGAAGAGACCATCGCGGAACTGGTGGCGAACACAGCGTCGCACTTCGGCCAGTTGGACATCATGATCAACAACTCGGGCGGGCCGCCGCAAGCCTACGCCCAGGACTCCACCGAAGAGCTGTGGCAGGTTTCCGCGAATCGCTCGCTGTTCTTCTTTGCCCGCATGACCCGGGAGGCGCTGCCCCACCTGCGGGCCCAGGGCGGCGGTCGGATCATCAACATCCTGGCCAGCACCGTCTATACGCCAATCCCGAACCTGGCGCTGTCAGCGGCCACACGGATGGGAGTGATCGGGTTCATGAAAAACCTGGCCGATGACATCGGGCACGAGAACATCTTGATCAACAACGTGTGCCCCGGCAGCATCATGTCGGAGCGAATGATGGAGAACGTGGAAGACCGGGCGCGCACCCAGGGCATCCCCATTGAGGACGCGCTGGCCCAGCGGGCCGAGCAGACCGCGCTGAAGCGCATCGGAGAGCCACGGGAGTTGGCGTACCTGGTGGCGTTCCTGGCGTCCTCGCGCTCCAGCTACATCACGGGCACTACCATGCTGGTGGACGGCGGGCTGGTGCGGTCGGTGATGTAATGGCCGCACTTGCTGACGAAATTGCCACGCTGCGCTCGCAATGACAACATCAAGGCCCCAGTTCACTCAGCCGCCTGAGCCGACGACCGCTGAGGAGTACGTCGAGCGGGGCAACCGCTACAGCCGCAACGGGGTGTACGAGCGGGCGATTGCCGACTACACGGCGGCCATCGAGTTGGACGCCGGCTGCGCCGACGCCTGGTTCAACCGGGGCGTATCCTGGTACGAAGTGGGCGAATACGCTCAGTCCATTACGGACCTGACCGAGGCGATCCGCTTGGATCCCGAGGATGACAACTACTACTCCCGCCGGTCGCTATCGTACCTTTTCAACGACCAGCCGGAGGAAGCGCAGGCGGATATGGACGCCAGCGAGGAGATCCGGCTGCGGGCATGGGGGTGAGACGGGTCGCCGACGGTAGAATGTATGCAGACAGGAGGCTAACTATGACTAGCGCCACAGACAGAAGCGTTCCGAGGCATCCTGATCCGGAGGTGGTGCGCAAAGCAGAGGAAAACTTTGCCATCATGGGGCTGACACCTGAACAGGCCGTTGCCAGGTTTTACGAGCTGATAGCCGACCACTGTCAACTGTGTCTGAAGACGGGGCGGGTGCCTAACACGGAGACACTGGAGGCTTTGAGCGAACCGAAAGAAGAGATGGTCGTGTACACCAGCGTCGATGAAATGATGGCGGAATTTTACGATGCGGACCCTACGCACCACAGCCCGGTACCGACGCGACCTCCGACGAGTGGCTAGACGTGGCAAAGACCCTGAACTGTTGAGGTACGTGGTTGATAAGCTGCTTGAAGGGGAGCCGTTGGAGACCCGGTATAGAGCGCACCGATTGAGCAGTGATATGGCTGGCTGCTGGGAGTGCCACATTGAGTTTGACTGGCTTCTCGTTTGGGAAGATGACGGAGAGGTTATAACGCTGCGGCGTACCGGGACACACTACGACATTTTCCGACGATAAGGCGCAGTGAGACCTTGGTGCGGCTTTGAAACCTGCCTTTTTTCGGTTGCCGGGAGTTACCGCTGCCAGATGTTGTACTGGTAGTTGGCTCCCACCCACCGATCCACCGACAAAGTGTGCTGTGCGATGTCGGGCACGCTACCCTGCACCGCCAGTTCCGCGAAGCATTCGCGTTCACCTTTATAGTAGCGATGGCGTTTGGGACAGCAGTAATCAGGTATCGATTGGAAGGTTCTTGAACCCCGCTGATGGTTGGGGTCGTTAGGAATGAAAACTGTCCCGGAGTTAATAGGAGACAACTCTATCTCGTGCGCGTACTGATAAACCAGCGAACGAGTACACGCCGTGATAACGTCGTGAGGTCGGTTCCTGTGGGCTGCGGCATTCAAGAAGCCGTTCAGCCTGCTCGGAGTAGGCCAGAAAAACACTTTGCTGTTCAACAGCCTGTACCATCCCCATGGCTTCATATCAGTCAATGCGGCTCGCAATTTGTCAGAGGGCATCGGGGTCTGGCGTCGGATCGTTGCGCATCCGTATTCGAGGTGACGGATAATACAGTCCCTCCGTCGGTACTGCGTTTCGATTTGTGTCCGCCTAGGCTCGGGTACGTCAAATAGATCGAGTAACGCCGAGGTACTGCGCAAGCCACGCTGTCGGATGTTTTCCCATGATCCTGCTTCAGCCATATGGTATAGCCGAGGATGTCGGGCTATAAGACGTTCCAAGACTTCGATGTTGCTCACCTGCCTTGCCGATTCGCGCTTACCGCAGATTTGCCTTTCACCACGGATCTGCGAAAATGTCCGCCACCGCAATTTCCAGTCCGGGCATGGCGGCGATAATGAGCGTGTCGCCGGGACGATAAAGCCTTTCAGACCCATAGGCGCCTTCCCCAGCGTTAACGACCGGTTCGGCCAAGGCTAACAGCGTTTCCTCATGCGGCTCCAGGATCAAATACTCCGGTACGCCATGTCGAGCATATAGCTCCCGCTTGCGTTCCAAGTCGTGGCGAGGGTTGGATGGGGAAAGGACTTCCACCACCAAATCCGGCGGCCCCTCGCAACCACGTGGCGTGATAATGCCACGTCGGCCAGCGCTGACAAACATCAGGTCCGGTTCAACCGCCGTCTCCCCCGGCAGAATCAGGTCAAAACGCGGATGGTAAAGGCGTCCCATCCGACGCGGTCGGGTGTGGTCTCCAATCAGATCGCCCAAGTTCTCGGCCACTTCCTGATGCCGCGCGCTTGCTCCTGCTGCCATCTGATATAACACTCCGTCAATCAACTCCCACCGCTCATCGTCCGGCTTGGCGGCATAGTCCTCGTAGGTGTACTTGCCTTTGGGTTTTGCGATAACCATGATGGCCTCCGGTTTGGGCCGGCTTGTGCGTTAAGTATAACGGCTTAGAAGCCCCAACCCGGCTGGTATTCGCCGTACACTTCGCGGAAGACGCCCATCATTTCGCCCAGGGTGGCCTCGGCTTTGACAGCCTCGATGAGGGGGTACATCAGGTTGGCGTCGCTGCCGGATTGGCGGGCGGCGGATTCCAGGGCGCGGAGGCGGACGGCTACCTCGCGGTCGTCGCGGCGGCGGCGCACCTCGTTGAGGTGGGCGACGTGGCGCTGCTCGCCGGCTTCGTCCACGCGCAAGATTGGGATGCTGAGGCCCTCGTTTTCATCCACGTACTCGTTGACGCCCACAGTGATGCGTTCCAGCCGGTCCTCTTCCTGCTGGTAGATGTAGGCGGCGTCGGCGATCTCGCGCTGGAAGAATCCCGACTCCAGGGCCGGTATGACTCCGCCGTGGCGATCAATCTGCTGGAAGTAATCGTAGGCGCCGGCCTCGACCTGGTTCGTCAATGCCTCCAGGAAGTAGCTACCGCCGAGCGGGTCAACGGTGTCGGTTACGCCGGTTTCGTGGGCGATGATCTGCTGGGTGCGCAGGGCCTGGAGGGCGGCATCCGCCGAGGGCAACGCCCACGCCTCATCCTTGCCGTTGGTGTGCAGCGACTGGCAACCGCCCAGGACGGCGGCCAGGGCCTGCAACGACACGCGCACCACGTTGTTCTCGGGCTGCTGGGCGGTGAGCGACGCGCCGGAGGTCTGGGCGTGGAACCGCATCCAGCCGGAGCGTTCGTTTTCCGCGCCGAAGGTTTCCCGCATCTCGCGCGCCCAGATGCGACGGGCGGAGCGGAACTTGGCGATCTCCTCGAAGAAGTCGTTGTGGACGTTGAAGAAGAAACTCAGGCGGGGGGCGAAGTCGTCCACCGCCATGCCGCGCTCGACGCAATGGCGCACGTACTCGAACCCGTCGGCCAGGGTGAACGCCAGCTCCTGCACGGCGTTGCTGCCGGCCTCGCGGATGTGATAGCCACTGATGCTGATGGGGTTGAAGCGGGGCATGTTGTCGGTGGCGAATTCTACGGTATCGACGACCAGCCGCATGGACGGGTCGGGCGGGAATATGTACTCGTTCTGAGCGATGTATTCCTTCAGGATGTCGTTCTGGAGGGTGCCGCCCAGCGATGCGATTTTCGCGCCCTGGCGTTCGGCGGCTGCGATGTACATGGCCCAGATGATGGCCGCCGGGCTGTTGATGGTCATGGAAGTAGTGACCTGATCCAGCGGAATGTCCTGGAACACGGTCTGCATGTCCTCCAGGCAGGACACGGCCACGCCGCACTTGCCGAACTCGCCGCGCGCCCGGTCGTCGTCGTGGTCGTAGCCGTAGAGGGTGGGCATGTCGAAAGCGACGCTGAGGCCGGTTTCGCCCTGGTCCAGAAGGAAACGGAACCGCTCGTTGGTCTCGGCCGGCTCGCCGAATCCCGCGAACATACGCATCGTCCAGAGTCGTGAGCGGTAGCCGGTGGGATGAACGCCGCGCAGGTAGGGATACTCGCCGGGCAGGCCGACGTCGCGCAGGTAGTCGCTGTCGGCGACCTCAGGCGGGCCGTACAGCGGCGCGACCGGTATCTGGCTCAGGGTTTTGTAGGCGGACTTGCGCCCGGGGGCGGCATCGGCGCGCTGCTGCCAGGCGGCGGTGCGCTGCTGGATGGCGTCGTTGTCGTGTTCGTTGGAGAGAACCATGGGGAGGCTCCTATCAATCATGGATGTCTATAGCCATAATGATGTGGTTCGGGTATTTGGTCAATAAATCGCGGGCAAGCGGTATTTTCGCCGGGTCGGGCGGATGAAAAATGTCGTAAACGTGGCGCATCAAGTTCAGCCGTTCAACTGGCGTGAAAATTTCGGCCGGCCAGCCTCGTTCGTCAGGATCGAGCTGTCGAACCACCGTCACGTTTCCCGGAACGTCCCTCCACCATTCGTTTTGCATGTCATGGGGCAGTGGTATGTCATCAACAAGTTCAGGGGCAAACTGTCCATTCCAACGACCGCCGATTACATACCAACCAATCCGCTCCTGCTTAGGGTCATCCAGAATTGACTCCATAGATAAGCAAGCCGCCGTCATTTCGACAGCGGTAGGAATGGCTTGCTCAGCCTGAACGTCAGTCACAACCCAAGAATATGAGTGCATGGTGGTATCCAGAACCAGGGGATTTTACTTGGTTAGGTTTGAAGGTCGGGGATGTTCGCCCGCACAGAGCAGGGCCAGCAAGTCGTCAGCGGTGAGCAGCTTTTTGGCGGTGGTCATTTCCTGACCTCCTGAGCAGGGCAAGGGATTCAGATAAGCACAGTATATCGCAGTGGGTCATTAGCTCTCCTACTCAGCTTCCGACCGCGCCAAATTTAGCGCCAGCAGCCGCTCCAACACCTCGTCGTCTGCTAAATCCGCCGGCCAGCCGTAGGCGTCTGCCACCGCTGCGTCCAGCGTGGCGTGGGCGTGGGCCAGCCAGGAGGGGTATTCGTTGTAGAGGTTGGTGAGGGTGCGGCGGCGCAACTGGTCGGCGTTGAGGGCAGGGTTGCCGAACATGTCGGTGGGGTTGCGCCAGTTTTCCCGCAGTTGGTTCAGCTCGGCGGCGGCAGTGGCGATAGCCTCACGTTGCTCGTCGGTCGGTTCGGGAAATGGGAAGGTCTCAAAGCAGGTGGTGGGTGTGTAACGAGGGCGGCTTTCCAACTGCGTACCAATTGCCGATGCCCAAACCATATGCGGGCGGCTTTGTAGCACCCCGAAGAAGTCGTCGTCATCGCTGGCGAATGCAATGATAGTGTTTTCAGGCAATACATCACAGTCAATCCAGGCAAATATCCTATGTTGAGATACCATGCTGGTGCCTATGTAGCGTTCCAAGCCTGCTAACGCATCGCGCATCTCGCCGCGGGGACGACCGTGCAGCCACCAGTTCTCTTTTGCCCTGGATTCACGGTGGTTGTCGCGGCTCGGTTTGACGTTGGCTTTCACATATTCAAATGGTGCCTGGTATAAGGCAGCATCTTCCTCAGACATATCAGTGCCAAAGTCTATAATCCACATATCACGGGATACCTGGTTAATATCCCGTCCAATAAGCCAGCGCTTGATCACGTCGCTGTTGGGCCTGCTATGAACATTAGGCTGATTCAACATTGCCTGAGCTACTTCATTCTCGATTTCAAACGGGCCGATTTTGGTAACGCCCATAAAGCTGATGCCGGCGTTCTCCGCCAGCGTCTTGGCTTGCGTCAAGTCGGCGCCGGCGGTGAGGTCGGGATTGATGTTGTTGACCAGTTCGCCGTCCAGGACGCGGGTTGTCTCGCTGCCGTCGTCAAAGCAGATGATGGAAATGTGTACGTTGGCACCGTCCAGCACCCAGTCCTGATCGGAAACCGCTTCAAAGATGTCGCCGGTTTCCTTGATGCGCTCCAGCGCCGGGCGGTTGGACTGGAACCGTATCGCTTGCGTCGCCAGTAGGCCGGCCCTGCTCGCCTTGCCGTCGGCAATCTGAGCGCGGGCCTTTTCCAGCCAATAGCAGCACAGGTCGCTGGAGTTGGGCAGACGGTCGCCGTATAGGTCATACACGGCATTCACATATCTATCCCCCAATTGCTCGCGGAAGGGAAAATGGCCCAGGAAGGGCGGGTTGCCAACGATGTAATCTACCGTCGGCCATTCCGGTTCGGTGGGCTGTTCCGGATCTGCCAGGTCAACGATGGCGTCGCGGCACACGATGGTATTGGACGTGCCGAGCACCGGTTCCTGGTCAAAGCGGTAGCCGTTTTCAATTGACCATTGCAGATGCCCTATCCAGAGGGCGGTGTAGGCCAGGCCGCTGGCGTAAGGGTCGATCTCGATGCCGTAAAACTGCTCTGGGGAAACTTCCGGCAGAAAGCCGCTCAACCCCAGGTTGGCGGCGATAGTTAAGGTTTCCTTCTCCAAGTCGCGCAGTTGGCGCAATGCCACGTAGAGGAAGTTGCCACTGCCGCATGCTGGATCCAATACCCGCAGGGACGAGAGTTTACTCTGGAATTCGGAGAGGATGCGGCGGGCTACGACAGCGTCCTGCGGGCCGCCCGACTGCATCACCCGATAGATCCGGCTTTCAACGTTCGCCAACTCAGCAAGCAGGGGTCGCATCATCACCGAGGTAATCACGGCCTTGATGTCTGCTTCAGACGTGTACTGCGCGCCCACGAGACCCTGCTTTTCGGGATCAATTACCCGCTCGAAAAGAGTACCCAAAATGGACGGCTCAATGTGCGCCCAGTTCTCATGGGACACCTCAACCAGTTTTTCCAGCTCGGCGTCTATCATCAGGACAGTCCCCGGTTCTTTGAACAGGTCGCCGTTGAAGTGCCGTATCCGCAGGAAACCGAACTGCCCTCCCGCGTTCATATTGTGGAGCAATTCCCGGAGACCTTGGTCGAACAGCGCTGGCTCTCGATAAAACTCCGCGATCAGTCGAGACAACGCTCGTTCCGGCAGCAACCCTATGTCCTGGGCGAAGAAGCAGAATACCAGCCGATTGAGAAAACGGGCTACGTCCAAAGAGTCAATGTCGCGCTGGCGCATCGACCGAGCGATTTCTCCAAAAATGCTGGCAGTGGTTTCTGTGACCTGCTCCGGGCTGATTTCCGGTTCCAGCGCATTGGGATTGTGAAATACGCTACGGAGTATTGCCAGCGATTCCGGCTCGCTCAAATCTTCCAGCCGGATGGTATGGACAGCAGTCACTTTGTTGGTGAAGTTGGTATGAACCCGAATGGTCTGAAAGTCGGAGACCACCAGCAGGGGAGGGTTGTTGAGGGACTCCCGGTAACGCTGCAACTGGCGATAGGCTTCGTCCAAGTCACGATGCAGACCCTTGAATTCCCAGGCGAAATAGCCCTGCTTGTACACATCGGCGCGACCCAGGCGACCGGACGCTTCCCGCACCGATCGTTCAAAGGTGTACCACTGCTGGCTGCGATCCATCTCGGCCGGCGTAGGATGCTCCACCACCCGGCACAGGTCCAAGAACCATTCCTGTGCCCCGGCCGATTCCTGACCGCGATTGCGGCGCCACTTGGCGATGAATTCCTGGGGTGTCATGGCTATTCGACCAGCCGCACGAAGCGGCGGCGGCCGGCACGCACCACATCGCCCGCGGCCAGGGTTGGCGTCTCGCCGGCCGACACGCTCACTCGCTCACCGTTGGGGTGGATGATTTCGACGGCGCCCTGGGTGATGAGGCGGCGGGCTTCGGCGTTGCTGGACGCCAGGCCGGTCTGGACCAGCAGGCGGCTCATGGGGAGATCGCTGACATCGGCAAGGCTGACTTCGGGCATGTCGTCAGGGAGGTCGCGGCGTTGGACCACTTGCTCGAAGTGGGATTCGGCGGCGCTGGCGGCGTCGGCGTCATGGAACACTGCCGTGATGTATCGCGCCAGGCCCTTCTTGAAGTCCATGGGGTTGGCGGATTCGGAGGCCATGGCCTGCTGCATTTCGGCGATGTCGGCGTCGGGCACGTCGGTGAGGTATTCGTAGTAGGACGTGATGAGGTCGTCGGGCAGGGACATCAGCTTGCCGTACATTTCCTGCGGCGGCTCCTCCAGTGCGACGTAGTTGCCCAGGCTTTTGCTCATCTTCTGGACGCCGTCGGTGCCGACGAGAATGGGCATCATGAAGCACTGCTGGGGCGTCTGCCCCATCATGCCCTGGAGTTCGCGGCCCACCAGCAGATTGAACATCTGGTCGGTGCCGCCGAACTCCACATCGGACTCGATGACCACGGAGTCGTAAGCCTGCATCAGCGGGTACAGCATCTCAGTGATGGCGATAGGCTGGTTTTGGGAGTAGCGGTTGGCGAAGTCCTCGCGGTGCAAGAACTGGTTGATGGTGAAGCGGCTGGTCAGCTCGATGACGTTGGCCAGGGTAAACTCGCCAAACCACTGGCTCTGCCATTCCACTTGGGTGCGTTCGCGGTCCACCACCTTGAAGAACTGACGCATGTAGGACTCGGCGTTTTCGAGAACCTCGGCGTGAGTGAGCATGGTGCGCGTGGCCGAGCGACCGGAAGGATCGCCGATCTGGGCCGTCCAGTCGCCGACGATGAGGATGACCTGGTGGCCCAGGTCCTGCAACTGCCGCAGCTTGCGGAGTCCGACGACATGGCCCAAGTGTATGTCGGGACGGCTGGGGTCGAAGCCCATCTTGAGGCGCAGGGGCCGGCCACGTTGGAGCATCGCCGTGAACTCCTCCTCGGAGATGATGCGGCTGACGCCCCGCCGGGTGATGGGGGACAGGTTTTCGGGAATCTCTACTCGACTGGTCACGCTGTTAACCTCGCCGTTGTCCCGGCCGGTTACGCGTTGTCCAGCCGGTCGTGTTCTTCAAGTATCCTGCGGGCGTTATCTACGTCCCGGTTCATCTGGGTAATGAGCGCGTCGATTCCGTCAAAGGTCTCCTGGCCCCGGAGCCGGGATACGAACTCCAGCCGCAGGTTCTCGTCATAGATGTCATCCGAGAAGTCCAGCAGGTGCGCTTCGATGAGGCGCTGGCTGAGGCCAAAGGTGGGGCGGACGCCGATGCTGGTGGCGGCCAGGTGCCGCACACCGTTGACGGTGGCGTAGGTGGCGTACACGCCGTCGGCCGGGATGACGAAGTTCTGAGTGGGGATGATGTTGGCGGTTGGGAATCCCAGCTGCCGCCCCATCTTGGCGCCGTGCACCACGACGCCGTCGGTGGCGTAGGGCCGGCCCAACAGATACTCGGCGCCATCCACGTTGCCGTCGGCCAGTGAGTTGCGCACGCGCCGGCTGCGGACGGCCTCGCCTTCCAGTTCCAGCGGGGGCACGGTTTCCACCCAGAAGCCCAGGGACGCGCCGCGACGGTGCAGGTATTCCAGGTTGCCGCTGCGGTTACGCCCCAACGCGAAGTCGGGGCCCGTTACAATTCCTTTCATCTTGAGGCAATCGACCAGCAGGGCGGTGAACTCGTTGGCGTCCAGATTGGCCAACTCGTTGGTGAATTCCAGGCAGATGACGCGGCCAACACCGGCGTCGTAGAGCAACTGCACCTTTTCTTCGGGAGTGATGATCTTGTTGACGGTGCGGTCAGGGTTGACCACCTCGGCCGGATGATTGCTGAAAGTAATGACGATGGGGATCAGCGAAGAGCCGGCCAACGCGGACATGCGATCCAGCAAATGGCGATGGCCTCGGTGGACTCCGTCGAAAACGCCGATGGTGATGACGGCGCCATAGCCGGCCGGCGGCGCAGCGTCAGCGAGGGCCTGGCGAAAACTGCCACCGCCAAGGGCGCGGGGAGCAGGGTTTTCCGGAGTTGACATTGCTGCAGATTGGCCGCGAATTGGATGAACGGACGTAGCGTTGGCCGCAGTTAATCAGGAGCGCCCGGCGCGTCAGTAAGTGCGAATGTCCGCTGCGGCGTCGCGTAGCATGGCACGAGGATGGTAGCACACCCGCCAACGGGCGGGCAAGCAGAATGCCTCACGGTTCGCGCTTGCGCAACCCTAGCCGACGCGCTCGGCATACGCCTGCCGCGCCCGGTCGATGGCGCGCACCCGTCCGCTGACCAGGTCATCCTGCCGTTCCTTGGCCCACTGGTTGGACGCCTGCGTGCTGAGCACACTGCCCTGGAAGTGGGGCATCACGTAGCGGGCCATGAGCTCGTAGCTGCGCAGCATTTTCTCCCGGGGCGCCCAGTCGATGGTCTGCACCAGGAACGCGCCAAAGCCGCCGCTCTGCTCGCCCAGCCGCTCGATGGCCTCGATGCAGTCGTCGGGCGTGCCGATGATCCAGCTGCCGGTATCGGCCATGTGGTCAATCACTTTGTCCAGGGGGCCGTCGAAGACCGCCTTGCGCCCGTTGGTTCCCTCGCTGTACTCGCGCAAGTAGCGTCCGGCGCCCATGCGCGCGTCGTTGAGGGCTTCTTCTCTCGATTCGGCCAAGTGGCACGGCAGCACCAGCCGCCAGTCGTCCCGGTTCATGGTGTTGCCATGCTCGGCGGCAGACTCCTCGGCGATGCTCCAAAGCCCTTGCAGGTCGGAGGGACCGGCCGACGGGTCGCGCGGCACGGTGATGGTCAGCACCGAGCAACCATGTTTGCCCGCCAGGGTCACGCCGGCCGGCGACTGCACCGACGCCACGGCGGTGTGCATGTAGGGCCGCTGGTAGGGCCGCAGTTGCAGCAGTCCTTCCTTCAGCTCAAACCAGTCGCTCTTGTAGCTGATCGGCTCCGTTTCGGTGAACAGGCGGAGGATGATGCCCAGGGACTCGTCCATGCGTTCCCGTTGCAGTTCGTGGGGAATGCCCATCATGTAGGCATCGCCGGGCAGGGCGCCGGGGCCGACGCCGAACAGGACGCGGCCGTAGGTCATGTGGTCCAACTGCACCATGCGGTTGGCCACCATCAGAGGGTGGTGATACGGCAGGCTGACCACGCCGGTGCCCAGCTTGATGCGGTTGGTGCGCTGGGCCGCCGCGGCGATGAACACCTCGGGCGACGAGATGATTTCCCAGCCCGCGCTGTGGTGCTCGCCGACCCAGGCTTCGTCGAAACCCAGCTTGTCCAGCCACTCGATCAGTTCGAGATCGCGTTCCATGGCCAGCGTGGGGTTTTCGCCAACGCGGTGGAACGGACCGAGAAAGATGCCAAACTTCATCCGCTCGGGAAACGCCATATCAGGACCTCCTCCGGTTAGGGGATGCAACGGAGCTCCATCCCAATCAAATGACACAGACCGGACGGATCCGTCTGGTAGATGGTCGCCCCAGAATTGCCGTCATTCTGCGCCCGGCCGTATGTCCTGTCAATGTATGCCGGCTGCCAGGGCTGTCCCATTGGTCTGTGGCTTCCCACTCGCGCAGAAATAACGGGTATTTCGCCGCTCACATAGGGAATCTCAGGACTTATGACTTATTTCGTCGTTTTGGTACTTTGTGATACGTTTCACTATCATAAAACGTAAATATACAACGAATCAGGTTGTGTATTGCACAAAACGTTGCTATAGTGCCGGAACGAAACGACAGCCACGATCAATACGATATTCGTATCAAGCAGCCCTGCTCTTGATGTTGTTGCGGAATGAGGTGCGATTGTGCAGCGTTTTATCGTAGTCCGAGTCTTTCATTCCCTGATCGCCCTGGTGGCCATCAGTGTCATCGTCTTTGGACTGGCCAGGATCACCGGAAATCCCCTGGACGTGTTGCTGCCCATCGAGGCAACGCAGGAGGATTTCGACCGAGTGGAAAGGGCGTGGGGACTGGATAAGCCCCTGCCGCTCCAGTATTTCAAATACGTCAGCAATATCCTCCAGGGAGACTTTGGCGACTCCTTCAAGTGGCAAGACAAGACCGCCCGTGAGCTGGTGGTCAGCCGCTTTCCCGCCACCCTGCAACTGGCATCGCTGGCGCTGGTAATGAGCGTGATCCTGGCCCTGCCCATCGGGGTAATCGTGGCGGTAAAAAAGGACACCGCCATCGACTACCTGGGCAAGATCGTGGCCCTCCTGGGCCAGTCCCTGCCCTCCTTTTGGCTGGGCATCGTTCTCATGTGGATTTTCGCCGTTCAGTTGGACTTGCTCCCGACGTCAGGAAAGGGCGGCATCAAGCACATGATCCTGCCGGCCGTGGCCCTGGGCTGGTTCCAGGTGGCGGCCATCATGCGCCTCACCCGCTCGTCGCTGCTGGAGGTGCTGGACACCGAGTACGTCAAGCTGGCGCGCATCAAGGGCCTCTCCGAGCGCACGGTGATCTGGAAGCACTGCCTGCGCAACGCTCTGATCACACCGCTGACCTACTTCGGCCTGATCCTGGGCAGCTTCCTCACCGGCTCCGTGGTCACCGAGACCGTGTTCGCCTGGCCCGGCGTGGGCCTGCTGGCCATCGATGCGGTGCGCGCCCGCGATTTCCAGGTGGTGCAGACCGTGGTGCTCTTCTTCGCCACAATCTACATCCTCGCCAACCTGTTGGTGGACATCATGTACGCGTACCTGGATCCGCGCATCCGTTACGACTGACCACGGCGGTTGCCGCTTTCCCAACGTCTAAAAGAGGACCAGAATGGCCAACATCGCGCTGCCAACCCAGTTGCCCTCGCCCTCCATCTCAGGGACGCGGCGAATCGCTGCGCAGGTGCGGCAATACCCCATTTTCCCCATCACGGTTTTGCTCATCGTGCTGGTGATACCCGCAATCTTCGCCGGCCAGATCGCACCCCAAGATCCACTCAAGGGCAGCTTGCGCAACCGTTTGCAGCCCCCGGTCTGGACACCGGCGGAAACCGTCAACGGCGTCGAGGTCAAGCCTGGCGGGACCTGGCGGCACATATTGGGCACCGACAAGCAGGGCCGCGACATGCTCAGCCGCATCATCTACGGGGCCCGCGTATCGCTGACCGTGTCCCTCATCGCCGTGTTCATCGCAGGCGTTATCGGCACCTCCCTGGGCCTGGCCGCCGGCTACTTTGGCGGCAGCCTGGACCACCTGGTCATGCGCATCGTCGATATCGGCTTATCAATACCGGCGATCCTGTTGGCCCTGGTGCTGGTGTCCGCCATCGGCGCAAGTTTCGGCACGGTCATCGCGGTCATTGCCGGCATCTTCTGGTCGCGCTATGCCCGCATGGTGCGCGGCGACACCCTGAGCATCAAGGCCCAGGATTTCGTGGCGCGCGCCCGGGTGGCCGGAGCTTCCAACTTCCGCATCATGCTCCGGCACATCTTCCCCAACGTCGTGAACACCGTAATCGTGCTTGGGACGCTGGAAATCGGCCAGGTGATCCTGCTGGAGGCCACCCTCAGCTTCCTGGGCGCCGGCATCCCCAAGCCAACGCCGGCATGGGGCCTGATGGTGTCCGACGGCCGGGAACTCATCGTGGAGGCGTGGTGGGTCGCCATGTTCCCCGGCGTCGCCATCCTGCTGACCGTGCTGTCCCTGAACCTGTTCGGCGACTGGGTGCGCGACAAGCTCGATCCGAAATTGCGCAACGTTTAATCGTTCCGTCCAAAAGGTTGTAAAGAGGAGGTTTCGATATGCGGTTAGGTCTCAATCAATCCAGGATTTTATTGCTCTTGCCGATGATCGCACTCCTCGCCCTTATCGTGGCCTGTGGCGGGGCAGCTACCGAACCCGCCGAGCCACAGCAGGAAACCGCCGCGACCGCGGCCCCCGCAGCTTCCGGATCCCAGGCCGCGGCTCAGCCGGCCCAGCCGGCGGCCACCACGCCCCCGCAGGCTCCAGCGCAGGCAGCCGCAGCGACCGCCATGCCCGCAGCGACCGCCGTACCGCAGGCCATGGGCGGCGAACCCAAGGTTGACCGCCTCCGCATCGCCTTCACCATACCGCCCAAGGAGACCAACCTGCCCTGGACCGGCCCGCGCAGCCTGCTGACCCAGCTCAGCCCCATGGTGGAAACCCTACTGGACATCGACCCGGACTCCGGCGCGTACGTCCCAATGCTGGCGTCCGAGTGGGAAATGGCTCCCGACGGCAAGGCCTGGACCATGCACCTGCGTGAGGACGTCGCCTTTCACCAGGACTTCGGCGGCTTTGACGCCAAGGACGTCGTCCACATGCGCACCATGATGGGACCGCGCGAGGACAACCTCAACAGCTTCCGCAACACCTGGGCCACCACCGTCGCCGACCTGGAAGTTGTCGACGACTACACCGTAATTTTCCGCCTGGCGAAGCCCGATCCCGCCCTGGACTTCTTTTTCTCCCTCAGCGGCGACCTGGTCATGCTCAGCAAGGATCAGTGGGACGCCGAGGGTCAGGAAGGCGTTGAGCAGCGCATCATCGGCACGGGACCTTACCAGTACGGTGAGCGTGAGGTGGGTCAGTCCATCGTGTATGAGCGCGTGCCCTACGAACACTGGCGCATACCTCAAGCAGACTTCCGTGAAATGGAACAGGTGTGGGCTCCCGAATCCGCCACTCGCCTGGCGATGCTCCTGACCGGCGAAGCTCAAATGGCCGAGCTGCCCCGCGACGTGTTGGCCCAAGCGGTAGCCGAAGGCATGGAGATCAGCCAGAGCGGATTGGGCGCCATCCTCACCTGGATCAAACTCGGCGGCCAATACTACACCTCCGGCGACGAAGCCTACGTACAGGCGAACGCCGCGCCATGGGAGGTGACCAGCGACTCAGGACGCCTGGTCCGCCAGGCCTTGAACAAAGCGGTGAACCGCGACGACATCAACGAGTTTATCTTCAAGGGAGGCGGGGAGCCCATGCTGTTGCACGGCTACCATCCCACCCTGCCCGGCTGGAACACGGAATGGGAGGATCGCTGGGAAGAGGAATACGGATACGATCCCGAGGCGGCCAAGGAACTGCTGGCCCAGGCCGGTTATCCTGATGGGTTCAAAATGAAGATATACGGTTCCCACACTCTGCCCGGCGTCCCCGAACTTCCCGACATCGCCGAGGCCGTCAGCATTTTCTGGACTGAAATCGGCATCGACATCGAGATCGTCAGCCTGGAATTCTCCGCGGTTCGGCCCCAGTATCGCACCAAGCAGTTCCACGGCTTCGCGGCCCCGTTCCGCACCGTCCGCCGCCCCCTGCAGGAACAGATCCGTATCTTCAACCTGCCGGATGGGGTGGTCCACCAGTACGAGTCCGATACCATCACCCAGACGTGGGAGGAACTGTCGCTCACCCTGGATCCCAGCGAGCGCGACCGGCTGATCCGTGAAATCGGAAACGAGAAGTTTGACAACTTCGCCATCGTTCCGCTGCTCTGGATCTTCTTCCAAGTGGCCATCGATCCCGACATCATCGCCGAGTACAAGTTCCCCGGCACGGCGGCCAGCAACTTCAGCCACCTGGAGACCATCAAGGCGGTGAAGCAGTAGGCGCAGCGTCTGGCCAGTCAGGCGGAACGCATGTAGGGGCGGGTTTGAAACCCGCCCCTACGTCGTTCGTCGCGCACGGCGCCAAAAATGACTCGTTATGAACCTGCCACTTCCATGAGCGCCGTCTCAAGCTCCGCCAGCGTGGCGAATCCCTCAAACCGCTGGCGGATTATTCCGTCCCCGTCCAGCACGAACACCCACGATTCGTTGGTCCATTCGGGAATTCGGGTGAACCCCCATTCGTCGGCGGCGGGCACCAACTGGGCCTGGCTCAAATCCCCCTGGATCTCGGCGGGGTTATCATACAACTCGACGTGGATGTAGTTGGCCACGCCGGGATGCGCGGCGCGCAGTTCCGCCACGGTGTCCACCTGCGGACCGCACGTCGGGCTGGTGCAGAACGCCGGGGTTGCGAACACGATCACGCTGGGTTGACCAGATGCGACGGCATCGGCCACCGAGAGTTCGTAGAGGCCGGCGTCGGGCTGGTAGGCGGTGGTAACGTCGGGCAGTTCCAGTCCGTCGCCCAGGGTTTTGGTTTGGCTGGCCGGCGGCGTATCTCCCACCGACGGCACCGGAGCGTCCGCCAGCACCATCACCGGGATGTGCGCCTCGCCCTCCACATCGCCGCCGACGGGTGTGACGGTCAGCAGGTAATCGCCCGCCTCTGGAAATTCAATCGGCGCGCTGTACGAGCCGCGCACGCCGTAAGGCCACTCGTTGTAGTCGGCGGTGATCTCCGCTATCTGCTCCAAACCCGGCTGGCGCGACACCTTTATTTGGGACTGGGGCACGTCCACAAGCGCTTTCTGCGTGGATAGCAGGAACGCGACCCGCTGCGTGCCAACCTCCAGCACCTTGGTGGCGAGGTGTGACTGGATGGCGTCTTGACTGTAATCGGGGGTAGGAACGGTCACGGCCGGCGGCGCCGTTGCTTCCGGGGCCTGGGCAGGCTCAGCGGATGGGCTTGCGCAAGCGACGGCTGCGATACAGAGCAGGACGGCGATGGCTACACCTGCTGACTTATGGATTCCGGCCCCGTATCGGAGTACGGGGTGACGTTCTTTCGCCGGAATGACGATATTAATCAGCATGACGGTTGCAAGGTGATTGGCGGTTGCGGGTGATAGCAATGTATTCCGCAGCATCACGGCCCCTCGGCGTAAACGCCGAACGTGAAGGCGAACAGCCCGAAGTCGTCCGAGTCGGAGCGCATGGTGAGGATGGATTCGTGCAGGTATTGCGGATTGTCCACCAGCGCGTACATCCGCGGCTCGTCCACCAGGATGTAGGAAACGCCGTTTTCGTCCCACTGCACGTCCTCGCCGGCGTTTTCCGGCGTCATCATCGCGCCGTCCACCGTCATTATCACCCGGTAGGGCTCGCCCGAATCCGACGTCAGAACCGCGTTGACGCTCTTGGCCGCGTAGTTGAGGGCCAGGTAGTCCTCCAGGTTCTCGGTTTTGCGAGCGTGGCGGATGCGCTCGGGCTCCACGGACCACTGGCCCTGGAAGTACATGGCATGGGGCTGGATGTCCTGGGGAACCATCACCTCAATGGTGGCGACGGTGTGTTCAGTCCGGTCCTCTGCGTTCAGGATCGCGTCGAAATACTCCTGCTGGGCGACATACGGGGGCCGGCCTGCGCGGGCGGTGAGGAAGTTGCGATGCCAGCCGGCGTACAGCTCCGGGGTCACGGCGGCCCGCCCGCTCTGCCGCGCCGACTGGAAAGCCGGGTCCCGGGCCTGGTCCTGGGGCGCGTTGAACGGGTCGTCCGACAGGTCGGCGCCGGCCTCCACCAAGGCGTTGCGGATGCGTTCCTCGGTCTCGGCGTAGGCCCCTTCTCCGAAGTGCGAGTAGATCATCTCCCCGCGGACGTTGTACAGGTACTTGGCCGGCCAGTAGCGGTTCTCGAAGTTGCGCCAGGTGGTCATGTTGTTGTCCTGGGCAACGGGCCAGCCCACGCTGTGGGTCTCGATGGCGTCGGCCACGTTCTGGTAGTCCTTCTCAAACTCGAACTCCGGCGTATGGATGCCCAGGATCACCAGGCCATCGTCCTCGTACTGCGCCCACCAGTCACGCAGGTAAGGCAGGGTGCGTATGCAGTTGATGCAGGTGTACGTCCAGAAGTCCACCAACACCACTTTACCCTCGGCGGCCAGCTGGGCAATCTGGAGTTCCATCTCAGTGTTCAGCCAGGCGTCGATACCCTCAATCGTCGGAATGTCCTCCGCCGACTGTATCGGGACCGTCTGCGGGCGGGAGGGCGCAGAGGTGGCCGTGGGGTCAGCCGCCGCCTGCTGGTCCGGCGCGGCAGTGGGTTGTTCGCTGGATGTTCCATCGGTCCGGTTGGCCTTGGTGTCTGCTGACGGTGCGGTAGCGGCGGGCTGGTCAGCTGCTGCTGCGGGCGCGGTGGCAGGGGCCGCTGGCGACGTTTCGGATGATGCGGCGGGTTCCGCGCTGGGGCCGCAGGCAATCGCGATAGTGAGGAATAGCGCCGTCAGGAAGGCAACGCCCAGTGTGATGCGGCGCATTTGGAAAGACATGGCATTACTCACAAAGTTTTATGTATCTGTATCAGATACGCGGTCCGGCGCGGTTCGGATTGATCACCAACGGCCGACAGTATAACCCTTGACGATGAACCGCCGTTTTTGGGCATCGGGAGAGTTTGTGCTACTATACGTCGAAACGTGTCCGCAACTATCGGACGATGGAGGAAATTAGATAATGGCAACTATGATTGACGGCGAGTCCTATCTGGGCAAAGTCATGGTACGGCCCCTGAGCAAGCAGGGCGACGTAACGATGTACCTGTGGCCTCTGCGCTGCCTGAAGGCCAAGTTCGGCGGCCCCACCTTCGGCGTGGACGTGCAGGGCGTTGAGATCATCCGGTTCGACCCCCACGGAGCGCGCGGCCACTGGCACAAGGGCGGCTACGACAAGCTGGGCGCCGGCGGGTCCCACGTGGACTACCCCGCGGACGTGATGGAGGCTGAGGCGCAGCTGGACTGGTCGCTGGACGTGCTGCGCGAGCAGACCGCCGATTACCTGACCGAGGCCGGCTATCCCGAGGCTGCCGCCAACCTGGACGCGGAAATGGTGAACGCCGCCGCCGAGGCCATCAAGGCCCATCTGGCGGAACAGGGAGACCTGATTCCCGACGCCATCGCCAAGGACCTGATCGCGGCATAACGCGCTCAGCAATCCATGTTGGAGTCGTAGGGGCGGGTTTGAAACCCGCCCCTACCATTTGATTACCTGCACCACGTCAGGGCGTAATCCGCGTACCGATGGGCCGGCCGTTGACGCAGTCCATTACCGCGCCCGGCTGGCGTCCGTCGATGATGTGGGCGCTGGGCACCGCCCGATCCGCGATGGCATCCAGGCACGCCGCCAGCTTGGGCAGCATACCGCCCCGCGCTACGCCGGACGCTCGCAGGGCCTCCGCTCCGCCGGCGTTCAGCCGTGGGATGACCCTCCCTCCGTTGTCCATCACCCCGGCCACGTCGGTGAGGAATATCATGCTCTGCGCGCCCATGGCATGGGCGAGCGCGCCGGCTGCGGTGTCGCCGTTCACATTCAGCGGTTGACCGGCGTGGGCGCTCCCATCGCTCACGTCCACCGCAATGGGCGAAATCATCGGGATGAAACCGGACGACAGGATGGCGTTCACGGGCGTGGGATCCACCGCCACAATCTCGCCGACGTAGCCCAAGTCAGGGTTGGCGACGTGGGCTTGCAGCAGGCAGCCGTCCATGCCGCTGATGCCGATGGTTGGCCCGCCCAATTGCTGCATCTGCGCGGTCAGTTCCTTGTTGACCAATCCGCCCAGCACGGCGACGACGATCTCAAGCGACGGCGCATCCGTGACCCGCAGGCCGTTCACGAAGTTGGGCGCCAGATTCTGCCGCTGCATCCACTCGCTGATGACGTTGCCGCCCCCATGCACGATGACAATGGGCTTGCCATCACGGTGCAGGGCAACCAAGTCTTGCAGCGACGTATCGTTGCCCCCCAGCGTGCTGCCGCCAATTTTGACGACAATGGGCGGTTCGGAAGTGGAGAATGTCATCGGAGCGCGGCCGCCTACGTGGTGTACGCGCTGTTGATGATGACGTATTCCTCGGTCAGGTCGCAGCCGTAGGCCGTGGCTGCGCCGTCGGCCAGGTTCAGGCTCACTCGGAAGTCCACGTGCTCGCCTGACATCAGCGCGACCACCGCGTCCCGGTGGAAGGGTATCGGTGTACCCGCCTCCATGATGCACACGCCATTCACGAACAGATCAACCTTTTCCTCCGTGGCCTCGGCTCCGCTACGCCCCAACGCCATCATCAGCCGGCCCCAGTTGGGATCCGCGCCGTACACGGCGGATTTGACCAGGTTGCTGCCGGCGATGGTCTTGGCGGCGATGCGGGCGTCGGCGTCGCTGCGCGCTCCGTCCACCTGCACGGTGATGAGTCGGGTTGCACCCTCGCCGTCGCGGGCCAGCATCCGGGTCAGCTCAGACGCAACGGCGTGCAGGGCGGCGCGGAAGTTATCGGCGTCGGGCGATCGCTCGTCGATAACCGAGTTGCCGGCCTGTCCGTTGGCGAAGGCCAGGTAGGTATCGTTAGTGCTGCTGTCGCCGTCCACGGTGAGCATGTTGAAGGTCTCGTCGGCCACGGCCCTGACGGTGGTTTGCAGGAACCCGGGATCAACTGCCGCGTCGGTGGCGGCGAAGGTGAGCATGGTGGCCATGTTGGGGTGGATCATACCGGAACCCTTGGCCACGCCGCCCACGGTGATGGTCTGGCCGGTGGATGCAACGAAGGATACGGCGGTTTCCTTGGGGTGAGTGTCGGTGGTCATCATGGCGCGGGCCAGTTCCGGGCCGCCGTCGCCTTTCAGCGCGATCTCGTCCACGCCGGAACGGATCAGCGACATAGGCAACTCAACACCGATGACGCCGGTGCTGCACACCAGCACGTCTTCGGCGGTGAGACCCAGCTTGTCAGCGGCCAGTCGGGTCATATCCTCGGCGTCCTTGTAGCCCTGGGCGCCGACGCACGTGTTGGCGATGCCGGCGTTGACGATCAGCGCGCGGCCCCGACCCCTGGCGACGCGCTCTCGGTCCAGGTCAACGGTAGCGGAGCGGATGGCCGACGTGGTGAACACGCCGCCGATGGAGCACTCGGAATCGGACACCAGCAAGGCCAGGTCCAGCTTGTCCTCGCCTCGCGTCTTGAGGCCGATGAACACGCCGCCGGCGGAAAAGCCCTGGGCTGACGTTACGGTGCCGTTGGGAATGGGAGTGATCTCTGCGCTGGCGGGCATGGTGAACGCGCTCCTGATAGGCCGTGATGAACAAGTATCAAAAATGCCGAATTAATATACCACAGGCGTGTATGCGCGGAGATTATCGCCGGCTACACAATCTGCGGTTCCGGCGATCGTTGAGAAACTCCCGGTAGTCCGTGGTGGGATAAATCTTGCCGCGCACACCGTCGATGATGGTGCGGTTGGTGAAATCCGTCCGCAGCGCGTCGTCGTTGCTGTACAGTAGCCGGGCTCCAGTATCCTGAGCCAGAGCGAGAACGTGCGCGTCGTCAGATTGGCAAATTCCCCGTGCCTCAAGATCACTGGCTGCCTCGTTCACCGCTTCGTCATCATCAGGTTGAGTGACGAGTCCGCGCCTTATAGCGGTGGGAAGCCATCGACGGAAGTTAACGGAACCTGGCTGCTGCGTAGATCCTCCGAGTTCCTCCCGTAGTTTGGTCCCACCGATCGCCAACCGGCCTTGCCCCTGGTTTATCCATTCGTAGAAATGCCGACCTCTGTCGGTCGGCGCGTTTCCAAACACTTCATCCCTGGTGCTGTTATCGAGTATCGCGCACATCCTTACCCTTTGCGGAGGCCAATCGACCTGCTGACCTCATCCATGAAGAAATTGCCGTAGGACTTCGGCGCATCAAGCACGTTGCCGGCTTTATCGATTCTGATGGAGTGAATCTTCACTGCCAGGTCGCCCGGCTCGAAGTACAGGATCGAAACGTCCTCCGGCTTGAGGTCGGTCGTGCCGTCGCGCGCGTCCATGCGGACGCGGTCGATGATGTAGTCACTGTGCGTCTCGATAATCAGCTGCCGGCCGCCGGCCGCCGTCTGGCAGAACAGTGTACCCAGCGCCGCCTGGGCCTGCGGGTGCAGGTGGACTTCGGGTTGCTGTAGCAGGAACATAGTAGGACCATCAGGGCGCAGCAGTTCCGTCAAAACGGGCAACGCCTGGCTGACTCCGTAGCCGACATCGATCAGGTTCCGCCAGGAGCCCTTCCGCCGCCTCGACTTCGGGCCACTGTGCTTACGCACCTGTACCTGGAACGGATCGCCATCCGCCGTGCCGAAGGACCGTACGTTGATCTCGTCGAAAAGCTCGGAAGTGCTGCCGAATTCTTCCAGCTTGGCCTTTAGCAACTGCCATTCGTCCGCGTTTCTTCGGGAAAGATTAGCAAGATAACTGGGGATGTAATCGCCCTCAGAGTCGTACCTTAGTAATGATGGGTCGTACGTACGCAGTGGATTCGACCGTATCGGTGCACTAGCAAATGGCCTACGGTAGAAGTCTTTGTGGAATCTTAACTTGCTTAGGATCACATCCAACGTTTCGGAATATCTCTTGGGGTGTCGTTCCGTCGATTCTGGCGTTCGGTCATCTAGCAAGCGAATGGGGTACAAATCACGACTGCCGACCCTGCCCTGCCAATCAGCCCATTCACCGCAGGATGTACGATACCGCACTCCCTCCTCCGTATGATCTGCCTGGACTCCCAAGGAATACAGTTCTAATCCAACATCCTCATATGCGAACCGTCGAGCGATCGGATAAGGTGCGGTGAAGCTATTTGAGAACTTGGTAGCGAATTCCAATTGCCAAGTGCGTAAGTGCGGGGCATTACAGCTCTCAAAGTTTGCATAGAACTCTCTTGCTCGCCTCCCTCTCCCACCAGGGTCATAAACAATATCGTCCCACGACCCCAAGTCGTAGGGATGCTCGCGGAAATTCGGCACTACCTCCCGGAAGGCTACGTCCCACAGGGCGCGGATGAGGGCCAGGAAGGACGTTTTGCCCGTGCTGTTGGGGCCGACCAGCAGAGTCAGCGGGGCGAGGCACGCTGACTGCTCTTCGCTGCCGAAGCAGCGGTAGTTTTGCAGGGTGATGCGGTCCATGAGGTTAGTGTAGCACTAACCCCGATTGCTACGTTCCGGGTCCCACGAGGTTGCCGCGCTTCGCTCGCAATGACGCTCCTTAACGGGTGGGAGCGCCCCGCTATCCCCGGTTCTGCCGTTCCTCGAAGGCCGCGGTGATGGTCAGTTCGGCGCGCTTGCTGTGGATGGCGATGAATTGCTCCAGGCGGCGGATCTCGGCCTCGGTTTCGCCCGACATGGGCTGACGTCCGGTTTGCTGTTTCAATCGGGCCAGGGCCTTGCGCGCCTCGTCCACCTGCTGAACCGATTCCAGCGCGGCCAGCTCGTCCTCCGCCGCCTGCTTGATGGTCAGCACACGCCGGCGGTTGTCCTCGGCGTCCCGCAGGCGCTCCTCGATCTCGCCCATTGCGGATAGCGCCATGTCCAGCGGCGCGCGTCCGTAGATGGTCTGGCGCGGCAGTCGACGCAACTGGGTGCGGAACTGCGCGATGGACGCATCGAGCTGCTCTTCCTTGTGGCGAATCTCGGCCAGCGACAGCCGCAGCGCCGCCATCGCCTGCTGTAGTTGGGAAACTGATGACATGGCTACATATATGCGTAGGGGCGAATCCGCCAAAGGCGGATTGCCCCTACCGTTTGGATTTCGGGTATTCTAGCCCTTGAAGCCGACTTTGGGAAGAACGCGCCCTAGCGCCTCCAGCACCTCCGCGATGTCGGACTTGTTGACCCAACCCAGATGCCCGATGCGGAAGCAGTGTCCGGTGAGCTTGCCCTGGCCGCCGGCCAGCACCACGCCCTCCTCCTCGCGCATCATCGCCATGAACCGGCCGCCGTCGATTTCCTCGGGCATCTTGATGGCCGTTACAGTGTTCGAGGCGCGGGCCTCATCGTTGGCCAGGAGCGTCAGGCCCAGCGCCTTGACCCCGGCACGGGTGTATTCACCGATCTCGGCATGGCGGTCGTACACCGATTCCAGGCCCTCACCCAGGATGCGATCCAGGCCCAACCGCAGGCCGTAGAGCAGGGCAACGTTGGGCGTCCACGGCGTCTGACCGCGAACCAGGGAACGCTCGGCGGCCATCAGGTCGAAGTAGAACCGGGGCATCTTGGCGTCCTTGTAGGCTTCCCAGCCGCGCGCGCTGATGCTGATGAACGCCAGGCCCGGCGGGATCATAAAGCCCTTCTGCGATCCGGTGGCCACCAGGTCGCAGTCCCAGCCGTCCACGGGCAGGGGCAGGCAGCCCAGGCTGCTGACGGCGTCCACCAGCAGCAGCTTGTCGAACTCGCCCTTCACCACGCGTGCGATGGACTCCAGGTCGTGGGTTACACCGGTGGAGGTTTCGTTGTGCGTCACCAGCACGGCCTTGATGGACGGGTCCTTTTGCAGCTCGGCACGGATGGCCTCGGGGTCGATGGCATCGCCCCACTCGAAGTCCATGCGCAGGACGTCGGCGCCGTAGGTATCGGCGATCTGCACGAAGCGGTCGCCGAAGGCGCCGGCGGTACACGCGATCACCCGGTCGCCGGGGGACAGGGTGTTGACGACGGCGGCTTCCAGCGCGCCGGTGCCGCTGGCGGTGAGGATGTACAGGTCGTCGGTGGTCATAAAGACCTGCTTCAACCCCTCGGTCGTGGCCTCGATCAGCTCCTTGAACTCGGGCCCCCGGTGGTTGATCATGGGCAGCGACATTTCCTCGACGATATCGTCGGGGATGGGCGTCGGGCCGGGGGTTCGCAGGTTTTGAGGGGCAATCTTGGTCAACGTCATAGAGAAAACTCCTGGGCTTGGCAGCTCGGCTGTTGCTTGCGATTATGCAGCGCGCGGCGTAGTCTAACATCACAAACGGCGTCGGATAGCAACGCCGCAAAGCACACACGCGACGGTTATTATACCAGAAATTACGAAATCTGTCAGTCAGGCCGTCCGCTCTTCTATTCACACCCGACCGGGAGCCACACCATGACCACCGCAAAACCCCTACCCCGCGGCGAAATCGTCCAGCAGATGGACGGCACCTACGAATTGTTTTCCGTACCCACCGACGAGGACACTCTGTACGGCATCCTCACCGACTGCCTGGCCGAGTGGGAGCGCATCCGCATTGGGCTACTGATCCCCGGCGCGGTGTGGGAGATCAAGCCGCCGGTGGCGCCTCGCATCGGTTACTTGGACGGCTACATCACCGTGGACTTCCAGGAGTGGCACATGCACCTGTGCATCGGAGAGCACAAGTCGGCACCGCCGGAGGTCGCCAAGCTCAGGCGCACCGCCCGGGCGGAGCTGTACCGCCGCCTCAATCCCGACCATCAGCCAACTTCGTGGGGATTCCGCCTGTTCAACGGCGGCGAGCAGCAGCAGATCACAGTCCTGCTGCCCAATCCCCACCTGGACGAACATCAGAATTATGAGGAGCAACCCAACTGGGAACGGCTATACCTGTGGGACCGGCTCCGCCTGAAATACCTCGAAACGGGCGAAGACCCGGTTGACCGGTCGGCGTCGGGGTTTTACCACGGGTAGAGGGCGTCCAATCAATACACAATCCTGTACACCCGCACCGCGTTGTCGTGGAACATGGCCGCCCGCTCGCTGGGTGAGTAAGCTGCCGTCATGCGTTTGAAGGCGTTGTACATGATGTTGTACGAGTACGACACCTTGTCAGGCGGGAAGTTGCTCTCGAACAGACAGCGGTCGGGGCCGAACTGCTCGATGCAGTAGTTGATCAGCAGCGCCATCGCCTCCGCCAGCTCCTCAGACCCGATGGGCCGGTCGCGCAGGTGCCAGTCGAACCCGTAGCGCGGCTGTCCCACGCCGCCCAGCTTCATCACCACGTTGGGACACTCCGCCAGTTTCGCGATGCCGTCGCGCCACGCCGGCATCACCTCATCGTCCCGGTTGGCGTAGGGGCCGACGCGCGTCAGCCCGCCGATGTGGTTGGAAACGATGGTGAGGTCGGGCACGGCCTTTGCGAAGTCCGCCAACTCGGCAAGCTGCGGGAAATAGACCACGTTGTCATACGCCAGACCCCGGCTCGCCAGCACCCGAGCGCCGGCCCGGAAATCGGCGTTGGCCAACTGCCCGTCGAAGCTGCGGCTCTCCACCTCCGGATGCGGGTCCCAACTGGTGTTGTGCCGGATGCCCCGGAACCGGTTGGGGCTGGCGGTTTGGAGCGCGTCCAGCACCCGCGCCACGTCGTCGCCCAGGTTCAGGTTGGCGTGGCCGACGATGGCCGCGGCCGCCTGACCCGGCCCGTAGAGTCCGCTGGCGCTGGCCGCCGCCAACCCCTGCACGAACTCCACCTCGCCCACCGGACGCAGTTCCTCCGGCCCGGTCTGCCGATACATCGCCCGCGCTTCCAGGAACACGGTGGATCGCACGTTATGTCCGCTGTTGATGTCTGCCGCAAGCTCGTGCAGCAGGTAGCGGTGATACGGGACGCGATCCGTCCGGTAGTCCCAGAAGTGATGATGCGCGTCGCAGATGGGCAGCTCCGGCTCCAGCGTCTCCTCTGCGGTCAGGGCCAGCCAATCGTTATCTCCATAAGGCATAACAGCGCCTCCATACCCGTGTGTTGTAGCCCAATCCTAGCACAGCTTCCTTACAGACAGGGAAACCTACTAACTCCGAGTAGCCTGTGTAAAGCAGTAGGTTCGTCACTCCGGAGAAAACCGGAGTCCAGAAAAAGCTACTGGATTCCGGCTTTCGCCGGAATGACGAGTCAAATGGCAAGCAAGTTTTGTCCAGGACTATCCAGGCAACCGATCAGCTCCCCAACAGCTCCTTCAACTGCGCGTCGATAAACGCGGTATCCGCCGGGTTGCGGCCCGGGCCGCCGCCGGTGTGCCCCCAGATGGTGGGGATGACGCGCAGTTCGGCGTTGGGCATCATAGACACCTCGATGCGGTTGTCCTCCGGCGGGAAGTACTGGTCGGTTTCTGAGGGCATGACGAACGCCTTGGCCTTGATTGAGGCCAGCGCCTTGTCGAAGTCGCCGCCGTAGAGCGGGTTGTCGCTGATGTCGCCGGCCTGCCACGTCGCCACCATGGCCAGGATGTTGTTGGCATCATTTTGCAGGTAGCGGCCCTCCCATGAGGTGATCAGGTAGTCCTCCAGCGACGAGTGGCCCAGGTCCAGGTACACCTGCTCCCGGTAGAACGCCTGCGACGGCGCCCAGCCCGCGTACACTCGCGCCATCGCACGCAACCCCTTTTCCGGCTGGGTTTCGTACCATCCGTCCCGAAATGCGTCGTCAGCGCACAGCGCAGCCTTCACCCCCTCCAGGAACACAAAATTGTGCCTTGCCGTCCGTGCTGAACCGCACCACGGCGCGATGCGTTCCACCATGTCGGGATACAGCGCGCCCCAGTGGAACGACTGCTGCGCCCCCATGGAGAACCCGCACACCATGGCGATGCGCTCGATGCCAAACTCCTCCGTCACCAACCGGCGCTGGAATCCGATGTTGTCATAGTACGTGACCTTCGGGAACCGCGCCCTGCCATACGGCGACGGCGTGTTGCTGGGCGACGACGACAGCCCGTTGCCGAAAAGGTTGGGGATGATGATGAAGTACCGCGTCGGGTCCAGCGCCATCCCCGGCCCGATCATCGGCTCATTTGACGGGTGCTGCGACCCGAAGAAGGTGGGGAACACGATGACGTTGTCCTTGCGCGCATTGAGTTCCCCATAGGTCTGATACGCCAAACGCGCTCCGCGCAGCCGCAGGCCGCATTGCAGGTCAACGTCGCCCAGTTCAAAAATCTTGTGGTCAGTCATATACGTGCCTCGTTGGGGTTGAATACCATCGCCAAAACCAATAGGCTGCTGACAAGTCTAACAGCGCGGAGGTTCATCATGCTGAACAAGGTACATCACGTGACCTACGTTGTGGAAAGCGTAAGCGACATGGCCGCGTACCTCGAGACCAACTTCAACCTCACTCCACTGCGTACCGACGAATTCACCGAGCGCGGCTTCAGGTCGATCCTCTACCAGATCGGCGACACCCTGGTGGACTTCTTCGAGCCGCTGCGGGACGACACGCCCATGGCGGCGCAACTGCGCGCCACCGGCCCAGGCGTGATGCACGTGGCCTGGGGCGTGGACGGTATCGACCAGGTATTCAGCGACCTGCAAACCAAGGGCAACGCCATGCGCGGCGACGGCCCGTCCACCAGCCCCTTCGGGTACCAGACGGCCAGCATCGAGACCAGCAGCTCCCACGGCATCTACTTCCAACTGGCCGAGGGGGAGCATAGCTAACCATGGAATACACCCAACTGGGCCGCACCGGCCTGACCGTATCCCGCGCCGGATTCGGCGGCGGCGGAATTGGGCAGGTTTGGGGCCAAACCACTGAACGGGAAGCCATCGCCTCCGTCCACCGCGCTCTCGACCTGGGCATAACGTTCTTCGACGTGGCTCCGGCCTACGGGGACGGCAAGGCCGAGGAGGCGCTGGGCCGGGCGTTGGAGGGCCGCTCTGAACCCGTAGTTATCGCCACCAAGGTGCGGCTGGGAGCCGACGAGATGGACGACGTATCCGGCGCGGTGCGTCGTTCGGTGGATACCAGCCTCCGGCGCCTGCGCCGGGACTCGGTGGACGTGCTACACGTCCACAACCGCTTCACCGCCATCCGTGGCGAGGTTCCCAACTCGCTGTCCGGCGACGACGTACTCGGCCCGGTGCTGGGCGCCTATCGGGAGGTGCAGCAGGCTGGCAAAACCCGGTTCATCGGCCTCTCCGCCATGGACCACCACGTGCCGACCATGCGGCGCATCCTGGAAAGCGGCGAGTACGACACCGTGCTGGCGTACTACAACCTGCTGAATTGGACGGCCATGGAACCGCCGCCGCCCGGCGCAACCTTGTTCGACAACGGACATATCATCCCGCTGGCGAAGAGCCACAACATGGGCGTCATCGGCATCCGTTCTCACGCTGCCGGAGCGCTGACCGATGTCCTGGATCGGCCACCGCGTCCCGGCGACGCCCTGATGCAGAAGGACCTGGCCAGCGCGGCCAAACTCGGTTTCCTGCTCGACGGGCCGATCCGCACGCTGTCCCAGGCCGCCATGGTCTTCTGCCTGATGAATCCCGACATCCACACCACGGTCCCCGGCGTCAAAAACGTGGCGGAGGCTGAGGAGACCGCCGGTTGCGTGGATTTGCCGCCGATACCCCCTGAACATCTGGCAAGGTTACAGGCGTTGTACAAAAACGACTTTCGGGATTAGCCAGTTGATCCGAATGCGCAACGTTCCGGTCCTGGTGGTTTTGCAGGACCGAAATTTCCAGTTCCTGTGGGCGGCCCGGTGGATCCACGAGATCTCCCGGCGCATGGAACTGATCGTCTTGGGCTACCTCATCCTGGAACTCACCGGCTCGGCGTTCGCGGTGGGCTTGATCTCGGTATTCCTCAACGGGCCGCGCCCGCCGCTGGCCCTGGTGGCGGGGATGCTGGCCGACCGCCTGGACCGTTGGCGGATCCTCGTCGGCATGCACACCGTTTATCTGTTCATCGCCGCCGGCCTCCTCGTGCTCCTGATCTACCAACTCGTCGAGCCCTGGCACGTTTTCCTCGCCATCCTGTTGCAGGGAACCGCCAAGGTGCTGGACGACCCCACCCGTCGCGCCGCCTTGTTCGACCTCGCCGGCCAGGACCGCATCGCGCACGCCATGTCGCTGGAGACCATCACCAACAACGGCGGCAAGGTTATCGGCCCTATGATCGGCGGGTTCATGGTGCAGTTCTACGGTTTCACCGGGGCGTTTATCGTATTGGTGGCGTTGGACTTGATCGCCGTCTTTCTCATATTCAAAATGCGCCTTCCCGAAGGTTCCGCCCAGATGGTCAGAGACACCGCTTTCTGGTCGGGCATCAAATCGGGGATCGGCCATTCATTCTCCAACAAGTTCGTGCTGGGTGTCCTGACCATCTCGCTGGTGATGAACGGCATGATCCTGCCCCTGCAATACTTCATCCCGGTGGTGGCAACCGATGTTTTGAAGGTGGGCCCGGCCCTGGGCGGGATCCTTGGGGCAGCGGACGGCATCGGCGCGTTTATCGGCGCTATCATCATCGGCGGACGTTCGAGATACACGTACCACGGACGATATTTCGTCATCGGCGCGCTGATTGTAGGTATTGGCGTCGCGGTAGTTGCGTGGTCACCCTGGTTCGCGGTGTCTTTCCTGGTTCTGCTTTGTGCCGGCATGGGCCAGTCGGGATTCAGCGTCATGCAGAGCACCATCCTGTTGCTGTCCTCGCCGGCCGAAATGCGGGGACGAATCATGGGATCACAGGGCCTAGTGAATGGCCTGGGCCATCTGGTTGGCGGCGTTGAGATCGGCGCCATCGCCCAGGCATTCACCATCTCGCTCGCCATCGGCATCAACGCCGGCATCGGCATCTTGCTCATGCTCCCGGTGATTCTGCTCACCCCCCTGGTATGGCGTCCTGTGGAGGTATACCGTCGTCCCGAGGCCACCGACTCAACACGCCACGGCACAGATTCTGAGGCGACAGTCCCCTGATGCGCATCAGCAACATTCCGGTGCTGGTCATCCTCCAGGATCGGAATTTCCAGTTCCTGTGGGCGGCCCGGTGGATCCACGAGATCTCCCGGCGCATGGAACTGATTGTCCTAGGCTACCTCATCCTGGAACTCACCGGCTCGGCGTTCGCGGTGGGCCTGATCTCGGTGTTCCTCAACGGTCCGCGCCCGCCGCTTTCACTGGTGGCGGGAATGCTGGCCGACCGCCTCGACCGCTGGCGCATCATGGTGGGGACGCACATCGTCTATCTGTTTATCGCGTCATTCCTGCTGGCGCTGTTGTTCCTGCAATGGGTGGAGCCATGGCACGTTTTCCTCGCCATCCTGTTGCAGGGCACCGACAAGGTGCTGGACGACCCCACCCGACGCGCCGCCCTGTTCGACATAGCCGGCCAGGACCGCATCACCCACGCCATGTCGCTGGAGATGCTCACCAACAACGGCGGCAAGATCATCGGCCCGATCATCGGCGGGTTCATGGTGCAGTTCTACGGCTTCACCGGGGCGTTCATCGTCCTGGTGGTGCTCGACGTCCTGGCCGCTTTCTTCATCTTCAAAATGCGCCTCCCCGAAGGCTCCGCCCGGATGGTCCGGGATACCGCTTTCCTCCAGGGCATCAAATCAGGAATCAGCCACTCGTTCTCCAACAAGTTCGTGCTGGGCGTGTTGGCCGTATCGTTGATCATGAACGGGATGGTGTTTCCCCTGCAATACTTCATCCCCGTGGTGGCCACCGACGTTTTGAAAGTAGGTCCGGCCCTCGGCGGCGTACTGGCCGCTGCTGAAGGAATCGGCTCGTTCCTGGGAGCCATCGTGCTCGCCGGACGAAACAGGTTCACGTACCACGGCAGGTACTTCATATTTGGCGCCCTCATCGTCGCTGTAGGCGTGGTCATTGTCGCGTGGTCGCCCTGGTTCGTCGTATCCTTCCTGGTGCTCTTGACCGCCGGGATGGGCCAATCGGGATTCAGCGTCATGCAGAGCTCCATCCTGCTGCTCTGCTCTCCGCCCGAAATGCGCGGCCGCATCATGGGCTCCCAGGGGTTGGTGAACGGAGTGGGACACGTGGTCGGCGGCGTCGAGGTCGGCGCCATCGCCCAGGCGTTCAGCATCTCCATCGCCATTGGCTTTAACGCCGGCATCGGCATACTCCTCATGCTTCCGGTGATCATCTGGACGCCGCTGGTCTGGCGGGCGGTAGAGGCTTACCGCCGCCCGGAGGCGAGCGGGCAGGCTGCGGACTGAAGAGCGCCCGCGTTCACCGCAACCGGCGCCCGCTATCGGGTATAATCCGACTCACGGCCGGATTCGACCGCCAATGGGCTGAACTTGCCAACCATTTGAGGTTCCCCATGACCACTACTAAACCTACCCCTATCCCTACCACGCCGCCAACCGGGCCCGAGTTTCGCCTGCCCGAGCCGCCGGAGGATCACGAAAGCAAAGTGACCAGTTTCTTACACCTGGCTGCCAACGGCAACGCGCACCACCTGGCCATGCACCTGGGCAACCTGGATACCACCCTGGTGGGCGGGGAACGCTACGTAGTGGCGCGCACCACCCGTAACATGGCCGGCAGCCATTATCCCGATTTGGTGGTGGCCTTTGACGTGAACCTGGCAGCCTACCACGCCAGGAACGGGTACATCATAGATGAACAGGGGAAACCGCCGGATTTCGTCCTGGAAATAGCGTCGCCCAGTACCGGTAACACAGACATGGATGAGAAGCCGGCCGACTACGCAGCCCAGGGCATTGGGGAGTACTGGACCTTCGACGCAACCGGTGAATACCACGGCGTGCGCCTGTCGGGATACCGGCTGGTGGGTGGGGTGTACGTCGCCATTGACATTGAGGAGTTGCCGGACGGCAGTTTGCAGGGATACAGCCCAACGCTGAACCTGGACCTGCGCTGGGAGTTGGAGCAGTTGGTGTTTTACGACCCGGCGTCCGGCCAGCCTATCGCAACCTTCAACAGCGAGCGCGAACGCGCCGATAACGCTGAAGCCCGCGCCGACACCGCCGAAGCCCGCGCTGCCGCCGCTGAAGCCCGCATCCGCGAGTTGGAAGACAAATTGCGGCGGCGCGACGACTAACCAGGAGCAGATATGGTCATCCAGCAGACTATCCACAATTTCGAACAGGGCGACGTTGTTCTACCCGAAACCGGCCGCCCGGTAGTCCGCTCCAACGAGGGCGTCATCTCGTCGGGCCACTACCTCACGTCAATGGCTGGCATGAAGATGCTCATGGCCGGCGGGAACGCCTTCGACGCCATGGTCGCGGCCAGCCTGGCCGCCGCCGTGGTGGAACCCATCGCGTCCTACTCACTGCTCGCGGAGGGCGTGTTCATGCTTTACGACTCGGACAGCGGCGACCTCACCTCACTCAACGGACAAGGGGGCGCGCCCGGCGCGGCCACGCCTGAGTTCTACCGTTCCCGAGGACATGAGCGTATCCCAACCGGCCCGGGACTGGACGCTCCGCTGTCCTTCACCCAGCCGGGCATTGTCGATGCGTTCACCGCAATGCTGGAACGCTACGGCAGCCTTTCCTTTGCCGAGGTCGTGGCACCGGCCATCAGCTACGCCGAGGACGGAATCCCCCACTACGAGTACATGCTGGAACGTCTGAAGTCCCGCTCCGGCCAGGAGCAGTTCGACAACTTCCCGCCCGGCGGTTGGGACGTGTTCTACGACGGCCGCCAAGTTCCGGCCCCCGGCGCGCTGATGGTGCAGCCGGGCCTGGCCAACACTCTCAAGACCATGCGCGACGCATCCCTGGCCGAAACCGATTCCCGCAGCGCCAGCCTCCAGGCTGCCCGAGACGCCTTCTACTGCGGCCCCATCGCCAGGCAGTTCGTCGAGTCCACGAAGGCCGTCGGCGGCATCTTCACCATGGAAGACCTGGCTGGCTACCACAGCAAGTTCGCCGAACCCGTAACCACCACGTTCAACGGACACCAGGTCTGGGGACAGGACACCTGGACCCAAGGCCCCATGCTGATGCAGGCCCTGAACATCCTGGAGAACTTCGACCTCCGCGCCATGGGACACAACAGTCCAGCCTACATCCACACCGTCGCGGAAACGCTGAAACTCTGTTTCGGCGACCGGGAGGCGTTCTACGGCGACCCCGACTTTGCCGCCGTTCCCATCGACGGCCTGCTCTCCAAAGAGTATGCCGCCGAGCGTGCCCAGCTCATAGATCCAGAGGGCGCGTATCCCGCGCAGCCCCAGCCGGGCGACCCGTGGAAATACTCCAAGCTCAGCGGCAAGACCGCTCCTCAGGTGATGGCGGAACCCATCTACGCCGGCCCCGACTCATCGGGCGATGACGGCACGACCCACGTATCCGTCCTGGACAAGCGCGGCAACCTGGTGTGCGGCACCATCAGCGGCGGCTCGTTCTCCAAGTCGGTGTTCTTCCCCGAGCTTGGGGCATGCCCCAGCACGCGCATCGAGATGTTCAACTGCGAACCGGGCCATCCCAACGTGGTGGAACCAGGCAAGCGCCCGCGCACCACGCTGGTCAACTACATTGTTGCCAAAGACGGCCAGCCCGTGATGACCGTGGGCTGCCCCGGCGGAGACAACCAGGTGCAGGGCAACCTCCAGCTCATCCTGAACTCACTGGTGTTCGGCATGGACCCGCAGCAGGCTGTCGAATCGCCCCGGTTCGCCACCGCCAGCAACGTTAACTCCTTCTACCCCCACGTGTATTACCCCGGCCAACTCGACCTGGAGGACGGCATACCCGAGCGCACCGCCGACGCCCTGCGCGCGTTCGGCCACAAAATCCACCGCACCGCCAACTGCGGCCTGGGCGCAACCGTATCGGCCCGCGACCCCAAGACCCGTTCCCTCAGCACCGGCGCCGACCCGCGCCGCGCCTGCTACGCGCTGGCGTTGTAAGGATACTCGTTACAATCCGTTTGGCGATCAGAGCGTTTCCTGGGCGAGGGTGTAGGGGCGAGGCATGCCTCGCCCCTACCGATGTCTTCGCTTCGTTTCGCCGGTCCCCGTAACCCTCCTACCCCGCCGGCGTAGCAGCTAGTTGCCGGCCTGCCGCCCGCCCTACCCCGAACCACAGCGCCGTCAACAGGCACAGCCCGGCAGCAACGCTGATGGACGTGGACCATCCGACCCAACCCGCCGCGGCGGCCAGGGGTAGCGCGCCCAGGTGGTGAAAACCGGGCGTGAAGTGCAGAATCCCCATCACCCGGCCGCGTATCTCGGCCGGGGCGGCCAGTTGCAGGATCGTGGTCGCGAGCGGCCAGACCGTGCCCAGGCTGGTGGCTCCCACCACCATGAACAGACCCCAGGACACCCAGAAACTGTTAGACCATGCGAACAGCGTCAGGCAGACGCAGAAGACCGTGATGCACGCCAGAAACCACCGGTACAGCCACCGACGGCCCATGAACGTGATGCTCAGATTTCCGATGAGCGAGCCAACACCGTTGGCCAACAGCAGCAGCCCGGCCTGATAGGCGTCGGCGCCCAGATGCTCTTGCGCGAAGGCTGGGAGCGCGGCCAGGTGGCTCATGCCCAGCCCGCCCCAAGAGCAGGCCAGCACGATCACCGTCAGCAGCACCGGCGAGCGCCAGATTTGCGCCAGCCCCTCGGTGAAATGGCGCAGTGCCGATTCGGATGCTGACCTGGCGGTTCTTTCCCCAAGCCGTATCCAGTAAACCGAGAAGACGCTTGCCAGGTAACACGACCCGTTGACGAACAGGGCCGCGCTGATGCTCCAATGGTCGATGACCAATCCGACCAGCGGCGGGCCGACGATCCTCCCGATGTGTACCGCCGCGTTGAAGTGGGCCACCGCGTCCAGCAGCGTCCGCTGGTCCACCAGATCGGAGATCATCGCCACACGCGCCGGCTGATTCAACGCCTGCAACGAACCCAGCAGCACCGCCGCAATGTAGATGTGCCACACTGTCACCAGGCCGGCCAGTGAAAGCGCCGCCAGAGTGGAGATCACGCTGCCAACGATGAACTGTATCGCCATCAGCAGCCGCTTGCGGTCGATTGAGTCGGCGATTACGCCGCCCACCATCAGCAGCCCAACGTTGGGCACTCCGTACAGGAACAGCACCAGTCCGAATTGCGTCTTGGACCCGGTCACTTCCAGCACCAGCCAACCCAGCACCAGGAACTGCATCCCCTGGGCAAAGGCTTGCGTGGCGGAACTGGTCCAGTACCACCGGAAGTTGGACGAACGCCACGGACTCACGGCCCGCCGCAGGTAAGCCGCAACGCCACGCCCGTCGGCCTGCGGCTCTACCAAGATATAGACTCTGTCGTGGCCGCTGCCGGACTCGGCAAAGCGTTCAGATGCAACTGGTAAATCACCCGCCGATTGTAATCCATCAAGTCGCAAAGTGGGCTACAGCTGTTGAGGCGCACTGAATTATCGGCGCATTGCACCTGTCATTCCGGCCTTGAGCCGGAATCCAGGAACTTCCACGATTGCCTATCGCCAGGATTTGTGGATACCGGCTTTCGCCGGTATGACGGTATTGGTTCTCCACGACCAATCCAAGTCTTATCAGTTAGAAGATTGCTTGCCGTCGTGGGAAAGCCAACAATATCCCGCAAGCAACCAGTGGTATCATCGCCCCACCCACCAAACGGAGGATCTCAGTATGGACATCGGAGTTACGGCCAGGGCTTCCAGCAATTCGGTTGACCCGGCAGAATTGGCAAAGCGCGCCGAGGAATTGGGGTTTGAGTCGTTCTGGCTGCCCGAGCATCCCATCCTGCCGGTGCATACCACATCCCGCTACGGCGGCACGCCCGACGGCTCAATACCGCCCTCAATGGCTGACATCGGCGATCCGCTCATCGCCCTGTCCATGGCAGCGGCCGTCACCAGCACAATCAAGCTCGGCACCGCCATCAGCCTGGTGCCGGAGCACAACCCCCTGATGCAGGCCAAGCAGATCGCTACGCTGGACAAGTTCTCCAACGGCCGGTTCCTGTTCGGCATCGGCGCCGGCTGGTTGCAGGAAGAGACCGAGATCATGGGCGGCAACTTCCCGCGTCGCTGGGGCCAGACCCGCGAGGCCATCCTGGCCATGAAGGAACTCTGGACCAAGGACGAGGCGGAGTTTCACGGGACGTTCTTCGACTTCCCGCCAGTCAAATGCTCACCCAAGCCGGTGCAGCAGCCGCACCCTCCGGTATTCCTGGGCGGCTACGCGGCCAACGTATTCAAGCGCGTGGTGGCCTGGGGCGACGGCTGGATGCCCGTGCGCGTAACCGAGGAGCAGGTGAGGGCCGGCCGCGCCACCATGGACGAACTGGCCGAGGCCGCCGGCAGAGACCCCAATTCCATCCAGCTAATAGTCTCCAACGTCACGCCTGACCGTGAAGTCATCGCCGGATACGAGGCCGCCGGCGCCAACCGCGTAACGGTAGCCCTGCCCCCTGACGCCGGCCCCAACGGTCTGGACGAGTTGGAACGCCTGGCGGAAAAGGTGATGGGCTAAAGGAGCCCGAACGACGGCGGCATCCCTTATGGCCAACACTGACTACACCACCCCCTCCGTTGGCCCCCGCGCATGGTCGCTGATGCGCGGCCGGCTGGACGGCGAAAGCTGGGCCAGCAATCACGCCGAACCCCACGAGCTCATCGCCTGGGCCGACATCGCCGACTTCGAGCATTACATGGGCCCGATGCCCTTTCCCTACGACAACGCCAGGGCGGTAGAGTTCTACGAGGCCGCCCGATCCGACGCGGCAACCGCCGGCATGCCCTTCACCCACCGGGAATACGCCGGCGGTTTCCTCCAATCGGTGTACGAAACGCTGCAAGCGAAACTCGGCCTGGACGCATAATTTCTCGGAGTATCAGCCGTCACTCCCGGGACTGTCATTGCGAGCGTAGCGTGGCAATCTCGTTACGGGAGCAAACACGGCTGCGGGAGCGAGATCGCCGCGTCGCTACGCTCCTCGCGATGACAAACCGGGTGCGCGGGAGCGTCGATCCTGTGCCGGTCACTCACACCGACGTCGCGCCTTCCGGCGCCGGCCCGCGCTCCAGCAGTTCCAGCCAGTTGCCGTCCGGGTCCTGCATGTAGCAGCCTTTGCGCGCCGCCGGATACACTGGGTTGGGCCGCTCCGCCGGTGGGCTGACGAACCGGACACCCTTCGCCGCGAGCTCTTCGTAAAAGGCGTCCAGGTCGTCCACCATCACGCCCAGGTGGGTGGCTCCCACCTGGAAACGCTCCGGCATTTCAACTGCCACTCCCGGCGGGTTCAGATACTGGATCAGCTCCACCGAGTGCCGCATGTCCCCCGGCCCCAGGTACACGATGTGCAGCCGCGCGTCGGGATACCCAACCAGTTCCGATATGAACTCGCCCTCAAGTATCTGGTCCCGCTCGATGTTCAGCCCCAGCAGGTCCCGGTAAAAGGTCAGGGAGCGTTCCATGTCGCTGACCACAAACCCCGTGTGGTTCATCCATTGAACTTCCATAGTTGCGAACCTCTACCCCAGGAAACGATCAATCAGCACGACCGCGGCTCCAACGGCAACAATGAGACTGCCCAGTCGGATCAGCAACCGCGTTTCCATGTGGGCCAAGTCCGCTTTGGTGGCGTAATATTGAAGTTCGTTCCGCAGATTGCTCACATCGGCCTTGGTAGCCGGGCTGTCAACTATTGACGCCAATTCCATTCCTCCATTAGCACATCCATGTCTGAGGATTATAGCAGCCGGTTGGCGTGGCGATCTCGCCATGTGCCTGTCGTCGCCGGGCAATCGCATTTGAAACTTACAGGTCCGTCACTCCGGCTTTCGCCGGAGTCCAGAGGCCACAGAATGAAGACAACGAAAGCGAAACTGCATATTCCAGGCAGTGGATACCGGCTTTCGCCGGTATGACGGTCGCCGAGAACGCCGGATCAATGAACCAACGGTTGAAATGCGATTGCCCTGCCTGTCATCGTTAGAAGCGACATGGCGATCTCGTCGCCGGAGCCATTGTACTCTCAGCAACGAGATTGCCACGCTGCGCTCGCAATGACAGTTTGGCGGGAGCGTTACCGGCCTTCCTTGACGTAGTCGGCGCACTTCTCGCCGATCATGATCGTGGTGGCGTTGGTGTTGGCGCGGATGCAGTCGGGCATGATGGATGCGTCGGCCACGCGGAGGCCCTGCACTCCCTTGACCTTCAGATGCTGGTCAACCACCGCCAGCGGGTCCGAGTCCGGCCCCATCTTGCAGGTGCCGGAGATGTGGTGGGACGTGCCGGAGTTCTTGCGCAGCCAGTCGTCCAGAAGTTCGTCAGACGCCAGCTCCTCATCGGAGGGCATCAGCCGTTCCTCGATCAGGTCGGAGAACGGAGGCTTTTCCGCCATCCGCACGCCCAGCCGGATCGCCTCGCGCATCCGCCGAAGGTCCTCGGGTTCCTGGTAGTAGTTGTAGTTCAGGTTGGGCTGCACGTGGGGGTCAGTGGATTGCAAGGTCAGTTCGCCCTGCCCCAGCGCCAGTTGCAGGCTGGCGCCCATGCCGATGTAGTTCAGGTCCTCGTCGATGGCGACGTGGGCCGGCCGGTGTTCGCTGGTCATCAGGTTGGGGCTGAGCTGCATGTCATTGCGCAGGTCGGAACCCTCCACGGTGTAGCGCAAGCCCACCTGGATCACCGGTGCCTGCACGTCCGGCTTCTCGCCCCTGGCCAAGTACAGCACCGACGCGGCGGGATGGTCGCGCAGATTCTTGCCCACGCCCGGAGAGTCATGCACTACCGGAATGCCCATGCTGCGCAGGTGCTCGGCCGGCCCGACGCCCGACAGCATCAACAGTTGCGGCGACGCCACGGCCCCGCTGCTCACGATGATCTCGTCGGCCTCAACGGTGAAGACCTCGCCGCCGCTTTCAGCCTCGATGCCCACGGCCCGGTCGCCGTCGAACAGGATGCGCCGTGCCGTGACGCTGCCCCGGATGGTCAGGTTCAGCCGATGGCGGGCGATGTCCAGGTAGTTGATGGCCATGCTCATGCGCACGCCGTCGATGGTGTTGCGCGCCCGCGGGGACACGCCGGTGGATTCGGGGTGGTTCTGGTCTTCATCGCGCGGGAAGCCTTCGTCCAGGCAGGCCCGCTCGAACGCCGCTGAGTGGGGCAGCCATTCGCTGCGGGGGGCGCGGCGCACCGGAACCGGCCCGTCGGAGCCGTGAAAGTCGTCGCCGCCGAAGTCCAGGTCGGTCTCCAGCTTGTTGAAGTACGGCAGCACTCGGGTGAAGCTCCACTCGTCGTTGCCCCATTCCGCCCAGCGGTCGTAGTCCTCGGGGATACCCCGAAACAGAACCTGGCCGTTCACCGCGCTGGACCCGCCGGTGGCCTTGCCCCGGGGAATCACCAGCTCCATCTGGTCCTCGGTGATCTTGGCGGTGTAGCCCCAGTTGTGCGGCCCATACGCGGACAGCCACACGTTGTTGCCCATCTTGAGGTCGTCGGGCAAATGCTCGAACACCGGATAGTCCGGCCCGGCCTCCAGCAGCAGCACCGTGCGGTCGGGGTCTTCCGACAGCCGGCTGGCGATGGTGCACCCGGCGGATCCGCCGCCCACCACGATTACGTCGTACTTCATGCTTGGCCTCCTACGGCGTGTGATTCTGGCGCCTGGTAGTCGCGCAAAGTTCTGGCCGGCCTAATAATACCCAACGTTGCATACCTCGCCTAGCGTTGCAAGACACTTTTCGATGCGTCAAGCCGTCGCCCGTCAGGGGGCGCGGGGGAAGGGGTAGTCGCGCCAGCGGATGCTGTTCCAACGGATGCGGT
>VXOG01000002.1 GCA_009840165.1 Chloroflexota bacterium
TCGTGGTTCATGTAGGGGGGGGGTGGGCTTAGTGCTGTCTCTTTAAATCAAGCGTTTGGGGCGTGTAACACCCCCCCCCCTACACTATCGCAGATTTCGTGCTACTCACAGGCCGCTTTCTTTGAACCAACCGGCCCGTTCCACAAGATGCTCGGCGGTCATGCGCATTTGCTCGATCTGAGCCGGACTGACCTCGCGCTTGATGGAACCCGGCACGCCGGCCACGAAGCTGCGGTCAGGCACGTCCACATTGGACAGGACAACGGAGTTGGAGGCGATCAGGCACTCGCGTCCGATGGTGGACTCGGTGAGGAACGTGCAGTTGTTACCGAGCAGGCTGCCTGTGCCGATGCGGTCGCCGTGAACCACGACGCAGTGGCCGATGGAAACGTAGTCTTCGATAACGAGGCCGTCGCCATGCACGACCGAACCCTCTTGGACGTTCACATGGTTGCCAATGGTGATGACGTCTCCGTCGCCGCGTATGGTTACGCCGGGCCAGACGCTGCTGTACTCCCCAATGACAACGTTGCCCACCACATAGGCCGCCTCACTTACCCAGGCCGTCGGCGCGATTTTCGGTTCAATTCCCCGCAGGCTGCGTATCAAAGCGCATACTCCTTAACATAATGCGCCGCCGGCACGAGGGCCGGGGCGCGGTTTCCGAGGGGGATTATACACCGGGAAGGAGCGTCAGAAGGAAATTTTACCTGATGGCAAAAACAAGGCTTCAACTCTCCATATGCGATTGTCTTGGTTGAATCTGCTGAGCTACTTACCGGCTTCAGGGCCGAGGAACACGAAGAGTTTGTTGAACCAGAATATATCGATCCCCGTAGCTTCGCTGTGCCCCCAGACGTTGTCGTTTTCCAGCCGGTGCAAGGGTATGGGCGCGTAAACTCCGCCCTCAAGTCGGTCCGCGGCCAGGGGAGCGCCATACAAATCGCCTCCGGTGGGATCCAGGCGCCAGTATTCTTGTATTCCGATCTCCCGGTAGAGCTGGCGCTTGACGATCAAGTCTTCGCGGACCTTGGCCGGCGTCGCCATTTCCAGGGCAAAGTCAGGCGGCTTTTCCACTACCCAGGGCAAGTACAGTCCTGTGGCGGCGATACCCGGGCCTGGCACGTCTTTGGCGAAATAGTAGTCTGGCGCAATGCGAACGTTAAGGTCGGATTCGTCATAGCATATATGGCGGCGGGATCCGTGGATGACTTCCTCGGTGAGGTGAATGGATTCCAGTAGATTGGCCAGGTCATGCACCATCTTCCACCGGCTTTCCTGGTGGTAAAACGGGTCAGGGTGAGGCTCAGGCTTGTCGAAATCGTAGTCCAACTTGTCGATGTCGATCCAAGTTTGTCCTTCGTAGGTAGGTAGCAGAGCCGGAGGAATGGGTTCGATGCCCTCCTGCCACTGGTTGAGTTTGGCCTTCAACTTGAGCAACGCCGCTTCGTTGATGGCGGGGTCTTGGGGGAATCCTGGCGGATGGGGGTTGCCTGGGGATGGAGCGATTCCCACTTGGGCCGCCACGGCGCGGGCTAGCAACGTCAGGTTCAGCATTTTCCTTACGTGCCACCAGGCGGGCGGAGCGTGAGGATCGTTGTGCATCAAAATGGCAGGTACTTTGCCGCGCTGGTCACCTTCCAGCCACGCGATGGTCTCCAGGGCTTCCGCGGCGTCTGCTGGAGTGAAGATGACGTCCTGAAAATATACTTTGCTCATCCCTACTTCACTTTACGCTGAAACAAACAACATAAAGCGCCGCCGGCCCTTGGGTCGGAGCGCGATTTTACGCGGGGGGATTATAGCGTACTCACGCTCTGTTGGTTGGGGTCGATGTACAGCGCCTTCAGCAGGAAAAACATAGTCAGGAAAGTGTCCACCAGGATGCCCAACGCGAACAGCCCCATCACGCTTTCGAAGGTTGGTTGCCAGACGCCGGAGGTATAAAGCAGAAATGCCACCAAGTACACCGTCCCATTGGTGAGAACTGACTGATAGGCCATGTACTGGGTTTTGCCCAGTCCATAAAACACCGAGTCAATTACGGTGTTGAACGAGAAAAGGACATAGGGCACGAACAGGATGCCGAAAGCGGTGACCGCCCACTCCACCGTCGCCGGGTCATCGGTCAGCATACCGGCAAAAGTAGGGAATGCCGGTGTCAACGCAATCCAGATGACCATCATTCCTGCGGTAATCACCATTGAGGCGTGCCAGAGCGTCCTGACCTGTTGGATGTTGTCAGATGCGTTGGCTACCAGAGCTTTCGCCGAATCCGCGAAGGCCACGATGGGCACCAGCATAAAGCTCCATAGTATCTGAATCGCTACGTAATAGCCGCCGATTTCCTCGGCTCCGATGGTGTTGACGATGCGGATGATCATAAAGAAATAGGCAACGTTCCTGATGAGGCTGTCCACCCCGCTGCCTAACCCGACGCGGAGGTATTCGCGCATATCGGTGAAGGACGGAGGGGATTTGAGTGCCACCGATAGAGTTCCTCGGGACAATAGCAACAGGGCAAGTCCGACCGCGAATAATCCTACGCTGGCCAGCAGCGCTGACCAGCCCACGCCGATGACGCCAGCGTCCAGCGAGAATGCGTAGCCGCCGAAAAACAGGGTGTCAAACACGAAGCGCAGCAACACGTTGACAATCGCCATAACGAACACGAGCGTCCGCATACCCAGCGCCTCAAACAGCACCACGATGGCAGCGGCCAGTATGGTGAACGGGATGCTGAAAATGCTGATGCCCAGAAATCCGCGTGTCTGCCCCTGTATCTCCGCCGACGTGCCGATTAGCGTGATGAAGGCATCCCGGAAGAAGAACACGCCTATGGAGAACACCAGCGACGCCAGGAAAATGAAGGTCAGAACGCTTTTAGCCCGGTCCAACTGAACCGACGCACCACTCCGCATCTGCGATCCGAGAAAGAAGAAGATCGCCAGCACCGTGGCTTCTTGAAAGACCTCAACCGCCAGTCCTACGAACTGCCACTGCGAGACAATGGCAAGACTGCCGGCATCAGGAATCTCGTTCCCGATGAGGTACACCCGGTACAGCTGATAAACGTTGGGCAACCCAAGGAACAGGAATATGAATAGAAACAGCCGCCAGTCCCACGCCTGGATGTAGTGACGTATGTAACCTGGCGCCGTCACCGCGGTATATTCCGGCGAGCAGACCGGATGAACCGCATCAGTCGCGCCACTCCTTGACGGCCTGGCGGGCGGCGCGTTCGCGCTCCCGGTCCATGATGGCGCGGCGCTTGTCGTACTGGCGTTTGCCGCGAGCGACCCCCAATTCGACCTTGGCGTGATGGTTTTTCAGGTACATGCGGATGGCCGCCAGGGTCAAGCCCTTCTCGGCGGTTTGCGCGCCAAGTTCGCTGATTTGGCTGCGGTGCACCAGGAGTTTGCGGGGTCGTTTGGGCTCGTGGTTCATGTAGCTGCCGGAGTCGTAGGGCGCGATGTGCGCGCCGTGGAGCCACAGTTCGCCGTCCTGCACTCGTGCGTAGGCGTCGCGCAGGTCAACCTTGCCCGCCCGGATGGACTTGATCTCCGTGCCGGTGAGAACCAGGCCGGCCTCCACTTTGTCGAGGATTTCGTAGTCGTGCAACGCCTTGCGATTCACGGCCACCTGCCGATTATTGCCCGGCCCCGATGCGGTCACCTTCTTTTTGCTATTGCGGTTTTTTCTTGCCATGTCTCTCACCTGCTGCCCAGCTGCTGTTCCAGAATCTCGATAGCCCTGCGCAATGCAAAGTCGTCGTTTGGAGGGATGGGGAGGTTTTGTACGTCGGATGCGATTTCAACGTTGGGCGTCACGCCGTGTCCCTCAATTTGCGTGCCGTCCGGCAAGTACCAGCGGCGGATGGAAAAGTATATCGCGGAGCCGTCGGACAGTTCGCGAGTGATGTTGACGCTGCCTTTGCCAAAAGTTGTTTCGCCGACTACGGATGCTCGGCCGTTGACTTTGATAGCTCCGGCCAGAATCTCGCTGGCGCTGGCGGAATACTGGTTAACCAATACCACCATGGGGATGGATATGGCGTCTCCTCCCGGGCTGGCTTCGTGGTCGGTGCGGTTTCCCTGAGCGTCGATTTCGTAGAGGACTGGCCCGCCGTCCAGGAACAGGTCGGTCACGTCAATAACGGCGGCCAGCAGTCCGCCGGGGTTGTTGCGCAGATCCAGAACGAGGCCCCGGCCCTCTGCGTCGCGGAATTGGTCCAGGGCGGTACGAACTTCCTGCTCGGTGGTATCGGAGAAACCGTACACCCAGAGGTGCGCGATCCCACCCTCCAGCATCCGAAACGCCGTACTGTCTATGGGAATGCGTCCCCTGGTTACGGTGATGGATTCGTTCTCAATGCTGTCGGCGTGTCTGACCAGCAGGGTGACGTCACTGCCACGAGGCCCGCGGATTAGGTTCACTGCTTCAATCAGAGTGAGGTGGTCGATTGGCGCCCCGTCCACGGCGAGGATGATGTCACCGGCGCGGATGCCGGCAGCCTCGGCGGGAGCGCCTGGTATAGGGGAAATTACCGTAAGGCCGGCGTCGGTGAGCGTTACCCGCGCGCCGATGCCGTCAAAGTAGCCTCGGTAGCCCTCCTGTTCCTTGGCGTGCTGTTCGGCGGAGAGGTATGAGGCATGGGGATCGTCCAGAGCCGTGAGCAAACCGCGGATCGCGCCGTCCGTCAACTGCTCCGGATCCAACTCCTCATGGTCGATGTGTTCTTCCAGCAGGATGCCGTAGGCTTCACCCAATTTCGCCAGGTTCGGCGGCAGGTCGCCGTCGGCTTGAGTTGGACCTGTGGAGCCAACGGAAGCCCCGGAACATCCGGCAACGGCCAGCAACACGATCAAGGCACAGAGGAAGGCCAATAACTGTGCAAGTTTGGTATATAGAACCATTGGTTGCATTGTAGCATGGCGCCCGCGTTGACACCTTTTCGGCTGCGCTGATAGCATCCTGAACGTACTAGCTTGAAACCAGGAGTAGTTAACTTGGCTGGAATCGCTGCCTACGGCGCATACGTGCCTCGCTACCGGCTGGGGCCGGAAACCGCCGGCTGGAATTCACGCGTGGAGCGGGCGGTCGCCAACTTCGACGAAGACAGCGTGACCATGGCGGTTGCGGCAGGCATAGATTGCCTGACCGGTCGCGACCGGAACGCCATCGACGGCATCATATTTGCCAGCACTACCGCGCCCTACGCCGAAAAGCAGTGCGCGGCCATCGTGGCCGCCGCCCTGGACCTGCGCCAGGACATCTTCGCCGCCGACGTATCCAACGTGCTGCGGGCCGGCACCAACGCCCTCAGATCGGCCCTGGACGCGGTGGCGGCCGGCAGCGCCGGCGAGGTTCTCGTCGTTGTGGCCGACAGCCGGCAGGGTTCGCCCAGGGGAGAAACCGAGCGCGCCTCGGGCGATGGCGCGGCGGCTTTCGTGGTTTCGGCGAACGGCGTGATCGCAGAACTGGCCGGTAGCCATTCCATCACGGATAACATGCTCGACACGTGGCGTTCTCCCGGAGACTCTTTCGTCCGCACTTGGGAGGACCGTTTCGCCACCGAAGAAGGCATCGAGCGGATCGTACCGGAGGCGGTGGCCGGTTATTGCCAGCGTACCGGTACAGCCCCTGCCGAAGCGGCACGGGTGGCTCTGTACGCGCCGGACTACAGGCGGCACGGGAGGCTGGCCAGACAGACGGGCTTCACCGAAGAGCAGATACAATCTTCCATGTACGGCGCCGTGGGCAACACTGGCGCGGCATTCGTTCCGATGTTGCTGGCCGGCGCGTTTGAGGAAGCGAGCCCCGATGAGCTTCTGCTGGCAGTATCCTACGGCGATGGGAGCGACGTGCTCGGCTTCCGCACCACGTCGGCGATTTCGACCGCCCAACGTCCGGCCATGGGCCTCTCCGGTTGGATTGAAGCTAAACAGTCGCTGGGCAACTACGAAACGTATGCGAAGTGGCGGGAAGTATGGACGCTGGAAGACGCATCCCGCCGGCCGGCGCCGGCTTCTCCATCGGTTTCGGCGATGTGGCGGGAAGGCGACAAGAACGTGCGCCTGTACGGAGCGCGCTGCCGGGCGTGCGGGTACGTGCAGTATCCCGCCCAGCGGGTCTGCGTGGAATGCCGAAAGGTGGATGACGGCGAGCCGGTGCGGCTGAGCGACAAAGCCGCCGAATTGTTCACCTACTCGATGGACTACATCGCGGGAGCGGTTGACACCCCGCTGGTCGTCGCCGTGGTTGACTTTGAGGGCGGCGGGCGCGTGTTGTGCATGATGACGGACCGGGAGCTGGACGAGGTGCGGGTCGGGATGCCGGTTGAGATGAGCTTCCGGAAGCTGCGGGTGGTCAACGGGATACACAACTACTATTGGAAGGCCATACCGAGGCGAACGGCGGCAGCGGTCGCGGTTGCGGCCTGACGGTAAGGGCAGGTTTCAAACCTGCCCCTACGATGAGGAGAATAAAAATGAGTGGAATACGCGACCGAGTGGCCGTCGTCGGCATGGGCTGCACCCGCTTCGGCGAGCGGTGGGACGCCTCGGCGGCTGACCTGATGGTGGAAGCCGCTTATGAAGCCTACGAGGATGCCGGCCTGGATGCCGACGACATCCAGGCGGCGTGGCTGGGCACGGTGAGCAGCTTCCGCACCGGCCAACCGCTGGCCGAGGCGCTCAAGCTGGACTACATACCGATCACGCGGGTGGAGAATGCCTGCGCCACGGCTACCGACGCTTTCCGCAACGCCTGCTATGCCGTGGCCGCCGGCGTGTACGACATCGTGCTGGCCATGGGCGTGGAGAAGTTGAAGGACAGCGGGTTCTCCGGCCTTGCTATCGCCGCTGGGCCTGGCGCAGACGTGGAGCCGCCTACGCCGCCTCCGTCCCAGTTCGCCATGGCGGCCACGCGCTACTTCCATCACTACGACATCGACTATGACGATGGCAAGCGGACGCTGGCGCAGATCGCGTCCAAGAACCACCACAACGGCACCCTGAACTCCAAGGCGCACTTCCAGCGCGAGGTCAGCGAGGACCAGATTATCAACGCGCCCATGATAGCCTGGCCCCTGGGACTCTACGATTGCTGCGGCGTCAGTGACGGCGCGGCTGCGGCGATCATCACCACGCCCGATATCGCCCGGACCCTGCGGGACGACTACATTCTGGTCAAAGGGCTGGGCCTGGCGGTAGGCGCGTTTGGCGTGCTGCGCAACGACTGGGATTTCACCTACTTCCCGGAAACGGTTCGCGCCAGCCAGGCCGCCTACGAGGAAGCCGGTATTTCCGACCCCCGCGCGGAAATCGACATGGCGATGGTGCACGACTGCTTCACCATCACCGAGTTAATCATTATGGAAGACCTGGGTTTCAGCCCCCGCGGACAGGCCAGCGCCGATGTAGCCAACGGCGCTTTCTCGCTGGAGGGCGACCTGCCGGTGAACACTGACGGCGGCCTCAAGTGTTTCGGCCATCCCATCGGCGCCAGCGGGATCCGGATGATCTACGAGGTGTACAAGCAGATGCAGGGTAAGGCCGGCGGGCGGCAGTTGCAAAAGGCCGACCTTGGCATCACCCATAACCTCGGTGGCCGACCCGGTTCGTTCACCTGCTCGGTGGCGGTGTTCGGACGTCCGGACTAGGACACGCTGACAGATTTCCAAATTCCGGCCGGGGTCAACATAAAGGCCCCGGCAGTTTTTTATAATTTCACTAAAATGTGTATGCGCTGCTGAGAGCAGGCCGCAAGCCGTTGTTGCTATAAATGTGCCTGATCATGGTGGACGCTGCTATCGACACGCGAGAATTGGTGCGAATTTCCGGCCGCGGTGGGCTGGTCAATATCAAGATTGACGATGACGCGCCGATCAGTGTCGCATGCCGGACCCTGCGCGAGTATCTGAGCCGGCAACGAGACCTCTACTCCAAAGGCCAGGTGATCGTAGATATCGGGAAAAGGATACTGTCGCACGATCAACAGGAGCTGATCCGCAAGGTAATTGGTTCGGAGTCCGGGCTGGAAATCAAACAGTTCTGGTGCGAACCGGAAGTCCTGGAACTCGAACGTAGGCGAATCGACAGTCTCATCGACTTGCACAGCGCAATATCCAGCCGGGTAAACGGGAGCGAGCGCGGCGGAAGTTCCACACCGGCGGAGTCCGATCCAGAAGCAATTTCACCCCCTGAGTCCGGAGCGGAGGCAGAGGGGCAAAGTTTGCCCGGCTCAGCCGGGCCCGGCGAGGAACGGCGCAGCGTGCCCGCCGATGTCGTGCGGGGTACCTGCCGCGCCGGGGAAGTGCAGCGGTTTCCAGGGAATGTAGTCGTTGTCGGAAACGTCAATCCAGGGGCCCAGATCATAGCGCAGGGAGACATTTTGGTTTTCGGAAAACTGCGCGGCCTGGCCCACGCCGGCGCGGGCGGGGATTCCACTGCGGTAATACTGGCGATGTCATCCGCTGCTCCCCAATTGCGCATCGCGGATCACCTCTGGGATGCCAACGCGGAACGGTCGGTGGCCGGCCGTCGCGTAGGCCACGGCGATGACGGTCCAATTATCGCCCGGATCAGGAATCGCTCGGTGCATGTTTCGCCCTACCTCAAAAACCATTCGATTGACCACGGAGGAAACCCCAATGAGCGGTAAGACCATCGTCATGACTTCCGGTAAAGGAGGCGTGGGAAAGACTACCGCCACGGCGAACGTGGGTACGGCCTTGGCCCTACGTTCAAACCGCGTGGTCGTGATCGACACCGACATTGGCCTCCGCAACCTGGACGTGGTGATGGGGCTGGAAAACCGCATTGTGTACGACCTGGTGGACGTTGTGGAAGAGCGTTGCAGAATCGAACAGGCCCTGATCCGCGACAAGCATGCCGGAGAGTTGTACCTGATCGCAGCGGCGCAGACCCGGGATAAAGACTGCATCAACGCCCAGCAGTTGATCGAGCTTTGCCAGCGTTTGCAATCGGATTTTGACTACGTGATTGTGGATTGTCCCGCAGGAATCGAACAGGGATTCCGCAACGCGATTGCCGCGGCCCAGGAAGCGCTCGTCGTTACCACGCCGGAGGTGTCGGCAATACGGGATGCTGACCGGGTCATCGGCCTCCTCCACGCCAGCGACATCCATTCGGCAAAGCTGATTATCAACCGCATCAAGCCTGAGCTGGTGCGACAGGGCGACATGCTGGACTCCTCCGACGTACTCGATATGTTGGCAGTGGAGGCCATCGGTCTGGTTCCCGCCGATGACTTGGTGATCACCTCCACCAACAACGGAACGCCGGTGGTGTACGATAGCCGGTCGCCGTCGGGGCGTGAGTTCGTGCGCATCGCTGCCCGCATTGACGGCGAATACCTGCCGATGATTGATCCGGTTGAAGATCAGCCAACTTCCATCATGGACAAGGTCCGCACGCTAATGGGCATCAATCGCAGGGCGTCGGCTCATGTTTAATCTCTTCCGCAAACAACGCGGCCCACGCAAAGGTAGCTCCCGGCAGGTAGCCCGCGAACGGGTGCGGTCGGCAATCGGTCGGGACCGGATGGAGGTTTCGGCGCCCCAGCTTTCGCAGCTGCGGGACACCATGCTTTTCACCATCAGAGAGCATCTGCCGGTGGCGCCGGAATTTACTGAATTCGGTCTCCAACGGGACGGTGATGAAGTCTTTCTAGTGTCCCGCGTCAAGTTGCAAAGCTGAATCTGACCTTTTCAGTCGGGTATCCAAAATCCCCCTCTCCCCTGGTGGGAGAAGGCTGCGGTGAGGGGGATGCTCCACAATACGGATGGAACATCGCCGGAGTGACATCCCCCCGTTGACGCATCCCGCCATCCCTCCCTAAAATAGAATATATGTCCAATCTCGCCGACATCATCGCCCAGGAAACTCAGGACGGACGGCTCATCGTCCGCTTCCTGGTCTCCGCCATGGAAGACGACCTACCCGACTTCCTGCCCTGCCACCGCATCGACGCCGCTCGACTCCTCGTCAAACTCGGCTTCGACCAGGCTCAAACCGCTATCGACCGCGCCCGCGCCGACCGGCGCCAGCGCACACCCAACCGCGATTCCCGCGCCCAGCCTCAGCCTATAACCAAGTGGCTATTCGAATCCGCA
>VXOG01000042.1 GCA_009840165.1 Chloroflexota bacterium
GGGTGGGTGGGAGCGGTGAAGGCGCAGATCATTTTCTTGACCTGCCCGGCTTCGATCAAGGTGCCCACATCGACGCGGTCGTCCAGGCTGCCGGCGTTGTTGGAGATGCCCGTCAGGTCTTTGACGCCCAGGCGGTGCACGGCGGCCAGCAGGTTGCGGGCCAGGCCCACGTTGCCGAAACCTGGCGACATGAAAGTCATGCCGTCCTTCATGTCGGCGACGGCTGAATCGAAATCGGGATAGACCTTGTTCTTCATCGGGATGGCTCCCAGCTCAAATTGGTCGGCTCCGGCCAACGCCGGCCATTATACAAGCAACCGTAACCGCGACAAGCACGGATACGCCGTCTAAGGTTCAGTGTCGTACACGATCTTGCCGTCGCGCCAGGTCACTACGGAACCGAGGAGGGCGATGTTGCGCCGGCGGGCCTTTTTAGTGGCGCGTTTCAGCGCTTCCAGTGCGCCGTCGGTAAATGGGTCGTAAGGTCGCTGCTCCTCTCGCTCGCGTTGCTGCGAAACTTCATACAGCGTGGTCATAGTCGTTGCTCCTTGCTACCAACGTTGGACTACCGCCCGAGCTGTCGTATAGTGACCACTCATCTACTAAGTCCCGGTAAATAGTCTCGAAATTGCGGAAGCCGGCGTCAAACCTACGGCGGATTACATCCCCCGGTATGTTGTGTCCACCTTCCACTACTCTTTGTCGGAACCGTTCTATGGCGGATTCCGGTGATGACAGGCGTGGGAGAAGCAGCCTGACCGGGTAGCCCTGTTCCCGCCAGACTGGAATCATACTAGCATAGGTTCGCCCACTGAGGGTGGTTTCAAAAGCGGAGCTTTCACCGTTGCCCACGCGAGTTCGTATCATCTCCAGCATCATCCGACCGGCGGCAATAGCTTCCTGCTCCGGTTGCAGCGGGTTCAGCCCTTAGGCGATCAGGTCGGCGTTGACGAAGGTGGGACAGTTCGCCTCGTTGGGCAGAAACTCCCGGGCGAAGGTGGTTTTGCCGGCGCCGTTGGGGCCGGCGATAATCAGGATGGTTTTCGTCTGCTGCATAGTAATGAGAGAATCCGGCAGACTCACGCCTCCAGGCGGTTGATGCCGTTCAGGGCGGCGGTGGCGTAGCACTCGGCGAGGGAGGGATAGCTGATTACGACCTCGGTGAAGTAATCAACCGTGCCGCCGTGGGCCATCACCGCCTGCCCGATGTGGATCAACTCCGAGGCGTCCTCGCCAAGGATGTGCACACCCAGCAACTTGCGGGACTCCGTGTCGAACAGCAGCTTCAACAGGCCGGCGTTGTCGCCCTGCATCACGCTGCTCATGGTCTCCTGGTAGTTGGCCTTGCCGACCTCGTAGGACACTCCAGCGTCGGTCAGTTCGGATTCGGCTTTGCCAACCATCGCCACTTCGGGGATGGTCCTGACGGTGTACGGCAGTAAGCCAGGGAACCCTTTGATGGGTTCGTCAAAGGCGTGGCACGCGGCGAGGCGCCCCTGCATCCGCGAGGTTGAGGTCAGGTCGGGAAAGCCGACAACGCCGCCAACGGCGTAGATGCCTTCAACGGAAGTCTGGTAGTTCTCATCCACACAAATGCGGCCGCGAGGGTCGGCTTCCAGACCGGCCGCCTCCAGGTTGAGGGCAGCGGTGTTGCCCGTGCGCCCGACACAGTACATGACCGCGTCGCTGACGATCTGCTTGCCGCTTTCCAGCAACACACGCACCCGGTCGCCGCGATGGTCGCGCACATACTCGATGTCGTTGACGTTTTCGTTGAGACGCAACGTTACCCCGTTCTGCCGCAAATGATAGACCAGGGTGTCCACAATTTCGTCGTCGGCAAACTGGAGCAGGCGGGGGTTCCGGTCCACCAAGGTGACGCGCGAACCCAACGCGGCGAAGGTGCTGCAATACTCCAGCCCGATGGCCCCGCCGCCCACGACGGTCAACGTGCGCGGGATCTCGGGCAGGTTCAATACGTCATCGCTGACAAAAATCAGCCGACCGTCCACGTGGACGATGGGCGGGGTGGTTGAAAAGGACCCGCAGGCGATAATCACTCTCTCCGCAGTTATATCGCGGTTCAACCTGCTGTCGGCGAATGAGAGATGTACCGTGTGAGGGTCAACGAACGAACCCTCCGCATATATCGTCTCCACCTGGTTGCGGAGGAAATGGACACGGAGCATATCGACCTGTTGCTGCATCACGTATCCGGTGCGCACCATGAGGTCGCTCATGGTGATGTTCTGCTTGACCGAATAGGAATCGCCGTAAATGTTGCGCTCACGGAACCCGGTCAGGTGCAGAACGGCCTCTCGTAGGGTCTTGCTGGCGGTGCCGGTGTTGACGTCAACGCCACCGAGCATGGGAAGGCGTTCGAGTATGGCAACGCTTTTCCCAAGCTTTGCTGCCTGGATCGAAGCTCTCTGGCCGGCAGGGCCAGAACCGATGACGATCAGGTCGTAGTCATAGGTAACCACCGCAAACCTCCATAGTTCGGGTAGTGTTTCCGGAACGGCAGTAGTCTGAAACGTAATGTGGCCCGTGTCAAACGTGCGGGGGCAAACGCTGTGTTATGCTTGCCGGCGATTTTTCCACAGGAGCGACGCCCGATGACCGACGCTGCAACCGCCACGCTGGACTCAGTCTTAGGAGAACCCTTTGACCAGGCGGGTTACATCCTGCTGCGGCGGGACAACGCCGTCGCCACCGTAACCATCAACCGCCCCGCGCAGCGCAACGCCATATCCTTCGCGATGTGGATGCAACTGACGGAGCTGTTGCGAGAACTGGACGCCGACCGGGACGTGCGGTGCGTGGTGATCGCCGGCGCGGGCGGTGAGGCGTTTTCGGCCGGGGCGGACATCAGCGATTTCGATGAATACCGCAGCGATTCGACCAAAGGCCGCGTTTACAACCGCGCGGTGGATGGGCTGCTGGAAACGGTGGCCGTAATCGGAACTCCGGTAATATCCATGATCCGAGGGTTTGCCGCCGGCGGAGGATGTGAATTGGCCGTGGCTACCGACCTGCGCATCGCCGCCGAGGGCAGCCGGCTGGGCATACCGGTGGCTCGGCTGGGCATCACCATCGGTCACCGGGAGATGTACGGGCTGGTGAACCTGGTGGGCAAGGGCAACGCGCTGTACATCCTGTTGTCCGGCCGATTATTGGATACAGACGAGGCGCTGCGAATCGGCCTGGTCAACCAGGTTGTGCCGTCGGAAAATCTGGAAGAGGTAACCTACAAGCTGGCGTCGGATATCGCTAACCTGGCGCCGTTGTCTCACGCGGTGAATAAGAAGACGCTCAACCAGGTGCTGGCCAAGCCATCGCTGGATCTGACGCCGGAAGAAGCCGACCTGCCTTTGACCCAGTTCGATACGCGGGATTATCACGAGGGATTTCGGGCGTTTTTAGAGAAGCGGCGACCGGAATTCATCGGGGAATAGACGTCGCACCCATGTCAACGGCGGATCGACCGGGACGTAAAAAGAGGGCTGGCCGACAGCGCGCGGACATGCTGCTTGTGGAGCGGGGGTTGGTGGAGAGCCGAGAGGAGGCCCAAGCGTTGATCATGGCAGGGGCGGTCGTCGCGCCCAACGGGCCGGTGCAGAAGGCAGGCACGTTTCTCAATCCCGAAACGCCGCTGGAAGTGCGGAAACGACTGCCCTATGTGAGTCGCGGCGGCGTCAAGCTGGCCCACGGGCTGGATACGTGGGCGGGCGATTATGAGATAGCGCTGGACGGCATCGCCGCGTTGGACGTGGGGGCGTCCACCGGCGGGTTCACCGATTGCCTGTTGCAACGTGGAGTGAGCCGGGTGTACGCGGTGGACGTGGGTTACGGTCAGCTGCACTACCGTTTGCGAAACGACGTGCGAGTGGTGTGCATGGAAAAGGTCAACGTGCGCTACCCGTTCAACCTCCCGGAGAGCGTGGACCTTCTGGTAATGGATGTGTCGTTTATATCGATAACGATGGCGCTGCCGGAGCCATTGGTTTGGCTGAAAGACGGCGGATATGCCATCGTGCTCGTCAAGCCACAGTTTGAGGCGAGACGGGGTGAGGTGGGCAAGGGCGGCGTGGTTCGAGACGACGCGCTACGAGCGGATATTCTTTCGCGAGTGCAGGATTGGCTGTCGGCGCGGGACGACGTGGCTCTGCTGGATACGATTGAATCGCCGATTACGGGCGATGCCGGCAACCGGGAGTATCTGGCTTTGCTGCGGAAGAAGTGAGGGAATCGTCAGAATCAGGATTGACGGGATTATCGGATTTGCAGGATTGATGGGCGGGACTGTAGGGAAAATCCGGTATGATATTGGCGTTTGCAATTTCGGATGGCATTCAACACCAAGGAGCGTAAGGCATGTACGTATTGCGGAGAATCTTCAAGACCAAGCAACCCAGCGACGCGCGGCGGGTGGCGAGCCTACTGCAGAAGCAGGCGCAGATTTATCACGACGCCGGCCAGCGCAGCGAGTTCAAAGTGTATTTCAACGGTGGGACCGTGCCGGGCGAACCCGGCGAAGTGGTGCTGGAATGGACTGACGAGGCGCTGATGTCGCCGATGCGCGGCGGACATTCGCTGCCGCAAGATGCGTTGGCAGTCGGAGCGGAGATCCGCCCGTTGGTGGAAAGCAACCGCATCGAGTTTATGGAGTTGATGACGCCAGACAAGATGATGGACGTATAGTCGCGATCATCACGCTCACCCTAGCCCTCTCCCTCGATGGGAGAGGGAATTTCTGGAGGTACTTTCGTGGAAGTCAGACAGGTTGCGGAAATTCTGCTGGAGCGGGGGCAGACGGTGTCGGTGGCCGAAGCTTGCACCAACGGGCTGCTGGGGTACACCTTGGGGACCATTCCGGGGGCGTCGCGGTTTTTCCCCGGCGGCGTGGTGGCATACACCGGCGGCTTGAAGGAGAAGATACTGGGAGTGCCCGACGAACTCTATGAGACGGCCGGCAGCGTCAGCAGGGAGATGGCGATCGCCATGGCCCGGGGCGCGCTGGAGTTGACCGGAACGGATTACGCGCTGTCCACCACCGGCGTAACCGGGCCGGCGGCCGGACGGAGCGGGTTGCCCATCGGCACGTTTTGGATCGGGCTGGCCGTGAAGGACGGCGAGGACGTCGCTATCGAGATTCGCGTGGGCGGCGACCGCGACGCTACCAAGCACGGCGCGGTGCAGTCGGCTATCGATCTGCTGGGCAATCACCTGACTGCCTAACTACCCGTCATTCCGGCTTCCGCCGGAATCCAGATCGCCGTATGTAGCACGTTCTTGGATTCCCGCCTACGCGGGAATGACGGTTTTACAAATTACGAGGCATCACTATGAAGTTTGGAGTCTCCCTTTCCGCCATTGCCCAGCAGCCGGCCGGCGCGGATATGCAGCAGGCTTTCGCCGACATCTGCGCCTACGTGGGCGCGGCGCGGGACCTGGGTTTCGATATGGTCTATCAGGGTCAGCACTACCTGACCGACCCGTACCAGCAGTTGCAGACCATGCCGCTGCTGGCGCGCATATCCGCCGAGGCGCGAGGCATGGGTTTGGTAGCCACCATGCTGGTGCCGTTGCACCATCCGGTTGACCTGGCGGAACGGGTGGCGACCATGGACGTGATAACGGGCGGCAACTTCACGCTGTCGGCGGCGCTAGGGTACCGGGACGAGGAGTACGATAACTTTGGCGTACCCCGTCGAACCCGGGTGAGCCGCTACCTGGAATGCCTGGAGGCCATGCGGTTACTGTGGTCGGGCGAGCGTGTCAACTACGACGGGCAGTATTTCCAACTGCGGGATGCTCAACTGATGCTAAGGCCGGTGCAGCAGCCGCATCCGCCGGTGTGGGTGGCAGCCAACAGCGACGCGGCGATCACGCGGGCAGCTCGGCTGGGCTACACGTGGTACGTGAATCCGCACGCCAAGTTTGACACCATCAGCCAGCAGGTGGAGATGTACCACGAAGCCGCCGGCGCGGCGGGTTCGGACGCGCCGGAGCGCCTGCCCCTGGGCAGGGAGGTGTTCGTGGGGCGGACGCATGAAGAGGCTTTTGCCACCGCCGAGCCGTACCTGGGCGGGAAGTATGAAGCCTATGCTCAATGGGGGCAGGACAAGGCGCTGCCGGGTGAGGAGAACTTCCGGGAGCCGTTTGAGGACCTGGCGAGGAACCGTTTCGTGATCGGCAGTCCTGATGAAGTAGTTGAAGAACTTTCACGCTATCGGGAGCTGGGCATGTCCCACGGCTGCTTCCGGATGATGTGGCCGGGAATGCCGTTGGCCGATGGTGTTACCAACCTGGAACTGTTCGCCGAGCGGGTCGCGCCGCATTTGCGAGAGGACTAGCGCATCAATCACAGGAGTAAAGAGGGGGCGGAATGACAATATACCGCGTATTTTCGGACGCCGACGGCGAGAGCCACATCGAGGACCTGAACCTGGAGGATCACCCGGAATTGGGGGCGCTGATCAACGTGTCCGAGGTGCGGGTCCAGGAGTTTGACGGGTCGCGCCAAATGGATTTTCATCCGCTGCCGGAGCGACGACTGATCATCCACCTGTCCGGCGAGGTGGAGATTGGGGCCAGCGATGGCTCAAAACGGGTGCTACGGGCCGGCGACATACGGCTGATGGAAGATGTTACGGGCAAGGGTCATTCGCACCACGACCTGAGCCCCTCAGGCGCGGTTTATATCCTGCTGGACGACTGATTGGCGTGAGCCGAGGGCGTTTGAGAGGGAGTACCACCCTCACTCCACCGATCCCCCTAATAGGGAAACTGGTATGAGCAAGCGTCAGGGGAGCAGGGTTTGGGTGGACTCGGCGCTGGCGGCGATTCGGTCCCAGCCGTACATCATGGGGGCCATGCGGACGTGGCTCCACATTTCAGCCTGGTCGGCGTAGTGGGGGCTGCTGGGGTGGCCGGATGCGCCCAATGGGACAGCCCAGAGGGAACGCTCCCAATCGGCAGGGTCGTAAGCGTAGCGGAACACCGACATGCCGCCGAGGGCTGCAAAGTCAGCCGGGGAGTAGGGGCCGGCCCACGGCGTGTCAGCGTCGCCTCCGGTGGAGACTCGCGGAGGGTCCAGTACGGAAGCGAGCTTCGGGTCGGCGAGAGACAAGGGATGCTGAGGGCGCGTGCGGTGGACCCGACCCCAAACCCAGCTTTCCTGGTTTCGCCCCAATTTTGCGCTCAATGTGCGGACTCCCTCGTCCAACGCCGCGCTCAACGCGGTCTGCCAGGTCTCGCCCTGGGGCAACAGTGCGGTATCGTTGGACGCGATGGCATCGGTGAGGAGGTTGCGGAACCGGTTGAAAAACACGCCGCGTCCGCGATCCACAGGCTCCCAGGCCAGCGCGGCCAAGCGTTCGCCGAGATTATGCTTCAGCAGCCGCCACATCAGGGCGTCGCGCATGGCGCTGTAGATGGTGGGATCCACGGCGTCGGGGTCCATGCTGCCGGACCAACCGCGCAGCCGGCGCAGGGCGGACGCGGTGCGAGAGTCGGAAGGTTGCATGAGTTTCGACAGGGCTACCAGGTAGGTTTGCGCCGGCAGGGAAAGGCGCTCGGCGTGGATGCGGCCCATGTCGTTGGCTGACGGATTTTTGAGGGACTTGATGCCGTGGGTTACGCGCATCGCCCGGTAGCCGGGGGCGAAATCCATTGAGATATAGTAAGGGTAATCAGCGGCGACGGGGCGGTTGTTGGCGGTAGCGATGTAGCCCTCGGGCGGATTGATGTTGCGGGGCAGATCCGCAAAGGGGATGCTGCCCTGCCATTCGTGTTCGCCATCCCAGCCGGCGAAGGGCAAAGGCGCGGGCGCGTCGCCGGGACGACGGGGGATTTCGCCGCGACACTGATACCCGATGTTGCCCTCGCAATCGGCCATCATAAAGTTGTTGACCGGGTCAACCCAGCCGTTCATGGCGTCGGCCAGTTCCGGAACGGTGCGGGCGTCCAGCATGGAGCAGAGGATGTCGGTCCACTTGTCAGGGCCGTCGCCGGCGGTGTAGCGCAGGGCCAGTCCGTAACCGGTCAGTGGGTTGCCGCCAACCACGGGGCCGTGATGGGTGGCCCAGGTGCGGAGGTGAACGTCCTCCCCGTCGCGCACCCTGATAACCTCGTCGCGGACGTCGGCGTTGAACCAGTCCTCATCTCGCTGGTAGAGGGATGCGTCGGCGTCGTTGAACCGCTCGATGTAAAGGTCCTGGTAATCGGCGGCGGTGTGGGTGACGCACCAGGCCACGTGCCCATTGTGGCCGAAATGGGGGAATCCGGGCAGGCCGGCGAAGGAAACGCCGATGACGTCGAACGTATCGCAGGCGACGTGGTTCTGGTAATACACGCTGGGAGTGTCCAACCCGCGATGGCTGTCGCCGGCCAGGATGGGCTTGCCGGTGGCGGTGAGATCGCCGGAGATTACCCAGGAATTTGAGCCGCTATCGGTCTCGCCGATGAAGTTGAGGTCGGCGGCGGCTTCCAGCATCTGCTGCAAGCCGATGTCCACCGGGCCGTCGTAGTCCGCGCCGGTGGGAATGATGACGGGCTGACCGGGCGGGTAGGACGGGAACAGCTCGGCGGCTCGCTCCGGCCCCAACTCTTTAACCAGCCGAGCGCGCCACGCCTTGCTCTCGAACACGCCCATGAAGATGTGGCGCACCTTGTAGATGGCGAGGCCGTGCCACGGCTCCCACGGTTCGGGGCCGATGCCGGTGATGGCATATTCCACGGGCAGGGGCGCGTCGCTGTTGATGAAAGCGTTGACGCCGGCGGCGTAGGCATCGAGCATTGCGCGGGCGCGAGGGCCGGCGGCGGCGTAGTCGGCGCGGGCGGAATCCTCCAGACGGTGGCGTCGGATCTGTATGTCCTGACCTATGGCGGACTTGCCGGCGGCTTCGGCCCAACGGCCCACGGCGCGACGGCGGTCGAATTCCATGGCCCACAGGCGGTCCTGAGCGGTGGCAAATCCCTGGGCGAACCAGGCGTCATGCTCGTTGGCCGCGCGGACGTGAGGAATGCCGAAGTTGTCGCGCCAGACGGTAACGGTGTCGTGGAGACCGGGCATCCGGAGTTCGCCGCCCATGGCAGGGACGGCGGCAGCCAGGTCGGCGGTGGTGATGTTGGCGGCGCCAATCGCTGTTACGGTCATGTTGGGAGGCTCCCGTCAGATTTGGACGCATGGTACAACAAACCGGATGGCGGCGTTGGGTACATTTTCAGAAATTAGATGAAATCGGCATACGGGTTATCTCTCGCGGTTAGAGGCTGCTTTGGTATAAAAACGGTGTTATCGGGAGCGGCGGCGGCTCGCTCGTTGCACTGACAACGCGCCGGCGCTCCGGTCAATACAAAATTGCACTACCGAGCAGCCCAAGACTGGGGAAACAGGAAGGAACAGAATAATGCCAGACCAACTTTCCAACGAACTGGCCCAACGGCTGCGCAAAGCCGAAGAAGCCGCGGCATACGTCGAAAGGCTGGAATCGCTGGCTTCGGAAGCGCCTACGCTGCGGGAACAAGTGGGCCTGCTGCAACGGCTTGAAGAGCGGGAGCGCCACCGGGAGGACGCTCAGAAACGTGCCCGCGTCGCTCTGGAGGCGGCAAACCGGGCTCAGGGGAATCTTCCGGCGATAATCGCCAGCGCGGCCAACCTGGTGAACCAACTGGCCGAGACTCTGCGGGAAGTGGACACGTTCCGCCGCGAAGCCACCGCCGCCCTGAGCGTGGTTGACCGAATGGACTATGAGGACGACCTGGACCAAATATCGGAGCCACAGGAAGGGAGCGAAGACGACGGACTCGCCAGGGACCCGCAGTCCACTAGAATGATCATAGCGGCCCGACATGGCAGCGCCCGGGTACGACAGATGATCGAGGCGATGTCTCCCGGATTCGACGTGTTCGCCGGTTGCGACCTGGACGCCGTCCCAATGCGGCGCGAACTGACGACGCTGATCATGGCGCAGTTGGCTGCCGAGAGAGCCTGTCTCAAAAGTCGGGATGCCGGTTGGGGTGTAGACTGTGAGCAAGT
>VXOG01000100.1:0-2983 GCA_009840165.1 Chloroflexota bacterium
GGGTGGGGTACCGCACCAACTTCGTGCGCTTCCCGGAGCAGAACCTGTCCATCGCGGTCTTCTGCAACGTCGCGGACTGCAACCCCGCCGCGCGGGCCCGCCGGGTGGCCGAGGTGTTCATCGGCGATCTCACGGGGCCCGCGCCTGAGGCCTCCGAGGCCGAACCGGACCCCGAGCGGCCGGCGCTGACCGCCGAGCAGTTACAGGAGTACGCGGGCAGCTATCGCAGCCCGGAACTGGACAGCACCTTCAATCTCGAAGTCGATGCGGAGGGGCGACTGCTGGCCACCCACTGGCGGAACGACCCGAGCATCCTCTCACCGACCGCCGCCGACGTCTTCAACGGCGACCAGTGGTTCCTGCCCGAAGTGCGTTTCCTTCGCGACGGCGCGGCCCGGGTCACCGGCTTCACCGTGACCGGCACGAGGGTGCGTGACCTGATCTTCGAGCGGCAGCAGTAAGTCCGGGCCCGAACGGCGCACACGGCTTGGAACGCCGGTCTCCAGAGACCGGCACAGCGGCGCTCCGCGCCGCGCACGCCGCAACCCCACCCATCCTCAACGACCCGGGCACCTGGAACCGCCGTCCCTCAGGCCGTTACCAACCGCCAAGCCCGCGTCTCGCTGATCCGCGGGGTGTCGCCCCCGGCTTGGAACGCCGGCTTCAGCCGGCACAGCCCGCCGCAGGCGGGCGGAAGCTCCTGTCGTCCTCAGCGGCCTGAATCACCCAACCGCGGGAAGGTCCGGATCCCCCTCTACAGAACCTGCGCCTCGTCGAGAATCCGTCTTCGAAGAGCAGGGTGAAGCGCCGCCTCGGTCACCACGTCCACGCGCCGGCCCAACAGGTCCTGAACATCCATCAGGAAAGCGCCCAGCGCCAACCCTGTGCGTCCAGCGGGGAGACTCACGAGCAGATCCACATCGCTGAACTCGTCGGCGTCGTTGCGCACCATCGAACCGAACACGCGCACCTTCCGGAGCCCGTGTTGTTCGGCAAGGGCACGGATTTCGGTCCGCCGCGATTCAATGAGCTGATGCATAAGCGCCGAAGCGATCGAAACCTGCTCCCGTTCCCGATCGAGCAACTGCAGCGTGGGGCCGATCAGGCCGCCACGAAGCGTTCGACCGCAATCTCTCCCGCTCGGCCACGAGCCTGCCAGAGGTCGTAGGCCATCTGCATGCCCAGCCAGGTCTCCGGTGTCGAGCCAAAGGCCTTCGAAAGGCGGATTGCCATCTCCACCGAGATCCCCGTTCGTCCGTTCAGCAGCTCGGAGAGCGCCTGTCTGGTAACGCCCAGACCCTCGGCAGCACGGGTGACGGTGAGACCCAGGGGTTCGAGACACTGCCTCTTTACGATGCCGCCTGGGTGCGGCGGGTTGTGCATGGCCATAGTCGTCTGCTCCTCAGTGATAGTCCACGTAGTCCACATCGACCGCCGCGCCGTCCTCGAATCGAAAGATCACACGCCAATTGCCGGATACCGACACCGCGTAGTGTCCTTTCAGGCGTCCCTTGAGCGCATGCAACCGGAAGCCGGGCAGGGTCATGCCGTCCGGGCCGCGGCTGCGATCGAGCGCCGCCAGGATGTCCCTTAGCCTGCCCACGTGCTGCGGGCTGATTCGCCGCACGGTCCTGCCCTCGTAGAGCGCCTGCAACCCACGGTGGCGGAACGATGTGATCACCCTGTGAGTGTAGGGTGTCGCCTGTCAGACGACAAGTTGCGACTGGAGTCGACGGCCTAACTCGATCACGCTCGGCCGGCCCTTGATCCGTAGGTTGCCTGCTCCGCGTTCGGAGCCTGCTACGGCTCCGATTCAGCCGAGTTCGCGAACACCGACCGGCCCCGCGAGAACGTCTCCAGAATCGGGATGAACTCCAGGTCCTCCGGGTCCGCGGTCAAAGGGTTCTCCCCCAGGATCACCAGGTCCGCCTGCTTCCCGACCGTGATCGAGCCCTTGGTGTCCTCCTCGAAGTACTGGTACGCGCTTCCGAGGGTGACGGCATGCAGCGCCTGCATCACCGTCGCCCGCTGGTGCGGCCCGAGGATGTGCCCGCTGCGCGTCTTGCGGTTCACGGTGATCGAGACGAGCCGCATCATGTGTGGCGGGACCACCGAAGCGTCGTTGTGGACCGTGAACGGCACCCCCCGCTCGAGCGCCCAACCCACCGGGCTGACGTTGTTGCCCCGCTCCTCGCCGAAGCTCAACCGGTGCCAGTCGCCCCAGAAGAAGGCGTGCGCCGAGAAGAACGAGGGCACCACGTTCAGCTCCTTGGCGCGGTCGAGCTGGTCCGCGCGCATCAGCTGGGCGTGGATGATGACGGAGCGGTGGTCGGGCATGGGGTCCAGATCCGCGACCGCCTCGTCCACGCCGTCGATCATGAGGTCCATCGCGGCGTCGCCGTTGGCGTGCACGATGAACGGGATGCCCACCTCGATCAACTGGTCCGCCTGCGCCTTGTAGTCGCCGGGATCCATCGTGCCGTAGGCCACGTAGTCCGGCGGCGCGCCCGGCGGGCCCTCCTCGTAGGGGACCGTGACCCAGGCCGTGCGTCCCTGGGGCGAGCCGTCCAGCATCAGCTTCACCCCGGCCACCCGGAACCCGCCCCGGTATCCGCGCCGGTAGGGCACGCCCGGGACCGCGTCGGGCGGGCCGTTCTTCCGGATGAAGGCCGCGACGTCCGCCTTGAAGGGCTTCCGGTCGGCGGCCTCCTGGAGGACCGCCGCGTGTTCCGGGGTGATCCCGCCGTCCTGGATGGTGGTGGTGCCGTGGCTCAGGTAGATGTCGATGGACCGGCGGATCAGATCGTCGAGTTCCTCGCCCGACGGGGTGGGCCTCCGCTCGAACGCCAGCAGCCCGCGGGCGGTCTCCTCCAGCACCCCGTCGGGCTCCATCGAGCCCTCGATGCGGCGGATCACTCCGCCGGGCGGGTCCGGCGTGTCGGCGGTGATGTTGCTGGCCGCGAGCAGGGCGGAGTTGGTCGCG
>VXOG01000100.1:2993-9782 GCA_009840165.1 Chloroflexota bacterium
ATGCCGGCCCTCCTCGAGCAGCGAATCGTCGTAGCCGCGTCCGGTCACCGGCTCCCCGGGAGGGATGTCGCGGTCGTCGATCCACGCCCGGACCTTGCGGACGATGTCGTCGATGTTGTTCACGTCCCCGACTGGCGGCGGGTGAAGCCCCACCATCAGATGTCGGTCGCGGCCCGCTCCGAGGAAGTGGCCGTGGGCGTCTATGAAGCCGGGGAGGAGCGCGTGGTCACCCAGGTCCACCACCCGCGTGGAGGGCCCCTCGAGCGCCATCACCTCGTCCAGCGAGCCGGCGGCCACGATGGTTTCGCCGCGCACCGCGACCGCTTCCACGGTGGGCTGCTCGGGGTCCATGGTGACGATGTGGTCACCATGGAAGATCGTGTCCGCCGGGTCGGGTGGCTGGGCACAACCCGGGAGAAGCGCACAAACGGCGAAAGCGAGAACTACGAGCGGCTGGTTCGACCGGGGCACAACTCTCTTCATGACTGTCAGGGACTGGTGCGGGCAGCGTACGGCTGCGCGTCGTGGGCGGTCAAACCGTGGCCGCTCTCCGGAGTCCGGGCTACGAAACGAGAGTAGAACGCACCCCGGCACCTGGTCGCCGCCCATGGCCCGAGCGCGAGTGGGCCACCGGTCCACGTCGTCTACTCGGTGCGCTCGGTCCCGCAGGTGCTCGCGCGCTCAGGGATCCGGTCGCGGTTCGTGCGGAGCTCTAGATCCGTTCAAGGCCGGGGTCGGGTAGGCTCGCCGAGCCTGGGAGGGTTGAACTGACGCGAACCTGGACGCTCGCGGCGCTGGTGCTCGCAGCCGGTTGCGGCGGCGGCACGGACGGCCAACCCGCCACGCCCCCGACTTCCCCGGGGCCGTCTCCCGCCCCCATGCCGGAACCGGAGCCGGAGCCGGAGCCCGGCCCCGTAACCGGGATCAAGGCTGCGGAGGTCGGACCGGACTTCGTGCTGTGGACCTGGGATCCCGTCCCCAGCGCGGTTCGGTATCAGGCTCGGGTCTTTCCCGAGGCCGGCTACGACTCCTACGTGGAAGACGATCTCCCCGAGCCGATGTTGCGGGTGGACGGACTCGAACCGGGCTCCGCAGTGAAGATCACTGTTCGGGTCGTTGTCCGCACCGACGAGGGTGGGGTTGCCTGGCCGTGGTCGGACTACGTCGTTGCGGAGACGCTCCCCCCGCCGTCCCGCCAATGTACGGACGAGCGGGCCCGCGCGGTTCGACACTCGGAGTTCGTCCTCGAGTGGGACGGAACTCCGCTACGAGTCGACATGATCGACAACTTCCCGGACTACGTGACCGGGGACGCCGTTGCCGCGCTGCTCGGTGCGGTCGGGCTGTTGGCCGACAAGATCGAGGATCAACTCGGGTACCGAATCGTGGAAATGGGCGAGGTCGTCCCGGTCCCCGAGGGACTACCGCCGGACTGGAACAAGGATCCGAGGGACTACCGCCGCAACTGCTGGCTCCCCCGGGACGACGGGCAAATCTACGGCTTCTACATGGACGCCGTCTACGACTCGGCGCCGAGCGCCGGGGCACAAGCCCATCCCCGTTGTGGAGCGTTCACCTTTCTGCGGCCGGGTGTGGAGCGCCGTCTCGACACCGGCAGCGGCGAGTGGCCCTGTGCGGACCTGGGGTGCACTTACGACGGCACGACCATGCACGAGCTATTTCACGTCCTCGGCTACCAGCACATCGACCACGACGATCCCAACGAGGGAATCAGCATGTCGCGGGCGCTGGACGACTCGTCCGGGACGCCGGGCGCGCAGTCCGTGACCTGGTCCGACATCGACGCGCTGCGCTGCATTTTCCCCAAGGGCGGGTGACGTTCGGGCGCGACCTCAGGAGAGAGTCATCGCTACGGCGATCGACGGTACGAGTGTCCCGAGAGACGACCTTAGTGCCGAACTGGCCTAGTCGGCAACGAGGCGTTGTCGCCCATTCCCAACCGGCTGTATTCCTTTGCTGAGCACTCGGCGCAGTCGGCGCCGCGTCTCGGCATATCGTACCCTGCCACTGCGCGCCGGGAGCTCCAACGGAACCATCCGGTTTCGGCGTCGTCGTATTTCAATCCCGTCATGTGGAAAAGGAAGTCGTCGGCAGCGTGGGAGCAAGCGATTGCGTTCATGGTCACCACGCTTGGCGCTGCAACAACAGGATCGTTCACGTATGCGTATCCCCGCTTTGCAGCTTCCGGTACGGCTTCGTCTTGGAGGCGCGCTGGGTTGATAAGCCCGTTGCACCACAGACACCCGTGCTCGGGCGTGACCATCCGACTGACACAAAACACGTTGCCGACCATGCCGTCGTCGGCGACCGGGATCTTGGCCCCGACCTGGATGCCAGGGATTCCGTATTGGTGCACAATGGCATTGAACAGCAACCGGGCCGCCATGGTATCCGCCGCCAGAAACAGAAAATCGCAGTCCGTAAACCGAGCTGCGACGTCTGCGTCCAGGAAGTCCCTCGGTAGGGCCTCGGCGCGGGCGTAGCGGTTGGCCCGACGAATGTTGCGGGCCGCCATCCGCACTTTGGGACGGCGCAAGCGATCCGTGACCACACGCGGCCACCATGACGGCAGAACCGCATCGCGGCGCCGCGCCGCAATGAGGCGCGGCAAATTCGTACCCTCTGCCCTCTCCGGGTCTGCTAGCACAAACTCGCCGACACCTAACCGTCCCAGAAGTTCTGCCAACACTGAGCCCGCACCGCCCAGTCCGATTATTCCTACACGCGTCCGCCGCAGTAGATCTTGACCCGCGTCGCCGAATAGCCGGCTCTGCCGATCGTAAATCGCGATAGCCGCAGCCCGCCTTTCAGGCATCGGGAAGAGCAGTTGCCGTTGGTGCCCGATAATCGCCGCGTGACTCAAGTAGGCACGGCCGCCACCGGGAAACCACAGATCACCCGCCACTGCGGATCGCGCAAGGACCAGTGCCCCCACCGGCATGCCCCGGGCTATGTCGAGGAGCGCCGGGTATCCGCGTTCGTGAGACGCCATATCCGTGGCGGAGAATCCGACGGTGTCGGCCCCGCCATGATTGTGAATGGCGAAGTAAGCCAATCTATGGTCTCGGGCTCGCAGAATCCGACTCTGGATGAATTCTGCCTTCAGCATGCGATAACCCCGCTTTCCGGGGACGTAGTCCACACCATCCTTGGCCAGATGGAGTTCCCGCGCGACCAACCTCAGCCCGCGGTCGGACTCGCATGTACCGGCCAGAAGGACCGCGCCGTGTTCGTCGTTGTCACCCGGGAACAGGTGCCGCTGCAGCTCTGCGTAGAGCCCCGCGGACATGGTCAGCCGCCACGGTCTCATGTCCGATCCCTCATCCACCTGATCACCTTCAGCAACTTCAGGGCCGCAGTATCCCTAACGGGGTTCAGCCGGTTTGACCGCCGCGAGATTTGAATCGCAGGCTGACCGCGGAACGACGCCGTCCCGAAGCCATCTCCTAGGCCCCTTCCGTCCGATCGCGCCAACTCCGGGTTCGTGAAGTGTGGGTACACGTCGGCGTGCGGATATTGATAAGTGATGTGGAAAGCGAACCAGACCTTCGCCAGCACGTAGGGGAATCCCATCGGAACACCCCGGACCACCACGACAGCTCCCCCGGACCGGTCCACCTCCACCTCCACGTCGCATCCCTGGAAGGTGCGGCGGATTTCCTCGATGGCCTTCGCCACCGCCGTGGTGATCGAGCTCACGAGTTGTCGTCGTTCTCGATGGCCAGAAAGCGCTGACCGTCGTGCACCTCGATTTCGTCATCGTCCCCGACGAGCTTCGTCTTTCCGTCACTGAGTTCGATGCTCAGTACGAAGTCCTCCTTGATCTGCACGTCCTGGTCGATGGCCGCCTTCTTGACGCTCTCGCCCGTCTGCTTCGCGCCCTGAAGCACCACGGGCTTGTCGTTCACCGTGACCTCGACCTTGCCGTCGTCGCCTCTCTTCGGGCCTTCTTGGTAGTCCGCCATGTCTGCACCTCTTTCAAAGTTGGCGTAAAATTGATAATGTGCAATATACGACATGTGACCGTAAATTGCAAGAGTGAAATCCATGACTGACCGCATGCTCCGTTTCAACGCTGCCGCGCTGCATGCCGCTATGGATTCCCAGCGGCGTTCTCGGCGCCTCGCCTGGAAAGATGTCGCGGCGGAGTCGGGCGTCAGCGCCTCAACGCTGACCCGGCTGTCCCAGGGGCGTCAGCCCGACGTCAACAGCCTGGCGGCGCTTACGGGTTGGCTGGGCATGCCCGCCGAACACTTCATGAACTCCGGCCGGGTTGAGCAGTTTGGTGCCGCGAGCCCCCTCGCGCAGATCTCGTCGATCATCCATCGGGACCCCAACCTCAATCCCCAGGGCAGCGTTGCGCTCGAGGAGCTGATCAGGGCGACCTACGCTCGCCTCAGGACAGACCAAGACGAACCCGGGGATTGACCCGAGCAACGGGACTAAAGGCGGTTGGGCGGGGCCGACCCGCCATCGCGCCCAGTTGCCTGCCACATCGGTCCCTCAAACCAATCTGCCACGCTAAGCGGCGGATCCCTTGCGCGCCTCCCCCAGGCGCGCACGTAAGCGGCGATCCTACTTTGGTGTTCGGCCTTCAGCTCCCCCACCAGTTCCTCAACCAGCGCGTCGTCGAGGGCTTCCGGTTGGCCGTGCGTGAAGCTGTTTCGGCACCACTGCAACCTCCTCCGGAGCGCGCCCACTTTCGTCGGCACGGTCCAAGACCTCGCGGAACACGCCGACCCCAAGACGGCCCGTCTCTATGACCCTGGCGCGGAAAGAAGTCAGGGCGCGGAAACCCTCCGCGTTCCGTTCCAAGCTCCGCGCTGATCGGCCCGGACCGCTCGAACCGGCGTTATCCACCCCGCATGCGGGGAGTGGGGCTCCCGCTGGGATCAAGGGGGTTCCAGAAGCACCCCCGGGGGTGTGTCCTGCAGTGCGTCCGGCCCACCGGTAGGCGGACCTACGGACTTCTTGCCATCGCTCGGGACGCAAAAGCCCCCTCTCCAGCTCACCCCACTGACGAAGTCGAAGAACTGTCGACCACTGCCAACTAGGACTGGGCGGCCCGCTTTCCCGTTCGCTTCGCCCGAGTGCGCTTCGCCTTGGCAGCCCGCCGTTTCTTCTCGTTTTCACGTGCGAAGCGCTTCGCCTCAACCTCGTTCCAGCTCGGTACGGAGGGGTCATCAACGAAGGTGATGGGGCTCTGAGTTGAAGGATCCGAGTAGGTGATGTCGTCGGTCATGGATCGGCTCCTCTATAGGGTCTGGTGTTGAATATTGTGCTTCAAGAGTTCTTCCCTGATGGCATGAACATGGACGGCTCGGCCGATCGTGTGCGCCCGATTCGGCCTCGGCGAGTACTTTTCGACGTGGCTGTCGAGTCCGCAAATCAGGCCACCGGTGTCAACGAGTGGGCCTCCGCTCTGGCCGGGGATTCCAGGGGTGCTCGTTTCGATCCAACGGGGTCCCGTCGGGGTCATCACGAGGCGACTGACCATCGCGTCGTTGACGAAGTGCGGCACGTCTAGGGAACTCGTAGCTACCTCAAACCCTGTGGAATTGTCCCATTTGACCGGGACCGGATCCAAGAGCGGGAAGCCGATGCGGCAGAGGATTTCGCCGAGCCCAAGCGGCCTGCTTCGGAAAGTGGGGAAGATAAAGCCGGACGGGGCGGTGTAGTTCTTGAGCTTGCCGATGCACAAATCAATCTCGGGGCAGGGAATCAGGCGCTCAAGCGAGACCCTTGGTGGGCCGAAGAACACCGTGTAGCGAGACACAGTCTCCGGCGGAGTGTCGGTCTCCTGAGCAGCAACGATTTGCTGGTGGAGCTTGCCAATTTCGTTGAAGATGTGCTGTGCCGTGATGAACCAGCCGTCGGGATTGATGATCATCCCGGCACCAGCGATCCCACAGGCTGGGTCGCTGTCTGGCAACTTGGTCGCAATCCCGAGCGGTATGACTTGAGGACGAACCGTCTCAATGGCTTGCTGGAACAGGACGCTTACCCCCCTTTTGTGGTCAACCAGATAGTAGCAACAGCGTCCCAGGGCCAACTGTGCACCGAACTTGGAGGGCACCGCCATCGGTGGCGGCGGCCGTCAATGGTGAGGCCGTTGGATCGACGATTTGGACCCGCCCGGCGCGGAGGGGGTGGGATTCGAACCCACGGTACCGTTGCCGGTACACCAGCTTTCCGGGCTGGCCAATTCAGCCACTCTTGCACCCCTCCGGGCTCCGGCGGACCCGGAATGCTATCCCGGTGCCAGTCGCGTGAGCCGCAGGGTTGCGGTTCCGGCTTCGGACCGCGCCCGGCCGAAACGGCGTGCTGCCACTTGCGAATTCGCTGCTCGGGCCGTTGCAAAAGTGCTGCTGGGATCGTTGCGAAAGAGCCGTTGACGAGAGGGATGGTCTCGCTGCGGGCCCGTGGCCCGCGTGCCGGCTGAAGCCGGCGTTCCAAGCCGTACGTGTCGTGAGGGTGGCTGGGGGGTTACGACGTGGGGGGGGGGGGGGCGGGGGCGCGGCCGGCCGCGGCCCCGCCGGCCCCCGCGCGGCCGGGGGGCGGCGCCGCCCCCCGGCCCTCCCGCGCGCGGCGCGCGGGGGGGGGGGGGGGGGGGGGTGGGCCCCCGCCGGGCCCCGCCCCCCCCCCCCCCCCGTGCCGGTCGGAGACCGGCGGTCCAAGCCGGTGCGCCGCACGGCTCAGCAGCGAGACGCGCTCTGCGGGCCTGTGGCCCGCGGTGCCGGCTGAAGCCGGCGTTCCAAGCCTGTGCGC
>VXOG01000074.1 GCA_009840165.1 Chloroflexota bacterium
AGTTGTTCATCCTCCCTATCGGGGCGCGGCGACTGCCAAACGTACGGCGCCCCCGGGTCCACCCGAATGCAATTTTATCGGGGGGGTTGCGGTTGGTGGGTCGTAGGGGCAGGTTTCAAACCTGCCCCTACTTCAGCGAATCAGCTGCGGTTGTTGCGGTTTAGAAATTCGGCCGGTCGTTGCTGTCGGGTATTTCGTAATTGGGCTGCTCGTTGCGGACTGGCACGTCGATGCCCGACGTGTCGATGTCGTCAAACCTGGGGCGGACGTTCATGGCGCGCAGGCGGCGGCAGCGTTCCTCAATCGGCGGGTGGGTGGAAAATAGCCGCGCCATGGACTTGCCGCTGAGGGGGTTGACGATGAAAAGGTGGGAGGCGGCCTCATTGACCTTCATGGGCCGCATCTCGGAACCCATTTCCAGCTTCTCCAGCGCGCGAGCCAGGGCCTCCGGGTCGCCACAGTTGTGGGCGCCGGTCTGGTCGGCCTGGTACTCGCGGGCGCGGGAGATGGCCAGGCGGATGATGGTAGCGGCGATGGGCATGATAATGGCGATGATGAGCAGGGAGATGATGTTGCCGCCACCGCCGCCCTCGTCGTCGTCGCTGTGGCCGCCGAAGCTGCCGAAAATGGCGGCGAACTGGGCCATGAACGCGAGCATGGAGATGGCCCCGGCTATGGTGGCGACGGTGGTCATTATGAGGGTGTCGCGGTTGCCAACGTGGGCCATCTCGTGGGCCATGACGCCGGCCAGCTCGTCGCGGGTCAGGATGCGACGGATGCCGGTAGTCGCGGCGACGGCGGCGTTCTGGGGGTTGCGGCCGGTGGCGAAGGCGTTGGGCGAAGGGTCGTCGATTTCGTACACCCTGGGCATGGGCATGTTGGCCAGGCGGGCTTGCTCCTCGACCAGATCGTAGAATTCCGGGTCGTCCTCGCGGGATATTTCTTTAGCGTGGGCCATGCTCAAGGCGATCTTGTCACTGAACCAGTAGGCTCCGAAGTTCATCGCCAAGGCGAATATCAGCGCGATGATGAGTCCGGCCTGGCCGCCGATGGCGGCGCCGATCAGCAGCAACATTCCGGTCAAGACCATCAAGAGAAAGAAGGTTTTGAGAGTGTTCATGGCGTCCTCGCGATTGATTGCCGATGTATAGCGGGATACTGAATAAATTGTATCATCGCTTGCCCGGCAAACCCCAACGTCTCTGACGCCGGAGAGTATAATTCGTTGCAATTCCATACGCCGGGAGGCGGCCAGAAATGCGTATCACCAACGTGGAAGCGGATATAGTTCGCATCCCTCTCAGCACCCGATTCAGCGGCAGCGTGTACCAGATCGAGTCACGCTGCACCGTAGTAGTCCGAGTTCACACCGACGAAGGACTGGTCAGCGAAATCTACTCCGGGGATGAGCGCACGGGCTACCAGCTACTGAAGGACCTCGTGGTAGGGCCCATGGCCGAGGCGGTTAAGGGCGAAGACCCCATGGCGATTGAACGGTGCTGGCAAAAGATGTTTGCGCTGACGCCCCACGTCGGCGACAAGGCCATCGCCATGCGCGCCATCGCCGCCATCGACATCGCCCTGGCCGCCGATGGCGGCGCCGATCAGCAGCAACATTCCGGTCAAGACCATCAAGAGAAAGAAGGTTTTGAGAGTGTTCATGGCGTCCTCGCGATTGATTGCCGATGTATAGCGGGATACTGAATAAATTGTATCATCGCTTGCCCGGCAAACCCCAACGTCTCTGACGCCGGAGAGTATAATTCGTTGCAATTCCATACGCCGGGAGGCGGCCAGAAATGCGTATCACCAACGTGGAAGCGGATATAGTTCGCATCCCTCTCAGCACCCGATTCAGCGGCAGCGTGTACCAGATCGAGTCACGCTGCACCGTAGTAGTCCGAGTTCACACCGACGAAGGACTGGTCAGCGAAATCTACTCCGGGGATGAGCGCACGGGCTACCAGCTACTGAAGGACCTCGTGGTAGGGCCCATGGCCGAGGCGGTTAAGGGCGAAGACCCCATGGCGATTGAACGGTGCTGGCAAAAGATGTTTGCGCTGACGCCCCACGTCGGCGACAAGGCCATCGCCATGCGCGCCATCGCCGCCATCGACATCGCCCTGTGGGACATCTCTGGCAAGGCATTGGGCGTCCCCGTGCGGACGCTGCTGGGCGGATACGCCGACCGGGCGCCGGTGGTGCGGTTCGCCTACTACGTGCAGGGTCGGGACACAGCGTTCATGGTGGAGGACCTGCTGCACCAGCGCGAACGTGGCATCGGCGGCGTCAAGCTGAAGGTCGGCGGCGTAGCGGTGACCGACGACCTGCTGCGGGTTCGCGCGATACGCGACACGCTGGGCGATGATTTCATCATCGTGTGCGACGCCAACCAGGCATGGACGCTGGAAGAGGCTCTGGAGTTTGCGGGGCCAGCCCGGGAGATGGGCCTGGCGTGGCTTGAAGAGCCGTGCCGCTGGCAGAACGCCGACAACGACATGCGCCAAGTGCGTTTGCGTACCGGCATCCCGGTGGCGGCGGGACAGGGCGAGAGTAGCTCGTGGGGCGGGCAGCGCTTGATGGACACCGAGGCGGTGGACATCCTGAATATCGACGCTGCCATCTGCGGCGGCATCTCCGAATGGCGGCGCGTTGCCGGCGCGGCCCAGATGCGCGGCGTCCGGATGGCGCACCACGAGGAACCCCAGTTAGCGGTGCAGTTGCTGCCCGCCCACGCCCATGGCCTGTTCGTCGAGGTATTCGAGGAAGAGCGCGACCCGGTGTACTACCAACTCAACAGCGTCCTGCCGGAGTGGGACAACGGGGAAATCATCGCGCCCGACGAGCCGGGCATGGGCCTGCACCTGGACGCAGCGGTGCTGGAGGAATACAAGGTTTACTAGTAAACGCGGAGACGGAGAGCGATGAAAGGAGGGCAATCGTGGAACGGACAGGCGACGAAATTGCCGCCATTGGCAAGAAATTCTATGAGGGCATCCGCGAGGAAATGGAAGCGAACCACTGGGGCGAACTGGTGGTGATTGACATTCACAGTGGGGATTACGAGGTTGGCGAGTACGAAGGGCCGCGCAGCGACATGGAAATCACCAAGCGTCTGCGACGGCGGCGGCCTAACGCTAACACCTGGGCCGAATTGGTGGGCGAAGGGCAGTACAGCTTCGCAAGGTTGTCCACACAGCAAACTATGGAGTATCTGGCTTCAAAAAAGAAGGGTGCCAATGGTTAATGGTCAGGTGGGGCCAGCGCGTGAAGACGGCACAGGTTTGGAAGCGCGCATTACCGTAAACATCGTCGGTGCTAACCTGGCTTTCCAAACACTTGAAGTTGTTGTGGATACTGGCTACACGGGTTGGATGTCGTTGCCGGAATCGATTGTCAACGAAATCGGTTTCGACTATGTGGGAATGCGCCCCGCGACTCTGGCCAACGGTCAGACCATCCGAACCGCCGCCTACAATGCAGGATTGCTATGGCATGGTCAACCCGTTGACGTGGTGGTTCAGGCGTTGGATAGCAAACCTATGGTAGGCGCGGAGTTGCTGTCCGGCAGCCGCCTCACCATCGACTGGTGGGACGGCGGCGAAGTTGTCATTGAGGAACAGAGAGTGCCGGCGTCATTATAATTGCAGTGCGCGCGGACGCGTCGGAGGGAACAATGCCTTTTTCTGAAATAGAGCAGCGCTATGAGGATTTTTTCCAGCTGCCCCTACACAACTTGGGTATGGATCACGAACTCTTCAGCGTTGAAAAAGGGGGAGGAGGACGTTGGCATGGTTTCAGTACAGGGTTTTCCGGCGTTTTGTACAGAATCGCCTTTTTGCAGGGCGAGAAACCTGCTGTGCGGATTGTCATTGATCTCAGTGACCGTGAATGGAACCATAGGTTGTTCCATAGGCTTTCGGGACGCCGGGATGCCATTGAAGCCCACCTCTCGCACCCATTGGAGTGGGACTGTGTTGAGGGTAGGCGGCGATGCATCGTGTCTGTCGTGCGCGAGGGCAGCATCGCCGACCCCCGGGAGACTTGGCCGGAACTACAGCAGTGGATGATCGAATGGCTGTTGGCCTTCAAGCGGGTATTCACTCCCCATCTGCAAGAGCTAGTAGAGTAGCAGGTGTTACACTGTCCCTCGTCAATCTCCATGGAGCGGCATTCGCTATGGGCACTTTCAGCGTTCCGGTTACGGTCGGCAACCCCGATTCTACCGCTCGGGAAACCGTCGATGCGCTGGTGGACACCGGGGCCACCTTTTCTGTGATGCCGGCCAGCCTGCTGCGCCGGCTCGGAATTGAGCCAACCCGAACGCGGCGGCTCCGGCTTGCCAACGGGCAGGTGGAGGAGCGTCAAACCGGTATGGCGTTCTTTGAGGTTCAGGGCATCGACGGTGAAGTTATGGTCGTTTTTGGGCCGGAGAACCTCTATTTGCTGGGAGCAACCACGCTGGAGGTCTTGCTGCTGGTCGTTGACCCGATCAACAAACAACTTATTCCCGAAGTCGGCCTATTGATGCGTGGTAGCAGTGACGACGCTTGCTGACGAAGATCAACGCATGGAATGTCCTCAGATGCCGCGTTCCGCCACCCAACGGTGTTTCTGCGTTTGCCGCTTCCCCTCATCGGTGGGCTGGTAAGGCGCCAGGAATTCTGCGCGGAACTGCTCAAATCGGCCGCCCGCTATGGCCGTCTGCATATCCGCCATCAGCTTGAGGATGAACCGCAGGTTATGGATGGACGCCAGGCGAGGCCCCAGCATCTCTTTCGCTTTGAACAGGTGGCGAAGATATGATGCCGAGTAGTTGGTGCAGGCGTAACAATCGCACGTGTCGTCCAGCGGGTTGTCGTCCTCGGCATAGCGGCGGTTGGCGATGTTGACCCGACCCGTTGGCGTGAACAGCGCGCCGTTGCGCGCCACCCTGGTGGGCAGCACGCAATCGAACATATCCACGCCGAGGGCAACGGAGTTGACCAGATCCTCCGGCGAGCCGACGCCCATCAGGTAGCGAGGTTTGTGGGTGGGCAGCCCGGCGCAGACCTGTTGCGTAACCGCGTGCATCTCCGCCTTGGTCTCTCCCACCGCCAGGCCGCCAATGGCGTAGCCGTCGAACGGGATTTGGGTGATGAATTCGGTGGACTCGGCACGCAAATCAGGCACGGTGCCGCCCTGGACGATGCCGAAGAGTGCCTGCCGTTGGGCGTTCGGTTGAGCGACGTGGAATTCGTAACATTCCCCGGCCCAGCGGTGGGTACGCTCCATCGCCTCGCGTACTGATGCCGGGTCTCCGGCGGAGAAGACGCACTGGTCAAAGCACATGATGATGTCCGCGCCGATGCCGTGCTGGTGAGCGATAGCGGATTCCGGGGTGAAAAAGTGCCGGCTGCCATCAATGTGAGATTGAAAGGCGATGCCAGCGTCGTCCACCCGGCGCAGCGATCCCATGCTGAAAGCCTGGTATCCGCCGCTGTCGGTCAGGATAGGGCCTTGCCACCCCATGAATTGGTGCAGGCCGCCGGCGTCCCGGACGCGCTGCACGCCGGGCCGCAGATAGAGATGGTAAGCGTTGCTCAGCACCGTCTCGGCGCCGAGGCTCCGTACTTCATCAAAGGTCAACCCCTTGACGGTCGCCTGGGTAGCAACGGGCATGAACATAGGCGTTTGCGCCGAGCCGTGGGGCGTGGTAATCTGCCCGCGCCGGGCAGTGCCGTCGGTGGCCAACAGTTTGAAACTGATCGGTGATGCAGTCATATTGGGTAAATGTACTAGGGCTGCCCTGTCAAAGCAACGACGCTTTTGGTCTGCTGCCACGCTCCTCACCCACACGGTAGGCCAGATGCAGGAGCGCTGATGCCCGCAGTAATCGCGGAAATCCTCATTGAACTGAGGAACCACACGGTGTTGTGGGCCATAATAGTCATCGCGGCGATGGCGGTCACGGCCATCGCGTTGTACGTATTCTGGGACCTGGTTGGCCGGGGCATTTCCCTGGTTGCTCGCGCACTGAACATCGGCCAACCGGGGCAGCGGCGCTGACGTGTATTTCCCCATAGCCGACGTTACGGTTTCGCCACTTTTGCTGGCCTTGCTGGGGATAGTGGTCGGCACGATGACCGGCTTTTTCGGCGTCGGCGGGGGATTCCTGATCACGGGCGGGCTGCTCGTGCTCGGGGTTCCTACGATTTACGCGGTGGGAACCGGGCTGCTCATGGTGATGGGCACGGCGATCACCAGCACGCTGCGGCACCGTCGGCTCGGGAACGTTGATTTCCGACTGGCAGTGCTGATTGTGTGCGGTACGATTCCCGGTGTTTTCCTCGGAGAACGGGTGAACAGCGCGCTGGAAGCGGCGGGAATATCCGGACCCGTGGTCGGCGCGGTCTATTTCGTCCTGCTGCTGACGCTGGGTTCGCTGATGGTAGGGAACTGGCTGCGCCGGCTGCGCTACCGGCCGCGGCAGGCATTGGGAGGCGGGTTGCCGGGCTGGTTTCAAGCCGTGCGATTGGGGCCGAGCAAACTGCTGCTTCCAGGCATGGGAGAAATCAACCTGCGGCCGGCCTTCCCCAACGCCGGGATCGCCGAAATGTCCGCGTTGGTGCCAGTAAGCACGGGGCTGGTGATCGGTTTCATCGCGGCGTTGCTGGGCGCCGGCGGCGGGTTCCTCCTGATGCCCTTCCTGGTGTACGGGCTGGGCGTACCGCCGGCGGTGGCAATCGGAACCGACCTGTTTCAAATCATCATCACCGGGACGCTGGGGTCGTTCCTCTACTCACTCAGTGGCAACGTTGACCCCATGATCGCCATCATCATGTTCGCAGCGGCGTCGGTGGGTACGCAGATTGGCGCGCTGGCAACCCGGTTCGTGAACTCGGCGCGAATCCTGGGCCTGTTCGGCCTCACCGTGCTCAACGCCGGCGTGGCGGTGGGCATAGGCCAACTGGCGCGGTTCATAGGTTCCGACGGGCTGGCGCTGGTCGGACAGTTGCTGTTGCTGGGGGTGTCCGGGCTGGTGGCGCTTACGATCCTAGCGCTGTTGGTCGTTGCCGCTTTGATCCAGATGCGTCGCGGGCGACGATTGGCGCGGTTGCGGCGGATACGGAGCGCAGGGAGGGTGGCGGCCGGCGGGGATTGAGCGAGATTAATCCGTCAGCCAGGCCAGCGTGTCGTCCACGATTTCCGTGGGAACGTCGCGGCGGACGGTGGCTTTGCCCACCTCTTCCAGCAGCACCCAGCGGTTTGCGCCGCCTACGGTCTTCTTGTCCAGGGACATCGCGCCCCGGATGGCGTTGATATCTACGCCCTGCGCGGTGATGGGCAGGTTGAATCGCCGGAGCAGGTCGCGCTGGCGGTCGAGGATATCGTCGCCGATCATTCCCATTTCGCGGGCGATGCGTCCCGCGCCCATCATGCCGACGGATACGCCCTCGCCGTGCATGAAACGTCCGTACTCGGTGGAGGCTTCCAGGGCGTGGCCGATGGTGTGGCCGTAGTTGAGCAGGATGCGGATGTCCAGGGTCTCGCGCTCGTCCTGGCTCACGATGTCGGCCTTGATGGCCATGCTGCGGCGGATGACCTCGGTGGAGATTTCCGGTTCTATGTCCATGAGGGCTTCGGCGTGCTCCTCGAACACGTCCACGAGTGACGGGTCGAGGATGAGGCCGTGCTTAATGGCTTCGGCCCACCCCTCGGAAAGTTCGCGCTTGCCCAGGGTGGCGAGGCTTTGGACGTCGGCGAGGACGGCGCGCGGCTGGTAGAACGCGCCGACCATATTCTTGGCCTGGGGCAGGTTGACGGCGACCTTGCCGCCGATGGAGGCGTCAACCATGGCGGCCATGCTGGTGGGCACCTGCACGAAGGGAACTCCGCGCAGGAACGTGGCGGCGATGAACCCGCCCAAATCCCCGGAGACTCCGCCGCCGATAGCGATGATGGAGTGGCCGCGCTCGGCCTTGAGGCTGACCAGCCACTCGTAGATTTCCTGGGCCTGCTGGAAGGACTTGCTGGTTTCGCCGGCGGGTATGACGAAACAATGGGCGGCGATGCCGGCGCGTTGCAGAGCCCACTGGGCGTTGCGCCCGTATGGTCGCATCACGTTTTCATCAGTGATGATATAAGCCGTGTTGCCCAAACCCAGTTCTTTGATGTATTCACCGAGGCGGTCAATGATGCCCCAACCGGCAATGACGGGGTAGCTGCCGCCGGAGTGGTGGACGGTCGCGGCTTGGTCGGGGTTGGTCATTGTGGTCCTCCAAGTGATTGGACGCTGGATTCGTAAATTTGCAGGACGGTCTCAGCGACCTCCTCCGGCGTGCGGTCGTCGGTGGGGACAGAATAGTGAGCGTAACCATAGGCTTCGGCGCGTTCTTCGAGGAGCTGGCCAATGCGCTCCAGCGGATCACCGTCCCCTAGCATGGGACGCACGGCAGCGTTGGGGCTGCCCCGGGTGATCCGGTAGTGGATAGTCTCGGGGCGAGCGGTGAGGCAGAACACCGTGCCGCTTTCCAACAGGACCTGCCGGGTGAGTTCCTGGGCAAACGCTCCGCCGCCGGCCGAGATCACCTTGTTGCCGCCATCGCACAGGCTGAACGTGGCGTGGCGTTCCATGGCGCGGAACACGGCCTCACCGTCTTCACTGAAGATGCGATGGATCGGCTTGCGAGCTCGTCTTACAATCTCCTCGTCAATGTCCGCAGTGCGCCGGCCAGTCATGCGCGCGATAAGGCGGCCCACGTGGCTTTTGCCGGTGGCCATGAATCCGACGAGGATGATGTTGTCAGCGGACATTGTGGTACGGTTGCAGAGAGATTGGGAGATAGTGTCACCCCCACCCCACCCTCCCCCGTCAAGGGAGAGGGAGCAGACTAGGCGGGGCGAGGCGGAGCGGGAGCGTAACCGGAGGCGGTGCAGAACTCCACGCTGTTTCCGTCCGGGTCTTCGATGAAAAAGTAAGCCTGGCCGTCATACCGCACGCCGCCGCGCAGTGCCTCGAATCCATTGCTCTCCAGGGTCTCGCGGGTAGCCTCCAGATCATCGACCTGAAAAGCGTGGTGAATGTTGCCGGGCTTGGCTGGGGCCTCGTCGGTCTCTATAAGATGGACCATGATGCCGTTGTCCAACTGAAGCCACGTGATAGCAGGATTATCCACCTGGCTCTGGATCTGCTTGATGCCTAGCAAGTTGTTGTAAAACTCCATGGCGCGGGCAGTGTCCTTGACCATGGTAGTGACGTGATTGATCTGCGTGATCTGGATCTGGGCGGCCATTTGGGTCCCTCCGTTGTATGGCTGTCCGTATTATGCCATACGGTCGGAAGGAGTGCAGTTGCCAGCCCAGGACCTTTTCAAAGTCGAGGGCAGCGGCCTTTCATCCCTGCCCGTCATTCCGGCGAAAGCCGGAATCCAGAAACCCCATAATCTAAACATCCTGATCATCCTGCCCATAGATGCAAAAGCCAAAATCCCCAACTGATGACACCGTCCCATTGACCCACACCGTACCCATGTTCCATCATAGTATTGTGCACACTAAATCCTAACCACGTCTTGCCAGAGGTGATAACAAGGTCGTACACGGCCAACCCGTCAGAACCAAAATCGCATACCCGCCCTCGCCAGGACCAGCGTCCGGTCAATGCCTAACCGGCGTGGTCGCAACGGGGCCAGC
>VXOG01000080.1:0-21518 GCA_009840165.1 Chloroflexota bacterium
TCACACTTGTTCAACATCCTACCAAACAACCCGGTTTTCATATGCGATAGCCCTGACCAGGATGTGGTCGCCCAGTGCTATCGAGTCGAAACCCAGCGCCTCTGCTTTCTGCGCGATGGTCGCCATGTTGTCCGGCGTAGCCAGCGGCCCCCGGCCGGGAAGAGTGATTCCGTACTGCATTTGATAACTCCTGTGGCACTGAGAGCCGTCCGTTTCTTCAGTGGAACAGTATGCCCCCGTTCACGTTGTAGGACTGCCCGGTGATCAACTCCGAATCCGGCCCAGCCAGGAACGCCACCAGATTCGCCACGTCCTCCGGCTCTGCAATGCGGCCCAACGGTGTGCGCTCCGATGACGCGGATACGATCTGTGATCGGAATTCTTCCTGCGTGATGCCACGCTCTGCGGCTTGCGCCCGCTCCCAGTAGCTCATCCGGTCCGTGTTGATGGGCCCAGGGCATACCGCGTTGACCGTGATCCCATAGGGCGCCAGGTCCATGGCTGACGCCTGCGTCAACCCGATTACGGCGAACTTGCTTGCGGAATACGCTGCACCGTCCGCGCTGGCTTGCTTGCCGGCGTTGCTGGCGATGTTCACTACGCGGCCGCCATTGCCCAGCCGCACCATCTCACGCCCGGCGTGCTTGGTGCATAAAAATACGGCAGTAGTGTTTATGGCCAGGAAATGCTGCCATACTTCCTCTTCTAGCTCAGTGACCGGCACCTTGTCCCGCCCGATGATGGCCCGAGCATTGTTGACCATTATGTCCAGCCGGCCGTAGTGATTGACCGTCTCGGCCACCAAACCCTCAATCTCTTCCGGACTGGACAGGTCGGCGTAAATCGGCAGCACTCGCCTTCCCAAATTTTCCACCTCCTCCGCCACACTGTCTATGGACTGCCACTCGGCTCGCACTTCGCCGGGCGGCAGGTCGTCAACCTGCCGGCGCACGTCCGTAATCGCCACGTCCGCGCCCAGCGACGCCAGCTTCAACGCCGTGGCGCGACCGACACCGCGCATCCCTCCGGCCCCCGTAATCAACGCAACTTTGCCTTCCAAACTCATGATTACTGCCTCCCGGCACTGAACGGTTCCCGGCTGAAAATCCGCCGCACCATGGGCTCGAAGAACTCCAGCGGCAGCGATTCGTACTCCGGGTCAAACGACGACTGATCCCAGCGGTGGCAGAAGTCCACCGCGTCCTGGTACCACGGATGATCTTTGTACCGGTCCCGCGCGTTCCGGTCGTTGCCGAAGTGGTGCGCGTAGTAGTAGCTCTGGAACAAACCATGCTGCCGCACGATCCAGTAGGTTCGCTCGGAAACGTACGGCCGCAGCACTGCCGCCGCCAGCTCGCTGTGGTTGTGCGGCGACAGCAGATCGCCGATGTCGTGCAGCAGGGCCGCCACCACCATCTCCTCGTCAGCATCATCCCGGTACGCCCGCGTCGCCGACTGCAACGAGTGCTCCAGCCGGTCAACCTTGTATCCACCCAGAGAGCCGGCCAGCCCGCGCAACTGCTTCAGCACGCGGTAGGCCGTACTCGCGGCAAACTCCGCCTCCAGCCGTTCCAGCAACTCGTAATCTTCCCGCGTGCCGGCCGCCATGCTGGTGAACGACACCGTTGCGGTTTCGGCCCGTGATGCTTCACTCATCGGGATTCTCCCATCGTGTAGTATGTACCGGATTGTACCATCGCATAGCGGTAATACTCAGTCGGCAGGAGGCGGACAATGGCAGACTCGAAGCGACTGGACGGCAGGGTAGCACTGATTACGGGTGGCGGCCGGGGCATCGGCCAGGCCATCGCCCGCGCCTACGCCGCCGAGGGCGCAAAGCTCGCTCTGGCCGCCCGCACCGACGGCGAGCTTCAGGAAACGGCTGCCTGCATCCGCGACCAATACGATGCCGACGTCATCACTGTCCTTGCCAACGTCACCGACCGCGCGCAAGTCGAGAACGCGGTAGCTCAAACGATGCACCGCTACGGCGTCATCGACGTCATGGTCAACAACGCCGGCAACACCGGGCAGATTGGCCCCCTCTGGACTCTCGACCCCGACCGTTGGGCCAACACCATCGCCGTCCACGTGCTTGGCACTTACTACGGTTGCCGCGCCGCCATCCCACCCATGTTGGAGCGTGGTTATGGCCGCATCGTAAACATGTCCGGCGTCGGCGGCCCCAACGACACCTCCTACGACGCCGCCAAGACCGCCATCGTCAACCTGACCGAGAACCTGAGCGTCGAACTGGCCAGCACCGGCATCACCGTCAACGCCATCAGCCCCGGCTCCATCCACACCCGTATGTGGGAGGAGGTACGGGACATGGCTTACGACGCCGGCGACATGGAGATGTACGAAAAGGGCGTGCAAGTCACATCCGGCGGCGGCGCATCCATCGAGCGCGCCGCCGAACTGGCCGTTATGCTCGGCAGCGACCAGTGCGGCAACCTGTCCGGCCGCCTCATCCGCGCAAATCTCGACACCTTCGAGGACATCCCGGCCAACACGGACGCCATCATGGCATCCGACGCCTACCTGCTGCGGAGGGTCGATCCCTAGTTATCAGCGGGATCGCCCACCGGCGTCGACCCCAGCGACGGATGCCGCGGCGGTCTGGCCAGCAGCAGCGCCGCCGCCGTCAGCACGCCCAGCGCCGTGTAGATGATGAACGCGATAACGTAAGAACCGCCGGTGAAATGAAACACGAGGCCCGACGCCACCGCGCCGATGGCCTGCCCCAGCGACGTGAACGGCTCGGTAACGCCCCGTATGGTTCCCAGCGACTGCCTACCGAAGAAATTGGCGTAGGCCACCGGCGGCACCACCAGGATGCCGGCCACGGCCACGCCAAACAGCCCGGCGGCCAAGTAGGTGAGCCATACCGTATCCGCGACCACAAATATCGCGCAGGCCAACGCCATTACCAGGGCGACGATGGCGTAGGTGTACGATACCCGCACCTGCTCCAGCACGCGGCCCCACAGCAGGCTGCCGATGCCCGTGCCGGCCGCGTTGATAACGATGCTGAACTGGGACAACGCCAGGTCTATGCCCTTGGAACGCAGTAAGTCAGCCTGGTAGGTGTTAGTTCCTGATTGGAGCAGAAACAAAAAGCCGGTGCCCAATGCTAAAACCCACAGCGCCGGCGTCCTCAACGCCTCCCGCGTCGTCCATTCAATCCCCTCGTCCGCCGGTTGCGCATCCCCCGGTGCCGAAGTTTCTGCCGATTCAGTCTCGTCATCAGGGTTGTCCCCATCCGGCAACAGTCCCACGTCCTCCGGCCGCTGTGCGATCAGCAGCGACGCCGGCAACAGCGCGATGGCATACACCATCACGCCCAACACTATCCACGCTGTCTCCCATCCCCAGACTACGCTGACCCAGGTTGCCACCAGCGGGAACGCCACCATACCGCCCGAGTGGGACAGGAACAACAGGCCCGTCGCTCGGCCCCGCTGCCGCACGAACCAACGACCCACCACCGTCGCCGGCCCCACGTTCAGCGGGCTGCTGAACATGATTCTTCCAACCGCCAAGGCAGCGTAGAAGATAGCGATGTGCACCGAGAGCCACGCCATCGCCATGGTGCTCAGGCCGATGACGATCAACCCCAACACCAACACAACCCTAGCCCCGATGCGATCAATCGCCCAACCCACCGGCGGCGACGCGCCGGTGGCCAGCAAACCGCCCACGGCGGCGGCGCCACCAATCAACGCCCGGCTCCAGCCGGTATCGTCGGCAATCAGCGGCACAAACACGGCGAACGTCAGGCTGCCGGCAGCGTTGCGCACGAACATACTGCTGCCGGCCGACCCCAGAACCAGCCAACCGTAGTAAAACGGCAATCGCCGCGACAAATATGCAATTAGGATGTGCATTCAGCCAGGAGTCTTTGAGTCTTCAAGCGGTAGGGGGTTGGCGGACAGCCAAGGCTACGCAGTTTCCCACACTTCGCTGGGAAAGGCGATTTGCCCGTCCTGCTGTCGCGTCCCGAATGGTTCCAAAGCATCCAGGTCGAATCCGTCTTCGTCGGCGGCGCATCGCCAGGCGCCTCGGTGCGGCACGCAACGGAGCGACCGTCCAACTGACCCCCCGGAACCGCAAATCCGGTTTGCGCTTTCTACCCAAACCAGGTCAACGCTTTCCTGCCGTTGTATCAAGGATGGAGAGTGGGACGTGATAATAACTTGTCGCAGTGGGTTATCTGCGGTGACCGGTTCCTCGGGATCGACTGCAATTTCGTGCAAGAGGTCGTTCACTGCGCCCAGATTCGCGGGATAAATCCCGTGCTCCGGGTCCTCCACGCATATCAACCTGCCCTCGCTCGGCGCTGACGCTAGAGTGGCCAACGCAAGGGACCGTAGCGCGCTATCCGAAAGCAAATCTGCTGTCCAAAGCCGCCCATCGTCCTCTCCCACCTCGAGCGAGAGCAACCCCTGGGTGTCGTCCCGTACCAGCCGGACGCTTTGTACCGGAGCCAGCCTCGACAACCGTTCAGACAATCGCGCCAGAACATCGTCGGACTTCGATTCGTCGCAGTCTGCCCCTCTAATCGTGTGTTGCAGCGTCGCCGGGATATGCTCTCCCGCCCTGCCGATTCCTGGCTTCTGAACGTAGCGGTCCGGTTTCCGTATCTCTGCCGGGTCCAGGTCCAGTACCAGCCAGCTCTGCATCTCCCGCCGGGCTGCCAGTATCGTAGGCGTTGCGGTGGTGTTCTCCATCCCAACGATGGTGCGAACCGCCCCCTCAGGAGGGGCCGATCTTCCCCAGCCCTGCGCGCCTCCGTCCTGGTGCACTGTCACACTCCGCTCGTTGGTCTCGGGGTCGGTGCCGGTGGATATAAACCCGCTGCGGGCGTGCCGTCTGTTATACACCACGCTGTCGCGAAACCGGCCCTTGCTATGGGGGAACCGCAGGTGGCGCGCCGACCTCCCCGCCGTGATGGGACGCAAATCCTCGTGTTCAAGCACCAATCCACCTAAGCGTCCTGAGGCCGGGGCACTGGGTTGGTAGCGGAACACAACCTCATATCGGAGGAATGAAGATGACGGCTCAGCATCTCGCCCGAAATCGTCCTTGACACTTGGCCCAACTATCATCTCCACGCCAAAAGTCATGCGGTTGCATCGTTGGCTGGATTCGCCAAAAAACAAACTGGCCAGGTCTCCGCCGTCCCTTACCTGAAAAGCGGCCTCGTTAATGGTCAATTTGGTCAGAAACGATAGAAATCGTATCGCGTCGAATATGTTGGATTTCCCCGCGCCGTTGGGGCCGAAGATGCAAGTGAACGGCCCAAAATCCAACGCAAAATCCACCAGATTTTTGAATCCGCTGACTTCCAATCGGGTAAGCATGATCGCCTCCGCGCAAGAGAGACACGGCGATAATGCCCAATTCTAGCACGGGCTATGTTCGGCGCAGCCGCTCCATCTCACAGGCGAACCACAGCGCCATGCTGCCCGTTCGGTCGTCGTGCCCGCTGAGCGCCGCCCGGTCCAGATACGCGCGCATATCCGGCATCACGCCCGTGCTGATGCAGCCGTCAACCACGCCGCCATTTTCGTCAATCCGTTCCGAAACCGCCCGCCAGCAGGATTCCACGCCGGAGCGATACCCGTATCCATCTCCATTGGGCAACCATCCCTCGCGCAGCCCCCGCCCCAGCGCATAGCCGATCATGCACGTGGAGGTCAGTTCGCCCCATGCGCCCGGCACGTCCACCAGTTCCCCGAACGTCCCCCACGGCTGCTGCCGGCGAAGCAGCGCGTCCAGGTGCCGCCGGTGCCGTGCCAACAGCTCAGCGCGTGCGGGATGGTCCCCCGGTAAGTAGGTCAACGCCTCCGCGTAACCCAGCGCCGCGAACCCGTTGCCCCGGCTCCAGAAATGGGGAGCTGACCGTGCGTGCTTGAACAATCCACTGCTGTCCTGCACGTCGCCCCCATCGATGAGGAACCGGGCCAGCAGGTCAGCATATTTGGCGTTCCCCGATATACGATACGCCCGTCCCAACATCGCGCCGCACATGAACATATCCTCGACGCGGAAATCGGGGTCGCACGGCGACGGCGCCTCGCCCGGCCCGCGCTCCACGAATCGGTCCGCCGCGTAGAAAAACAGCCGGCGATATGTCTCGTCTCCGGTGTAGTCGGCCAGCCGTGCCGCCCAGATTACGCCGGTCAGCGCAGCGCCGCCGGCCTCTGTCAGGTATGCGCCCGGGTCGGCAGCGATGTGCGCTATCAGTTCCGCGATCTCACCCGTAGGGCCCTCCCCCACGTCATCCAGTTCCTCCAACCGCAGCCGGCCGCTGATGCCGACGCCTTGAGTGTAGTTCACCGGGTCCAGGGCGTGCCCATATCGACCGGAAAGAACGCGGCCTATCTCCAACGGCGTCCGCTCCCGCCGCGCCTCCAACGCCGTCCTGCCGGGCGACGGCGGCATGTCTGCGTCCTTGCCGGTAACCGCCCACAACTCCCGCAACGCGTCAGTCAGGCCAGTCCAGTGAGTAGTCAACCGTACCGCCGGTATCATACCCGGAGCGTCTTGGGCCGGCTGACCTAGAGCAGCCACTAACGAATCATCGCTGCCCAGCGGCGATGCCCTGAGCGCCTCGGCAACCTTGCCGCCGAACGCCGCTGCGTTTGCTTCCCATTTCGTGCCATCGCTTTCGTTGTCTGCGATGGCCACTTCAACGAGCAGGTCCGGAGCCTGACAGCAGATCCACCGCCACAAATATCGACGCTCCGGGGCGGTTTCGTCAAAGTAATACCCCCCTTCAGGTGGGTATCCAACCGTGAGGTCAACTCTGCGCGGCGCCGCCTCCTCCCAGTCTCCACCGGACAGAGCGTCGGGATTCGCAGCGACGATAACGGAAAGAGCCACACCGGATTCCTGCGCCGCCGCGGTGCCCGTGAACCGTTCCAGTGCTGTCAGGATGCGCGGAGTATCCGTAGTTTCCCCGCGCAGTCCCGCCACCAACAACACCGCTGGCCGATGTTGCGGCTCCGCAATCGGCAAAGTTCGCGTGTCCAGCAGGGCCATGATGGGCCGCAGCTCCGGCGTCAACCCAATAGTGGCCGATTGCCAGTATGCGGGCGACCGTTTACGCAACAGGTTGATCAAGGCTGCGTTGATGTCTGTGGGGTGCATCGTAGAGTGGATCGTGGACATGAAAATCTCCGTGGGATGTCAAATGGCGAAATATTCAGTAGTACAGAGCAGCAAGTATTATATCGCCGGAGCAGATTGCCCATTCAATCGACGTTTTGACATCCCGACACTACGGCGATAAATTTCACCCCATTCGCAGACACTTGGGAGTTGGCATCCATGCCACGATTCGACGAATACACCGGCGAGCATCTCATCCCGCCCTACCGTATCCTCGACCTGACCGACCGACGCGCTGCCTTCTGTGGCCGCTTGCTCGCCGACTACGGCGCTGACGTGGTCAAGGTTGAACCGCCCTCGGGTGATCCGTCGCGCCGGCTGGGACCCTACCCATCCGACTACCCCGATCCGGAGCGCAGCCTGGACTTCCTGTTCTACAACACCAACAAGCGCTCCATCACCCTGGACCTGGAAACCGAGTCGGGACGCTCACTGTTTCGCCGCCTGGCCGCCGATGCCGACGTAATCATCGAGAGTTTCGACCGCCACTACCTGTACGACCGTGGCATCGGATTCGACGCCCTACGCGCCGACAATCCCGGCCTAATCATGGCCTCCGTTACCCCCTTCGGCAACGCCGGCGAATGGGCGGACTACCAGGGCGACGATTTGGTGGTCATGGCCGCCAGCGGCTACATGCAGATCACCGGCGAACCCGACGAGCCGCCCGTCCGACAGGGCAATGAGCACAGCCACTATCCTGCGGCCCAGTACGCCGCCGTCGGTATCCTTGCTGCTCTGTACCACCGTGATTTTGGCGGCGGTGAGGGCCAGCACATCGACGTTTCCTCCCAGGAAGCCCTCATCACCTACTACACCGACGCCCATCCCGCCTTGCTCTGGCGCAAGCTCGGCCAGAACGTCACCCGCGTCGGCACCAACTCCACGCTGGTCATACCCCTCGGCGCTTACCCCTGCAAGGATGGCTGGATCGCCGCCGGCGTCATCACCCCCCGCGAATGGGACGCCCTGGCCGAGTGGATCCACTCGGTCACCGGCAACGACGAGGTGTTGAATGAAGCCTACCGTGGCGGCAACCAAGACCGCGCCGAGCACATCGACATCATCACCGCTCTGTTCTTGGAGTTCGCCGAGAATTTCACGGTGCAGGAACTATTCCATGAGGGCCAACGCCGCAACTTGGTCTTTCTCCCCGTCAACGAAATCGCCGACCTGCTCGCCGACCCCCAACTCGCCGAATCGGGTTTCTGGTACGACATCGAACATGATGACCCAGACATGGGTGCCATCAAATACCCTCTGGGTATTTTCCACAGCGAAGAAGTCAAAGCCCGCAGCCGTCCCGCCCCGTCTCTCGGCGCCGACAACGCCGCGGTATATCAAGGTGAATTGGGGTTGACCGTCAGTGAACTCTCATCCCTGAAAGACGACGGCATCATTTAGGCTACCAACCACGGAGGTTTCCACAATGGTTACGGTCCAACCCAAACCGGCAGTGACGAGAGAAACGCCGGCAGACGTGGCAGCCGAATGGCCACTGGTGGGCGAACTGCGCCTGAACCTGACTGCCCTTGGCGTTGACCATCTCGCCGAGGACTTTGGTGAGCGTCTTAGCCAGTTCTCCTGCGACAACCCATTCTGGCAGTTCGAGTACTCCGCGGAAGGAGAGTTAATCATAATGCCCCCACCCGGTTCAGATAGCAGCGCTGATGAGGGCGAAGTTTCTACCGACCTGTCATTGTGGCGCAGAAGGAACGGAGGCATGAGCTACCCTTCTTCCATAGGCTTTCAGCTGCCCAGAGGAGCGCAACGAATCCCCGATGCCGCTTGGATCCCCCAGGAACGATACGACAACCTGACGCCATCCGAACGCCGCGGAACCATCAACGGCGCCCCGGACTTCGTGGTCGAAGTTCGCTCGCGCACCGACCGCCTGCCGACACTCCTGGCCAAGATGCAGGAGTGGATGGAAGGCGGCGCCCGGCTAGGCTGGGCCATCGACCCATTCAACCGCCACGTGTATCTCTACCGGCCAGAACATGCCGAACCCGAACTACTGGAAAACCCGGACACGCTTTCGGGCGAGGACGTGCTTCCGGGGTTCGCATTCGAGGTGCGCCGCCTGATTTTTGACCGCCACACCGAGGAGTCGGAGTAATGAATGAGTCTAACGCCACTCCCAACGCCCTCACCGGCATCCGTGTCGTCGAATTCGGCCCTTATGTCGCCCTGCCCCTCACCGGCCGCATCCTCGGATCGTTGGGCGCTGAGGTTATCAAAGTGGAAACCAACAAAGTGCTCGATGAAATGGCCTTCATCCCCGCCTGGTCCCGCGGCGCCGGCCAGCCCGAGTACCAGCGCGGCAAGCGCCGCATCACCCTCGACGTGCGCACCGACGCCGGCCGCGACCTGATCCTGGAAATGGTCCGCATCAGCGACGTTTTCATGACCAACTTCCGCCGCAACGTCCTCGACCGCTGGGGCATCGACTTCCCCGAGATCCGCCGCCAGCGGCCCGACTCAATTATCATGTGGCAGACCGGCCTGGGCGGACACGGGCCATACTACACCTATAAGTCCTTCGGCATCCTGGTACAGCACCTCTCCGGCGTCTCGTTGATGACCGGCCTCCCCGATGAGCCGCCCGGCGTGGTCAACACCTCCTACTCCGACTACCATACTGGCGTATTTCAACCGGCCGGCATCATCGCCGCCCTCATGCGGCGGAACCTCACCGGCAAGACCGCCACGCTGGAGTCGTCCATCTTCAAGTCCGGCGTCGCCACCTGCGGCCCGGCTCTGCTGGACTACCAGGTCAACGGACGCGGCCCCCAACGACGGGGCAACCGCGACGCCTGGGCCGCTCCCCATGGCGTGTACCCTTGCGCGCCCGACCCCGTCTCCGGCGACGCTGACCGCTACATCGCCATCTCAATCTCCGACGACGAGCAGTGGGGCAGGTTCCGCCAGGCGGCGGGCGATCCAGCCTGGGCCGCCGCTCCAGAGTACGAAACCCGCATCGGACGGCAGCGCAACCATGACTCGCTCGATGAATCCATTTCCGAGTGGACTCGACCCCAAGAATCAGCGACATTGATGGATACGCTACAGCAGGCCGGCGTACCCGCCGGCATCGTGTCCCAGGGGACAGACCTCAACGACAGTCCCCACTTGAAATCCCGGAATTTCTACCAGGACACTCAATACTGGGAGGCCGAGCGCGGCGTCAAAGCCACCGAATGGATCGAGGGCGAGAGCGTTTCCTGGTCAATCCCCGCAAAAATGTCTGGCACCCCCATTGCCTTCGGGAAGTACAGCAACATCGGCGAGGACAACGCCTACGTTTTCCGCGAACTCCTCGGCCTCACCACCTCCGAAATCGCCGAACTCGAAGAGGCGGGCGTAATCTACTAGCAAAAATCCGCGCCGATGCCACAAACAGCAGCATCGGCGCAAACACATATCTTGGCGGTGTATCAGTTCTCAAAGTCCGTGATCACGCTCCGGCGCACACTGCCCGCCTTCATGTCCGTAAAGGCCCGGTTGATCTCCGACAGCGGCAACTCCTGCGTAACCAGCTCGTCCAGCTTCAACCGGCCCTGCTTGTAAAATTCGATGTAGCGCGGCATATCGGTGCGGAACCGGTTGGACCCCATCGTGCAGCCCTGAATGGCCCGTCCCCGGCGCAGGTAGTTCCCCGCGTCCAGCTCGATCTTAACTCCCTCAGGCACCATCCCGATGATGGTCGCCATTCCGCCGGGCCGCAGCATGTTATAGCAGTCCTCGGCAGTCTGCTTCAGGCCGATGGCCTCGAAGGAATAGTCCACCCCGCCGCCGGTCAGCTCCACGATCCGCTCGGCCACGTTGCCCGAAGTGGCGTCGATCACGTCCGTCGCCCCGAACTCCCGCGCTAGCGCAAACTTGTCCTCGGTCGTGTCCACTGCGATGATGCGCAGCGCTCCGGCCAGCGCCGCCGCCTGCACACAGTGAATCCCGATTCCGCCACAGCCGACTACCGCCACCGTGCTGCCCGGCTCAACCCGCGCCGTGTTCAGCACCGCGCCCAGCCCTGTGGTCGCCCCGCACCCGATCAGCGCCAGCTGCGGGAACGGAATGTCGTCCTCCACCTTCACCAGCGCGTTCTCATGCACCAGCATCTCTGCCGCGTAGGATCCCAGCTGTGCAAACTGCGTGATAGCCTCGCCGTCCCTCCGTAGCCGGGGTGGATCGTTGCGACTGCGTGTAACCGCCCTCCGGTCGCACAGGTAAGGCTGGCCGCGCGTGCAAAATTCGCAGGTCCCGCAGAACACCGACAGGCACATGATTACCGAGTCCCCCGGCCGCACATAACTCACCTGCTCGCCTACGGCTTCAACCGTGCCCGCCGCCTCATGCCCCAGGATGCAGGGCATCGGCGTGGTGTACAGGCCCTCCACGAAGTGCAGGTCGCTATGGCACACCCCCGACGCGCCCGTCTTTACCAGAACCTCGCGAGGCGCTGGAGCGTCCACTTGGACGTCCTCCACCACCACCGGCTGATTCACCTCGCGCAAAACTGCTGCTTTCATCGACAAATCCCTCCGAATGATTGCTCTTTGCGTGCCGCGATGTTAACCGCGTCGCCGGCAAGCGTCAACAAACGAACGGCGGGGCCGGCCCGTTGTGGCCGACCCCGCGGATTACGGGCATTGGTGCAAATTCACTGGCGGCTCGCGGTTCCGTCCGGGTTCACTGCCACGCCCGAGATCGGCGCGATCAACTCGTTGTAGAGTTGGCCGGCTTCCGAGCTTGGCCCGCCTGTCCTCTCGATCCACTTGGGCAGCACTTCGTTGATGGCCGCCTCTTTCAGGATTACATGCAACTCGGGAGAGAACTCGCTGTACTCCATTCCTTCCGCGATGTTCTGGCCCACCGCTTCCTCGTCCCACACGTACACCGCTTCCAGGTTCCGCTGCTCGTGTTTCAGCCCTTCTTCCAGCAGAATCTGTTGTAGGTCGGGAGGAATCTCCGCCCACGTATCTCCGTTTATCGTGATGAAAGTCTGGGCGAACGATCCGATGAACGGCCCGGTCAAATAGTCGGTTACCTCATACCACCGCTGCCCATATCCCGCCGACGCCGCGGTTACTCCGGCTTCGAGAATGCCCCGTTCCAAGGCCGTGTACACCTCTGCGAACGCCATAGTCTGGTCGTCCGCCCCCAGCGCGCTGATCAAGTCTCCCAGCACCGGGCTGTGTACCCGAGTTTTCATCCCCTCGAAGTCATCGATGGTTTGCAGCGGCCGCTTGCTATAGAAATACTGGCTCGGATAGAAGTTTCGGAACACCACCTGCCCGCCGCTCTCCCGCGTGACGATCCGGTACAGATCGTCCTTTACTGCCGCCACCATCTCCAGGTATTGCTCCGGAGAGTCTGCCAGGCCCCAGATGTTGGTGATGTTGAATATCGGGAAGTCTCCCGCCACGAAGCCGGAGTAAATTTCGCCGAACTCAACCGTCCCGTCGTCAATCAGCCGAATCATATCGAAGCCGCTGATCCCCAGCTCAGGGTACGAACTCAGCGTAATCTCGATCTGCCCGTCGGTCCTTTCCTCTACGCCCTTGATGAATTCCTCAACCAACTGGCACGGACGCAAAGTGCGATTCACGCAAACGTACTGGAAGTCGAAATCGTACCCGCTGGAAACCAGCTCCGTTTCTTCCATAGCTTTGGGCTCAGCCATCGCGGTAGGTTCTGGCATCGCCGTCGGTTCGGCCATGGCGGTCGGTTCAGCCATCACCGTCGCTGGTGGTGCGCTGGCTCCGCCCGTGGACGCCCCACCTCCTCCTGCGTCTCCGCCGCCGCCACATGCCATCAACATTAGCATTAGCAAAAACAACGCCAAGGCTGGAATCACTCGAATCATTGAATGCCTCCTATTTGATCCGACGCAGCAGCGCGTCATTACTGAGGAAATCGACCGGCCAAGACCGTTGCCGAGTTTATTGTCAGCACCCCATGGTGTCAATCAAACGAATACTCAACATCACCAATGTTGATTCACGCGTCCCATCATCAGGTTCGATACAAACCAAAACGGCCCCCTTAAAGGGAGCCGCTAAAAATCGGGGGAGTTGTAATGGCGACCCGGAGCGGATTCGAACCGCCGATCTCTGCCTTGACAGGGCAGTATGTTAACCGCTACACCACCGGGCCGCATCAATGCGCAACCTTAATTGCGCACTGTCAATTGTAGGCGGATGCCCGAAGAATTGTCAAACCGATCTGGACTCCTGGCGACACCCTTGCGCCGCGCAACACTGCGCGGTCTTTGAATGTCCCATGCCGGTCTGTATAGTTGGCGACAGCCAACATCCCCCTTGAACCTCCGCATCCCTTCCCACCATCGGAGCCCAACATGACTGCTCAAACTCAACCGAACCACGAACTCCGGCCGCTGCCCCTGGCGGGCCTCCGCGTCCTCGACGCCACCCACATCGTCGCCGGCCCCTTCTGCGCCATGATTCTCGCCGACATGGGCGCCGAGGTTATCAAGATAGAACGGCCCGGCAGAGGCGACCAGGCTCGCCTTAACCATCCTTTCATTCAAGGCCCCGACGGTACCCAGGTCAGCGCTCGTTACCTCGGTGTCAACCGCAACAAGAAAAGCGTGTCCCTGGACCTGCGCGACCCCGTCGCCAAGCGCGCCTTCGAGAACATGCTCCGCGTGTCCGACGTCCTGCTCGATAACTGGGGCCCGGGAGCGATGGGCCGGCTGGGATACCCCTACGAACGCCTCAGCGACATCAACCCCGAACTGGTGTACGCCAGCATATCCGGCTACGGCGACAGCGACGGCCTGCGCGGCCCCTATTCCAACTGGCCCGCCAACAACCCGTGCGTCCAGGGCATGGGCGGCTGGATGGCTACCACCGGCACCCCCGAAAGTGGCCCCCAGATGGTGGGCGACAACATGGGCGATTCAGTGCCGGCCGTCTGGACCGCCCTCGGCGTCATGCTCGCGCTGGAGTCCCGCCGCAAGACCGGCCGAGGCCAGCACGTGGACATGGCCATGTACGACTGCATGGCCGCCCACACCACCAGCAGCATGCCCCTCTATCAGACCAGCGGCCAGATTACCACCACCGCCCGCGAGAACATGTTCTCCGCCCAGCTGACCCTCCGCGCCTCCGACGGCTATGTCGTCCTGGCCGGCGCCGGCAACGCCGACGACAAGTGGCGCGCCATGTGGAACCTCATCGGCCGCCCCGAACTGGCCGATGATCCCCGCTACCTGGGACGCGACGTGTCCGGTCAGTTCTACGTAACCAACATCGTACCCATTATCGAGGAATGGTCCCGGCACATCCCCAAACGCGAGCTGAACCAGCATTTGCTGGACTGCGGCTTTTCCATGGGCATCGTTCAGGACACTGCCGACCTGGACAGCTGCCCCCACCTGGAAGCCCGCAACATGTTCATCGACAGCGGCGACACTTACGGCGGCTCCTTCCGTACCGTCAATACCCCAATCCAGCTCACCGGCTGCGTCGATACCCCGGCCTTCCCGCCGCCAACCCTCGGGCAGCACAACCACGAAGTGCTCTGCAACATCGGCGGCCTGACCCCGGACGAACTCGCCAAACTCGAGGCCGAGGGAAAGGCATAATGCGGCTCCCCTGGCGTCGTCGCAGTTGCAGCAGCACGGCGAATGATATACTGAGTACGAACACTGGCGGTACGCCCTGGGCATTCGTTGAGGGCTCTATATCGGTAAGTGCCAGTATCCTGATCGCGGACGCTATTGCTCGGTGCGACCGCTCCGGCGGCTGGCCGGTAATCAGCTACTTCAAACGGCTGACCGAACAAGAGGACGGGGTGATAATAGCGGGAATGGCCCTGCTGTTTCCCACCGCGCTGGTTTTCTACTTGGGGGTCAAAATGATTTTTTCCGCTTACCGAGATTACAAGAGATGGTGGGAAGCCTACCAGGAAGAACGGCTTGAGCAAGGCCGCGAGGAAGGCCGCAAGGCGGAACGTGCTCGCCAGAAACGCGCACTTGAAGAGCGCGGCAGGTCGCTGGATCCCGAGACCGAGGAAATCCTGTTTGGCGAGTCAGAACCCCGCGCTGACTAACTCCCACCACCCAAGACCCACGGAGCGACAACATCACCCATGCCTACCTTCCAGTCCCCACGCGGCACTACCGACCGCCTGCCGGCGGAACAGAAATACTGGCGTTACATTGAGAGCAAAGCGATGGATGTAGCCCGTCGCTTCGGCTACGGCCGCATCGACAGCCCCATGTTCGAGGACGCGGGCCTGTTCATCCGTGGCGTCGGTGAGGGAACCGACATCGTTGAAAAGGAGATGTACGTCTTCGAGGACCGCGGCGGCGACCTGCTCACCCTGCGCGCGGAAGGCACCGCTCCCGTTTGCCGCGCTTACCTCCAGCACGGCATGTCCAACCAACCCCAGCCCGTCCGCATGTATTACATCTGCCCTGTGTTCCGCTACGAACGTCCCCAGGCCGGACGGTTCCGCCAGCACCACCAGTTCGGCATCGAGGCCATCGGCGACCCCGACCCGTCAGTGGACGCCGAGGTCATCGAACTCGCCTGGACCTTCATGCACGACATCGGCCTCTCCGACATCACCCTGGTCACCAACAGCATCGGCGACCCCGAATGTCGTCCCGAGTACATCCGCTCCCTCAAGTCCTATTACGAAACTCAGCAAACCCACCTCTGCCAGGACTGCAAGAACCGTCTGGAACGCAACCCGCTGCGCCTGCTCGACTGCAAGGTAGAAACTTGCCGCGCTCTCGGTGAAGAAGCCCCCAAGTCCACCGAATGCCTGTGCAGCGACTGTGATAATCACTGGAACCGTGTCCAGTCCTACCTCAACGCTATGGGTATCGAGAACCGCATCGACCACCGCCTCGTCCGGGGTCTCGATTATTACACCCGCACCGTCTTCGAGATCCAGCCTGCTGTGGAGGGTGCCCAGTCCACTCTCCTCGGCGGCGGACGTTACGATGGCCTGATCGAGCAATTGGGCGGACGACCAACCCCCGGCATCGGTTTCGGCAGTGGCATCGAGCGCCTCGCCCTCAACGTGCAACGCGCCGAGGCTGCGGTGCCCGACGAACCATCCCCGCAGTACCTCATCGCCACCATCGGCGATGAGGCCCGCGTCGAAGGCGTCCGCCTCGCCAACCGTATGCGCTCCCGCGGCGTCGGCGCGATTCTCGCCAACGGCGGCCGCGCTCTCCGGGGCCAGATGCGCCAAGCCAATGCCTTGGACGTCTCCGCCGTGCTCATCCTCGGCGAGGACGAGGTGCGGGACGGGACGGTAATGGTCCGGGACATGTCCACGTCCAGCCAGGAAGCCTTGACCATCGAGGATTTTCTCAACGACGTGACAGCGAAGTAATCTGTCCACTTCTCACAATTTCGGCCGGCCCGTTGGCTGGCCTTTTCTGAGAATACAAAAGCGAACGATTTTTCCGAAAAATTGCGTCAAACATTAGTTGACATTGAACAGCCGTTTGCTAGAACATACGGGCAATACAAATGCGCCTAATCCGCGCAACAGGAGAACGCTCGATTATGTTCAACAACGCCAGCATCGTAGGGGCAACCACCGCCGTGCGAACCACCACCATTCCCGACTCCGGACGCAAGGTCTATTACCGAGGCTACCTCATCCACGGCGAAGTCCCGGGTATTTGCTACGTGATCTACGGCCGGAACGAGTTCGGCCAAGTCGCCGAGCTGGGCGCCGCCCGCACCTTCCCGTCGGCCATGCGCTGGGTTGACCGCCACGCCTCCGAAATGCGACGCCCGATGCTCGTGGGAACCCGGGGAACGGCCTGTTCGGACGCAAACAACCTGCCGGCCGTGGCATGATCAAATTGGCCCTTCCCTCGTCATTCCGGCGAAAGCCGGAATCCAGGAAATCCCAACCACTAACATCGCCTCCTGCTTGTACGCCATCGTAAATTCCGCCTGAAACGTTTCACTACCATGGCCAACTACCCCGAAAAGACCATCTCCTATCGCCGGGTAGTGGACCTGAGCCACCCGGTCAGCCCGGACATCCCGCTCTGGCCCGGCGACCCGGCGATAGATTTTCAAACCGTCTCCGGCCTCCGTGATAAGGGCTACTTCCTTAGACGGTTCAGCATGGGGGAGCACAGCGGAACCCATCTCGCTGCTCCCTCTACGTACTACGACGACGGCATCGACCCGGACGGCATACCCGCCGAATCCCTGGTCGCCCCGGCCGCGGTGATTGATGCTCGGGCTCCGGCATCCCTTGACCCGGATTACACCCTCTCCGCCGGCGACATCGCCGATTGGGAGCGGACAAACGGCCCTATCGACCCGAATACCCTGGTCTTGCTCAATACCGGGTGGGCTCGTTTCTGGGACCTGCCCGCCCGGTTTATCAACATCGCCAACGATGGCGCAATGCACACCCCTGGCTTCAGTCTGGAGGCCGCCCGCTTCCTGCTGGAATGGCGCCAGGTCGCCGGACTCGGCATCGATACACATGGTATCGATGCCGGGTCGGACACGGGCCTCTCGGTCAGTCGTCTTGTCCTGGCGCGTTCGGCGCTGGTTCTGGAGTGTTTGAACAACCTGGATCAGCTGCCGCCCGCCGGCGCAACTGTCGTTGTCGGACGGCTGCGCCTGGTAGGCGGCAGCGGTTCCCCGGCCGCAGTCCTCGCCCTGGTTCCCTGACTATAACCCCCTCACCTTTCCGGGAGAGGGTTTGGGGTGAGGAAGAACCGTTACAGCGCCGCCGCTCCGGCTGCGGCGCACTGCTCGTCCTCCTCGCTCGTGCCCCCGCCAACTCCGCACGCGCCTACCACCGCGCCGTCTGCGATGATCGGTACCGCGCCCTGACCGAAGATCATTTCGGAACCCGAACGTTCCCGGATGCCCGCCGGCGTCGGCGTCGTGGCCCGGTCCTGCATTGCGCCGCTGGGCCGCCCAAACGCCGCAGACGCCACCGCCTTGCCCTGGCAACCGTAGGCCGACGCCCAGATCGCGCCGTCCATCCGTTGCAGTCCGATCAGACGCCCTCCGGCGTCCACCACGGCCACGCTGACCTTGATGTTCAGTTCCTCGGCTTGGGCTATCGCCGCCGCCATGATCCGGTTGCTGTCCGCTAGTGAAAGTGCCATTTCATTTCCTCCAAGTAGCCGGCATTGATTGACCGGCGATTCGCAGACATCTTATGTCCGCTATCCCGCCGGGGCAAGGGCAAACCGGCAATCCTCAAGGTCTCTCGGTTGTTACAAACTTCAGCCCGTCATTCCCGCGAAAGAACGCCACCCCGTACTTGATACGGGGCGGGAATCCAGACACCCCATACACAGGCAATGCGGAGCGAAACATCGGCCCAAATAAACCAACACCCCCAATCCTGAAAATAAAATCCCAAAATAACGTCACCCCGTACTTGATACGGGGCCTGTAAATCTTGATTCTGACAATATGACACCCAGCCCATTGCCCCAACCCGCCCACACGTTCTATCCTACTTGCGTCAGGTTCCCCGCAACGTGCTCGAGAACCGCGCGGGGGTCGCCGCACCGCATGCAGCGGCGTTCCACCAGACTATTGAACATAGCGAGGTGTCTAAACGGTTCGGGTCGCTCAACGGCCTGTCGGTTACCCAAAAGCAGAATTCGGTTCCCCAGCGGCCTATAGTCGGCTTATTCCCCGACCAAGCTTCCGGAACCCGGCGGGTGTCACCACCGCTCCACGAGGGCCAATGCCTCAACCCGTCATCCGGGCTTTCAACCCGTCATTCCGGGCTTGATCCGGAATCCAGCGGAGCTGGGCAGTGGTCAGCACGTGGAAGTCTAGGGCTATGTCTTTCTGCGCAAGCAAAAAATAGTGTTGGCCGTGCTCCGACACGTAACCCGAACCGCAAACCTGACACCGGAAATCCTGAAACAAGCCCGCCGAATTAAGGAGCAACGCCCAAAGCTACGAATCCCAACCTGGTCTCTATCATCGCATTGGGGGCCAACCCGGTGGCCAACCAAATGCTATACTGTCGTCCGATTTTTCAGTAGCGGACCGCAACCCCACCGTGTTGACTCGCCGTATCATACCGTGCCTTGACGTTGACGCCGGTCGTGTCGTCAAGGGCACCAGCTTCGTTAACCTGCGGGACGCCGGCGATCCAGCCGAGTTGGCGTCCCGGTACGATGAAGAGGGCGCTGACGAGCTGGTGTTTCTTGACATCACCGCCAGTAGCGATTCCCGCGACACCATGGTCGATGTCGTGCGTGCCGTATCCGAGCAGGTCTTTATCCCGCTTACGGTAGGCGGCGGTATCCGTTCCATCGAAGACGTGAGGCGGATGCTCAACGCCGGCGCCGATAAGGTCTCCGTCAACACCGCCGCCATCAACACCCCGGAACTGGTCGAGCAGGGATCCAACCAGTTTGGCAGCCAGTGCGTCGTCACCGCCATTGACGCCCGGCGCATCGTGCCCGGTGAATCTCACCCGGAACCCATAGACGACACTCTCGCGCTTGACAGTTCGTCCGGATGGCAGGTGTACACCCACGGCGGCCGCAACCCCACGGGCCTGGACGCCGTCAAGTGGGCCCAGCGTACCGTCGCCCTGGGTTCCGGTGAAATCCTGTTGACCAGCATGGATGAGGACGGCCAGCAAGACGGGTACGACCTGCCGCTCACCCGCGCCATCTCCCGAGCCGTTCCGGTGCCCGTCATCGCCAGCGGCGGCGCCGGCAAACTCGACCATCTCTACGACGCTTTCACCGACGGAGAGGCCGACGCCGTGCTGGCCGCCAGCATTTTCCATTTCGGCACCTATTCCATAGCCCAGGCCAAGGACTTCCTCGCCGGCCGCGGCATCCCCATGCGAGTCTGAGAGACGGAGCAGCAGATGAGCGCTATCACCACCGTAATCTTCGATATGTTCAACACCATAGCGCAGGATGGCCCCGACCATTGGCGGCAGTCTTTCGTCCAAATCATCAAAGAGCAGGGTCTGGACACCGACCCGGAAACCCTCCGCCAGGCTTGGGATTACGGCTCCAACAACTTCCGGGAGCGGCGCATCGACCCCGACGGTCCTTTCATATCGTACCTGGACGGGTGGGCCGACGCATTCGCCAGGGCGTTCGCCGACCTGAATCTCAAGGGCGACCCGCAGGCTGCCTCCCAACAGTCCATCGAAGACCTGGGTACTCGCCCCATATTCCCGGACGCGCCTGAGGCCCTCTCAATCCTGGGTCAACGCCGCCGGCTAGCCGTGCTGTCGAACGCCGATGACGCTTACCTGAACCCGGTTGTCGCTCGGATTCCCGCCGCCTTCTCTACCGTAATATCATCCGAAGGCGGTCAGTGTTACAAACCGGATGCCCGCCTCTTTGAAATCGCCCTCAACGAATTGCAAGCCGACCCGGCCGAGTGCGTATATGTGGGCGACAAGCAGTTCGAGGACGTAAAGGGCGCGCGGGGTGTCGGTATGTCGGTGGTGTGGATCAACCGGAGGTCCGAACCCTTGAACCCCGACCTCCCCATCCCGGATGCCGAGATTCGCAATCTGCTCGAACTCCCCGAAATACTGGAACGACTCTCGTAAAAGGCGCTTAAAGAACTCCCTCTCCCCTAGTGGGAGAGGGCTGGGGTGAGGGGGTGCGTCCGCCGCGCTTCCGCTTCCCGCCATCGGAGGAATCAATGACCGCAGTAAAACTCGATGACAAGGGCCTCGTCCCCGCCATCGCCCAGGACATCAACACCGGCCAGGTACTCATGCTCGGCTACATGAACCCCGGCTCCCTCAAGCGCACCGTCGAGGGCACGCAGGTATGGTTCTACAGCCGCAGCCAGGAAGACCTCTGGCACAAGGGCGAGGTATCCGGCAACTACCTCAACCTCCGCGAATGGTACGTTGACTGCGACGCCGACACCATCCTGCTCAAGGTCGAACCCGACGGCCCCACGTGCCACACCGGCGAACCCACCTGCTTCTTTACCCGCATGGAGGATCTGCCTGAAGAGTACACCACGTCCGAAGGCGGCCCGCGCGTTCTGGATGAACTCTTTGCCGTCATCAAAGATCGTCAGCGGGAAATGCCCGAAGGCAGCTACACCGCTCAACTCCTCGCCGAGGGCGCCAGCCGAGTCGCCCAAAAGGTCATCGAGGAAGCCGGCGAAACCGCGCTGGCCGCCGCTACCGGTGACACCGAGAACCTGCCAGGCGAAATCGCTGATCTCCTCTACCACACCCTCACGCTCATGGCGTCCGCCGGCGTCTCTCCCAACGCCGTCTGGCAAGAACTCCGCAATCGCCGCGCCTAGCGCGCCTCCGGCCCCCTCTCCCTTGATGGGAGAGGGCTGGGG
>VXOG01000080.1:21528-58363 GCA_009840165.1 Chloroflexota bacterium
TAAGGTGTGGGCGTGGCGTCTCTCCCACGCCGGTATGCAAATATCAGCCATAGGCCCCCCTCCCGCGTCCCCCCCCCCCCCGCCCCCTTTGGGGGTGGGGGGGGGGGTGTGGGCCAAAACGCAGGAAATCTCCAACCCCGACCACTTCCAACCATCCCAGCAAAATAAGGTCCTTCCCTACGCCCCGTCCACCGTCAGCCCCGGGACCCGCTCCTCAGCCGCGAACCGTTTCCAATTCCCGCTCCGGTACACGGTAACGTTCCCACTGCCCAACGCCGTCGCGCCTCCCGGTTCCAGCAACACGCCCGAACCGCCGTCTATCCCTAACACGGTGAGGCCCGTGTACTCCCGGCTCGTCAATTGGGACAACACCGCCTCCGGGTCGCTGCGCTCGTGGTGCGGTAACGTCATCACGTTAGGAACGATATTCAACGCCGGCGACACTGGGGAACCCGACGACGGCCGCCGCATTACTGCGCCCAGTACCATCGCACCGGCGCTCGACCCAGCCCAAACCGCTCCGGCGTTGTTCGCCGCGACCACTGCGTCCAGGAGCGGGGAGCCGGCTAACACTGAATGAAGATGCTCAGGGCTTCCACCGGTGAAATAGATGACGTCCGCCTCGTCAAGTTGCGCCGCGATGCGCGGGTTCTCCGCCTCGGCGCGTTGAATTACCTCCACGCCGTAAGCATCAGCCCCCAGTCCGCTAAAGTGCCGGATGCCATTGGACGCCGCCAGTTGCGGGTTTTCGTAAGCCGCCGCCGTTGGTATGATAGCTACCCGGGGCGCGTCCTTGCCCGTCAATTCCAGCACGTGGCGATCCATACCCACGGACGCCGGCCTGAATTCGTCGCCGCCCACCAACAAAATTCGCCGTTCCAAATTCGCCACTTGTTTTCGCTCAACATTGGGGGAAAGATGTTCGAGTTTATACACCACGTCCGTATCCTTGTCCACGACGCCGACGCCATGGCCGAATACATTGAGCAGAACTTCGGCATGACTCCTGTCAAGATCGAGGTCTATCCTGCCCGGGGCATGAAGAACGCCATCTTCAAGGTGGGCGAGACCAACGTGGAGTTTACGGAACCGCTGGACCCCGATTCCGCCATGGGGCAGTACCTCAAGACCTTTGGCCCGGGCCCCTACCACATGGCCTTCGGTGTCACCGACATCGCGGCCAAGGCCGCCCAGCTCGCCGCCAACGGCAACGAAATGCGCGGCGAAAACGGCATGTCCCGCAGCGCCGAGGGCTACATGACAGCCAACATCGACCCGGCCAGCGCGCTGGGATTCCCGTTCCAGATCGCCGAAGGCTAGGCTGTACCGCCTTTCCCGCCATTCCTGCCTCCCTTCAACATCGTCATTCCCGCTTTTCCCGTCATTCCCGCGAAAGCGGGAATCCAGAAAGCCGCCAGCGGGAGTGCTAACATATACTCTCTATTCCGAATTCAATTCCATCTTGCTGGATTCTCTATATGCTAGTCAGAGACACCATATCCAACGCGGTCGCCGCCGCCCTGCAAAAGGCCAATCGCGACGGCGCGATCAGCGTTGATTCCGTTCCCGACATTGAGGTTGAGCGACCCAACAACGCCGAACACGGAGACTTCGCTACCAACCTACCTTTGCGCTTGGCCCGCGCCGCCCGCGCCAACCCGCTCCACCTCGCTCAATTGATCGCTGAGCGCATCGAGAGCTCGCCGGAAATCGACAGCGTGTCCGCCGCGCCGCCCGGTTTCATCAATTTCAAGCTCAGCGAGTCGTGGTTGCAGCAGCAGGTCGAAGAGGTGCGCGCCGCCGGCGATTCCTTTGGCGCTTCAGACATCGGCGCCGGCCGCAAGGTCATGGTCGAGTTCGTCAGCGTTAATCCCACCGGCCCCGTCCATGTCGGACATACCCGCGGCGCGGTTCTGGGCAGCGCTTTAGCCAACAGCCTGGCCGCCGCCGGCTACGACGTAACCCGCGAGTATTACATCAATGACGCCGGCTCTCAAATGGAAGCCTTCTACCGCTCCGTGTGGACCCGCTACCGCCAGGCCCTGGGCCGCGATGCAGAGATGCCGGATAACGGATACCAGGGCGACTACATCGCCGACATCGCATCCGAGATTATCGACTCCGACGGCAATGGCTATCTGGAAAAGACGGACACCGCCGCCATACGCGAAATCGGTGACGTTGCCCGGGAAAAGATGGTATCCCTGATACGTGAGGACCTCGACGCCATCGGCGTCGCCTTCGACAACTGGTTCAGCGAGCGTCGGCTTTTCCAGAACCCCGAATCTTCAACCCCCGACTCTTTACCGAGCGACTACGACCGGGCCATGTCCCGGCTCCGGGAGGGTGGCCATCTCGCCGAACGCAGCGGAGCATTGTGGTTTATCTCCACTGCCCTCGGCGACGAACGTGATAACGTCGTCGTCCGGTCTTCCGGCGAACCTACCTACTTCGCCTCCGATATCGCATACCATTTCAACAAGTTCGCCGAACGCGGCTTCGACCGCGTCATCGACATCTGGGGCGCTGACCACCAGGGCCACGTGCCGCGCATGAAGGCCGCAGTGCAGGCGTTGGGCATCGAGCCGGACAACCTCACCGTTCTCATCTCCCAGATGGTCACCCTCAAGCGCGGCGACGAAACCGTCCGCGCCTCCAAGCGCACCGGCGATTTCGTCACCCTCCGCGAGTTGGTGGACGAGGTTGGAACGGACGCCTGCCGGTATTTCTTTCTGGCGCGCGCGCCATCCACCCAGATGGAGTTCGACCTCGAACTTGCGACCCGAGAGTCATCCGAAAACCCGGTGTACTACGTGCAGTACGCTCACGCCCGCAACGCCAGCATCCTCAACCTGGCCGCTGAGCGTGGTATCGAATACAGCGCCGGAGACGTCAGCTTGCTCACCCATCCCAATGAACTGGAATTAATCCGTACCATGCTCCGGCTTCCGGAACTCATCGTCCAGGTTGCCGAAAACCTTGAACCCCATCACCTGCCGCACTATGCAATGGAGTTGGCGACGGCGTTCCACCATTTCTACGAAAACTGCCGCGTAATCTCCGCCAACCCCGACGATAACGAGCTTACCCTTGCTCGCCTCAAACTGGTGGCCGCCGCTCAGGTCGCGTTTCGCCGCACCCTCACCCTCATGGGCATGTCCGCGCCGGATCGGATGGACCGCGAGTGACCGGCCGGACTACCGATTTCCGACCCCCCGGCGCGGTTGGAGACTCCAAACGTATGCAATTCCCGCCAATCGCGTCGTGTTCTAACTTGCCCCCGCCGCGCGGCGGGTGTATATTGAGCGTCCTATGGTATCGAGTTTTGTTTTCGCGTCCGCCGTTAGCGGAATCAGGCGCGCCGTAGCAATGCCCCGTAAGCTGGCCCCATTCGAGGCGGCAATCGACGGAATAATGCCGGCCCCGGTGCTCCCGCAGAGGACTGTCGTCTAAATGGGCATCCTGCTGCGCATAATCAGGATGGCCGCCCACTACCCGGCGCGATTAAGTCTGGCGTACATCACTGCCCTCGCCGCCATCGGCTTCTCAATGGCGCTGCCCATCCTCTTCGGGAGGGCCATCGACACGATGGTGGGCCAAAACCCCGACAACAAGTTGCTGTTCGAGTTGGATTTCCGCATGGCCGACCTGGCATTTTTCGGGGTTGGTATTCTGGTGGTCAGCCTAGCCCGAGGCTTCTGCGACTTCGGGCGCACCTACACCACCGAATCCCTTTCCCAAAAAGTCTCCTTCGACTGTCGAAACCTGCTCTACGACAAGCTGCAAAACGTCAGCTTCGCGTTCCACGACAAGGAACACACCGGCGATTTGATGTCCCGCGCCACCGCAGACGTTGAGGCGATGCGCCGATTCGTCAACATGGGCATGATCCGGTCGCTGGACGTGGTGGTTCGCATCATCGCCATACCTGCCTACCTTTTCACTATCAACTGGGAGCTGGCGCTGGTGAGCATGGTTTTCGTGCCGGCCATCGTCCTGCGTTCGGCGTTCGTGATGCGAGCTTTGCGACGCAAGTGGCTTCACGTGCAGGAAGTCATGGGTGAGTCAGTGACGGTTCTACAGGAAAACCTGGCCGGCATGCACGTGGTCAAGGCCTTCGCTTCCGAAAACTTCGAACGGCGGAAGTACAACCGCAAGGCTGAGGAGCTGCGCGTTGAGTACTTCGACGCTGAGCGTATGCAGGGCACCAACAGCGCGTGGATGACCCTCTACTTCACCTTCGCGCTCGGAATTATCCTGTGGCTGGGCGGTTGGCAGATTATTCGTGGCGCATTGACCCCCGGTGAACTGGCCGCTTTTCTGCTTTTCCTCAATCAGTTAACCTTCCCGATTCGGGCTTCCGCCCAAATTATCAATACGTTCTCCCGAGCAATATCGTCAGGTCAGCGACTTTTCAACGTGCTGGATACCCGGTCGCCGGTGTCGGAACGGCCCAACGCCGCCGATATGGGGCGGCCCACCGGGCACGTCCGCTTTGAAAAGGTCGGGTTCGCCTACGAAGACCGCTCGCCGGCCTTGCGCGAAGTGAATCTCGACGCTAAGCCCGGCCAGGTTACCGCCATCCTCGGCGCGCCCGGCAGTGGAAAAACTACCGTTGTCAACCTGCTGCCCCGCTTCTACGACGTCACCGACGGCAAAATTACCATCGACGGCAGCGACATACGGGACTTCACCTTGCAGTCCCTCCGGCACAACGTCGGCATCGTGCATCAAGACGTGTACCTCTTTAGCGCAAACATCAGGGACAACATCGGCTACGGAGTCAAGGACGCCACCCACGAGGATATCGAACGCGCCGCCAAAGTTGCCCAGTTGCACGACCAGATCATGGCCCTGCCCAACGGCTACGACACATGGGTCGGCGAGCGGGGAACCACCCTTTCCGGCGGGCAGCGCCAGCGGCTTTCCATCGCGCGCACCATCCTTATCGACCCGCCCGTGCTGATCCTCGACGACTCCACCTCCAGCGTTGACGTGGAAACCGAACGGCAGATTCACCGCGCCATGGTCGAAGTGATGAAAGGCCGTACCACCTTCGTGATCGCCCACCGCCTTAGCACCGTCCGCGAAGCCGACCAGATTTTGGTCCTTGAAAAAGGCAACATAGTCGAGCGAGGGAACCACGAGGAACTGATTCGCTCCGGTGGCATCTACCAGAGCATCTACGAACTGCAACTGCGTCCCCAGGAGGAGGTCCTGCTGGAGGCGTCAGTTCCTGCAATGGCCGATGGGAGGGCTGCCCTATGATGCGCGGCGGCGGTGGCATGGGCGGCGGCATGATGCGGGGGATGCGTGGCACCTCCGCAGACAGTATGTTCGCCCCCACCAACGACAACCTCACCGATGAGGATGTGGTCGGGCGCGTTTACGACAACCGGGTCGTAATGCGCTTTATGACCTTCATCAAGCCCTATCGCAAGTTCGCCCTGATTGCCTTGGTGTCACTGCTCGTGTATGCGGTGGTCAACGCCAGCATACCTCTTTTGATCATGTATGGCATCAACTGGGCTGTGGCCGCCGGCGAAGTCAACCGGGTGCATATCATCGGTGCCGCCTTCATGGTCATCACGGTGATTCACTTCCTGTCGAACCGTTTGCAGTTCATATTCATTTCGCGCACCGGTCAGCACGTGCTCTACGATCTCCGTTCGGGCATGTTCAGTCACTTGCAGAACCAGTCTAACGCCTTCTATCACCGTACTCCCATCGGTCGCGTCATGTCCCGGATGCAGTCCGATGTGCTCCAGTTGCAGGAAACCTTCGAGCTGTTGGCCCTGGCGCTCGCTGAACTGGTGACGGTAGGCGCCATCATCCTCCTGATGCTGATTGTCAGCTGGCAGTTGGCTCTGGTGTGCATGATAATCGTCCCCATATTGACCGTGATCATGATGTACTGGCAGCGCTTCGCACGCCATTCCTTCATGCGGATCCGCCGGGCTATCGCCATGGTCAACGGCGAGTACAACCAGAACATCACCGGCGTCCGGGTGGTACAGAGCCTGAACCGCCAGGACGAAAACATGGCCCACTTCAGGACGTTGAACCAGGAATACCTGGACGCCAACCTGGAAGCCGCCCGCTACTCTGGTATGCTGCAACCGTTAGTAGAGTTGCTCATCGGTTTGGGCATCGGCATCGGCGTAGTGCTGTTCGGCAGCTGGCTTCTCAAACTGGACGCCCTGGAAGTGGGCACTCTGGTTGCCTTCGCCTTTTGGATCCAGCGTTTCTTCGAGCCCATTCGCCAGCTCACCATGCAGTACAGTCAACTACAACGCGCCATGGCCGCTGGAGTGCGTATCTTCGAGGTGCTGGACTTGGATCCGGACATCATGGACAAGCCCGATGCCGTGGCTCTTCCAGAGGTCAAGGGAGAAATCCGATACAAGGACGTGAACTTCCACTACGTAGAAGGCGTAGAGGTTCTGAGGAACATTAACGTCCATATCAACGCCGGGGAAAATGTCGCCCTCGTGGGTTCCACCGGCGCCGGCAAAAGCACCTTCGTCAACCTGCTGCATCGTTCCGCCGACGTTACGGGCGGGTCCATTTCCGTTGACGGACACGACATCAGAGACGTCAAGCGTGAATCGTTGGTCCATCAAATGAGCATGGTGCTTCAGGAGCCATACTTGTTCTCCGGCACCGTCCGCGAAAATATCGCCTACCAGAATGAGGACCTCACCGAAGACGAGATCATAGCCGCCGCCCAGGCCGTGGGCGCACACGACTTTATCATGGAGATGGATAGCGGCTACGACTCAGAGTTGGCCGAGCGGGGCATCAATCTGAGTATCGGCCAGCGGCAGTTGATCAGCTTCGCCCGCGCCATCGCCGGCAATCCCCGCATCCTGGTGCTTGACGAAGCAACCGCCAACATCGACACCCACACCGAGTTGTTGATCCAGCGGGCCCTCAGCCGTATCCTCACGGACCGAACGTCCATCGTCATCGCCCATCGCCTGTCCACCATCCGCAACGCCGACAAGATCGTCGTGCTGGACCGTGGCCGAGTCGCGGAGGTCGGCAACCACGATCAGCTCCTGGAAGCCGGCGGCGTGTACGCCCAGTTGTACGCCATCAACTACGGGCTATCCGGCCCCAGCGTTGATGTCGCGCCGGTGGGCGGCGAAGTCATCGGCGCCGACGGCCTGTCACCGGCCGCCGCCGACTAAAGCGTGTCGGCAAAACGCCGTCATTCCCGCACACCCCTCCGTCATTCCCGCTTTCGCGGGAATCCAGCGAGCGCAATAACCGGGTTGACGTTCCTGATGCGGGCCAACCCTAGTCCGCTCCCTCCAGAAAGTCCCTGATCACCGCCGCCAACTCGGCCGGCTTGTCGTACCCGATGTCGTGTATCGTGTCGGCAATCCAGTTGATCCGGCCATTGGGCAGCGCGGTTTCGGCAGCTGCAACCATCACTTCCCTCTGCCGCGAAAACGACGAGTTCGCCCGTTCCGGTCGTGGACCCGCCGGCACCACCAACGTCGGTACGGATACCTGCGGCAGCACCACCGAAGGCGGCTCGTTCCACATGGTTTCCAGCACCTGCGCGTGATTATCGGGACGGAGAATGTCCCGCATTTGCCCGTCTTCTCCCTCGTACACCATCGTCAGCGCTATCTCCGCCAGGTCGCCGCCCCAGCAGAAAGACAGGTTGCTCTCAAGTTGGGCCAGGTATTCCGTGCGGGTCCCCGCCACCAGTCGCGGAGCCAGTCGCTGACGGAACGCCTCCCAAGTCGGATTGGGCAGCAGCGTGCCATCCTGAAAACCCCCGTCTATCATCACCAATCGGCTAACTCGTTCCGGGAACCGCATCGCCAGGTTGCTGGATACGTGTCCGCCCCAGGAATGACCCAACACCGCGGCCCGCTGGATTTCCAAATGGTCCATCAGCCGCACGGCGTCCTCTGCCAGCGTCTGCCAATCGTACCCCGACGGTGCCTGCGTGGTCGCGCCGTGGCCCCGCTGGTCGGGCGCGACCAGACGGTAACCGTCAGCAAGATACGGAGCCAGTCGCCGGTACCAGTGTCCCGACGACGCCAGGCCGTGCAGCGCCAGAACGGGCTCGCCCTCTCCTCCCCAATCCAGGTAGTGAACTTGTAGATCACCCAGCATGACCATATGGGCTCCCGGCCGGCTAGCATTTTGGTTTGACACGTCGATTCGCTCCCTTGGGGTTGGGTTCGTCAGCGATTATACTCCCACCATCCAGCAAAATAATGTCAACGTCCGATGTGCTAAAATTCGCCTAGATAGGATGCCACGATGGCGAGGAGGTTGCGATGACGACCGACCGTTATCACCTTGGCGACTACTCGCCACTTGTGTCCCAAATCGCGTCCAAGCTCGACGCCGAAAACGTTCCGACCCGGTTGAGCAGCCACGACCATACATTATGGTCCGATGATCCCACCGAGATCGCGGATCGTTTGGCTTGGCTCACCCTCCCGGCTGATATTCAGTCGCAGATCAATCCTTTGGCAGACTTTGCCGCGAATGTCCGGGGCGAGGGTTACCGTCACGTCGTTTTACTGGGTATGGGTGGCAGCAGCCTGGGTCCCGAAGTTATTCGGCAGGTCGTCGCGCCGTCCGTCAACGGCGCTCACCCCAATATGCTAACCCTGGACAGCACCGTCCCCGCGTGGGTGTCGGCGACGACCGCTGCTATTGAACCGGCGCGCACCCTGTTCGTAATTTCCTCCAAATCCGGTACCACCACCGAGCCACTGGCCTTCTACGCCTATTTTCGGGAACTCGTAAATTCCAACGTCCCCAATGGCCACCCCGGAGACCACTTTGTCGCCGTAACTGACCCGGAAACTCCGCTCGAAGAATTGGCCCGGTCCGAGCGGTTCCGTCAAGCCTTCATCAACGACCCCTATATCGGAGGACGTTATTCCGTTCTTTCCCTCTTCGGACTGGTTCCCGCCGCGCTGATGGGCGTGAAGTCGCAGACGTTGATTGCTCGTGCCCTATCGATGCAACAACGCTGCATCCCCGCCATTCCAATTGCCAACAACCCCGGCGCCTGGCTCGGAACAGTCATCGGCGTGCTGGCGAAGCACGGGCGCGACAAGTTGACGCTGGTGGCTTCAGAACGAATCGCCGCCTTCGGATTATGGGTAGAACAACTGCTGGCCGAAAGCGTTGGCAAAAGCGGGACCGGCATAATTCCCGTGGCCGCCGAGCCGATGGGCAAACCCGAACAATACGCCTCCGACCGCCTCTTCGTGCAACTCCGGCTGGCCGATGACGATTCAGATGAGGCTGGGTCATCAGACCGGGCCATGGCGGAATTGATCGAAGCCGGCCATCCGGTGGTGCGATTGGAACTCTCCGACGCTTACGACCTGGGCGCGGAATTCTACCGCTGGGAGTACGCCACCGCCATCGCCGGCCATATCCTTGGCATCCATCCCTTCGACCAGCCTGACGTGCAGGGCGCAAAGGATCGCACAGTGAGCGTTCTTGATCGCTACCAGGGCGAGGGCCACTTGCCGGTGATGAAAACCGATGACGTCGGGAGCCTCTCAGACCTGCTTGCCGCGTCCAATGCCGGCGACTACCTGGCCATTATGGCCTACCTACCCGACTCGCCCAATATCGCGAATGCCATATACCGACTGCGCCGACGCGCCATCGAAAGATACGGGATAGCGACCACTGCCGGGTATGGCCCCAGGTTCCTGCACTCAACTGGCCAGCTCCACAAGGGCGGCCCCAACACCGGCATCTTCCTGCAACTCACCCAGGAACACGTCGATGACATCGAGATACCCGGCTGGCCGTTCAGTTTCGGTGTCCTCGCCGACGCCCAGGCGTTGGGCGACTTGCAGGCGTTGCGGGAGCTAGACAGGCGTATCGTATCCATACGGCTTCAGGGCGACCCGGCCGAGGCAATAAATCGCATTGCTGACACGTTGTGACGGCGAATTTAAACACTGCCTCTCCCCTGGCGGGAGAGTGTTGAAGCCTGCCTCGCACTTGATGCGGGGGTGAGGGAGTATTCCTCTGACTTGGGAGAAAGCGCTTTGGAATTAGGAATGATAGGCCTGGGCCGCATGGGCGCCAACATGACTCAACGTCTGTTGAACGGCGGCCATCGGATCGTTGTGTACGACCAGAACGCCGACGCTGTTGCGTCCAGCGCATCCGCCGGCGCGGTGGCAGCGGAATCGGCTGCTGATTTGGTATCCCGCCTGACGCCGCCGCGAGGCGTGTGGGTCATGCTGCCCGCGGGCGCCGTAACCGATGCCGTTATCGGGGAGCTGGGCGGCCTGCTGGAAGCCGGCGACGCCGTGATCGACGGTGGTAACGCCAACTACAAAGACACTCTCCGCCGGGGCGCTATGTTGTCGGAGCGCGGCATCCACCTGCTTGACGCCGGCACCAGTGGCGGCGTCTGGGGCCTCGTCCACGGCTACTCGCTGATGGTTGGCGGCGACCATGACGCCTTCACCAGGTTGGAACCCATCTTCCAAACTCTGGCCCCCGGCGAAGACAAGGGCTACAGTCACGTAGGCCCCACTGGAGCCGGCCATTTCACCAAAATGGTGCACAACGGCGTGGAATACGCGCTCATGCAAGCCTACGCCGAGGGCTTCGAGCTACTTCAGGCCAAGCAGGCCGACTTTGACCTGGATCTCAAGGCCATCGCCAAAACGTGGCAGCATGGCAGCGTAGTGCGTTCGTGGCTGCTGGATCTGGCCGTTCTGGCCTTGGAAGCCGATCCCGGCCTTGAAAGCTTGTCCGCCTATGTGGACGACTCCGGTGAAGGCCGTTGGACAGTCAATGAATCCGTGGACCTTGCGGTTCCCACGCCCGCCATCACCGCCGCCCTCTACCAGCGTTTCCGCTCTCGCCAGGAGGAACCTTTCGGCGCTCGGATGCTGGCCGCCCTACGCAACCAGTTCGGCGGCCACGCGGTTCGTGAATCGGGTCGGGAGTCCAACCCCCAATGATGACCTCCGGCGCGAATCTGCTCGGCAGCGGAGATGACGGCGACGTCACCGCCCTGGTGATACTGGGCGCCAGTGGCAACCTGACGCACCAGAAGTTGGGTCCCGCTCTGTTCAGCCTGTTCCAAAAGGAACGACTGCCCAACCACGTGTACATCGTAGGCGTCGCCCGCAACGAGATGACGGACGAGGAGTTTCGCAATTGGCTGCGCGAGGGCTGCGGACGACCTACCGGCGCGGAATGGGATGCTTTCGCCTCGCGCCTCAGCTACGTAACGGCCGACGTCACCGATCCCGGATCTCTGTCTGAAGCCAGCGCGAGCATCGGCCATCTATCCACTGATAGCGACGGACGGCTCAACTGCCTATTCTACCTGGCCCTGGCCCCCGGCCTCTACGAGCCGGCGGTATCTGCCCTGTCGTCGGCGCGCCTGACGGTGGAGGCCGACGGTTGGCGACGCATGGTAGTGGAAAAGCCCTTCGGTTCCGACCTGAGCACCGCGCGCCGACTGAACTCCCACATCCACAAAGTCTTCCGCGAAGATCAGGTCTATCGCATCGACCATTACCTCGGCAAGGAAACCGTCCAGAACCTCTTGGTGTTCCGTTTCGCCAACGCCATTTTCGAACCCATCTGGAACCGCAACTACATTGACCAGGTGCAGATCACCGTCGCCGAGGATGTCCTGGTCGGAGAACGCGGCGAATACTACGACCGCGCTGGTGTCCTCCGCGATATGTTCCAGAACCACCTGCTCCAACTGCTCACCCTGGTGGCAATGGACCCTCCCTACGCCTTTGAAGCGGACGCCCTGCGCAATGAAAAGGTCAAAGTACTCAGTTCAGTCCGGCGCATGTCCCTGCGCGACTTACACCAAAACCTGGTCATCGGCCAGTACGACGGTTACCACGTCGAGCCGGGCGTCGCCCCCGGTTCCCAGACCCCGACCTACGCCGCGCTCCGCCTATTCATCGACAACTGGCGCTGGCAGGGGGTTCCGTTTTACCTCCGCTCCGGCAAAGGTCTCGCCCGCAAAAGCACGGAAATGGTGATCCAGTTCCACTCTCCGCCGCACATGATGTTTCCCACGCCTGATGACGCGGACCTTCCGGGCAACACGCTGTCAATCTGCATCCAGCCCAACGAAGGAATGCGCCTGGAGTTCCAGTCCAAAGTGCCCGATGCCGGGCTGGAAATGAAAACGGTTGACCTGGAGTTTCATTACCACGACGACTTCGCCGGCATTGACATACCGGACGCCTACGAGCGTCTGCTTCTGGACGTGTTGGCCGGCGACGCCTCGCTGTTCACACGCAACGACGAAATCGAACTGGCGTGGAGCATCATTGATCCCATCATCGACAGCCTCGATATGCCCGGAGCGCCCGCCCCATACCGCTATATCCCCGGCATGAGCGGCCCACCCCACAGCGAGGCCCTCCTACAGAACGACCGACGCCACTGGCTCCCAGGCTGCGCCGAGGTAGGCTACGTCGCCTAGCCCAACTTTGGGAAGATAGTGTAGACCATTGCCACACCGAGTAGTCTATTCACCATTGGTGACGCAGGGCCTTTTCAAAGTCATGGTCAGAATCAGGATTTTCAAGATTCAGGGATTACCAGGATTGGGTGTTTCATTCAATGGACGGTTACAATCTTGGTAATCCAATAATCCGGTGAATCCTGATTCTAACGATTGATTGCTGCCAGCAAGGACTTTGAAAAGGCCCTGTTGGTGACGTCCTGAGAATGCTTACAACTGCCTGAGGATGCTATCTTGTTCGTGCTGGTAATGTGACCATTCGTTGCCCCTGTTCGCCATTAGGAATAGGGGTGAACTGGACGACGAACGGTTGAAACAAGGAGCCGAACTGATGGAAAGAAGCACAACCCAACATTTCGAGGAAGTGGCCAACCTACCCGTTCCCTATAGCGATACGGAACTTGAAACGGGTATGCGTAATGAGGATACGCTCGGCCCATTCGCTGTCAATACCGTTCAATGCCTGGACTGCATTACAGGAATGCGGCAAATCCCAACCAACTCCGCGGACATCGTCATAGCTGATCCCCCGTACAACGCCAGCAAAGGGAATCTGTGGAAGTGGGACAGCTCAAACGACTTACCCGGATTTGGCGGGGATTGGTCTAAAATCACCGCCGATTGGGACGATATGCCGCTGACGGACTATGTAGCCTTGACCTTCGCTTGGCTACGGGAAGTGAAGCGTATCACTCGCCCTACCGGGTCCATCTGGGTTCATGGTACGTACCATAACTCAGGCATCATCAATTTCGTGATGCAACTGCTCGGCATTGAGATTATCAATGAGGTAGTCTGGTACAAGCGAAATAGTTTTCCAAATTTGTCTGGCCGAAGATTGACCGCTAGCCATGAGACAATTTTATGGGCGCATACTGGCGGAAATGAGCGGCGCTATTACTTCAATTACGAAACAGCGAAAGCCATCAGTGAACCATCAGATCTATTGAAGCAGTCAGGGAAACAGTTACGCACAGTATGGGACATTCCGAACAATAAAAAACGGAGTGAGTTGCGCCACGGCAAGCACCCGGCGCAAAAACCATTGCGGTTAATTCGGCGGATGCTGGCTATATCGGCCAAGCCTGGCGATGTCGTCCTGGTTCCTTTTGCCGGTGTTGGCTCGGAATGTGTCGCATCCAAAGAGCAGGGCCTACGCTTCTTGGGGTTTGAAAACGACCCGGTTTATGCCGATATCGCCCGACGCCGCCTCGGTAGCGTTCAACGTACACTTTGCGAAGTTTCCGTTTCCAGAGATTATGCAGCAGCACCGGCGGAGGCGCCATGTGACGCAGATGAAACCCGGCAACGCCAAACCGTACCGTCATTAATCAAATGGACTGGGAGTAAGCGGTCACAGGCAGCGACGATAGCGCGATTTGCTCCCCAACACCGGCGGTACTTTGAGCCTTTCCTCGGTGGCGGAGCTTTGTTGTTCCTACTGGGAAATCCAAAAGCGATTGCTGGAGACATCTACCCTCCATTGATTAACCTCTGGCAAATTGTCAAGGAAGAACCTTCGGAGCTGATCTCAAACTACGCAACCCAATGGCAACTGCTCCAGGATAACCTTCCTGAGTACTACTACCAGGTTAGGGAACGCTTCAACGGGGAACCCAACCCATTTGACTTGAATTTTCTGACCCGCACCTGCGTGAACGGCATCATACGCTTCAATAACGAAGGCAAGTTCAACAACTCCTTCCATCTTTCACGGAAAGGCATGCAGCCGGACCGGTTCGCTAAAATCGTCACACAGTGGCATGAAGCTGTACAAAACGTGAGTTTTCAATGCTCTGACTACGCTGACACTCTGTCAGACGCCAGGGACGGAGACTTTGTGTACTTGGACCCGCCTTATGCTGGGAACCGGATGCGTTACACGGCCAACTTGGACTTGGAGCGATTCTTTAGATATCTCGAGGATTTGAATAAGCGAAACGTCAAATGGGCTTTGTCATTCGATGGTCACCGAGGAGAAGGTACGATTTCCCAAACCATTCCCGGAGACCTCTATAAGCGATTCCTGTTGGTGCCTAGTGGCAACTCAGCGGTGGGAAAAGTGCTGAACGGCCCGATCGAAGCGGTCCACGAATCTCTATACCTAAACTACTAATGCAGGTGGACAGACATTCCAATAGTACCCACTGGTAATGCGGCGATGTAGTCTGCGACATTTTTTCCAACTGCTGTCGTGAATCGTATATGAACCGCACAACTGCCCGCGTCATCAAATTGAAGTCCGATCTGTAAATCGGAGTCTGACTTTGTTGCCGCCAGCACCAATTCATCCGCATTGCGCATCAAAAAGGCCACTGCCGACACGTAGGTGAAGCCAGACTGGTTAAACCGATCTTTCGCCTCGGTCCATTCACTATCCACTTCAACCTTCCTGATAACATTTGCAGGAAAGCCGACGAGATCCGCCACATAGCGTTTAAGACGAGGGCCTATATTCCTCTCGAGTGATGTTGCTCTGTCCTTGGACTCGATCACCAATATCAAAGACTGACCATCGGTTGTGCTGAACAATTGGGCTACATGGTCAGGGCGTTTACTCGCTTGGCCACTAACCCGCGGGAGCGACAACCACCGAAACTCAGTTTCTCGGTCAATATCTTGTAACGAAATGCCGCTCCAATCGCCACCGGGAGGGTTGCACAATCCTTCAAAAATTTGGTTATCACTTAGTGCGGTGAACAGGAGGTGAATTACGGTATCTACGTCGTGTTCCCCGAAAGCGATCGGTTTCGGCTGGGATGATCTCATGTATTTCGGGTTGGTCTGCAACGACCCAGTGACTGCGTAGATAACCGTTGGTGCTCACATAGTCGGTAACTGAATCAATCAATATCGCGTCGCTCGTTGCGATGATTGCTTCCCACAATCCGTTGGCAACAAGCGCATTGGGGTCATCGACAAGCCGTCGCCAGTGTTCCGGGTTCCCCGGTCCATATACTACTGAAAGCAAATCGCAGCCGTCCCCAACCAGCATTTTGGCAAACGGAGGCAGGCCGCGGTCTGGCCTACTGTCATCACCTCTAGGCTTATATCCCGTTAGCCAGCAGACCGCTAAGGGGCGTTCTTTCCTCAGCCATTCGATAAAGCGATTGCTTATATGAGGGTACAGAATCTGTACTTCGCTGGCGAAATTCATGCGACCCTGGACTTCAAGCAAGCAGAATGGAAGAGACTCCGATGTCAATCCTCGGCCATGCTCAGCAGCCTTGGCCAGCAATCTACGGAGACGGCTGGTTACGTCCAATTTTGCAGAAATGCGCTTAGACCATCGGATTCTCTCTTGTGTCAACAGATAATCAACGAAGCCGTTATGATCAATGGCGATGGCTTCGTAAGCGTCGCGCCATTGTTCTGACTTCAAGGTCCTGCCGCGGGTTGAAGAGTCTGAAATCAATGCGACGAACTCGAGTACTTTCCGACTCAGCAATTCTTCAAGTAAATCACTATCTTCGGAAAGTATTATCGCACGAACCAATCCTTCCAATTCTTCCTCGCCAAGCACTCCTGCAAATCTTGCGCGACCTTCTGCCGTCAAACCTGGATTTGGTACAAACACTGGCAATACAACGGAACGACTAGTCGTAGAATGGCACAAGTAGCTAAACGGGACGGCAGGATTTGGGTAGCGTGAAGCCCTCCGGTCTCGCTGCACCCCCAATTCTTGACCGCCAATCTCCGTCACATACAAGTAAGGGACTCTCGCTCGACCATGAGCATACGCCCTTCCACTGCGTTGCCATGCCTGATTGCCGGCCGCTAAAGCGCCGGAATACTCTACCGACATAAGCGGCTTGGAGGAACCGGCAATCACTTCTGCAATAACAATATCCGGCGCTTCACGGAGCCCAACACCGCGAACGAATTGGAGAACGTCGGTATTCCACCGTCCAAACCCCGGGAAGAAAGCAAAAGAAAACCGTTCGTCCCTATTTCTAAACGCCAAACGAAACACAGGATTAGCCGGAGTGCCGCCCATACCTAGGCGATATATTTGTTCGCCGGCTAACGCACGTTCAATGATATGCAAAGTTCGTTCACATTCAACGATATTATCTCCGTACAGGTGAAATGTCCTTTCTGACACCATGATTAGTTCCCCTTTACACGGAAGCATTTGCTACAGTTATCCCCTTCTCTTGCACCTAAAAGAAGGGGATAACGTTAATCGGGCCGTCTAGCCAATCACCCGCTCGCAAATATCTCGTTGGCAATATCCATCGCTCCCCGCGCAAACGGGATGCCGGCGTACAGCGTCATGTGCCCGAACACCTCGATAATCTGGTCCTGGGTGAACCCGATGTTCAGCGCGCCCCGGATGTGGCTGCGCAGCGGCCCCTCGCGCCCCAAAGCGGCCAGGCAGGCCATGGTGCAGATGCACCGGCTGGGCAGGTCTAGGCCCGGTCGCGTCCACGTCGCGCCCCAGTAATATTCGCCGGTGATCCGACCCAGCTCGGCCTCGGCCTGTGTCGGCGGAGCCGGTCGGCTGCCGCCGCCGCCCATGTAGTTGCGGCGATACTCGTCACCCCGCTGGAACAGGCTGTCCGGGTCCTCGTTGGAGTCGTGAATCCTGGACGGTGTGAAGTCAATCCCCCGCTCCTCGAACACCGACTTGCATATCGTTAGCGCTTGGATCCCGCCGGGCGCTCCTGCATACCAGGTGTCGTGGATGATCAGCTCCACCACCTGCTCCGGCGTCAGCCCGATGTTCAGGGCGTTCCCCAGGTGCCGCCGCAGTTGCACCTCACGGTTCAACACGATCAGACACGACAGCGTGATCATCTCTCGCTGCACCGGCGTCAGGGCCTCCCGAGGCCAGATCGACCCGAACAGCCCCTCTCCCAGGATTCGCTCCAGGTCCAGCGCGATGTCCCACGCACCCGGCGATGACCCGCCGGTAATCTGACCCCCACCGAACATTCGCCGCGTTTCTTGCCCGCGTTCGTAGCGGGCATCCAGTTCGCTCATAACAGCCTCCATACGTAGTGGACTGGTAAATCAAGCGGCAGTGTAAGACGGTCAGATGCCCAAATCAACAAAATATTCTCTATCGTGTGCATCCATGCGAAAACCTGACCTTGCCCACTGCATCCCCCGCCGCTATCATGGCCGCCATGATTGACCTCCTCATCACCAACGGACAGGTGATCGACGGCTCCGGCAGCCCCGGCTTCCCCGCCGCCGTTGCCATCACCGGCGACACCATCACCATCCACCGCGGCGACGACACAGACCTGCGCCAAAACGCCACCCGTGTCATCGACGCCACCGGCCACGTCGTCTGCCCCGGCTTCATCGACCTGCACTCCCACGCCGGCCTCACCATCCTCGGCGAACCGCACCACGACCCCAAGGTGCGCCAGGGCGTCACCACCGAACTCGTCGGCATCGACGGCATCTCCCACGCGCCCTTCCAGACCCAGGAAGAGCTGCACCGCTACATCTGGCTCGACGCCGGACTCAATGGCTACCCGCCCATGCCGGCCGACTGGCTCACCGTCGCCGACCTGCTGGGCAAATACGACAACTCCGTCGCCATCAACATGGCCTACATCCTGGGCAACTCCCCCGTCCGCATCTGGAGCGTGGGCTGGGACCAGCGACCGGCGACTCCGGCTGAGATCGCCGACATGCAATCCGTCGTGCGCGAGGCCATGCAAGAAGGCGCGTGGGGCCTATCCACCGGCCTGGACTACCCGCCCGGCGCCTACGCCGACACCGACGAACTGGTGGCGCTATCCGAAACCGCCGCGTCGCTGGGCGGCCACTATCACACCCACACCCGCGCCAGCCTGCTCAGCCAGGGCTACCTCGCCCCGTGGCACGAGGCTGTGGACATCGGCCGGCGCAGCGGCATCCCCGTCCACCTCACCCACTACCGGCAATCGGTTTCCGGCGTGGGCAGTCACATCGGGCATCTGGAACTGGTTGAGAACGCCCGCGCCGAGGGCATCGACTGCACCTTTGACTGCTACACCTATCCCTACTCCGGCACCACGCCTACCATCGGCCTGCCCCACTGGGCCAAGGACGGCGGCCCGGAACGCCTCATCGCCGCCTTGCAGGACGCCGACGACCGCGCCCGCATGAAGCGGGAGATCACTCCCAGCCGCCTCGAAAACAACTGGCTCACCAACTTCACCCGCCCCGAGAATCAAATCTACGACGGCCGCCTCATCACCGACATCGCCGAAATGCGCGGACAGGATCCCGCCGACACGCTGTTCGACCTGCTGTTGTCCGAGAACCTGGGCATCAGCACCGTCGGCCTCGGCACCAACGCCCAGACCCTCTACGCCTTCGTGTCCCACCCCTACGGCATGATCGCCTCCGATGCCATCCTCTTCGGCGAGTATCCCAACCCGCGCACCTACGGCTGCTTCCCCATCGTCCTGGCCGAGTTCGTCCGCGCGGAGCGACACTTGCGCCTACCCGAAGCCATCCGCAAGATGACCTCCTTCCCGGCCCAACGATTGGGCATCCCCGACCGCGGCCTGCTGCGCGACGGCTTCAAAGCCGACGTAGTGGTGTTCAACCCCGACACCGTAAAGGCCCTCGCTACCAAAGAGAACCCCAAGCAATACCCGGTGGGCATCGAGTACGTCATCGTCAACGGCCAGGTGGTGATCCAGCAGGACGAAAACACCGGCGCCCTCCCCGGCCGTGGCCTTCGCCGAGGCCACGCCTCCACGTGACGGAGAATAAAAAAATGCCCGTAGTTGGTTTGAACTACGGGCACCTCTTCGTTTTCCAGAGCGTCAGTTGTCACTCCCACAGGGAGTTCCTTCCAACGCTGTCTATAGCGTATAGGTATAGACAATCCCTTGTCAACAACTGCGACACACGTGTCCGATTCCGAAATTCGGTTAATTCTCAAAATCGGCGAGATGTCGAGCAAAAAAGGAAAGTCCATGCTAGCGTTCATTGACGAAAGTGGCCATCCTAACCCAAACGATCAGAATCATCGTCCCGTTGTGCTGGCCGTATGTTGTGATGAAAAAGATGCTCGTATGATTAGCAGGCGAGTTTACGCGATCAAGCAAAATACGCTGGGGTCCGATCGGGCCCACACGGAACTTAAGGGTAGGAACTTGCTCAACTGATCTAATCACCGGCGGAGACCGGAAGCACGAGCGTTAGCTGACGAATTTTTCGCCGAATTCAGGAACTTACCCATCGTTGTATTCGCTATTGTCATGGAAGGTCCTTTCATTGGTCGTAACCAAGATGACGACAGGTTAGAAAACCGTTTTCGGTTCCTAATGCAACGCATCGAACTTCTATCGTCGGACCGAGATTCCATGGCCAATGTGATGTTTGATGGCCACAGCGGCCAACTCAGCGGTTTGAGCGAAAGATTTTCAGGTTACCTGTTCCGATCATTCGAAGGAATGGCTAATGACCATATCGCCGACACACCTTCATTCGTTGACTCCTCATCAAGCGTAGGGATTCAAATCGCTGACATTTGTGCCTACGTTGTTCGGGTTTATCAGCAAAACAATCTGCACAACACAACCCCGGCCCTGGGCGATGAGTATCTGTTTGCTATCCGCCGCTGGTACAACACTATTCAAGACAAGACCCTGAATTTCACTACAACTGATGGTGAACCACGGCCGGGAATCTTTTTCATGGCTCAAGGCGATAGCTAGACTTGGGCGGAGGGTTGAATTGGATCGATCCATCTCCCCCGACTACCGCTACTGCCCCCGCTGCGCCGAGCCTCTGGCCCCCACGATTCGCGGCGGTCTGCCCCGGCCCGCCTGCGCATCATGCGGATTCGTACACTTCCGCAACCCGGCGGTAGGCGTCGCCGTCGTCCTGCTGGACGATGCCGGCCGTATCCTCCTGGGCCGGCGCTCCGCCGGCGGCAACGTCGGCGAGTGGTGCATCCCCTGCGGCTACGTCGAGTGGGGCGAGGACATCCGCGACGCCGCCCGCCGCGAATTCCAAGAAGAAACCGGGATTGACGTAGAGATCGGCGACGTCTGTGCCGTCCATTCCAACTTTCACAACCCCAACTCCCTCACCGTCGGCGTCTGGTTCTACGCCAAAATATCCGGCGGAGAACTGCGCGCGTCGGACGACTTGGACCAAGCAGCCTGGTTCCCGCCCCACTCCCCGCCGGAGCCGCTGGCCTTCCCTACCGACCGCCTCGTGCTGGGAGATTTGGCGCGTCAAGCTGGTAATCCGCTATGACCAAGCGGGCCGTCATCATCCAGCACATCGCCGTCGAGACCCTCGGCGGCAACTTCACCGGCGTTCTGCGAGATGCCAGCTTTGCGCTCACTACCGTCCCGCTCTATGAGGGCGCGCCCGACTTCCCCAATTTTGACGCGCCGGACTTGTCCGAAACGGACCTGATAGTCTCGCTCGGTGGCCCCATGTCCGCCAACGACAACTACCCGGCCCTTATCCAGGAAATGGCCTACCTGCGCGAAGCCGCTACTGGCAACCTGGGCAGCGTCGCGCCCACGCCGGTGGTCGGCATTTGTCTCGGAGCGCAACTGTTGTCCCGTTCACTGGGCGGAGCCGTCGCTCCCACCGGCGGCTACCAGTTCGGCCTCCGCAAGATCGACATTACCGAGTCCGGCGCCGCTGACCCGGCGTTCAGCGAAATCAAGATCCCCCTGGTTCCCACTCTCCACGGCGAGCAGTTCACCGTCCCGCCCGACGCAACCCTGCTGGCGCAAGGCACGATGCTGCGCCGCGACGGCGGCTACGTCCGCTTCCCCATGGCTTTCCGCTACGGCGTATCCTACGGCTTCCAGTTCGAGCCTCAGCTGACCCTGGACGAACTCCGGGTCTGGAACCATGAACTCGCCGGCGACTACGCCCTCATGGGCGACCGCTTCGACCCAGCCGAAGAATCCGCCCGCAACCTGCGCGAGTTCACCGTCTTCGCCCAATATCACGAGGCGCAAATGGCCCGTATGCTGCGCGCACTGCTCAACCAACGCAGTTAAAGACCATATCTATCCGAGGGTATTCCGACTATTCCCGTCATTCCGATATTCCCGTCATTCCGGACTTGATCCGGAATCCAGGAACGCCTCGCTGCCACCAACTTGACCTAAGGTCAGCATCTCCTGGATTCCCGCCCTCGCGGGAATGATCGGAGGTTGGTGAACTAAAAGCCCCGCCCAGTGACACTTCCCCCTTGCCCACACCCTTCACCTATCCTTACCATATTAACCAGCATCCCAAATCAAACTCGCCACCCAGGCCGCGAGCCATCCAATGCCCACGTCCAAACATCGCAAACACCGCACCTCCAAAACCGCTCGCCTGCCCGCCAAAACCATTGCTAACGCCTCCGAAACTCCTCTCGCTGCACCCATTGAGCCCCACGACACGACCCCCGCCCTGCCTGAATTAGCGGAAGTAAGCGGAAATGGGCGGGAAATCGACCTTTCCGCCTTTTCCCAACGACAGCAGGCTGCCCTACCCATCGTCGCCTTCTTTCCCACCATCGCCCAGGCTGCCCGCGCCGCCAATGTCGGCGAGTCCACCCTCCGCCGCTGGCTCACCGATCCCGCCTTCAGCAGCTGCCTTGCCGAACTCCGCCGGCAGTCCGCCAACATCGCCCGTCAGAAACTCCTCGCCCTCACCCCTCTCTGCGTCTCCGTCCTCGCCGACGCCATGCGCGACCCCGACCCGGCCATCCGTCTCCGCGCCGCCAACTGCGCCCTCTCCTTCAACCTCCGCGCCACTGAACTCGAAAACCTCCGCTCCGACCTCAACAACCTCGAAACCGCCATCAACTCCCTCCAGCAAACCACCTAACTCGTCCCCACGTCCTTTCGACTATCAATCCAAACTGATAAACCGTCATTCCAGCCTCCTCAACCGTCATTCCGGCGAAAGAACGTCACCCCGTACTTGATACGGGGCCGGAATCCAAAACCCCTGCCGCCAAGCAGCGTTACCGCCTAGAAACGCTTCGTGATTCCGGATATCCCCAATCCCGGTAATCCCCTAATCCCGAAAATCCAGATTCTGACGATAACTCCCCGAGGTAACCCCATGACCCTCTCCCAACTCCGGCGTCGCATAGACACCCTCAAACGCAAATTCGCCCGCGAACTCGCCGTCATCAAGCTCCGCCGCATCGCCGACACCGTCGCCGATGACTGGGATCCGGAGTGCCCACCGGAACCCGCCGACGTCATCCGACGCATCGCCGACGCCGGCTTCCGCCTCCCCACCTTCACCCGCCTTAGCCGCTACCTCAAAGACGCCCGACGCCAGGGCGAAGTGCTCGACCCCGAATCCATCGTCCTCGAGCTGCTGCCTTGGGCCGATAACTACCGCTACCGCGAACTGCTCCGCTGGGAACTCTCCGCCTAGACCTCTTCGATAGTTCCCATTAAAATTGCCGATAGTCATGCAGCACATTTTCTACTCCGGCGACAACCTGGACGGCCTGCGGTTATTGGCCGAACGGGGGATTCAGGCCGATCTGGTCTATATCGATCCCCCCTTCGCCACCAATAATGAATTCCTGATTGACGATCACCGCGCCAACACCGTCAGCGCATCCGGCCGGCCCGCCTACTCGGACACCCTGCGTGGCTCCGACTACCTGGATGCCCTGTCGAAGCGGTTGTCTGCCATTCGTGGCGTAATGTCGCCCACTGGCTCAATCTACGTCCACATCGACGTGAAGATGGAGCACCACGTCCGCCTGCTAATGGACAACGTGTTCGGCCCTGAAAACTTCCGCAACGCCATCACCCGCATCAAGTGCAACCCCAAGAACTTCGACCGCTATTCCTACGGCAATATCAAGGACACCATCCTCTTCTACTCGGTTTCGCCCAGCCACCTAACCTGGAATCCACAGCGGGAGCCGCTGAGCGACGACGAAGTGGCCCGTCTGTACCCGCATACCGACTCCGCCGGCCGTCGCTATACCACCACGCCTCTGCACGCCCCCGGCGTCACCGAAAACGGCCCCACCGGGCAGCCGTGGCGGGGCATGGACCCACCGCCGGGCCGCCACTGGCGCTATGCTCCGGCCAGACTGGACGAACTGGAAACCGCCGGCTTGATTGCATGGAGCGGCACGGGCAACCCGCGCAAAATCCGCTAGGCTGACGAAGCCATCGGCAAATTGCCGCAAGACGTTTGGCTTTATAAAGACCCGCAGCGGCCGGCCTACCCGACGCAGAAGAACGCCGGTATGCTAGAACGCATCATCCTCACCTCGTCAAATCCCGGCGACACCGTGCTGGACTGCTACGCCGGCAGCGGGGGCACGCTGATGACGGCGGCGCGTCTTGGCCGGCGGTTCATCGGCATGGACGATTCGGCGGCGGCGCAGAGAGTCATTCGCCATCAATCAACCAACTGGATGATCGCACAGTGCTTGTGGCTGGACGACATTAGGCATGTGCCACAGTCCTGCGCCAGAAAGTAATATGAACGAAGATGCTAGACTACGCCGTGCATTCGACGCGATACAAAAAATCGCAGGCCACGGGGAATTATTTGACGACCGACATCAAGACGTTCTCCCGGAATGGATTGTGCAAATTATCAACGACCCTTATGACCAATTTGAAGAATACGATGACGGCGAATTGAGGACTATCCTCGTCGGGCGGGTACCCCAATCCCGGCAATGGATAAAGGTTGTGTTTGTTGGAGACCCGGCAACGGGAGCGTTACTTACTGCTTACAAAGACCGCAGACTGGCACAAAGGTACGGAGGCAGACCATGGCTCAACCAGGAATAGACGGCGCCAAACCTGCGTCGCTGCCGAAACCGGCGGTAGTGTATATCCCCGAATCCCAGATTCTGTATATTGAAAATGGCCAGCTACGCGACGAGGCCGAAGAAATGGCGCGAAACACTCTCATCTACTACGGGAAAGAGGACGAATCTAGCGCGGTCGCTATACGCATTGATCGCGCCGAAACCGTACTCAAACCTTTCGTGGACGCAATCTTAGCCAAGTACGGCGTCAAGCCGGAACAACCGGCCTGAATTTGGTTCGTTTGACACCCGGCACGGCGACCATTAACCTGCTACGCGTCAATCGACGGTTATGTCCTGTCGGTTGGTCGCAACACCGCGAAACGAACCACGCCTACGCTATCGGAGGTTTTCAATATGGCTTACCAGGGAATGACGGCCGAACACATCTGGGTGGAAGGCCACAACGGCGACGCCATCAACGCATATCTGGCCCGGCCGCTGGGCCCGGGACCCTTCCCGGCCGTCCACTTGTTCCACCATATGCCCGGTTGGGACGAAGCCAGCAAGGAGATGGCCCGCAAGTTCGCGCACAACGGCTTCATCGCCATCATGCCCAACCTGCATTACCGCCAGGGCCACGACGACCCCGTCGCCAACAGCAACAGCATCCGCGAGGCTGGTGGCATGCCCGACGACCGCACGCTGGGCGACGCTGCTGGCGCCATCAGCTATCTGCGCCACCTGTCCAACTATAACGGCAAGGTTGGCATCATCGGGTTCTGCTCCGGCGGACGCCAGGTGTTCCTGGCTGCCTGCAAACTGTCCGGCATCGACGCCGCGGTGGACTGCTGGGGCGGCGGCGTAACCCCGCGCGACAGCGAGCCTCCCACCGAGGCCATGCCTCACGCTCCCATCGAGTTCGTGGCGGATCTATCCTGCCCGATGCTGGGAATCTTTGGAGCGGACGACGCGCGACCCACCGTCGAAGAGGTAGCAGCCACCGACGCCGCCATCAAGGCCGCCGGCAAGTCCTGGGAGTACGAGATCTACCCCAACGCCGGCCATGGCTTCGTCGCCGTTGACCGCCCCAGCTACGCCGTGGAAGCGTCCAACGCCGCCTGGCCCCGCATCTTCGACTTCTACCGCCAGCACCTGTCGTAAGACGGCTGCATCCAGTACAATTAGATAAGGTGAACGATAGTGTTCACCTTATCCACATAAACCGACTCGACCTGCCCGGTGGTCAATTAGACCGCTGTAGCTGTCCTGCACCCAGGACTGGCAGCGTCATTAGAGTCAAGCGAGGTGCATCATGCAGTCATTTGAGATGAAAGGACGCGGTGGATCGGGAGGTAAAAGCGGCGGTGGAAGAGGTCGACCCGCCAATGCCCCTTCTACCACGGGGCGGCCTTCCGGTGGAGGCCGAGGGAACAACACGCCTAGCAAGAAGTAGCAACGCCCGCGTTGCGGGTTGCACATGTAGGCGAGGGGGGGCGGGTTACCAAGACCCGCCCCTATCCTATCCCGTCAGCTCATTCAGGGTCCCTACTGCCTGTGTATTCCGGTAGAGGCGGCAAAGGGATTTCGATTTCAACGTAATCTCCGGGCTGGATTCGGCTGATGGCAGCATTGATGGCATCGAGTCTCTCCCGGATTAGCCTCCACCTGTTGACTGTGAACGCCAAGATAGCCAATTTCCGGCCGGATAGGTTTTGCTGATAGTAGATGCGCGTATCGCTGGTGATTAGCAACTCGTACCCAGCTTCCTCCCCCAGCGTCAGCACATTACCGTCAGGCAATGATTCCCATCCTAGTTGGGCAGAAGTGTGAACGGTGTGGCCGGGCAAATGCCGTCGAATTGGCGCGGGCGAGCTATGGTCAAGCAGTATAAGCATAGGCCGTCCGGTTATTCTCCTGCAAAGCTTTCACCGCATGATGCAACACAGTTATGACTTTCGCTTTATCGCCAGAGTACCAATCGACGAACTCGTCAATCGTCGTGCCGCCGGCTAGCTCGGAGTACAAAGCCCATAAGGGCAGCCGACTTTCAGTGAATATCCATGCGCCGCTCACTTTGCCGGCGATCCTTTCTACCACCGCGCAATCGCTCCAGTCCGGTATTTCATGGCCTGTTGGTACGACGACCGGAATCGCCGCAATCTCCCCCGGCCCATCAGGCCGAATCAGCAAGTCGTTGATGAACTCCTCCTCCTCGTACCGAAGCGCCGCCGCCACCAGCTCAACATCCACCCCGTGCCGCGCGGCGAAATCGTCCACCCTATCCCCGTCCGCCAGGCTTTCATATAGCTGACACAGCGGTACGTCAGTGCCTTTGAACATCCACAGGCCACCATCCTGTTTGTCGGCCCGTTCCACCGCCGGGCAATGCTGCCAATTTGCCATCAGCACACCTCCAATCCATAAGGGCGGGTATCAAGCCCGCCCCTACATCCTACCCCATAGGACAAGGCGCTAATTGTCCGTAGCCTCAAACGCCAGCGTCGCAAACCGCATGAAGATGCCCCCGCGCGGCGCGGCCAGCGGCCCGTTCAGGCACAGGCACGCGATGACGTACTGCGCGCCCGGCTCCCCAACCTCCGCGATCTCAACTCGGTGCGGCGTGTTCAGGCCCACGATGCTGCCAGCAGCCCGGTCAATCTCGCCACTGACCCACACCTCGCCGTAGTTGTCGAAGTTCGTCTCAAACCAAACCCGGTAGCCGGCCACGTCCACTCCATCAATCGTATCCGGCAGCGTGACGGCGATGCGATACCACGCGAAGGTGAACCCTTCGGACAGGCTCTGCCGCACGTTGTCGCACTCGTCCCACGACGAATCGTCGTAGTCCGCCAGGCGCGGCGGCGCAGCCAGCAGGCGTGCCGACAGCCCTTCGTTGGTTTCTCCGGGAACCAACCCCGGCGCAACCCGCCAGGGTTGGCCCCCAACGGCCGCGCGTCCCTCTGGTGTGTTCAAATCAACTGCAAAACGTGGCATGGTGCGTCCTCCTTTTCCATCATTGCTTGGCAAAACGTAGGGGCGAAAAATTTTTCGCCCCTACAATACGACATCGCGCACGATGGGTCTAACGAAACTCCCACAACTTCGCCGCCGTCCCACCGAATACCATGTCCCTGGCTCCCGTGCTTGGATATTCAATCAACTCCATGGGGAACCGCAGCGCGTTGCGGTAGCCTTCCCGATTGGCCGACGGCGGGAAGTCGCTGCCCCACATCAGCCGGTCCCCGCCGAACGCCTCCACCGCCATCTCAATCAGCGGCGGCACGGTTTCAAAGGGAACGGGCTGGCGGAATGGCATCGGACGCGGGCAAAACTCGCCCAGCCCTGGCACTTTAACGTACACGTTGGGGTACTTGGATAGCGCCAATGCCCGCTGGTATGCCTCCATGGGAATCTCAGCGTTAGCCCGCCCCGGTCCCCAGAACGCGCCAACCCCCGCCAGGTGTTCCATGACGATGTTCAAGTTGGGCAGCTCCCGGACGATGGCCTCAAACTCCGGATCGGCGTACTGTTCGCACGTGCCCATCACGCTGGCGGTCACGCCCAGGTCGGCGCACTTGCGCCATAGCGCCAATGGATCGTCGCCTTCCGCCCGCCAGGAGCAGTTAAACCGCAGGCCGTCAACTCCCTGATCGTGCAGCTCAGCAACCCGATCAGGAGCGTCCGGTTGCGTATGGTCCACGATGGCAATCACAGCAAATCGGCCCGGAAACCGCTTGACCGCCTCCACCAGGTAGCTGTTGTCGAAAACTCCAAAGAACTGAGTCAGCACTGCCTGGTCCACGCCGGCCCGCTCCATCTCGTCCAGCAGAATCTCCACCGGCTCAAACCAGTATGGTGAGGCATGGCAGTGGGTATCGATTACAGTGGGCATGATGGCATCTCCTTATGCGGCGGTGGTGCCGCCGTCGATGACCAGCTCGGAGCCGGTTACGAACGACGACTCATCGGAAGCCAGGTATATCGCCCCGTAGGCGATCTCGCTGGGCTTGCCTACTCGTCCCAGCGGCAGACGCTGCATCCGTAGGGCAAGGTTCTCCGGGTCGTTCAGCGTGTCGGCGATCATGTCCGTTTCAATCGGCCCCGGGTGGATGGAGTTGCACCGAATGCCCTCTCTCGCGTGCTGTATCGCGGTGGACTTGGTGAACAGGCGCACCGCCCCTTTCGTAGCCGTGTAGCTGGCCGAACCGTTGGGACTGCCTACGAGCCCGGCGGTGGAGGATATGTTGATGATCGAGCCGCCGCCGTTCTCCCGCATCGCTGGTATGGCCGCCTTGGTGCCGAGGAACACGCCCTTAGCGTTGATGGAAAAGATGCGATCCCAATCTTCCTCAGTCGTTTCCTCAATGTTCTTGCGAATCAGGATGCCCGCGTTGTTGAGGAGGATATCCAGTTTGCCGTAAGCGCCGATGGCGGCCTGTATCGCAGCGTCCCAGTCGGATTCGCTGGTGACGTCCAGGTGCACGAAAGTGACATTGTAGCCCAACTCCTGCAACTCCGCCTCGGTCTGGCGACCCTGCTCGTCCAGAATGTCGCCGATCACGACGCTGGCCCCTTCTTCCGCGAACATCCGCGCTTCTACCGCGCCCTGGCCTCGAGCGCCGCCGCTGATCAGGGCAACCTTGCCTTCCAGTCTGGCCATTCTGATACCTCCGCTATGCGCGCAGACCTACGGTCGGCGCCAGATTGCGCTCACTTTATAAGTATTGGCACCTGGGCGCAACCGGAAAGGCGCGCAGCGCGTCAGACGGAGGATCTCATCTGAAAACGGAGCCCGGCTGAGGACCGTCAAGGTCGTAAACGCTTTGAGCGTAAGCCGATAACGCCGCGCCCCAAGCGAGCAGTCTGGCCGCCAGGAAAAGCCAGAACAGAATCACCAGCGCCGAAGCTAGGATGCCCTGCACAAATTGCGACGGAGCGACATGAGTCATAAACATTACGAAACCAAAGTTCATTAGTTGCAGAGCCACGCCGACGGCCAGGCTGCCCAGAGCCGCCCAGCGCCAACGCACCAGCCGCCGCGGCACGTACCGATAGATGATAACCAGCGAAAGGACCAGCAGCAGCCAGGCCAGCAGGTTCACCAACCCGGTTACCGAAGCCGAAGCCAGCGCGTCCGCCCACATGAGCAGTCGCAGCGCGCGCAATACTTGACTGGTGAAGTCGTCAACCACCACCCAAGTCAGGACGCTCGACACCAGGAAAACTGTGGCGGCTGCGCCGATTGCCATGATCTCTTTGAGATTATCTGCAAATCTCGTGTTGGATGGCTCGATGCCCCAGGTTAGATTGAGAATCGCGCTGACTGCCCCAAACAGCTTGAAAAGTCCCCAGGCTAACCCCACGAACGCGAGACCGCTGATGACGCCCACCGTTTGCGCGCTGGGGTCGCCGAGCAACGCTGCAATGTCAAGCTCAGCAGGGAAAACTCGCGCCGATAGCTCGTTGAACCAGATGCGAGCTTCCTCCTGCCCCAGCCACACCGCGATTATCTGCAAACCGACCACCAACAGGGGCATCATGGCCATGATTCCGTAGTAGGCCACGCCGGCGCCCAACTGCTGTATGTTGGGCCGCATTATCGCAAGCAGCGACGCCTCCAGGACCAGTAAAGGACGCCATCGATTGATCAATCTCTCCAGTGCGGATGCCTGCCGCAAGAACCACAGCATCCTCTCCAGTAGCCCGTCGGGCCGGCGAAATCGAACTCTCAGGCCCTGCGTGTATCGGACCGCGGAGTGACCGCGACGGACAGAGTCATCGTCCTCGTGAGCTGATGGCATAATCAAGTCCTGTTTTGTCGGCGAATGCTGGGCGCTTTATGTGGCGCAGCGGGGGGGAGAAGTATGGTAACATTTGGTGGGAAGGCCAACTACGACAAGTGAGGAGACCTTACTATGGCAATACTAGGCAGAATAGGCACTACAGTACGAGACGCCTTGACCGGCACTCTGGAAGGCACCGGCCGCGTCGGCAACGTGGCGGTGGATACCGTTCGAGACACAACCGCTAATGCTTTGCGCGGCGCTCGAACCGTCGGCGGCGAGGTAGGTCACTTGGCCCAGGACTCCATCATCGGTACGCTCCAGGCGGTCGGCAATGTCGGTGGCGCTGGCGGAGTCGTCATCCGGGATTCCATCATCGGCGTGATTCAGGGCGTCGGCATGGTCGGCACGGCTACCACCACCATGCTCCACGACGTGGTGGTGGGCGCGATTCGAGGATCAAGCGACGCCGGGGCCGAACTGGGCACGGCAACACAGCACGCAGTCGAGGGAGCGTTGCGTGGTGGCGCATCCGTCGGCTTGGCCGCTGAAGAATCCGTGGTGCAGGTGACCCGGGGCGCCATCACCGCCACCCAGGAAGTCGGCGGAGGGTTGACCCAGGCGGCGCAAGCCACCGTATCCGGAGTCGTTACTGCCGTCGCTGGCACCGCCGGCGACGTTACTGCCGCCACAACCGCCACTACCCGCCAGCTGGTCAGCAGCGCCGCGCAAACCGGCGAGGACGTAGCGCAGGTGGCCGTTTCTGCGGTGAACGGCGCTATCGACGCAGCCCGTGAAACGGGGCAGAACGTCGAACAAACCGCCGCCGCCGCCGCCAGGGGCGCCGTTGATGCCGCGTATGACGTGAGCGACGCTGCTGGCGACGCAGTGCGCAACGCGGTCACCGGCACCATCAACGGCGTACGTGTGACTGTGGACACCGCCACTGGCCGCGCCAACGAAGGCGAAAGCAATCGCTCGTAAGGCCCTCCCCCATACGCTACGATAGGACGCCAGTCAACACCGGCGTCCTTTTTATTATCGGTGGCAGTGCCGCTCGCCGCGCCGATCCACTGCTTACTGTCCGGCCCTCCAACGCAACCGCGCGCCTACCTCGGTGAATCCGGCTCGGCGATAGAATTGAATCTGGCGATCACCATGGTACGGTGTGCCCAACTCCACCGTCTGGCATCCGTTGGCAACCGCGTAATCCAGGGCAAACTTCAGGACGCCCATGCCCACGCCTGTGCTGCGGTATTCGGGTTCTACGTACATCTCCTGGATGATGGCGTACTTGCCTCGAGTGCGCATCGCCCGGAGATAAGACACGGTGCAGACGGCGACGGCCCTGCTGTCGGACTCTCCCAATGCGACGAACCCGACGTCGCCGCCACCGGCCAAAAAATCAAATGTGGGGGACATCGCCTCGGCAGGTGACGGCGTGCCTCCCAACTCAGCAAGCAGTTTGCCGACCAAGTCCACCACGGCGGCGCGGTCGGCCCGGGATGCTAGCCTCACGTTCGCCACGACGCAGCCATCCGGTAGTCACACCCGCCGCCATCAGCGGTCTGCAATTTACTGGCGCAGGCGGTCTTCTTACTCGCCCAGTTCCACAGGCATGGCATCGGCGAAATCCGCCATTTCGTACAACGGCCGAATCTCTATTTCGCTGGGCCCCGGCATCGGGTTAGGGCAGCGTTTTACCCACTCCAAAGCCTCTTCCATATCCTTAACTTCCCACAGCCAGAAACCGGCGACTAATTCACTCACTGCCGGGAATGGCCCGTTTACCACCGTACGGTCCGCGCCATCGAACCTGACGCGCTGGCCCTCGGATGAAGGCTTCAGCCCCTCACCGGCCAACATAACGCCAGCTTCCGTCAGCACCTCGTTGAAAGCCAACATCGCCTCCATGAGTTCCGTTGAAGGCATTATGCCGGCTTCGCTGTCCTGCGTCGCCTTCACCAACACCATAACTCTCATGTTGCGTACTTGCCTCTGGACCTTAGGGAGGTGCTGATGATAGCTATGGTGGGCCTAAGTGTACCATATTGCGAACTTTTCGGTGGGAGGTCAGGCTGTAACGGCCGATTCAACAAAATCTAGAGCGGGTCTAACTCGACAACACACAGCGCCGTCTTTGGGATGCGCATGCAGCTGTAAGGCCATTGGGGGGGGCCCGAGTAAACCTGGCACTCCTTAAATTTGGCTTCCCACCCGGCATCAGACATGGATTCCCCTTCAATGCATACGGGACCCATCTCGATTCTACTGCCCTGTGCATGAGCATTCAATTGGTATCCGCATCACGCGAACGTTGTTTTATCTCAGGCGGTACATGTACAGCTCGAACGCAATCTGCGATTGCATCTGCTGCTAGCTTATTCTCCTCTGATCCCGGGGTGGGAAGCCCTTGAATTAAGCAATGCGATTGGTCGGGTCCATGACCATTCCGAGCCTCTTGGGGATCGTGCCTCACGCTGCCCGAGCAACCGCGTGCAACCAGGCAGCCGACGACATCTCCGACGTTCATTTCAGCGAATCGACCACTGAATTTTGTCTCTTGCTGTATACTCAAGGCCACGGCACGGAGGCGTTCGCGTTTGTTTTTGTCGGCGAAATATTCCAGCCAATTGACCGAAATACCGTCGTGATCTAGGGCGCCCTCACGAAATATTGACCCGTCTATAGAGCCGTCATCTCGGACTTTGGAGGGCTTCACGTAATGGGTGATATGGTGGTGATTAGGTAGTTTTCCGCAGGTCATGAGGCCACCAAGTCCCATAGTCCCCAAAGTTTGGTGAATGCCCGTATCTCATCGAATGAACACTCGCCCGCACGTTCGAATGGCTGGCCATCGGGACCGGTCGGTATGAACACGACGTAATCTACCAACCGGTGGCCAATGAACTCTAAACTCAGCCGGCTGCGATCTTCCCTCCAAGTTGCGCGCAAATTCCCATTGTCCATGATTATGAGCATTGCCTTGTCCGTTGGAATGGTCGTGTCCACGAACAAGTTGAAATCTTTCTTGGACTCGTCGCGGGCACTAATCCCCTCCTCAGATGCGTAGCCGAGGAACGTCTCGATTCTCCTCTCGTAACCTTTGCTGTTTTCTTCGTTGTAATCGGAGACTGGAGCTGCGTCGCGCGACGCGCCTTCGTTTCTCCAACGCAAATACTTATCGTTGGACCTTCCCCGTAGGCTGTTTGTCGTAGATGTCCAAGGGCCCATTTGCCGAGAGCGCGCCGTAGTCGTCACAAGTTCTCCTCCCCGTCGACAAGTTCCATGACTCTGAAGGCATCTTTCCATATAGTAGCCAGTGATTCGCTCATAACCGCTTCTAGCGGAGTTTGGCCACCGGCCACATGATAATTTGCCTCCACAAAAACCCTGGTGGTTTTTTCGTCGTCCAGCCGAGGAGCAACGGTAAAGGACTTTCGCTCCTGGGAACTTCCAAAAACCATCGTACCGGAGCCTCCCCAGAGGGGCCAATCATCATCGTCGAGTTTTCCATGCCTGAACAGTCTCTCTCCCAGATACCTCTCAGCGGAACGCCCGGAGTCCTGTTCGAATACCAAGTCTACGTTGTAGCCTATGGCCTCGATGGATTGGTCAAGGAGTGTCAGTGTGGCATTCGAGATTCGGGCCAAGGTGGACAGATCTTCCTCCGAAGGGTAATCCCTATTTATGATTAGCCGAGACCCTTGCACGGAAACCTCGATCCTTTCGCGGTCCAAAACAAGAACGTCGGGGTCTCCGGCCCCTCCCGACAGCACCTGCACATCTGTCTCAAACAGGGCCTCTAATTTTTCCACGAAATCATTCATGGGGGGCATATCGACGCCCATGATTACGATGCTTGCATCAAGTGCAACATGCAATGAAACCGACATACTACCCCCTCTTCTTTAGCCAATTTCGAATTGCTACTTGCGGTCGAAGAATTCTCTGAAAGAATCCTGGGCTGGCTCTTTTTTGTTCTTCGAGGTTCTCAGAATATCTCGGCCAAGGATCGACGAACGGAAGCAGCCAATCCACCCTATTCTCGCGTATCCAATAGTGGGACTTGCAGTTCAGATTCCTGCTTCCCACCGATGGGTTTAGAGAGATGGAGCGGCCATTATATGTTAGCTCCCAAGCATTTGGTGCAATGGGGGTCGTTACCTCCCAACCGCAACCGCAAAAACATTTGTGCGTGGCAGTAGCGAATGGGATGGACACATATAGAATGCCTTCGTCTAGCGCGTCTGGGACGTATTCAACGAATGCATGTTCGATTTGCCGAATCCGCATCAATTTCCACGTACGTTGACTATGTGGTTGCCATCCAGCTGATAAACGCTTGTATGCTCCCGTTCTAAGTCAACGTAGTAACCCAAGTATTGCTTCCATTGAATCACAGCCAAGGCCGCATTGAGCGCATTGAGTTCTACGATTTGTATGTTGCGGCCGTATTCGTTTGCCGCGGCGTTATCCATAAGTGGCAATCTGGAGCGGGCCCCATCGCGGCATCCTTCGGCACTCAGAGTGGTCCTGATCTGCCCAAATAGCGAGTTGTCGTTCTCAAACACACCCATGCCCACGTCCACGAAAGGCACGCCGGACGCTTCCAACTTCTCAACTATCAACTTCCTGGAATGCCCCTGGTCTATGGATATGAAAACAAAATCCATCTCCCCTAGAACATCGATTGTTCTCTCATCCACGTGCCCATAGGCCGTGATACCTCTCCGCATCTGAGAATAAATTGACCGAAAGTGTTCGGATTTCTGAGGAGATTTCTTCAGAACTTCAACAGATGCTGATCCTGGCGATCGGAAGGCGTTGTGCTGCCCCAGTTGGTCCCCGTCAAAAAGATGTACCTCTTTGACGGGCGTCTTGGCCACCAAATCTAGTATGTAGGAGCCTGTTCCTCCCAGGCCAATAATGGCGACAGCACTGAGCTTCAATTTTTCATTCACGCTCCCCAATTGGGCGCGACTGGAGGCGGTATCAACGTAATTGAAAACGGAATCCTCATCGGCAGATTCAACCAATGAAAAAGTGCGTGGAGTGGCATCCGGGTCTAGCACTCGCGCGTGACTAGAGATGATCGACGCGTATGTGTTCATCTTCTCGTAGTAGTCTCGATACCCAGCCGATGGTTTGCTGGAAAACGTGCAATTTGCTTCTAACCCGTCGGCCAACCGGGTGGGGTTTTGGTCGATGATGATTTGCGTGAGTGGTTGCCCGGTATGGTCGCAAGGAGTCCCGCCAATGAGGTACGCAACGTGGTCGCCTGGTCTTGCGGTTACGTCACCCGCGAGTTCCAGTTTGGACACCAAAGTGCCCCGTTCGACGGATCGGTCAGTTGTGACGTACGGGATGTTCTTGAGGATCAGGAACCCAGACCAGGTTTCAACCTCGTACCCATCTTCTGCGAGACGCTTCAGATCCTCGCTATGATCTATCAGTGGCTGTCGCATTGAAAATTGTCCCGTCCTGGATCTTCACGTCTTGTCCCTCTAGGAGGACGCCATCAGGGGGCCTGCCAGCCGCGTTGCGAAAAGACACTGTGTAGACGATATTGGTGCCAGGCCTCAACCAACCAGGGGTATCAGACGCCAAGGCGAGCACTTGGCCGAAACTGATCTCCCCATCAGGGGTTAATTCCTCGACAGGCACCACCTTTTGCCTAGCATTCACAACAATCGTGATTGTGTCCTTCTGTTCAACCATGGTTTGCTTCTTCCTCTCTTCATGGCGGTGGGCGAATGACGTGCCTTCCAGCCGTTGTTTTAAATTTACCATCGGTTCCCAATTATTGAAAGGGGCGGCGCACCGACGAAAATCGCCGCTCCGAGGAAGACTTACCGGTTATCGAATCAACCTTAAAAATCGGGTATCGCTGGCCAGTGGACCCGAAGCCTGAGCGTGGCCGGACCAGAACTTCCCGGAGGGCCGCTATACCCCTAGAGTAATGGCCCCGCCCCTCTCTTCCCCCTCCGGCATCCAGTACCCCACCCGGTACTCGGTGAAGATGTACCTGGGGTTGCGGGCGTCCTCGCCCAGCTTGCGGTGCAGGCTCTACACCACGATGCGCGGCAAGTTTCCCTCGCCCACCCGCTCCGGCTCCCACACCCGCTGGATCAGCAGGCCTTTGGTCAGCACCGGGGGCGCCCGCACGGCCAACTGGTAGAGCACCGCGTACTCCGTGGCCGGCGGAGATCCCCTCAATCATGGCCAGTCGCCTTGAAGTGCCCTCTGTCCCTCATGGCCTGCACGAGCTTGTTGAATGCCGGCACGAAGATTGGATCAACCGCCAAAAGGTCCTTTCTGCGCTGGTTCGTGACGTATGAGTGCGCGTCTCGATTCCTGACAACCTGAGTCAGATACTGGTAGGCCGCTTTCAGATCTTTGCGTTCTGCCTCTGCGTCTCCGAGCTTGTCGGACAAATCATCGAGCTTGCATCTCCAGATGTCTCCCATCTCCCCATATCCTCCACCAGCGTTTCGCCGGGAACCCAGCACCCGTTCGACCCAACTTCCTTTGTCGGTGTCGCCCCAGTAGACTGGATAGCTGTAGTTCTGATGCTTTGCCTCCAAGAGCCCATGGCAGACGAGGGCTGCCTTCACCAGGTTTTCCGCGCCGACTGAGAACCACACCCAGGCCATGTACCTGCCGAACTTTGCGTCGAATTTCTCCGCCCACCAACTCTCAAGAGCCGCTTCGTCTCCGTTGCACACGAAAGAATCCTCGTAGAAGCGGACTAGGGCGTGTTCACACTAACCATGCGGAGCTGTTATCATGCCCGTATGGAAA
>VXOG01000018.1:0-2102 GCA_009840165.1 Chloroflexota bacterium
ACAACCCCGCTCTTTTCCCCTCATTTCACGCCTTTTGCGTCGGGCCCGGGGCAGGTCGGGGGGAGGGAATGGCGCCGGGCATAACGGTTTTGGGGTGGATTGGGCGGTTTAGGAGGGGTGGTGGGAAGATTTGGTTGGAGCAGCGCTGGGACTTGGGCATTGGGACAGTTCCAGGGTTGGGCAACGGGATGAATTAGGGCGATTGGATTGTTAAATGGTAGGCGCGCGTGACGGGTGAGGGCAAGGAGGCAGTGTCACCCGTTGAGGTTTTGGTTTGACAGGATAACGCGGACGGGGCCGTGCTAGAATGCCAGAAAAGGTATGCCCGGTATCTGGAGCAGCGACGATGGAGACCCAAACCGTAAACGCCAGGTTCGCCAACGGGGTGCTCACGCCGCTGGAGCCCCTGGACCTTCCCGAAGGCGTTCTAGTGGAGCTGAATATCCAGGCGCTCGATACCCCCGGGCCCGATGCGCCGGCTCAAATTGCAGCGAAAACCGAGTTTCGGGTCGTCCCAAATCGCGGCGGTTTCGCCCCCGGCGTTGATCCAAACAACCTCAAGGACATTATTAACGATCTGGAGGACGAGGAATTCATGGAGAAACTTGCTCCATGATCGTGCCTGATCTTGACCTGCTCATCTACGCCTACAACGAAGGAAACAAATTTCACCAGGCAGCGCAAACGTGGTGGGAGGAATTGGTCAACGGCGCGGAACCCGTCGGAATTCCCTGGCAAGTATCCGACGGATTTATCAGGCAGATGGCAAACCCCAGGATACTCGCCGAACCCTGGACGCAGGCTAGAACGACCAGTGTGGTGGCGCAATGGTTCGGGAACAACCACGTCGTCGCGCTCAGTCCGGGCCCGCGTTATCTGGAAATCCTCGAACGAATCTTCCTTGCCACGACTGGAGTCTCCACGAGACTGGTCGCTGACGCCACCATCGCGGCCCTAGCCATAGAAAACAGCGCCGAGGTTCACACCAACAACGCTCGGGATTTTCAGCGGTTTCCGGGTCTGCTTTGGCAGAACCCACTTGAGTAGCCGGGCCTGCTCGGCAGTCGGCGGGTTGAGGGCTTGCGTATTGACACCACCGCACCTCCAAACCTACAATGGTAGGCCGTTTGGGAGATTGGGATTATGGATTATGCCATCGTAAAAACCGGCGGCAAGCAGTACCGCGTTTCGCCCGGCGACGTGCTGGACGTGGAGCTACTGGACGTTGACGCCGGCTCCACCACCGAGCTGGACGACGTGTTGGCCGTCTCGCGCGACGGGCAGATGCGCTTCGGCGCGCCCAACGTGCCCGGCGCCAAGGTAGTCGCTGAAGTGCAGTCGCACTACAAGGACCGCAAGATCATCGTCTATAAGTACAAGGCCAAGACCCGGTACCGCCGGAAGAAGGGCCACCGCCAGAACTACACCCGCATCCAGATTCAGAGCATCGAGACCGGAGGCTAGACATGGCCCACAAGAAAGCCGGCGGCAGCACCAACAACGGCCGCGACAGCAATGCAAAACGACTGGGCGTGAAACGCTACGGCGGTGAGCGCGTCACCGGCGGCTGCATCATCGTCCGCCAGCGCGGCACCCGCATCCGTCCCGGAACCAACGTGGGCATGGGTAGGGACTACACCCTGTACTCCAAGATCGACGGCGAGGTCACCTTCGAATGGGCCGCCAAAGGCAAGCGCCGAGTCAGCGTGTATCCCCGGGTTGAAGCGCAGGCCGTAGCCGCATAGCGCAAAGGTAATCACCATGAAAGCAGAGATTCACCCGCAGTACTTCAACGCCACCGTCACCTGCTCCTGCGGTAACGTCTTCCAGACCGGCGCCACCAGGCCCGCCATGCGCGTGGAAGTGTGCGGCAAGTGCCACCCCTTCTACACCGGCGAGCAGCGCATCGTTGACACCCAGGGACGCATCGAACGGTTCAGCCGACGGTTTAACCTGGACGGCTAGATCCGCTTACGATAGCAACTTCGGTAGGGGGGCCCCCAGGGGGGGCCCACAAGCATTGTCAAAAAACCACACGCAGCCGATAGCCGCAAAACGCCAGCTTATTGGTGTATAATATTAAACAAAACAAGCCCCCAAAA
>VXOG01000018.1:2112-55967 GCA_009840165.1 Chloroflexota bacterium
CCCTCGCATCGCTGCCCCCCCCGTATCTCACCCCTGGGTGCACCCCACTTTTCAACGTCGCCCTATATATCGGTTAAAAAGCCCCTGGGGGGGGGGCCCCCCCCTGGGGCCCCCCCTACGCATTGGACTAAACCCGAACGGACGCAGTTCGCGACAAGAGGCCAGGTTATGGTGCGCTACGTTCCCAAAACCGTCCGTGAGCGCGGGCGCGTCCACCTTGCCGAGCGGCTGGCCGCGCACGGCTGGCAGTGTTTCATCGCCCGGCGCAGCCCCAACGAGGACGAGGTAATCGCCGGCCGGCCCGAGCAGGACATTGAAGTGCGCCTCAAGTTCCACTCCCAGGAGAGCAGCCAGGCCGTCCGGTTCTACAACCCCGACACGCTGGATTGGGACTGGGAGTACCTGGTAATCACCACCTACATACTCGAGGACACGCCCGTCTCCTACCTGCTGTCCCGCGCCGACGTGAGCGTTGACGGTCGGATGGACGACGAATTTGGTGGCGCGCTGTGGTTGCAGCCGGAAGTATTCACGGACGCGGATTTCCGGGAAGCGTGGTACAAGCTCGATGGAGCGTAGGGGCGGGTTTGAAACCCGCCCCTACGGACGGATAAGGAACGTGTAAGTGAGCAATCCATCACCAGCCGGACACGCCGAAGCCCAACGTCCCCTTTACGGCGGCCAGGCCGTCATCGAGGGCGTGATGATCCGCGGCGTGCGGAACTACAGCCTGGCGGTGCGGCGGCCCGGCGGCGACATTTTCTGTACCACCGAGCCGGTGAGCAGCAGGTTCTCCGGTCGGGTTCGTCGCATACCCCTCCTGCGCGGCGTCCTGATTCTCGCCGAGACGCTGTGGCTGGGCATGAAATCCCTGCAACGCTCGGCGGTGATCGCCGCCGAAGAACCGTCGGAGGAAGGGCAGTCGGGCGGAGGTAGTGACGCCGTCAGCAACGTCACCATGGGCCTGACCATGGTGATCGCGCTGGCGCTGGGCATCGGCATCTTCCTGGTGCTGCCCCTGCTCGCCGTGCGCCTGATCGAGCCGTTCATCGGCTCGCTGCTGGTGAGCAACCTGATCGAAGGCGTCATCCGGCTGGCGATCCTGGTGGGCTACGTGGCCGGCATCTCGCTGATGCGGGACATCCGCCGGGTGTACGCCTACCACGGCGCGGAGCACATGGCGGTGCATACCTACGAGGCGGGACAGCCGCTCACCGTGGACAACGTGCGCCGGCATCCCACGCCGCACCCGCGCTGCGGCACGGCCTTCCTGATTACCGTGGCCATCGTGTCGGTGGTGGCCTTTGCCATCCTGGACGCGCTTTTGGGGGCCGAACTGTATTGGCGGGTCCTGTCGCGCATCGTGCCCATACCGGTGGTCGCGGCGGTGAGCTACGAGATCATCCGGTTCGCCGGCGCGCACCGCGAGGCATGGTTCGGCAAAATACTGTCGGCCCCGGGCCTCTGGCTGCAACTCATCACGACGCGCCAGCCTGATGCGGACCAGATCGAGGTGGCGATTGCCGCGATGGAGGCCGCGGTGGCGGCAGACTTGCGGGAAGTTGAGCAACCGGCGGGGTCGTCTGCTCTCTAGCTATGCGGCCCTGGCGTCCAGTATCTTCTCGACAAAGGTCCGTATGTCCGCTACATGGCTATCGAGGTCTTCCTGCTCCATCCAGTCGTTGTAGAAGTTGGCATGGCACGATTCGGCGAGCTTGAAAGCCAGCCGGATGGAATCGTCCTCACGCTCATCAGACAATTCCAGGGCTGCATGGCGACGTTGAGCGTACTTGCCGTGGGGTATCCCGCGGCTGGCGCAGTACGCTTTCAGGGCCTGGCTGGCCGCGCCCCAGAGTTTCTCGGAACCCTGCACCAACTCGCCTTCGGCAATCTCCCGGCTGGCGTCACGCATAAGCTTTTCCGCAAGGCGCGTATGCTTTTCGGTTTGGGACTCTTCGGGGTTCATATCACAGGTCCAGATACGGATATGGGCTGATTCTAGCAAAAGCTCGTCTCAAATGCGATTGGAAAGTTTGCCCTGTGGTACAGTAGCACCGACAAGCGATTGACGATACGAACCAGGATGCGCAGGTGCAGCATGGCCGACGTTCCCGATATGCAGATGATTCCCTACCTCACGGCTACCGAGCCGCGCAACTTCGTGGAGCAGGGCCTGCAACGCTACAACGATCTGCTGGAACGCCTGGCCGGCCAGATGGACGACCTGCTGGCGCTGGCCCAGGACGGTCAGCCCATCGACGCGGACCTGGCGGACCAACTGATCAAGATGCGGGAGGCGCTGCGTCCCCGCCACGGCCTGTGCATCGACCGGGCCTGCTTCTCCTGCCGAGTGCATGAGGAGGCGATCAAGGAGCACGTGCTGCTCTACGTGGACTGGAAACTGCCCGGAACCGTCCAGCAGTTGGAGCGGCTGAAGAACCGGAACTGACGCGATTGCATTACCCTCTGGGAGCGTAACGCTTATGGTTGCCAAACCCTACGGACTGGATTACGACACCCCACGCGTGCCGGAAGAAGACCCCAGCGTCTTCTACCCTTACGAAGATGATGAACCCATGGCCGAAGACGACCGCCAGCGCCGCGTCATGATCGACGTCAGCGAGTCCCTGATCCAATACTACAGCGACCGCCCGGACGTGTACGTGTCGGCAGACATATTCGTCTATTACGAGATGAACAATCCCCGCCGCAACGTGGCTCCGGACGTCCTGGTGTCCTTCGGCGTTAAAGACCGTGAGCGCCTTTCCTACTTCACCTGGCGCGAGGGCAAGCCGCCCGACTTCGTACTGGAGGTTTCGTCTCCCAACTCCTGGCGTCGGGACGCTACCGTGAAGCGCGACATCTACGCTGAAATGGGAGTCACTGAGTACTGGCGTTTCGACAACAACCGCGGTCAGGTTGCCCGGCGGGTGCTGGTCGCAGAGCGGTTGAACGCGGCCGGCGAGTACGAACCCCTTGCCATCACACAACAGGATGGAGCGCTGACTGCGTATAGCGCCGTGCTGGGGTTGGACTTTTTCGCGCGAGACGGCGCTCTGAGAATGTACGATCCCGTCAGCCGGACCTGGCTGCGGAACTTACGGGAAGAAATAGCGGCGCGGCAGTTGGCCGAGGAGCGGGCGCAGACTGCTGAGGAGCGGGCCGCTTTACTGGAGAGCATGCTCCGGGAACATGGAATCACGCCGCCCAACGGCGATTAACCTTTATGCTAATATGCCGCCACCACACACCCGTTGACACCATTGCGAGGTGAACCAATGACCACCACCCAACGATCCGCCGCCACCGAGGGTTACAGCGTCATCGGCAGCCGGCCCGTTCGCCACGACGGCACCGACAAGGTGACCGGACGGGCGCAGTACGGCGCCGACATCAACCTGCCCGGTATGCTCTTCGGCAAAGTCCTGCGCAGCCCCCACGCCCATGCTCGCATCAAGAGCATCAACACCAGCCGGGCCGAGGCCATGCCCGGCGTCCACGCCGTCGCCACCGCCGCCGACCTGCCTCAAGCCGGTGGGCGCGTGCTGGACCTGGGCGAAGGCGCGATGATCAACCCCAAGTTCCTCAGCAACAACTGTCTGGCCGCCGAGAAGGCCCTCTACAAGGGCCACGCCATCGCCGCCGTGGCCGCCGACAGCGCCCACGAGGCCGAGCTGGCCCTGGCTCTCATCGACGTGGAGTATGAGGTGCTCACGCCGGTGCAGGACGTGCTGGAAGCCATGCGCGACGACGCCCCGCTGGTTCACGAGCGCCTCGCCAACCTCAACGACCCCAGTGTGCGCCCCGGCGGACTGCTGGGCGAAGGCGACGACGGCAAGGTGGGCAACGTCCCCAACCGCTACTTCTACGAACTGGGCGACCTGGAAGCGGGCTTCGCCGCCGCCGACGTTGTCATCGAGCGCGAGTTCCGCACCAAGGCCGTGCATCAGGGCTACATCGAACCCCACGCGGCCACTGCCTTGTGGAACGCCGACGACTCCCTGCATCTCTGGTGTAGCAGCCAGGGCCACTTCAACGTCCGCGACCAGACGTCCACCATCCTGGGCATCCCGGTATCCAAGGTGCTGGTGACCCAACTGGAGATTGGCGGCGGGTTCGGCGGCAAGACTTTGGTCTATCTGGAGCCCGTGGCGGCCGTGTTGTCAAAGAAGACCGGCCGGCCGGTGAAGATCCAGATGTCCCGAACCGAGGTGTTCGAGGGCACCGGCCCCACCTCCGGCGGCTACCTGCGCGTGAAGATGGGCGCCACCAACGACGGTAAGATCACCGCTGCCGACGTTGCCCTGTACTACGAGGCCGGCGCATTCCCCGGCTCGCCGGTGAACCCCGGCGCCCAGTGCGCCCTCTCCTGCTACAACATCGAGAACGGGCGCATCGAGGCGGCCGACGTGGTGCTGAACCACCCCAAGACAGCGGCCTACCGCGCTCCCGGTTCGCCGGCCGCGGCCTTCGCCGTGGAGTCGGTGGTGGACGAGATCTGCGAGCAGATCGGCATGGACAAGATGGACTTCCGCACGCAGAACGGCGCCAAGCAGGGCGACCGCCGCGTCACCGGCCCGCAGTTCGGCAGCATCGGCTGGCTGGAAACCGTTCAGGCCGGCCGCGAGCATGACCATTGGAACTCGCCCATCGACCGCTCTCCCGAGGCCGAAGGTAAGAAGGTCGGCCGCGGCGTCGCCGGCGGCTTCTGGTTCAACGGCACCGGCCCCGCCAGCGCCATCGTTAGCGTGCTTGCCGACGGTACCGTCAGCCTGGTGGAGGGTTCGCCCGACATCGGCGGCAGCCGCGCCGTGGCCGCCATGCACGTCGCCGAGGTCCTGGGCATCGCCGCCGAGGATGTTGCCCCCGCCGTGGGCGACACCAACTCCATCGGTTGGACCTCCATGACCGGCGGCAGCGGCGTGGCCTTCAAGACGGGCTGGGCATCCTACGAGGCCGCCCAGGACGTGAAGCAGCAGATGATCAATCGCGCCGCCCGTATCTGGGACATCGACCCTGAGAACGTGGAATACGACGCCGGCGTCATTCAGCACAAGTCGGAACCGGAGCTGCGGTTCACCTTCCGGCAGTTGGCGTCGCGGCTCAACGGAACCGGCGGCCCCATCGTCGGGCGGGCCAACGTGTCGCCCACCGGCGTCGGCGGAGCCTACGCGCTGCACATCGCCGACGTGGCGGTGGACGAGGACACCGGCAAGGTGGACATCCTGCGCTACACCGCCATCCAGGACGCCGGCACGGCGATCCACCCGTCCTACGTGGAGGGTCAGATTCAGGGCGGCGCGGTGCAGGGCATCGGCTGGGCGCTCAACGAGGAGTATTTCTTCAACGACGATGAGCACATGCAGAACTCCAGCTTCCTGGACTACCGCATGCCCACGGCGCTGGACCTGCCGATGATCGACACCGTGGTGGTGGAGGTGCCCAACCCCGGCCATCCCTACGGCGTGCGCGGAGTGGGCGAAGTGCCCATCGTACCGCCCATGGCCGCCATCGCCAACGCCATCCACGACGCCACCGGTGTCCGCATGGTCAACCTCCCCATGAACCCCGGCGCAGTCCTGGAAGCGCTGTGGCAGCAGAACGGCGGATAAGTCTCTCTTGACACCACCGTGCTACGATGTAGGGGCGAATAATTATTCGCCCCTACGCTGTTATAACTGTGGAAGGCCGCCATGAATTACCATCCCTTGAAGCTGCTGGACCTGGCCGACCAGGCGATTTCCCTCGGAGACCACGACGGAGGCTCAATTCTGCTGTGGCGAGCCACCGAGGCCGCGCTATGCGGCTTGGCCGACCATTACGATCAACCTCATGGTAGTGAAGACGAGTTGATGCATTTCGCCAAGTGGCTGGACGTGAAGCACAATCACGGGATTGAGAATTGGCATCTGGTCGGGTTTTTCGCCGCCAGATCGTTCAAAAGTAACGCCGAGTGGCACTACGAAGACTGGGAGGAGATGCGCTACTCCGTGCCGGGCATACACCAGTTCGTGAAAACCATCCGCTCATACCACGAAACGGCCTGATGACTTTTCAGCAGCGCATCAGCATGATGGGGGAATACCGCAACTTGGCGGAACGTCTCCTCAGTGAAGGCCAAACCGCTGCTGCCGGCGAGATGCTTTGGGGTACGGTTCACAACGTCATACAAGCCATCGGAATACAACACAACCTGCTCGGCGACCGCAACGAAGTGCGGCGCGCCGTAGTGATGCATAATCTGATAGATAGCCATGGATACAGCATATTTTTGCTGAATCAACTCAGCGCGGCAGGCGAACTGCACGGGCATTTCTACAACCGGAACGTGGCGGAGTCCCGTCTGCTGATGGAGTTGATACCCACCACTCAACAATACATCGACACGCTGGTGAGTATAGCCGGAACACCTTAGTCGGTCAGCCGGCTGAACAGGAACAACCCGGCAAACGCTATCAGGGGATCTCAGAGTGACGCCGCCGACCTACGGGGATTTGATACGGGTTGATACCGCCAACGGCGCTGCTCCCGAAGTATTGCAGCGCGTGCCGCTTGGCTCTGGCATATCATCCGGTGGCGTTGACGAAGCGACTCTGCAAGACCTGCTGTTCCGGTATCCCCAAGCGTTGCCAATCGCAACCATCGACCCGGCCTATGCTCCGGCGGTCCCGATTTGCAGGGAATTGGCTTTGCCAGCCGGCTACGCTGACGCGCTGTACGTTAACCGCCTGGGCCGTCTCACGCTGGACGAGTTCAAGTTGTGGCGTAATCCGCAGGCGCGGCGTGAGGTGATTGGTCAAATTCTGGACTACGCGAAAGACCTGGCGTCCTGGGGCTACGAAGACCTGCAACGGCAGGTTTCGTTGGCCCTCGGACAAAGTGGCAACGCGCTTTACGACTTGGTGCGTCAGCAATCTCCGGACCTGAACGAAGCGGAGTTCGTTGACAACGTAACACGCCACTTGCGGCGCGGTGAGTTCCTGCTGCTGATTATCGGCGATGGTATCCAGGAGGGCGCAGCCAACATCGTTGATTTCGTACAACGGTACAGCGGCCTGCATTTCAATCTGGCGATGGTGGAGGCGGCGCTTTACCGCGATGCGGCTAACTGTCTCATCGTCCAACCCCGCGTCTTGGCGCGCACCGAAATCGTGCAGCGGTTCGTCGTTGACGGCAGCCAGGTTGTGGATGCCGCAGTGGCTGATGTAGAAGAGCGTCAGGATACTCTTTCCGAACAAGAGGAACAGAACCTTCGATTTTGGACTGCGGTTCTTGAAGGTTTCTCTTTCTCCGATCCAACGGTTGACGTCCCCAACCCAATAAAACATCCTACATCCCAGTGACAGTACGGAACGCAGGACATGGCGGCTGGGCGCTGCGCTTTCATGGGTTTCTGCAACGCAATAGCCCTGCTATAGGTTGTTATCTGTCCGTAAGAAAAGATTACGCCCGTGAAGTCCGCGTTTTTGAGGGGCTGAAAAACTTGTTAGACGAACTCCCTGAGTTCGAGGCGATGGAGTTTTGGGAAAACGCCACTGGTCTCCCGAGAATCGGGTTTCACCGCGGAGGCAGTTTAGCATTTCTGTCCCAAGATGAAGAAAGCAAAGAGTTCAGCCAGGCAGTTATCTGGATGCGCGAACACCTGAACAGACTTGTCAGCACGCTACACCCACGCCTCCAATCTATGCTGGCCGATGATCGCTAGTGTGAGTAGCGGTTGACCTTCACTGACAAACGCTGCTGCTAAAATGTAGGCGCGAATAAACATTCGCCCCTACGCCGTTAATTGGGGAGAGGAACGATGACCACCAAAAACGTCATCCCCGAAAACATCCAAACGCTGCTTGACCAAGCCGACCTGAGCCTGCTGCGCGGCAAGCACGGCGAGGCGTCAACTTTCTTCTGGAAGGCCACCGAAGCGGCGATACAGCAAGTGGCATCGGCCCGCGGCCACAAGCTCGCCTCCTTTGAATACGACGACGTAGAACCGTTCATAGACAGCATGGAGCAAAAGACCGGCGTCCCGCTGGTCTCAGGCTACCTGAATGCACTGGAGTTTGCGCAGAATAGCGACGGGGACTTGATGGACCTTGACGACGTAGTGTTTTATGAGCCGGTAATTCGCTCATTCATAGCGCGTTTGCTGGCAATTTGATGACGCGCTCACCCGACCATTACGTTCTTTCGCTGTGCTGCCGTCGCAAAGCGGAACAGGAGCTCGAACAAAGCGACCTCCTGACCGCCGCCGAAATGATGTGGGGCGCTGCTGTACACGCCATCAAGCATATCGCCCCACGATTTACGTCGGTCCGTCTCAACTCTCATCGTGAGGTTAAGCAGGCTGTGCCGGTGTTAGACGCTAACCTGCCCGGAATAGATTTGAGGGAGGAGTTCGGTAACGCGGAAGCATTGCATCGGTATTTCTACCGTGTTCACTTCGCCGACCACCAAGTCCGGAACAGCTTTCGACGCTGCCAGCGAATGCTGGATGCGCTGCTGTCCTAACACTATAGGAGACCACAAAATGACCACGCCGGAACATAACGAATCGGAGCCCGTACCCGTTCGCGAAGTTTGGCCTTCGGAGGCCGACTTCACTACTTGGTTAGCCGAAAATATGGACTTACTCAGCAGAGAGATCGGTCTAAAGCTGAATCTGATTCAAGAAGAGGCGTGGTTAGCGCCATCGTCTGATTGGCAAGGACGAGTTGACATTCTGGCCAGGGAGGACGGAAGCGGTGACTACGTAGTCATCGAAAACCAGATGGAAGAATCGGACAACGACCATTTCGCTGGTCTGTTGAACTATGCGTCTCATAGCGGTTCACGCATTTTGATCCTCGTTGCCAGCAGGATTGGCGACTGTTATCGTCGTACTATGGATTGGCTCAATGAAGGAAATGGAGTACGAATCTACGGCGTGGAGATGAGCGCATGGCACAACGGCAATTCGATTGAGCCACGACTAGAGTTGGTTGCCGGACCAAACAAACCCTCGGAATGGCCTGAGTTCGAGTATCCCCCTGACAAGCAGAGATACCTTGATTTCTTCCGACCGTTGGTGACCGAACTTTGCCTACAGGGCATCGCTGAACGCAACATAGCTAGGCCCGTAAATGACCAAGCATTCCCTTCCGGTTTCACTGACATCGACTATCACGTCGGTTTCTGGGGCGGTAGCAACTCGGTGCTTTCGATTTATCTGTGGATTGCGACCTGGGAACCACCTGGACACAACAAAGCGGTTTTTGATGCAATTCACAACCGGCGCAAGTCGGACATTGAGAGCCAGCTTGCCGAAGTATGGTGGGATCGGATGGACAATCAACGTATGTCCATAATTGGCATCTCCACACCCGGCTCGATTGGAGACTCGGAGGAGAAACTCGGCAAAATCAGAGCGTGGGCGAGCGAAAACATTCCCAAATTCAAGGTAGTCATGCAGCCTTATCTGGAACAAGCCATAAGTGAATTGCAATCCGACGCTCAGGAGCCAACCCCGTGAAACTCACCGACCTCATCACCGCCGCACCATGGCGCGAAGCCGTCACCTACCGCGACACCTGGCCCCACGAGTACGTCCTGCTGCAAAAGGACGGCGAGCGCGAGTTGATGTGGGCGGTGTGGCAGCGGATGCGCGACGGTGAGGCGTTCAACGGCTATTTCTTCAGCCGGCCTACCATCTACCTCTTCATCGCCGACTACAAATACTGGTTCATGTCATCGTTGGACACCATCAATGCCATGCTGGAAGACGAGAACCACGATAGCGAGGTGGTACTGAACCGCGCCCGGCTGTATCATGACCGCCGGGATTTCTACATCCAGTATGGCGACACCGGGATGCGAGACGATTATCCCGGTCCACCCTACTGGATGAAACAAAACGACACCGACGACGCCGAGGAGTGAACGCAATGACCACAACCGAACAGCAGACCGGCCTCAAGCCCTACGTGGTGCATACCGTGGGCGACGCATCCGAGACCATCCAGACCCCCGGCATGACGCGCCTGCCGGCCGTCGTGCCCGGCAAGGGCGACACCACCAAGATCTGGATGGGCAAGGTTACCGCCGCGCCCCGCGAAAAGGGTCCCCCGCACACGCACCTGGAGGCCGAAACCGCCGCCTACGTGCTGCGCGGACACGTCCGCGTCTATTTCGGCGAGAACTTCGAGGAATGGATCGAAGCCGGCCCCGGCGACTTTATCTTCGTCCCGGCCAACACCCCTCACATCGAGGAGAACCCCTACGACGAGGAACAGGAAGGCATCCTGTGCCGCGCGCCGGACAACCTGGTGGTGAACCTGTAGCGCGCGGCAACAAACGGCGATTATGTAGGGGCAGGTTTGAAACCTGCCCCTACGACTATTGGCCCTAATCGGTCGTTCAATTTGACCGACACCGCAATTTGGTGAATAATCACCGCGCCCGCTGCCGGAGCCGCTAACGATGGCAGCAGGCGCATTAACAGCCAAAACTGAGGAGGAATCAAGATGGCGGACGTCAAGGTAGAAGTTCGTGGCAACGGCCCCCTGCGGGTCATCGGCGAGATCGACATTGTTGACCAGAGCGGCAACAACTACACCATCCCCGAAGGGCAGTGGGTATCCTTCTGCCGCTGCGGGCAATCCGATAACAAGCCGTTCTGCGACGGCACCCACCGCGACTGCGGGTTCGAGGGGGCCAGCGAAGCCCGCTAATCGCAATCGGCGCTAATCACAACGATCATGTAGGGGCAGGTTTGAAACCTGCCCCTACGCATGTCGGTGCGGGCGCCGCCGCTACGACACGCGAAACAGGCTATAATCCGAACATCACACGATCACGAGGAGCCCCAACATGGTAACCACCACGCCGGCCCGCGAGGCCGCTGAGCTGATCTTTGAAAAGTACAAGGCGGTACAGCCTTTCGACCGGCTGCCCGACAGCCTTTTCCCCAAGACCCTGGAAGATGCCTACTCGATCCAGAAGGAATTGCACTGCATGCTGTCGAGCCTGTGGGGGCCACTGGCCGGCTACAAGCTCGCCTATACCACGCCCATCATGCAGGAACGGGCGGGACTGGACCATCCGGTAATGGGCGGCGTGTTCGAGAAGACCATACTGCGCTCGCCAGTGGTGCTCAACTTCACCGAGTACGTGAACCTGGGCATCGAGCTGGAAGTCGGCGTCACATTGGGCAAGGACCTGCCGGCGTCGGGCGCGCCCTACACCCGGGAAACCGTGGCCGAGGCGGTATCGGAAATCGCCACGGCCTTTGAGATTGTGGACATCCGCACGCCCGATGACCTCACCACCGAGGAGCGCACGCTGATGAGCGTTGCCGTCAACATCCTCAACTCCGGCGTGGTGCTGGGCGATCCCGTCACCGACTGGCAGAACCTGGACCTGGTGAACTGCCACGGCACCATGCAGATCAACCACGAGCAGGTCGGCGAGGGCTACGGCCGGGACGTGATGGGCCATCCCTTTGAGCCGCTGGTCTGGCTGGCCAACGAGCTGTCGCGCCGCAACCACCCGCTGAAGGCCGGCGATACGGTCATCACCGGCAGCCTGGTGCCGCCCACGCCGCTCAGCTTTGCCTCCGAGGGCCGCATCTCCATCGAGGGCCTGGGCGAGGCCGTCGTCGTCTGCGCCTGATCAGCCACCCGTCTCCACCCACAGCGCATATACCGTCCGGCGCGGGAGCCCGGTGGCCGCTACAACCTCGGCCACGGCCTCGCGCCCGCGCATTCCGGTGGCGCGACGCTGCGTCAACGCCTCTCGCGCCGCCTCTACGGTGATGGCGGGTTCGCCAGCAGTGGCCGTTTCCACCCTCGCCGTTAGACCGACGACGAGGGTGAACTCGCCGCGTGGTTCGGCGAAGTAGTCCAGTGCGTCGGACGCCGCGCCGCGCCACACCTCTTCGTGCAGTTTGGTCAGCTCCCGGCACACCGCCAGCGGCGGGTCATTCAGGGCGTCGGCGATGTCGGTCAATGTAGCCCGCAGGCGATGGGGCGCTTCAAAAATAACCAGCGTCTGACCCAATCGGCCAGCGTCGGCAATGGTAGCCATCCGTTCCGACCGGCGGCGCGGCAGGAACCCCAGGAATACGAACCGGTCGGCGGAAAAGCCGGATACCGATAAAGCCGCTGCCACCGCCGAAACGCCCGGCACGCTGACCACGTCGTACCCTGCGTCCGCGACCGCCGTGACCACGCCCGCGCCGGGGTCGCTGATGCCGGGGGAACCGGCGTCCGTAACCAGCGCAAGGTCGCCCGACTCCAGGGCATCCAGCAGAGCGGACAGCCGACGGCTCCAGTTGTGCTCGTTGCAACTTATCAGGCGAGGCCTGGCATCAAGATGAGCCAGCAACCGCCGGGTTACGCGAGTATCCTCAGCCGCCACCAGCGGCACGGACGACAGGATGCGCGCCGCCCGGAGGGTAATGTCCTCAAGGTTCCCGATGGGAGTGCCGATTACGTAGAGCGTACCCACGGAGGGCAGTATAGCGGGTCGTGGCCGGTAACTCCGGCATAAGCCACGTAGCCGGTTGCGCCCTACCGTCCCAGCTCCGCCCACAGCCGTCGCAGCTCTTCCTCTACAGCCAGCCGTTCCGCTCGCTCTGCTGCCAACGATTCCAGCGCATTCAGCAGGTCGGGCAGGTACTCCCCGGTGACCGGGTTCCAGAACCTCAGCTGCCAATCCCGCAGGCGCTGCTCCCAATCCGAAATCGGCCAGCCCAACCGATTGACCGTCTGCCAGTCAGCCGCATGCAGCTCCAGCCCCAACGCCGGGCTGTAGCCTCGCTTGATGCCGTCGTCGCCGGTTGGCACGGGTATGGATTGGTACTCGCCCGCCACCAGCGCATCGCCGGCCAATGCTGCCACGTAGTAGCGTCCGCCGGTGCGGTCGAACCGCCAGTATTCCGACACTCCGAATCGGGCGTAGGTGTCCCGCTTGATGGTTTCATCCCGGCGGGCGGTGGCCTCGGATGCCACCTCCAGCACGAACTCCGGCGGCTTCCCGACTTCGCTGATGGTGTACCCGTTGGCCACGCTCTCAATCTCGCCTGGCGGTACGTCGAGGTCGAAGGATACTATCAGGTCGGGGTTCGGCAAAGTGAGGGCGTTGCCAGGTACGTCGCACAGATAACCCTCGCCGGACACCAGCATGTTGGAGCGTTGGCCGAAGTGGGCGCGCAGGACCTGGTCCATCTTTGCGATATGGGGACGTTGATACATGGCGTCGGGCGGCTTGGGCGGATCGGGCAGCACGGTCAGCCCGTAGGGGTTGCCGTCCGGCCTGATTGTTTTCGTCGGTTTGGTGGTCATGGCGAACCTCGCCGCATGGCGGCATGGTCGGATTGTAGCATGGCGGCATCGGAATCAGGGCTGCGCGTCCGTCTCCGGGCCCTGTGATAAGATTGTTTGGCCCGTTCGTTCGGGCCGTTCACTTGCAGAAACCATACCCTTATCAAGGATATCAAGGAGTTGCATTTATGCCGGAGCTGAACGGGGGCCACCTCTTTATTCGCTGCCTGAAACAGGAGGGTGTGCAGAAGGTTTTCACCATCGTGGGCGACACCATCCTGCCCCTGGTGGACGCTGCCGCCGATGAGGGTATCGAGTTCATCGACGCACGCCACGAGGGCGCGGCGATGCACATGGCCGACGGGTACGCCCGCATCACCGGCCAACCCGCCGTCGCCATGTTCACCGGCGGCCCCGGCTTCGCCAACGCCATCTCCGGCCTGCCCGCCATCTACACCTCCGAAAGCCCCGTCATCTTCGTGGCCGGATGCGCCGAACTCCCCGAAAAAGGCCAGGCCACCTTCCAGGAGATTGACCAGGTAGCGATGGCCGCCCCCGTGTCCAAGGGCTCGTGGCTGATCCATGAAAAGAACCGCATCCCGGAATTCGTCGCCACCGCCTTCCGCACCGCCATGAGCGGACGCCCCGGCCCGGTGCATCTGACCCTGCCCATCGACTTGCAGGAGGCGCCCATCAGCGAGGAGGACCTGCCGCCCTACCTGCCCCAGGAGTACCGCAACATGGGCCGGCCCCAGGGCGACCCCGCCCTCATTGAGCAGGCCGCGAACCTGCTCGCCAACGCCCAGCGTCCCGTCATCATCGTGGGCAACCCGGCCCGCTACTCTGTGGAACCGGCACAACTGGAGGCGCTGGCCGAGGCTTACGGCGCGCCCATCTTCACTGTCGAGCAGGCCCGCGGCCTCATTGACGACCTGCATCCCCTCTGCTTTGGCTACGCCGACGGCGCGCTGAACCGCACGGCGCGCAAGTTCCGGGAGGCCGACGTGGTGCTGCTGCTGGGCAAGCGCCTGGACCACCGCTACCGCTACGGCGGCATCTTCGACGCCGACGCCAAGCTGATCCAGGCCGACCCGTCGCCCGCTGAGATCGGACGCAACCGGGGCGTCGCCGTGGGCCTGCTGGGCGACCTGGGCGCCATCGTGGACCAACTGGCCGGCGCCGCCAGCCTGAACCGCAACGTCGGCCCGTGGATCGACGAACTCCAGCAGGAATACGACGCCTGGCTGGATAGCCTGCGCAGCAACGCCACCAACGAAGCGCCCTTGCATCCGCTGGACGTGTACACGCGCATCGAGCACCTGGTGGATGAAAACACCTTCATCGTGCTGGACGGCGGCGACTACGTGCAGTGGGGCCGCTGCTACCTGCCCGCTCGCTCTCCGGGCCACTTCATGCGCCTGGGGCCGCTGAGCCACCTGGGCGGGGCGATACCCTACGCCATGGCCGCCAAGCTGGCCTACCCGGACAGCAAGGTGCTGGCCTTCATGGGCGACGGCTCCTTCGGCTTCTATTCCATGGAATACGACACCTGCATCCGCCACAACCTGCCCATCACCGGCATCATGGGCAACGACGGCAACTGGGGCATCGACCGCACCTTCCAACTGGCCTACTTCGGGCGCGACGTTGGGACCGCCCTGCGCCCCGGTGTTCGCTACGACCAGGTGGTGGAGGGCATCGGCGGTTACGCGGAACTGGTGGAGCAGCCCGACGACGTGGCCCCGGCGGTGGAGCGCGCCATCAACTCCGGGCGGCCCTCGCTGGTCAACATCACCGTCAAATCCGGCGCCAGCCCTCTCGCCGACGCCATGATCGCCCGACGAACGGGCGGCTGACCGCGAGGTTGCGGATTCCGAACTTTCCAGGGCTGCCGTCAATCATTTAGCCGGCAACCCTCCATATTTCGTTATCGTCAGCACACTTGCAACATATCGTAATTGTCAGCGCCTTTGAAAACGAAAAGCGCAAATCCGCGCGAATTCGCTCAGGAAGTTGCGTTTGAGTGTTGACAAAGGTATCGCAAGGGTATAAATTGCCCGAAATGCAACCGCCTTTGTGCGGCGAAAGCCAACTGCGAGGAGGCTAATATGCTTACCATTGGGCACGAGGTAGTCCGTCCCGGACGGCACTGGGGGGACTCCGAAGTCAATATCCCGATTCCAGAGGAACTCGAAACGGTTCCCGGCATCCCTTCGACCGCCCGCGAGATCGACTGGTACGCCCGCGAGTATCCGCTGGAAACCATGAACATCACCGAGCGTGCGTCCCGCGACTGGGCGAACACCTTGCGCGACCTCCACGCCGAGATGCGTGAGATCCGCAAGGAGCACGACAAGCTCAACAGCAACCTGATCATGGCCGGTCGCGCGACCGCCGAGATGGAGCCCACTGCTGAGCCCACCGGCGAGGACATCTCCCAGCTCATCAAGGACAAGGCTCGCCAGTTGGGTTACCTGGAAGTTGGCATCACCAGCTACGACCCCAGGTACGACTACAAGAGCAAGCGCGGCTTCACCGTGCTGCCCCATGCCATCTGCTTGGCCTTCGAACAGGACTTCGAGCCCACCCAGACCATCCCCAGCGTTGACGCCGAGATCGTGCACTCCAGCACCTATCGGACCCAGGCTGCGGCCGGTCTCGAACTGGGTAACTTCATCCGCTCCCTGGGCTACAAGGCCCACGTCATCCACTCCAGCGACGCCACCGGCCCGGTGATCCCCATGTTCGTGGCCGCCGGCCTCGGCTCCCTGGGCGCCTGCGGATACCTGCTGACCCCCCACACCGGCAACCGCTGCCGGATCATGATGGTCACCACCGACGCCAACGTCACCTATGACGAGCCGGTGGACTACGGCATCCACGCCTTCTGTCAGGTCTGCCAGGTCTGCGTGAACCGCTGCCCCGGCCGCGCCCTCATGCGCGACAAGATCTGGTGGCGCGGTATCGAGAAGAACAAGCTCTACTTCAAGCGCTGCCGCCCCGTCATGGCCCGCTACCTCGGCTGCGGCGTCTGCATGAAGGTTTGCCCGATCCAGAAGTACGGTCTCAAGAACGTCATGGAGCACTATGCCGCCACCGGTCAGGTCCTCGGCAAGGGCACCCACGACCTCGAAGGCTACAACCTGGAAGGCAAGGGCTACTTCGGCCCCGGCGAACTCCCCGTCTTCGAGCGCGACTTCTTCGAAATGCCCCACGGTAACTCCGACGAGTGGGCCTTCGACTCCATGAAGGAAGTCGCGAAGGAAAACGACGGTGAGATCCCCGACGAGATGATCGACGACCTCAAGCTGCAGATCCAGCGCGCGATCCAGCTGCAGTCCGGCGACGTTCTCGCGATGATGGCTGAGGACCAGGACTACATCTAGTAGCCCGTCCACATCTCGCCACACCGGCAAATTGGGCCGGCGGGAATACTCCCGCCGGCCTTTTTCATTGCCTGCGATATACTGTACAGACATTTAATCTTGTTGACCCCGGCCCGATATGGAGGCCCGGCAATGACTACCGCCAAAAAACTGATGACCGCAGAGGAACTGTTAATGCTGCCCGACGACGGAAAGCGGCACGAACTGGTCAAAGGAGAACTTATCGAAATGCCGCCGCCAGGCCTTATGCACGGACTCGTCGTTGACGCCTTTGGATGGCTGCTTGGCAGTTTCATCAGACTGAACGATCTACCTTTCATCAGCACGTCCGAAGCAGGCATTTTCATCGAGAGAGAACCTGACACTGTTCTTGCGGCTGACTTCGCCTTAATCTCTCGCGAACGTATCCCTGAGCCGCTACCTGATCGTGGTTATGTTTTCGGCCTAGTTCCGTCCCTGGTAGTGGAGGTGCTATCCCCGGATTACCCTGCGTCCGTTGCCAACGCCAAGACGCAAATGTGGCTTGACGCCGGCGTAAGGCTGGTTCTGACTGCGCACATTGCCGACAAAACGATCGTTGCGCACCGCGACGATGGCACAGTCCAACGGTTTGGCGTAAACGACACGGTCACCGGAGCCCCCGTTCTTCCCGGCTTCACCTGCGCCGTCGCCGATATTTTTGCCTACTGACGCATTGACGCACACGCCAACCATTCCTTGTAGGATTCTCCTAATGCTGGAACAGGCCGGCTTTTCACTTGACGATGGGACAGGACTGCGCGTAGTGGGAGCCTGTTTCCTGTCGGAACGCAGATTTGACTGGGACCTGTTTCGCGGCTACGACAGCATTCGGGTGTTGACATATTCGGCCAGCATACCGGCTATCGTCAAAATGCTGGATGACTTTGACTTTGCCGAGTTTGAGTGCGTGTTCGGTTGCGAAGGCACCCTGCGAGACATCAAGGACATTCTGGCGTTCCAGCAGGTTGCCGTCGGCGATACTCGCGCCGCTATCATGGGCTTGCGCGACGAACGGCACGCTTACATCTTGGGGAAGGTACACGACGGCCAAGCACGGTTCCGTGTGCTGCGGAAGTACATCGCCCACGCCAAGCTGTACCTGATGGAAAACTCAACTGACGGGCGTACCCGCATCGTAATCGGCTCCGCTAACTTGTCTGAGCGCGCCTTTTCCGGCCGCCAGCCGGAGACCTTAGTAACGTTTGACGACGACGCTGAAGCTTGGGAGCACTATACCCGGATGTATGACGGCATACGTGATTCGGCCTCTGACGAAATTCCACTTCCACCCGAGCGTATCGTCAAGGCGGAAATTGAAATTGAGGAAACGCCGGCCATCGCCAACAAAACCACTACTCTGGTCATCGACGCAACCCCCGCCGAAGAAATAGAGTTCAGCGTTCCGGTGCAGATAGAAAAGTTTGAGAAGGTAAAAGCCGCTGTATTACCGCACATAGCCGCCGCAATTCCGCCCTTTCGTGGTGGCAAGCAACGCATCACCCCAGAAAACAAGCGAGAAATCAGCCGCTTACGAATGGTCAAATCCGCCGAAGAGGCGGACCATCGGTATCTTTCCATCAACCGCTCGGAAGGTACGGCGGTGTTGTCCGGCGACCCGTTCCCACTGGATTGGGATGAGTCGAAGGTCCGTGCCGACGCTGATTTGCTGACGGACTATTTCGGCAACTACGAAGGAGCGTTCGAAGGTGATGTAGCGCGGCTGCAACGGGATTACTTCATCCTGTGGTCATGGCTGTACTTTTCGCCCTTTATCTGTGATATGCGCTCGTTGGCGCTAATCAAGGATGAAGACATTATCCGATATCCGTCTTTCGCCATCGTTTTCGGCAAGTCAAACTGTGGGAAAACCAGCCTGATTGACACCCTGATGACCTCAATGTTCGGCAAGTCAACGCTAGTGGATAAGTCGGGCTTCACAGCCTCACGGTTGCGGGCATTACAGCAGGGCTACAAACGCTATCCGGTTTTCTTTGACGACATCGGGCGCACCGCTTTTCGCAATCATGGCCGCGACATCATTAAAGACGAGTTGCTGCCACCCGTCGCTGAACACCCCGGTTTCGTGCTCTCGATGAACGACGAACCCAAAGCCTTTCCTGACGAAATCGTCAAGCGCAGCTTGATGATTTACACTACCACCGCCTTGCCTCCGCATAACGAGGCTTTACGTCAACGGCTGCAAGGACGCATACAGGAAATCCGTCGCGGCATAACCGGGCATCTTTACCGACGCTATTTGACCGAGGTTATGGCGCGTCTGGGCGACGACCGCTTGCCCGATGATTGGCTGGCCCTGTCGTCTGGTGCCCTCAGCGGTATCATCACCGATGCCAACGGCCAGCATGCTCCGCAATGGTGTCAGGAAATGACCTGGCTGAGCTACGCGGAAAAGCGCTATGACCGTGTCAAAGCCCGCCTCAACGATCTGCTGCGCGAGTCAGCCCGGGCAAAGACCGAGGGCGATGTGCCCAACGGCTGGGCGATGGATGATGAACGGGTTATGGTCTGGGAACAACGCGATGCCTTCGGCCGGCGCGGCTTCGATTGGGAAGACGTACCGTCAACTCTGATTGACGAGGATGCCAGCAGTGGCGGAAGAACTGTGCTGTACCGCTCTAGCCTTGAGGATTTCCTGGGAAGAGGCTTGCGCCCCAAGCGCCGCTTCCGTTTGCCATGGGGCTGATACAATCAAGCCGGCTCGACCTTTCTATGACCTCCACACTCCCCTCCCTCCTCATCTCCATCCCCGACGGTGTAATCGATCTTGGTTGGGGCCATCCGTCACCCCGGCTGCATCCCACCGACGCCCTTGCCACCGCCGCGCAGTCGGTGCTGGGCCAACAGTCTGTCGTGCCGCTCCAATACGGCGCAGTGCAGGGATTCGGGCCCCTGCTGGAATCCTTGGCCACCTACCTGTCGGCGCAAGAATCGTACCGTGGCCCGGTTACCCCGGAATCTCTGTTTCTCACCGCCGGCGCGTCCGCCGCTATCGACTTGGCCACCACCCTCTATGCCACCGCCGGCGATACCGTCACCGTGGAGGAACCAACCTACTACCTCATCGAGCAGATCTTCGTGGACCACGGCCTCAACGTCGTCGGCATACCTACGGACACTGAAGGCTTGGACACCGACGCGCTGGCCGACCTCCTGGCGTCCGACGACTCGCCCAGGCCGAAACTGCTCTACACCATTCCCACCTACCAGAACCCCACCGGCTCCGTTCTTCCGCTGCACCGGCGCCAACATCTCATTGACTTGGCCCAGCGCCACGGCTTCACCATCATCGCCGACGAGGTGTACCAGCTCCTGCACTACGGCCCGCCACCACCACCGCCCATGGCAACGCTGGACGACTCGCCGGGCGGCTGTGTCGTTTCCCTGGGTTCATTTTCCAAGATCCTGTCCCCCGGGCTGCGCCTGGGCTGGATACACGCCAGCCCGCTCATCATCCGTCGTTTCGTCGATTCCGGGGTTGCCGCCAGCGGGGGCGGGTTGAGCCACTTCGCCGCCACGTTGGCCCACGCTACTTTGGAAATGGGGCTGCTCCAGGAGAACATCGAAACGCTCCGCCGAGTCTATGGACATCGCCATGACGACGTCGCCGACCTGCTGCGCCGCGAGTTCGCCGACACGGTCCATTTCACGCCCCCGGGTGGTGGATACTTCTACTGGCTGGCGCTGACTGACGGCACGAACACCGACGCTCTGCTGCCGGCAGCCCGGGAGGCCGGGGTTTCCTACCGTCCCGGTACTGCATTCTCCGCGTCCGGCGCGTTCACCGACGCCCTGCGCATCAGCATTTCCCTTTACGAAACCGACGAACTGGCCGAGGGGATACGCCGCTTGGGCAGGGCGACACAGATCAGCCAACGCTGACGAATTACGAAAATAATCAAAATCATGTAACGGAATATGATTATTCAGCGGGTGAAGTATTGACATTAGACTATGACGGCAGTATCTTGAAGGCAAATTCGGCCTATTATAGGCAGTCCAACCACAGGAGGAGGATATGCTAACCATCGGTCATGAGGTACGACGCCCCGGCAAGTATCTGGGCGACGCGTCTGTCACCATCCCGGTGCCGGAGGAGCTCGAGACGACTCCCGGCATCCCCATGAACCAGCGTGAAGTTGACTGGTACTCCCGCGAGTATCCCGTCGAAACCATGAACATCACCGAGCGCGCTTCCCGCGACTGGGCCAACACCCTCCGCGACCAGCACGCCGAGATGCGCGAAATCCGCAAGGAACACGACAAGCTGAACCGCAACCTCGTCATGGCCGCCCGCCTGACCGGCGAGCTGGAGCCCACCTCGGAAGCCACCGGCTCTGACGTCTCCGAAGCCATCAAGCAGAAGGCCCGCGAGCTCGGTTTCGTCGAAGTCGGCATCACCGCTTTCGATATCCGCTACGTCTATCAGAGCAAGAAGGACTGGGTCCGCTTCCCCCACGTCGTATGCCTGGCCTACGAACAGGACTTCGAGCCCACCCAGACCATCCCCAGCATCGACGCTGAGATCGTCCACTCCAGCACCTACCGCACGGAAGGCGCCGCTGGCCTGGAACTCGGCAACTTCATCCGCAGCCTCGGCTATCGCGCCCAGGTCCACAGCCCCAACGACAACACCGGCCCCTACATCCCGATGTTCGTCGCCGCCGGCCTTGGCCAGCTCGGCGCCTGCGGCTACCTGCTGACCCCCCACGTCGGCTCCCGCTGCCGGATCATGATGATCACCACCGACGCCAACGTCACCCACGACGAGCCGGTGGACTATGGCATCCACGCCTTCTGCCAGGTCTGCCAGGTCTGCGTGAACCGCTGCCCCGGCCGCGCCCTCATGCGCGACAAGATCTGGTGGCGCGGTATCGAGAAGAACAAGCTCTACTTCAAGCGCTGCCGCCCCGTCATGGCCCGCTACCTCGGCTGCGGCGTCTGCATGAAGGTTTGCCCGATCCAGAAGTACGGCATGAAGGCCACCATGGAGCACTACGCTGCCACCGGTCAGGTCCTCGGCAAGGGCACCCACGACCTCGAAGGCTACAACATCGAGGGCAAGGGCTACTTCGGCCCCGGCGAACTCCCCATCTTCGAGCCCGGCTTCTTCGATATGCCTCACGGCGACACCGGTGAGTGGGCCTTCGACCAGTTGAAGGACGCCGCCCGCGCCAACGGCAACGAGATCACCGACGAGATGCTCGAAGCCTTCCGCGCCGACGTCACTCGCGGCCTCGGACAGAGCACCGACAACGTCGATATGATGTACGAGGAGGAAGACTACATCTAAGCGGTGTAGCCATCCAAATCCGTCGGTTCTCCGAAACGGATAAAGCGCAGGGGCGGGATTACTCCCGCCCCTGTTTTGTATGCCGATACGGCGCGGTGGGCCCGCGTTACCGCCTGTCGAGCAACGACTGCGCGGCTATGAACCTCCGCTCCTCCTCGCTCAGCTGGGCGAAGGCCGCGATGGCGCTTTCGGCTAGCTCGATCGAGTTGACCGTATCCGAATGGGTGATGACGGCGTTAGGGTCGTAATCAGCTTCTTGGCGCAAGCCCTGTAAGTCAATGAAGGTGCGAGCGAAATGTTCTCCGTTTGGAGACAGTAGGACCAGGACCGTTCGCAGGTTGTTCCGTGCCCGCCCGTGGTCAAGGCGGCGATAGACCCGTTCCCACGCTTGGGACGATAATTCAGACTGCGGTGGGCCAGCGATGAGTCCAGCGTTAGATGCCGCAAGCGTGTGGAACACTGCGTAGTATGCGGTGCTGATGGCGCGCCGCAGATCCGCTTCGGAGGGTGCAGCAGTTCCGGCCTGCGACACCAGCTTGTAACAGGTGGCGATAAGCTCCTGCGGGTCTATCATGGCGCGGGAGCGGGCGGAACAGCGATCTTCATGTGTTTCGGCAAGGTAGGATCGTTGATGTCACTGTAATGGACCAAGGTCCGCGGCGTGATACCCGCGTTCCGGAGGGGCTCGTCGGTGACCCTGAAGAAGGTCATCATCAGGTAACCGTCCAGCACGGGGCTCGGCGCGGTGTAAAGCAGATGCACGTCGAAGAATTCCTCGTCCTGCTGGTCCAGTCTAACGGTAACTATCGCATCATGAAACTGCACCGGGGGCGGGAAGTGGCTCCGCGCTCCGTTCAGAATTATCTCCCTGACGGTCTGTATTTCCTGTTCCGTGATGAACATGTGGGTCTCCCGGCGCCGTGATGGTATTGGCTTAGCTTCGATGCTATCGGCCTAACCCTCCATGGTCAACACTTGGTCAAAACGTTCTCCGGAACGCACAAAAAGAGTGGGGGCGGGTTTTGAAACCCGCCCCCTACCGTTTATTCTCCGGCAGCCGCTCAGTAGTAGCCTTCGTCGAACAGCATGAGCAGGATGTACATTTGGGCGCTAAAGCTAAGGCCATAGCCGCTGAAAAGTTCGCCGTCAGCACAGAACAGGACTGCCAGCGTCACCAGTTCCTCATTGTCGTCAATATCGGCGGCAACCTCGCTGACCCTCCCCTCAACGTGGCGGGCAACAACTTCCCTCCCCGCAGGGGAGAGATTCTCGGTCAAGGTGTCCGTGGCGCACCTCGTAGCTTCATTAATGAGGATGTCTCGGTCGCTCTCTTCCCGCACCCGTTCTTCAGCAGTGGGAATCCATACCCCAACTTTCTCCCAGTGCGGTTTTTCGCACTGGCCCACCAAACCTCCGGCTTGCAGCGAGACCAGCGCAACCCGGTAAATCCAGTTGCCCGGTTCGGCAAGGCCGTTCCAGGTGGTCATATCACTCACTTCTGCGACTTTCTCCCAACTGCTTGCGCTCCCGCCCGAGTCATCTCGGACCCGTTCTATGCGATAGGTCAGCTCCGTTCCTTCCGGCACCCCAGGGTAATAGTAATCCAACCGCCACTCCAGTGTTACGACCTCGCCTTGACCGTCGGGCGCCGGCTCAACGGTCGCACCGATATGATAAACGTACGCTGTCTCGCAGGTCTGCTCCAGCTCTTCCTGCGGAGTAAGAACATTGAATATATCCTCGGCCCATTGCGTCGTCTGGCACTCGTGAACCAGGTCGCCGGAGACCAGACCGAGCAGGCCGACTCGGTAATGCCAGTGTCCCGTTTCCACGACCCCTTTCCAAACGTCCGTGTTGGTGACAGTCTCCACAGTCTGCCATTCATCCCCTGTTGGATCGTCCTTGTCATGGCTCTGCCTTTGTATCCGGTAGTATGCCAGCATTCCTTCCGGCAGGTCCCAATATGACCGCTTGCTCCACCACTGCAACGATACGGTTTTGAACTCCACTCCGTTCACCACTTCCGTACCCCCAACATCCGCCTCGAGCTCTATGACCTCCCCGTCGTGGCAATACTCGTGCATTTCGTCCAACGCCTTTGCATCGCTCTCTGAAGTGAGCTCGGGCGTAGGTGTGGGCGGCGGTGGAGTCGCTGGGATCGGCTCCTGCGCCGCCGTCGGCGCAGCGGTCAGCGACAGCGTGGCCATCACTGCCACAGCGCCAACAACCGCCACCACGCTCAAAGTCACAATTAATCCTTTCACTGTCATCCTTTCTCTCCTCTTGTTGGCGGCAGGCACGAAAAGGGGCGAATCCGCCGCCGGTAGATTCGCCCCAACGTGATCGTCATTCCGGCGGCGACTGTTTCGCCGCCGCCGGTCGAGGATTCTATCAGTAGTAGCTCACGTCGAACAGCACGTCCAGAATGTACTCGACTCTGCTGGGTTCACGGCTTCTTTCCCGCACCTCCCGGTCGGTACAGAACATCACCGTTAACACCACCACGTCTTCAAATTTCGCGTCCTCAACAAATAGGCTGACACGCTTTTCAATGTACTCTCCAATCACTGAACGCGCGTCAGGGTTGAGGTTGTCGGACAAGGCATCCAGGGCGCAGTCTGACGCCTGACCAATGAGGACGAGTCGGTCGGCTTCTGCCTTCGCCCGTTCCTCGGCGGTGGGGACAAATACCGCAACTTCCTCCCATTGCGGTTTTTTGCATTGGGCCACCAGATCTCCCGCTTGGAGCGATACCAGCGCAACGCGGTAGATCCAGTTGCCCGGCTCCCCGGTATGGCTCCAGGTTTCACGGTTGACCCATGCCTCCGCGCCGCTTACCTCACCCACCGTCTCCCAACTGTATTCGCTTTCATTCCGCGCGGCCCGCGTCAGTTCCACTCTATAGACTGCCTCTGTGCCGTCCGGCGGCGCCTCATAAATGTCGTAGCCAGGATAGTGGTAGCGATAATCTATCCACCATTCCAGCGTCACAATCTCACCTCGACCCTCGGACGACGGCTTTACGGTTGTCTCAACGTGACTAACGTACGTTGTCTCGCAGAACCGCTCCAGTTCTTCCTGCGGGGTGAGGACATTGATTATGGCCTCGGCCCATTGCGTCGTCTGGCACTCATGAATCAAGTCGCCGGATACCAGACCGAGCAGGCCAACGCGGTAATCCCAGTGGCCCGTTTCTACCGACCCTTCCCAGACGTTGGTATTGTTTACAGTCGCCACGGTCTGCCATTCGCCGCCGTCAACATCCCTCCTTTGTATCCGGTAGTACGCCACCATTCCGTCCGGTAAGTCCCAGTACGACAAATCGGCCCACCATTCCAGCAGCAGGGTTTTTCCCTGCTCGTCGTCCGCATCATTGACGCTGAAGTAGAGGTCATAGATTTCCCCGTCGCGGCAGTGCTGCTTCATTTCGGCCAGCGTCTCCGCATCTTCGGCGCTGACGGGCTCGGGCGTTGCCTCCGGTGGCGGCGGTGTGGACTCCTGAGCCGCCGTTGGCGCGGCGGTGAACGACAGCGCGGACGTTGCCGCCACCACGCCCAGAACCGCAATCACGCTCAATGCCACGATTATTCTGCTGGTTGTCATCCCTAATCTCTCCTGTCGTTCGGCGGCAAAAATTAAGGTAGGGGCGAATAATCATCCGCCCCTACCCAGAGCATCATGCTTGGGAAACTACAGTTGCAGCGTTCTCGGGTCAACTGCCTGTCGCGGCGGCTTGGCCGCGCTGGCCGGCTGCTCTTCCCTCAGATTCTCAATCAACTCCGCCAGGGCCCCTTGGTATTCCTCGGACCCTTCAGATTGTCCAGCCAGGTCGAACACGCGATGGTCTTCCTTAAGGAGCCTCGCCGCGCGGCTACGACCACCGGCCATCACTCCGTCGGCATCCACTAGGAACATCGTCCAGCGGTCATTCGTGTTCTCCGATTCCTGTGCAGCGGTGATGTCGTTGCGCACGGTTTCACTGTCCAGGCCGGCGGCGCTGCATACTACGATCAGACGGTCGTAATGCCGCACCCACCGCTCGATTTCCTCCTCTCCAGAGGAGGCGCGTCGATCGACCAGCGGGTTGCCGCGGAATCCCTCAGCGAACACCCAGGTACGGACTCCTTGCTCACGCAGATTGGATTCAAGATGGCGAGCAAAGTCAATGTCCCCGCTGGCGCACGAGATATGCACCTCCAGCGTGGTCACCGGGGCGTCCGCTACCGAGTCCTGAATGCCCGCCACCGCCACGGGTATGCCGGAACCCAAAATGAACGATTGCGGCAAAGCCCCTCGGGATCTCAACAGGGTATCCAGTCCGATGGTGCTGGGGGCGTCGTGGCGTACGTTGTCCAACCCCAACGCAGCGTCCATGGCGCAGTTCTGGAACACCGTGTAGCCGATGATGCAGTTGCTGAAATCGGCTTCCCCGGTGATCACATCATTCAGCACCGCCTCGTAGAAGTCGGCCGTATTGAGCGTAGCTTCCGACAAATTGGTTCGGGACAGGTTGGCCCCGTTGAAGCTGGCCCCGGTGAGATCGGCTCCGGTGAAATTCGCGCGGTCCAGGTTGGCCCGGTCCAAGTTTGCGTTGGTCAGGTCTGCGCCGGACAAATTAGCCTCAGAGAGGGTGGCGCCGTCCAGGTTGATGCCGGCCAGGTTGGCGTTGCGCAGGTCCGCTCCGCGTAGGTTCGCGCCCGGAGCGATGGAGCGGCTCATATCCGATTCCCTCAGGTCCGCCCGGTAAAAGTGGACGTTGTTCATGAAGCAGTTGGACAGGTCGGCGCGGCGCACCATCGCGCCCATGAAATCGCCATTGCGCATGTGCGCGCCCCGCAGGTTCACCATGGGGATGCGGGCGTGGCTCATGTAGCATTCGTTCAGGTCCATGGAGGTGTTGGGGTTCTCTTCACGCCATGCCGCCACTGCATCGCGCCCCTGTTTCACGATTTGGACCAGTTCCATATTGGCCATCAGCAAGTCTCCAAAAGGGGTTTCGGCGACGATTTTAGCATAAATTACCCCCGCCACAGGCGTCGTGTAAAATGGCCGCCGTACCCGAGCAAAGGAGATACTCCCATGCCGAAAATTATGCTTTTGACAGTTCTCTCAATCGTCCTCATCCTCGCCGTCGCTTGTGGCGGCGGAAAGGAGGCTGACGTGGTAGTCGAAACGCCGGAAACCGATCACATGGTAGCTCAAGCCACCTTGGCCGCTTACTACATCGACGCCGCCATACGGGCCGGCATGACCAAGCAGGAGATCAATGTTGCCTTGGGGCAAATCGCCGGCTCCACCGTCATCGACGAATTCTGGGTCAGCGACGAGAACGGCCTCATCGACTATACCAACGTGCCCGGGGTCGTATTTGTGTTCCCGACCGATCCCAACTCCGGCAGCCAGGCCGCGCCCTTCGCGAACCTGCTGCTGGGCGGCGAAACCGTCGTCGTCCAGGGAGCCCAACCCCGCGAGTCCGACGGCGCCCTGTTCCAGTACGTTGGCGTCGCCGGTTTGGACCAGCCCCGCATAGTGCAGGTGGGATTCGACCGCCGTTAGCGTAGTTGTGTCCGGCCTACCGTTTCCCGGTCAGGGCAACTGCGGATGGTCGCGCAGTATAACCGCCATACGACTCACGAACCGCCGGACGGTGGCCTCACTGCGGATTACCCTGCCGGCGCGCAGATGGCCTTCGTACATATTCCTGTGCAGGCCGTTGGCCGATTGGAACTCCGCAGTTAACCTCGGTTCCGATAATCGCCTGGCCAGTCGTTGCACTACACGGAACAGGTCATCGTGGCTGTTGTTAGTCCAACCGTACTGGTTGGCGGCGGCTTTGACAGAATGCGCGGCGGCGCACCACAACATTTCAGACCTGATGAGCGGGGCCGCGGACACGGAGTAACTTTCAGACGCGGCCAAGAATTCCTGCGCAACTTGGAGATGTGCGCTTGCCTGCATTACGCCGACTGCTCAGCGATTTTGAGCAACTCCCGAACAAACCCGATTCCACCGGGAACGGCAACGATGAACTCGTAATCCTCGGCAAAGCCGCCAGCGGCGTACTCTTGCAGGTCCAAGGCAGTGCCATACCCCGCGTCGAGCCATGCTTCCTCGGGGTCGGAATATCCGGCAGTAAGATGGTCTATGATAACCCAATGGTCATCTTCCGTCTTGCATGCCCACCCACGCTCCTCAGCGATCAACGTCAGCGCGGCGACGGTGGCATCCCATAGCTTTTGCGACCCTAACCGCTTTTCGTCGTCCTCAAAGTGCCACTGGGCGGCTTGTAGCATATCTCGAATGGGTTGCGTTTGAGCTTTGGTCAGCATGGTCGGTCCTCCGTTCGTCCGACATGCACCGGACATTTCCTTTTGACTGCGTTCCGCGAAAATTATACTATTAGCCGGGTTCTTGAAGATGCTGCTGACCATCGACATCGGCAATACTGCCGTCACCATCGGTGTATTCCGCGATGGGACAATCGGCGAGACCGACACCGACGGCGCCAGTCCGGTCGAGCGCCTGGTCACCACCCTCCGCTTCGCCACCGATTCCAGAAGGCTGGCCGACGAATACGGCATCATGCTCAAGAACCTGCTGGAGTTCCGGGGCATCGCCACCACCAATATCGCCGCAGCCTGCATCTGCTCCGTGGTCCCGCCCCTTACCGGAATGTTCGAGGACGTCTGCCTGCGCTTCTTCGGCGTCGAACCTCTGCTGGTTACCTCCCAGATCGACCTGGGGATGCCGATAAAGTACGACACCCCGAGGGATGTGGGCGCAGACCGTATCGTGGACGCCGTGGCCGCCGTAAAGCTCTACGGCCCTCCGGCCATCGTGGTTGACCTGGGAACCGCAACCGTCCTCGACGCCGTTTCCCGCGATGGCGAGTACCTGGGCGGCGCGATCACTCCGGGAATCAACGTATCCGTGGATGCCCTGTACCACAACACGTCCCTGCTGCGTCGCGTGGAGCTCGTTGCGCCGCCGACGGCCGTAGGCCGCAACACCACCACCGCCCTGCAATCCGGCATTGTCCTCGGATATGCCGGCCTCGTCAGCACCATGGTCGAGCGTTTCAAAGCCGAAATCGGCGAAGATGCCAGGGTCGTGGGAACCGGTGGCCTGGTAACCGTCATCGCCGACCACGCTCCCGTCTTTGACTATATCAACCAGGAGCTCACCCTCGTGGGCCTGGACCTCATCTACCGCATGAACACCGTTCAACACCGTCATTCCCGCGAAAGCGGGAATCCAGAATGTCTTTGTGCAAAGGATAAGTGATGGAAAGCGCACTGGCCGGCAAGAAAATTGTCCTGGGCGTTACCGGCAGCATCGCCTGCTACAAGGCGCTGGACCTGGCCAGCAAATTGGTCCAGGCCGGCGCCAACGTCGAAACCATCCTAAGTTACGGCGCAACCCAGTTCGTAACCCCCCTGGCCTTCCGCAGCCTCACCCACCGCGCCGTCGTCACCGACACTTTCGACCCCAACTCCGAGCAGAGCGTGGAGCACGTGGCCCTGGCCCGTTGGGCCGACATCGTGGTCATCGCTCCGGCCACCGTCCATTGCATCGCCAAGCTGGCCGGCGGGCTGGCCGACGACCCGCTGACCACCACCGTCGTCGCCACCGAAGCCCCCCTACTGGTAGCTCCGGCTATGGACGCCAACATGTATGACCATCCGGCCACGCAGGAGAACGTCGCCCGTTTGCGCGCCCGCGGCGTCTTTATGGCCGGTCCCGCGCCCGGACGCCTCGCCTCGGGATTGATGGGCATGGGCCGGCTGGTGGAGCCGGCCGACCTCTTGGGACACATCACCGCCGCCCTGGGCAAGGCCGGCGACCTTGCCGGCCGCAAGGTGATCGTCAGCGCCGGCGGCACCCAGGAGGCCATCGACCCGGTGCGCGTCATCACCAACCACTCGTCGGGACGCATGGGCTACGCTGTCGCCGAGGCTGCCCGCGACCGGGGCGCCGACGTCGTGCTGGTAACTGCGCCCACCGCGCTGCCCGACCCGCCGCTGATCCGCGTGGAGTCGGTCAAATCCGCCCAGGATATGTGCGATGCGGTGCTCCATGAAACCTCCAACTCCGACGCGCTGATCATGGCGGCAGCCGTGGCCGATTACCGCCCGGCATTCGCCGCCGAGCAGAAAATCAAAAAGACCGCCGCGGACGAAATGTCCATTGACCTGGAAAAAACCACCGACATACTGGCCACCGCCACCGGCAATTTCGTGAGGGTGGGCTTCTCAGCAGAAAGCGAAAACCTGGAAGCCAACGCCGCCGACAAGGTACGCCGCAAATCGCTGGACCTGATCGTAGCCAACGACATAACTGAAGAGGGCAGCGGCTTCGGTGTGGACACCAATCGCGTGGTTCTCATCGACCGCGAAATGCAGGTGGAGCGACTCCCCTTGCTCACCAAGTACGAAGTCGGACACCGTATCCTGGACCGAGTGGCGGCTCTCCTGGGGACGTAGTGCCAGGTGTCGAAAGCCTTGCAGAGAATTAGGCCTTTTTCGTTGCAAATATCGGGCAATCAGACGTAAAGCGTGACATATGAGACATGGCGCGTGGATTCGCTTCGCGGACTACAACAAAACGCCTCAATCACTCCATATTGAATGTAACAGAGATTTGACCACGTGGGCCGACATAGGTTAGCCTATCGGCGAAATTAATGGTGGATTGAAGTGTAGTGGGGCTGTGCGATTACAAGCACAGTTGCCGCCCGCTTGCGACCGAGAGAGTCGCCTGACCGTGACCAGTTGGCCTTGAGATTGGCCGTCCGGTTCCTTCGTATCCCGGAGAAATTCGGCTTTGCGCATCGGCGCCGTTGTGTTCCGTTGCGCCTCGTCATTCTGCCGTTGCTGCGGAAGCGTGCCGTTTGGCGTTCGCTCCGTCGCTGTTTTGCTTGGAGAAACCAGGACGCTCCAATGCAACGGCCCTTAACCATGCGGGCTTTCCGATCGTCCTGGGTTGGACGATAAAGTTTGTGGAAAACCGAGACGGCCGGAATAATAGATTAGGTCAGTTGCGCGACGATTTATTCGGAGGCTTTGCCTCCGCTATGGTGGTGCTGCCGATTTCTCTCGCCTACGGAGTGCTGACGGGCCTCGGGCCTGTTGCGGGCATTTATTCCGCAATTGCGGTAGGGTTTTTCGCGGCATTGTTTGGCGGCGTCCGTTCGCAAATCTCCGGCCCAACCGGGCCCATGACGTTGGCCACAATCGTTATATTGGCTAGTGGTGTGGACAATGTCGGAGATGTTTTCGCAATAGTTGCGCTCGCCGGATTGATCCAGATTTTCGCGGGCGTAATCCGATCCGGGCACGTGGCGCACCAAGTCCCAGAGTCGGTCATATCCGGCTTCATGACCGGCATCGGGATCTTCGTCATTCTGCTGCAGGTTGCGCCGTTCGTGGGCGCTCCCGTGGTGTTGGGCGGAATCACCAAGGTTATCGGCTCATTGCCTGCCACTATGGCAAGCGCCAACCCTAAAGCCATAGTTGTCGCTGGGGTGACGCTATTGACCGGTGTTCTCTGGCCGGAAGGATTGCGGAAGTACCTGCCGCCGCCACTGGCGGCGATGACAATCGGTTTCATTCTGGCCCTATCCTGGTCGAACGACCTGCGGCTGATTGGCGAGGTGTCACTGAGCCTCCCGAAATGGCAGTTGCCGACGCTCTTCCAGGCTCTGACGCCGGAGCAGGAGAGAGTGCGGCATTGGGTAGTTTATCTGACGCACGCTATGACACTGGCCACGGTTGGTTCCATCGACAGCCTGATGAACGCTCGGATGGCCGATGGAATGAACGCGCGGATGGCCGATGGAACGACCAAATCGCGTCACCGCCCGAACCGGGAGCTGATTGCTCAGGGCGTTGGCAATATCGCCGCTGGGCTGATTGGAGGATTGCCCGGTTCGGCGAATACCGCCGCCACAGTAGCTAACATCCGATCTGGGGGCAAACGGAAGATTGCCGGCGTGTTTTGCGCGCTGACTTTGCTGACGTTGGCGCTGAGCCCGGGATGGCTCGTTGAGCATATTCCCATTGCCATGCTGGCAGGCGTTCTGGTCAAAGTCGGCTGGGACCTCATCGACTGGCAAGGATTGCTGAAGTACGCCCGTCATGTGCGGCCAAAATATCTGCTGTTGACAATGCTCAATGGACTATTCACTGCGTTCCTGGCGGTGTGGTTCCATCCGATCACCGCCACGGGAATGGGGTCGGTTTTGCCTTCAACGGCAAACGCTCGCTTTCAAAAGCGTTTCCCCTGGGTGAGAACCTGTCGGCAGGAGCACTATGAACTGTCGCTGATGGTACTCGCGGTGGCTCTCACAGTGTTTGCCAGCTTGCTTGCGACGGCATGGGTGGGATTAGTATTCTCCCTGACTCCAGGGGAACCGTGGCAGACTGAGGAACTGCAGCGCAACTCTAATCATGTATAATGCGCCAGTCTATTCACTGCTTGCCGTACCATCGGCAACCCTGTGAATCGAGCCTACTCAATCACCCCAAGGCCAAGCAGGCTCCATGAGACCCAACTACACCCTCGCCATGCTGCGGGGCGACCTGTTCGGCGGGATCACCGCTTCCGTCGTGGGCTTGCCGGTTGCCCTCGCTTTCGGCGTCGCCTCCGGCCTCGGTCCCATCGCCGGCATGTACGGCGCAATCGCCGTGGGCTTCTTCGCCGCAGTGTTCGGCGGCACCCGCTCCCAGATCTCAGGCCCCACCGGCCCCATGAGCGTCGCCATGGCGGTCATCGTGACCGTCCACGCCGAGGGCGACTTCGCCAAGGCTTTCACCGTCGTGATGCTGGCCGGCGTGATTCAGATCGTGCTGGGCGCGATCAGAATCGGGAGATTCGTCGCCTATACTCCCTACTCGGTCATCTCCGGCTTCATGACCGGCATCGGCATCATCGTCATGCTGGTGCAAGTCGCTCCGTTCGTGGGCGCCGAGGCGCAACCGGGCGGAGTGCTGGCGAAAATCAGCGCCATCCCCGACGCCGTATCTAACGCCCAGGTACACGCTCTGATCGTCGCGACGATCACCCTTCTGGTGGGAGCGCTTTGGCGGCCGCCGCTGAGCCGGTTCCTGCCGGCGCCGCTGGCCGCCATGATCGTCGGCTCGGCCATCGGCATATTCTGGCTCACCGACCTCAGAGTCATCGGCGACGTGCCCACGGGTCTGCCCGACCTGCGTACACCGGTGTTCGATGTGGGTTTCATCGTCAGCTCGCTGACCCCGGCTTTGATTCTCGCTCTGCTGGGCTCCATCGACAGCCTGCTCACGTCCCTCATCGCCGACTCGCTGACCCGCACCCGGCACAACGCCAACCGCGAGCTGATCGGCCAGGGCATCGGCAACACCATCGCCGGCCTGATCGGCGGCTTGCCCGGCGCCGGCGCCACCCTAGGCACCGTCATCAACATCCGCTCCGGCGGACGCACGCCATTCTCCGGCGTGGTGCGCGCGGGCGTCCTCCTGGCCCTCGTGCTGGGCCTCGGCCGGTACGTTACGGAGATTCCCCACGCCGTGCTCGCCGGCATCCTGATGAAAGTCGGCTGGGACATCATCGACTGGCGGCTCATCAAGCGCGCCCATCGCATCCAGCGCGACCACTTGGTCGTCATGGTGATCACGCTGGGGCTGACGGTATTCCTGGACCTGGTCACGGCCATCGCCATCGGCCTGATCGCGGCCGGCATGGTCGCGGCTCGACAGGTGGAACGCCAGGAACTGGACAGCGTGGTGTCCACGCCGCTGCTGGACCAAACCTTCCTATATGATTCCCCCGAGCAAGCCGCCGCAGCCAACGACGGCGACGAGTTCGCCGCCCGTTGTGGAGTGGTTGGAATGCGTGGCCGTTTCTCCGTAGCGTCGTCCAGCAACCTGGTCAACACCATCGGCGGCGACATCCGCGACCACGAGGTGGTGATCTTCGACTTCTCCGAAACGTTGTACATGGACGACAGCGCGGCCATGGTGGTTGAGCAGATGATTGACATCGCCACCGAGGAAGACACCGAGTCCATCGTAATGGGCCTCTCCGGTTCCCCGGTGGAAAGCAACCTGCAAGCCCTCAACATCCTGGCGAAAGTCCCCGAAGACCGTTTCGTGGCCGACCTCGACGGCGCCCGCGACGTGGCCCGTAAAATCCTGAACATAGAACCCGAACCCACGGAGGCTACCTGACATGTCCATGCAGTCTCCCGCACAGTGCTATGATAATATGAACCGAGGTGAAAGGGGGTCTCATGGCTATTACGATAGATCCCGCCGCAATTGCTGCTGCGGCAGCGTTTGTAGGCATTTTGGCCACTGCGGCCGGTGTCTTCATCTGGTTCGGTAAGTTGAGCCACCGCATTGACGTTGTGGAGGCGGACGTAAAAGAACTGAAAGGCGACATCAAGCAAATCTTGGGAATACTGCACACTCACCAGGGCTATCATCAGGGATTGATCGCCGGCGAATTGCCGACTGACGCCGATTGAACGTGAACGCGCACTCCCATTCGCTTTTGAATCCGTCCAACCGAGGATAGTATGCGCATCGGAATCTTCGTCGGGGCATCCACCGCCGACCTAATGAGCCTGGACGAACTCATCGATCGCATCAAGCAGGCCGAAGCTGACGGGTTCGATAGCTTCTGGGTGCCCCACATCTCCGCGCGCGGCTACGACGCTCTCACCGTGCTGGCCCTGGCCGGCACGCAGACCAGCCGCATCGAGCTGGGCGTCGGCGTAGTGCCTACCTATCCGCGCCATCCGATGGCATTGGCGCAGCAGGCATTGACCACCGCCACGGCCACCGACAGCCGGTTCATCCTGGGCATCGGCCCGTCCCATCGTCCGGGCATCGAAGACAGTTTCGGCTTGTCCTATGACCGGCCCGCGCTGCATACCCGCGAGTACCTCTCCGTCCTGCGTCCTTTGATGGAACAGGGACGGGTACAATTCTCCGGCCAGTTCTACAACGTCAACGCCGAGCTGGACGTGCTTGATCGCCCGACCTGTCCCGTCGTGATTTCCGCCCTCGCTCCCCGCATGCTCCGCTTGGCTGGCCAGCAGGCCGACGGCACCATCACCTGGATGGCCGGCCCCCGCGCCATCCGCGAGCACGTCCGCCCTCGCATCAACGCCGCCGCCGAGGCCACCGGACGCCCGGAGCCGCGCATCTGCGTCGGCCTGCCGGCCACCGTCTGCGACGACGAAGCCATCGGACGCCGCGCCGCCGCCGAATCCTACGAACGCTACGGACGCCTGGTCAACTACCGCCGCATCCTGGACGTGGAGGACGTGGAAGGCCCCTCCGAAGTAGCCGTAGTAGGCAACGAAGCATCCCTCCAAACCGAACTCGAACAGTTCGCCGAAGCCGGCGCCACCGACTTCATCGCCAACATCTTTGACGCCGGAAATGGTCAGGATTCAGCAGCGCGGACGTACGCGGCGCTGAAGGAGTTAGTTGGAAGAGTGTAAAATACTACAAATATAATTGACAAATATATGGAGAAATTATACAATACATCTAACTTAATTATCAAGAAGGTGGATAAATGACCCTGCCAAAGTTGACCAAAGCAACGTCCGTGAGTATGCAGCATCACCAAGCGATTAGTGAGCAGTGGGTTGAGGATAGGATTTACGAAGACCCATCTTTGCTAGGATTGGGAGACCTGGATGTAATCGACAGGCAGAAGTCCCAGCCTCCCGGTGGCAAGCTTGATTTGCTGCTGCGAGACCCGGAGACGCTGACCCGATACGTGGTGGAACTCCAGTTGGGGGCTACTGATCCATCGCATATCATTAGGGTGATTGAGTATTGGGACGTAGAGCGGCGGCGCTATCCCCAATATGAGCACGTCGCGGTTATCGTGGCCGAAGACGTGACTGGCCGATTTTTCAACGTCATCAATCTTTTCAATGGGATGATTCCCTTGATCGCCATTCAAATGAATTGCGTTGAGGTCAATGGCAACCATGCGCTGATAGCAACCCGGGTGCTTGATCGGATCCGGCTTGGTATCGAGGAAGAAGACGGTGGGGAGCAAGCGGACAGCGCTAGTTGGGAGAAAGGGTTTCCGGAATCTATGCCGGTGTTCCATCAGTTGTTCACCATGATCCGAGAAACGGACGAGAGTATCGAACCGAATTATCGGAAAGTGCACATCACCTTGAGGACACAGGGCAAAGTCAGCACAGCAATAGGATTTCGCCCACAAAAGCGGGCCGTTCGCGCATGGTTCAAAACCTCTCATGACCAGGCACTAACCGACAGATTGGACGAAGCCGGTTTGTATCTCCCATCAAGCAATCAGGAGGTGTACGAGTTGAGAATTCGCAAGGGAGACCCGGATGATCATCATGCGTTGTTGGCAGAGTTAATCGGTCGCGCTTTGGACACCAGTTGAGTTCTCATACAGGGCGATACCTGGCTTGGCTATTGGCCGTTTATTATCCGCGCACACAACACAACTAACCTCGAAAAGATTGAGCGTAGTTAGGAACAGTAAGGAGATAATAATATGATTACTCTAATCGTAGATGCTCTACAGGAAGTTTTTGTCGCCCTAGAAAGTCAAACCGAAGACGAACTCGATTTCGGTTACCACTACGGCGTAGCCGCCGGCATAGCCGCTGCTGCCGGCGTTTTCGGCGTCAAGGCCCTGGAAATGTGTGACGACCTCTCTGACGCCTACGAAGACTTGGATTTTGATTTTATGCGCTATATTCTGCGTGAGGCGTCGGAACGACCCGATAGCGGCAACGAGCACTACGCCCGCACCAGGGAAACCGAAATTTTCGCCCTCGAATTTGGGGCTGCACTAGGGGAAGCGTTGCGTGCGCAGGAAGATGGGGATGTGGGACGTTACTGCTTGATGATTGGTTTCACAGTTGGCTTGATGTTCCGGTATCAGGACCCGGATGATGGAGCAGTAGGGGCGGTGCGTGCCAAAATCATCACTGGATACGAAACTGATTCCAACGAGTTGCTACAACAAGCTCAAGGAACTCTGGCCTTCGGCGCCCGGATGAGCGACCCCATGGGGATGATCGGGAAGGAGGAATCTGAGCGTTACTACGAAGAGCGGATGCGTACGATGCGCTGGGTTCAGAACTTCGGCTTGCGCGATGCCCGATCAAAAGACGAGGCCGTGGTCACACCGAACTCTCTATCGATCAACTACCAGCTGACTCAACAGGCTGGTGAGGAAGATGTTGAGAACGAATCTGACGAATTTTTCCACGAGGAAGATCTGATGCCTGTCGAAGATGGCAAAGAAGGCAACCCCGAAGCCGCCGCCCTCGTCAGCAGAGGCGCCGCAAAGCAAAAGAGCGACGACTATGGCGGAGCCATCGCCGATTTCGCCCGGGCTATCGAACTCGACCCGGACCATGCCCGCTACGCCAACGAGGCGGGGGCGACTGTCGCCGACACCATAGTGGACTCCCCGGAGGATAGCCAAAAGGCTTCTCAAGAAGCGGCTGAAAACCCACCTCGCCCCATCGAGATGTGCTACTGGGTCATCCCCGGCAAACTGCTCGCCGGTGAGTATCCCGGACACTGGGAGGAGGACGAGGCCAAGAAGAAACTGGCCCGGCTTACTGACGCCGGCGTATCGGTGTTCATCGACCTGACTGACCCGCGTACCGCCGACGCCCATCTGAAACCCTATGCGCATCTGCTCAACGGCCCGTCCCACCAACGTTTCGCCATTCGCGACCAAAGCATACCGGCATCACCGGAATTTACCAAGCAAACCCTGGACGCCATCGACGCCCACATCGCGGCCGGAGAGACGGTGTACGTCCACTGCTGGGGTGGCGTCGGACGCACTGGCACCATCATCGGCTGCTGGCTCGCCCGACACTACGAACCCGGCCATGCCGCGCTGGACCGGCTCCAAGAACTGTGGCAGGAAAACCCTAAGTCGCGCTCGCGTCGTTCACCGGAAACGAGTGCACAGGTGCAGTACGTGCTGGAATGGAACGAAAGCGATGCCTAACCTCCGGCCTCCCACAGCCCATCGGCCAACTGCGTAATAAACTCGCCCATCGCAACGCGCTCCCGCCACTCCGCCGGGATGCCATCCACACCGTAGTACGCGCCGGCAATCTGCCCGTAGATAGCTGCGGTTGTGTCAGCGTCGTCGCCCAGGTTCACCGCCAGCAGACAGCCGTCGCGGAAATCTGTCGAGTGGTAAAACGCCCACAGCGCCGCCTCCAGCGACTTCACTACGTACCCGCTGCCGACAATCTCCGGCGGCTGTTTGCTCTTGAAGGAACCCGCCGCTACCTCGTCAATCTCGGCGCACAATCCACCCGAGGCAGACTCCCACAAGCCGGCCACCGGCGAATAGCGCGGCGACAGCAGCGTTGCCTTGTCCACGCCCTGCACTGCGCCTACCAGTAACCCGCCGAAGTAGCGGCAGGCGTCCACGCAGGTGGCGGCCCCGTGGGTGGTGCGGGAACTCTCGGCGCTCATGCGAATCGCCAACTCCGGGTCCGACGCGAAGAACAGCGGCGCCGGCGCCAGTCGCATCAGGCTGCCGTTGCCGGCAGAGTGAGGATCGGTTGAGCCGGCCAAGGGTTCGCCCGTATCCCGGTAGCGGCTCAACGCCGCTCGCGTGGCGTTGCCGATGTCAAAGCAGACGCCGGTGCTGCTCAGGTAGCCTTCCCTCCACCAACGGATGTAGCGGCTCATCTGGTCGGCTGCGTCAAAACCGCCGCAGGCGATCAGGCTGTCGGCCAGGCACAGGGTCATCGACGTGTCGTCCGTCCATTGACCGGGTTGCAGACCCCAGGTCCCGCCGCCGGTCATATCGGTGACGGGAGGAAATGTACCGGGCCTCTTGAACTCGGCGACGGTGCCAACGGCGTCGCTGGCGGCGAGCCCTATCAGACAACCTTGATATCGTTGCTGTACTGTAATCACAGATTTCTCTCGGTGTATTCCGCATCAAAAAACTCCCTCTCCCCTCGTGGGAGAGGGCCGGGGTGAGGGGGAAGCTCCGTCACCCCACCGCTTCCTTGAACCGCCGGATCGCCTCGATGTGCTGGTCGGGGCCGCTCAACCCGGCGCGCATGGTGTTCACCGACAGGTGCGATGCGCCTACGTCGTTCCATTCCGAGGCCAGCTTGTTCCAGTCGTCCGGGTCGTTGCTGTCCATCAGGGCGACGCGACCCTCCACGCCGATGGCGGACGGATCGCGGCCGTAGCCCCGCGCCAGCTCGCGCATCTCCTCCAGCTTTTCCCGTCCCTCGCCGTCGGGCTTGAACTGCGGGAACCAGCCGTCGCCCATCCGGGCGAGACGCCGCACCACCTGGGGCGCGCCGCCGCCGAACCACACGGGAATCGGACGCTGCACCGGCAGCGGGTTGATTCCGGCGTGGGTGATCTTGTGGTAGCGGCCCTCGTAGTTGACCACCTCCTGCGTCCACAGCATCCGCATCACCTCGATCTGCTCCGCGGAGCGGCGTCCCCGGTTCTCCCAGTTCTCGCCCAAGGCTTCGTACTCAACCTCGTTCCAGCCCACGCCAATGCCCAGGCGCAGCCGGCCGTTGGTGAGCACGTCCACTTCGGCGGTCTGCTTGGCCACCAGCGCGGTCTGACGCTGCGGCAGGATGATGATGCCGGTGCAGAACTCGATCTTCTCGGTCAGCGCGGCCAGGTAGCCGAACATTACGAACGGCTCGTGGAACATATCGTCCTTATTGTAGGGACGGTTCCACTCGGCGCGCTGGGTGTGGTCCGCGCCCAGCACGTGGTCGAACACCAGCAGGTGCTCGTAGCCCAGAGCCTCGGCGGCCTGAGCGAAATCCTTCACGGCGATGGGGTCGGCCCCGATCTCGGTCTGCGGAAAAATGGCTCCTAGTTGCATGATGTAAGCGCTCCTCGGTTTGCGAAATGGAGTTTGATAACCTTGAGATTGCGACGCCATTCTATCCGCCATTTGCCCATACGCCAATCCGTGATAGGCTGGATAGCATCCCATCTCGGAGTCGAGAGTTTCTTCCATGACACCCGAAACCCGCCGGCAGAAAATCGAGTCATACGGCAACGCCTACTCTGTCCTGACCGATGCCCTCAAGCAGTTCCCCAAAGAGATGTGGCAGTTCCGCGACGAGCATGGCTGCTGGAGCATCCACGAACACATCATCCACATCACCGACAGCGAGGCCAACAGCTACATCCGCGCGCGCCGCCTCATCGCCGAGCCGGGCCGCACTCTGATGGACTATGACGAAAACCAGTGGGCCACCGCGCTGGACTACCACGACCAGGACATCGACGATACGCTCAACCTGTTCAAGTGGCTGCGCGGCAAGTCCTACACGCTGATCAAGTCGCTGCCCGAATCGGCCTGGGCCAACACCGCCTACCACCCCGAAAACGGCGACACGTCGCTTGACGACTGGCTGGATACCTACGAGGCCCACGTCCGCGAGCACGTCGAATACATGCAGCAGAACCTGGAAGCGTGGCAGGCAGCGCAATAATAAACCCGCCGCGTTGAAAACCCGCCGCTGCCTCTGCTAGAATCGAAGGGCGACGCTGGGGATTAGTCTAGTGGTAAGACGCCTGACTCTGGATCAGGTATCACAGGTTCGAATCCTGTATCCCCAGCCATCGTGTACCATAGGCAGAACTGGCTCTGCAATCATGATTTCCTCAGATGCCCTCTTCCCGATTGGGCTGTCTCCAGGCATTGGCATTGTGTAGCGGATGATCGCCTGGCCCGGGGCAATCGCAATCTCCTTTACGAAAGACCGGATGAAGGCTTTAGTTTCCGTAAGCTCGCTCCGCATAAGAAACTCGCCCATCTCCTGCGCGTAGGCCGCGATTTTCGCATCGTCCAGGCGTGACGGACGGTTTGAAAGTGCCTCCCTAGTTTCCTCCGCAGCTACCTCCAACTTTTCCTGGCGCTCCTGATGTTCTCTTATGCGCGGGATAATGTCGTTGATTTCCAGGTCGGTCGTCTCAACAGCGTGCCAAAGTCGGTCCATGCGCCGACGAACCTCGATCAACTCTTCCTCGACTGCCTCTAGCCGTTCTTTCTGTTCCTGAAACACCTCGTCCAACTCTTCATTGACGAGTTCCACCAGGGTTTTTACGTTACTTTCAGTAAGGACGTTTACCCTGATCTGGTCAATAATGGTACGCTCGAACCGCCTTGCACTGAGCCTGGGCGTATCACATGTGCCCTTTCCACGCTTCAGGAGCGAGTGACAAACATAGTATGCATATTTCCCGCTCTTGGCCTCCTGGCCAATCAAGGCCCTACCGCACTCTGCACACTTCGCAAGCCCACTGAGGAGGTACGGGCTAGCTGTCCTTTGCGGGTGTTGCTTGTCCGGGGCATTAGCCTGCATCACCTTGGCAGCACGGTTGAACTCGTCCCTGGAAACAATGGCAGGGAAAGTATTCTCCACGCGGACGGGTGGGATTTTGTCCTTGGCGGTCACTCCCCAAACAAGTGTGCCGGTGTACACCTCGTTAGTTAAAATCCTGTGGATAGTGGTCTTGAGCCATTTCGCTCCCCGGGGGCTGGCAATACCTTCTTGATTGAAATTTTTCGCAATGTCCAGTGTGCTCTTCCCCTGTCCGGCCATTATGTACATCCTGCGGACAATCGAGTCAGCAGGTGGGTCGAGCGCTAGCTTAGGGCGCTTTTTGGGGCCATCGGCTACAAAGACTCTCTTGTAACCGTAGGGCGCGTGAGGGGTTACCCAAAACCCACGAGAGGCGGCTTCTCGCGTCCCTCGCATAACTTCCTGCGCCAAATTTTCCGAGTAAAATTCGTCCACGGATTCGATGATGGCCTCCATGAGCTTGCCGGTTGGTGAATCGTCAGCGTGCTCGGTGATGGAGACGACGCGGATTCCCCGGCGACGAAGCATGGACTTGAAAGCTACGGCGTGTTCCCTCTTGCGAGTGAAACGGGAGAACTTCCAGACGAGGATTTCGTTGAAGGGAGCACTTGGCCTGCCGGCTTCGTCCAGCATTTTGCGAAACTGAGGCCTATCTGCAACGCGTCCGCTCTCAGCCTCGTCCACGTACTCCCGCGCTATGGAGTAGCCGTTCCGCTCGGCGTAGTCGCGCAGGGCGCGGAGTTGTGCGGCCACGGAGAGGTCTACATCCTGGCGGTCACTGGATACGCGAGCGTACAGCGCCGCCGGAGTCAGGTCGGTGTGCTTACTCATTGCTGTGTCCTCCTTGATCATCTTCCTCTGATTGATTGGCCTGCTGGGAGCGCAGCCGTTCCCGGCGTTGCTCCCAACGCAGTTCCCGGTCTTCCATGTACAGCCGCAATGCCTCGCGCACCAACTCGCTCATGTCGCGGCCCTCTTCGTCCTTCACCCGCTGCACCTGCTCGAACATCTCGGGGGGCAGCGAGAAGCAACTGTCCTTGATCTCCGGCGTGGCGGCATGGTATCTCGTCTCAGCCAATAATATATGCGTTTGTCTTACTATTATTTTCCTTCATACTCGGCCCACCGTCAATAACGCACGGAACGCCAGCGCGAAATCCCATGACGGCCCGGTATGTATAATGCCTACACGAACAGCAGCCACGCTGCCACCCCGCTGACCACCAACAGGACGGCCAGGGCGCCAATTACCCACCCCAACCTGATGGCCAACCGCCGCGTCCTCCCGCGCGCCAATCGCTCCGCCCGGTACAACCCCTTCAGCCGAACGTTCTCCGCTTTGACGGCCTCCGTCTCGGCCCGGGCCTGGTCTCGTTCCTGTTCCAGCTCGTCCGCTTCCTCGGCCAGTTCCCTCACCTTGCGCTCCGATTGCTCCACCCTGATCAGGGCGTTGCGCAGCAGTTCCCGGTCGCTGGGATAGCGAGGTCCGGGCAGCTTCACGTACACCCGCCGGCCTTCCCTCTCCACCTCCACCTCTCCCTTCCGGATCATCCGGTCCAGCGTCGATAGCGATACCTCCAACTCCCGCGCCGCCTCCCCTTTGTCCACCCAGTGGACGTCATCTGCCATGTCTCTCATCTCGTCTTGGGCTGATACGTCAGGCGATTGCACTTTGCCCAAAATCACCCCCGCCGTTTTAGCGCCGTTTCTCACAGTTGTAAAAATGCAATTCTTGACCGGTCAATGGACAGGACACCCCGTTTCCTGCTTGAAATCGTGGACAATGACACGTCGCGGCCTACCGGCGAGTCGCCGCAATCCCCACCGGATTGCATATTTGCGCCCCAGACAAGAGAACGGGTAGATGATGCGGTGTCAGCATGAATAACGTGTCTCCAGCCGACGCATCCGTCGGCGCAGGCCATCCCACTCGTAACCGTCCAGCTCCCGCAGCGCCAGGGGCGCACGTTCCGGTTCCCACAGCGGGCGCCAGGACCGGCCCAGTATCCCCCTATCGGACAGAACCTCCCTACTGGACACCAGGATGGGCAGCTTCATGGCAGGCATATGGGAGGCCGTGCTGGCGTAGGTCTCGGCCACCTCCTCGGTGTCCACCACGAACAGCGTGGTCGGGAAGGGCGGCTGGTCATCCCGGGGAGCGTCGGAGCGGTAGTAGCGGATGTAGGGGCGCAGGCGGGCGGCCACGCCCCTGGGGTGGCGGGCGCGCAGTTCGTGCTCCAAGTAGAAGGGCACGTGCAGGGCGTTGACCAGCAGGTGCCCCACCGCGTCGGGAGCGATGGCGTCCTCGCCCCGGTTGAAGGCCCGGTCGGAGCGGGCGGTGGGAATGGACCATTGCAGTTCGCTGTCGCCGTCTTCCTTGGCTTCGGCGGCCAGCTCGGACAGGAACCAGGTGATGCCGTCGGCGTGGCTGGTCTGTCGCTGCCAGGTGAGGATGCGATGTCCCAGGGCCCGGGGCCGTCCGTGATTGTCGGCGGACGGTTCGGTGCTCCAGGCGGCCATGGTGGTGGCCAACTGCGCCCGGTCCCTGTGCGTTACGTACCTGATGCCCCGGTCGGACAGGGTGTAGCGCACGTCGCCCCGTTTGCCGTGCTGCTCGATCAATCCCCAAGTGTCTTGCAGGCTGCGGGTGATTTGGCTGACCCGGCCGTCGGATACTCCCAGCCAGTGGGTTAGGTGTTCCCGGGGAATCATTGGATGGTCGGTGATCAGGTCCAGGGCGCGCTTTTCCGCAGGGCTGATGCCGAAGGCTGGGGCGGACTGTACCATTCGCTGGGGGTCGGGCAGGGACGCTCGCTTGCGCTCCGGCGCCTCCGGGTGAAACCACCCGCCGTGGATGGCCTGGGAGACCACCTGCTCCAGGGTGCGGTACGTCCTGCCGAACGTCCAGTTGGACGAAATCCAGGCCTGACGGTCCCACGCTTCGAGGGTCTCCCGGCTCTCCACGCCCACGTAGCAGTCCTGGAGGTCAACGTTGAGGCAGAACTCGTCGGTCAGCCGCTGCTCCCAGGGGCTGGGAACCAGCACCAACACCGCGGAGGGACGGCGGTTGTGGTGGTACTCGGCAATGGCACGGAGCCGGTCGTAGAGGGAGCGGCGCCGCAGGGCTAGGCCCTGGCGCACCACTCCGAAGCTGCGGCCGTTGTGCAGGGTGATCACCGCGTCGAAACGGCCCCGGCGGTGGAACTCCACCCGGGTTTCCAGCCCGTCCACGCCGGGGGAGAGGGTAGCCGCCAGGCGGTAGATGGAAGCAACCGCGTCCATCCGGCGGATGAGCAGCGCCAGCCATTGCCGGGACACGGGATAGGCCCGCACCAAGTCCGAGGGCGCGTAGTAGTCCAGGGCGTCGGCAGCTTCTACGATGCCTTTCTTAGCGAGGTAGTAGCGGTGGCTGGAGGGCAGGTGGGCCGTGCCGTGGCTGCCGCGCCCGGCCAAGCCGTCTTTCAACAGCACAGACAGGGCGCGGTGCGTTGTCGCCAGCGGTTCGCCGAGAATCGGGGCCAGCTCCCCCGCGTCAATGAAGGTCAGCCGGGCCAAGGCGTCCAGGATCCGCTCTCGTGGAAAAGCCATGCCTCCAGCGTAGCAGCCGGAAGCCGCTGTCGTCAGCGGGCAAATGTCAGCAAAATAGCTACTCTCATGTCAGCAATCGGCCCACCGCAGTTTCCACTGCTTGGCCTTCCTCCGAGGAGCGCAGCCACTTCCGCAGCTCCCGGCGGGCTATGGTTACGGTAAGCTTGTCGCCGCGCAGTCTCCCCAGCTTTGCCGCCGCTCCCGCTGCTGCCATGGCGCCGGCCTCCGCGATGGCAGCGTGCAATTCCTCCTCAGGGTCAAACTTCGGAATGGGGAGTTTCCAAAGCCGCTTATGCAGGTCCCGTGCTCCGAAAAGACCCTTGGTCATCATTGGAGTCACGGCTTCCTTCAACACGCCGCTGTTGATGATTGCCACCAGATAGTTGGCTTCATCCGTGTTGCGGCATGGAACCCAGAACAGCACGTTTTCGACCAAAGCTGTGTTGTCATGCAAAATTGCCGCGGTGGGCTCACCCGACTTGGAGTACACCACTCTCGCTTGCGTGTCGTCGGAGGCTTCTTGCCACTCCAGTTGCGACGACAGTTTGTGCAGATAGTCCAGTTGCCCAAGGAGGTTGAGTCTGTTGACCAGAGATTTGTTGTCCTCCCACAACGCGCTGACCGTCTGCCAACGCTCGCGCATCCTGCGTTCAAGGCCACCCAATCGGACGCCGCCGGGGCCGTCGTCGTCTGCGGGTATGGCAAAGTCGCCACGCTTCAGGGGCAGCAGCGCCTTCAGCGGTTCCAGGGCGACGTATGGTGCAATGGTTTCCCCCAGGTGAACATCGAAGAGATGTCGCTCTTCGACGGTCTGTCCCGTGATGGCGCTCAGTTCCAAATCCTTCCATGGAGCCTTATCCTGGCTACCCCGTCTCGGATTGACGGTGACGGTCGGCGCCATTTGCACGATGGCGGTGTTTTCCGTTTCGTTGACGAAGAACAAAACCCGTGGGAATATCGTGGCTCCGTTTCGTGATAGTCCAGCGTAAGGGGAATCGCCTAGGACTCTCATGTCGGTGATGCCGGTGGGCTCTCGTTGCACATCCTCGGATCCGGCCCTGCCCAACCATAGCTCTACCTCACTGCCGAGAGGCTTGGCTGCACCGTCCGGCGAACACTTGCGAGCAAATACAACTGACGCGGGAATGGGGAAAAAGTTGTTGGGTTCCAGCTGCTCCAGGTCCCAAGCCGTTTTGAACGTGAAATCTACCTGAACGCTCAAACCCGACCGGCCTGCGCTCCAACGACCGCCACGCCACTTGGAGTATTGCCCAGCCTGCAACGCGCTGTGAGGCAGCACGAACCCAATGACACCTCCGTCCTTCAGGTACAGGTCAACGCTGCGCGCAAAGAACAGCCCGGCCACGTCCTGTTGAGTAGCGTAGCGTCCTCCGGCCCAAATGCCGTAACGGTTCCGGCTCAGACTCTGCAACTCGGTGCGCAGAATGTCGGCGGTCTGGTTGTAGTTGATCCAGGGCGGGTTGCCAACCACTACGTCCACTTTGGACCTCGACAGCGCCACCGGACGCACCATGTTCCGCGTATAGTAGGCCCAGATGTGGTCGCGCCCCCGGTCGTGGAGGCACTGCATGGTCCTGATGGTCTCTCCTATGGTCTGCCGCTCGGCGGGGTCATTGACGTGGTTGTCGTCCAGAGCGAGGAATGGGTCGTCGCCCCGCTCAATATGGGCCGAAATGTCCCCCATCAGAGCGTCGAAGTCCTCGGCTCGCTCAACCAGGCTGACGGGAAAGACCAACTCGGTGTTTTTCTCATCGCTGGTCTGGATGGTAATCTCGTTCTCGGCGAACATATCACCGGTGCGGAACCGCAGTTGCAGGGCGTCGCCCAGGTAAACGGGTATGGACAGAGATACGTCATACCCAGCGGTACCGGCGGCGTTGATGGCCGGGCGAGCGGCCAGCGTCCAGGCGGCCCGGGCAAGGTGAACCGCCACCGGGTGAACGTCGATGCCGGTGACCGCCTCCCGCAGGCGGTTGAGGATTTCTTTGGGTTCCCAATTGGTCCCGCAGGCGGCAGCGAGGAAGTGAGCAACCGCCTCGGTTACGAAGGTGCCTGACCCGCAGGCCGGATCCAATACGCGCTGGTTCAGTGGGTCGTCCACCAACTCCCGGACCATGATGCGGGACAGCCAGGCGGGAGTGTAGTATTCTCCCAACTGTCGCCGCTCCTCCGGCGGGATGACCGTCTCGTACAGGGTGGCGGCAGTGTCCGGCGGGGCCTCTGCCCAGTTGAACCGGGCCACCCGGCGGGCCAGGGTTTGCAGGAGCGCGTTGCCGCCCACCTCGATGGGCCAGGCGAAGAAGTCTGACTCCAAGACTCCCTGCAACCCCGTGGCGCGGTACAACTCCCGGCCTTGGAGCAGGTCGGCAGGGTCGGTCTCGGCCAGACGGCGAATGTCGATTCCGAAGGAAGCCTGCACCACCATCCCGATGACGGCGCCCAGATAGGTGTGGCGCACGAACAGGTCGTCCATTTCCTCATCGCCGACCCCAACAGCGGCCAGTCGGGCTTGTGCGTCTTCGCTCATTCCCTCCGTGGTGTAGGCGATTTCACCCAGGGCGGTGCGCAACAGGTCATACCACAACCGCCGCTTGACCCGAATGGTCTCCAAAGCCGCGCTTTCCTTGTAGAGGGTTTTCAGGGCGGCGATGTCCCGTTGGTAAGAGGGACTGCCGGGGCCGAAGTGCTCCGCAATGCCTTCCCTATCGGGGCTGACGCCTTCCAGAGACACCAGCGCGGTATCCCGGAGCCACTCGTACAGAGGGAACCACCCGTCCGGGTCTTCCAAAACGAAAGCGTAGGGGCGGGTTAGACGAAACTCGCCCGCTCCGGGCCAGCGCAGAAGCCAACGTTTGCCATCAGTAAGGATGCCCATACGCACTCGCCCTTGAGATGCGGATTGCGCTAGGTAATCGTCCAGCTGGCGGACGTTCTCCGGGTCGGGTTCACCTCCCGCTACTGTGCCGATGCGACGCTTGAACTCGATGAAGGTGTCCAGGGCGGTCAGGTCAACGGCGAGACGGGAGGTGTCCGATGGCGGGTTTTCTTCGACAATTTCCTCGCTTTTGGCCAGGCCGGTGAGGATCAAGAAGTCCCGCACGGTGCTGGTGATGTTGGCTTCAGGTTGAAAGTTGTCATGCCGGAATAGGACTTGCGTCGCTGCATCACGATACCTGGGGTCGGCTATGTCTATGTGAACGGCCACGTCAGACTCTGCATATTTTCGCTATCGACTGTCGTCACCGGAGTTTTCGTAGGCGGCCAGGGTGGTGCCCAGCCACTCTTCGACGCGGGCGGGATCCAGCCTTTCTATACCTTCCAGGTGGTCGAAGTCGGTGCCCGCCGAGATTATGTAGTCAACTCCCAGGCGTTGCATCACAGCCGCGTGGACCAGATCCCGGGCGCTGACTTCCGAATGGTGGTCCGCCAGCTCGGTCGCTAGTATAACGTCTCCGGCGTGCACGGGTTCGACACGCCCGCGCATGGTCTCGGCGAAAGCCCGCACCACCTCCCGGCCCAGGGTCCATCGCCCGGAGGCCAGATAGAGGTGCAAAATCTCCTGGAGGACTTCCGAGTTGGTTATGAAGTACCGGGGGCATCCGCCAGTATGCGAAGAATCCGCGCGCATGGCTCCTTATAGGGATGATCCCTGCCGGCGGCGTAGATGGGAACGTTAGCGTCAATGAAGGCCACCGGGCTCATGGGCAGCTTCCAATTCACGGGACAGAGCGTCTGGTTCCGGTGGGTCTTCCACGTTCAACCCCATCAACCGCTCAATCGCCTGTTTCCGGCGCGCTCGCACGATGTCTTTTCGTAGGATTCTCCTGCACAGTTGGCTGGTTCCAGTTTCCGAACCGCAAAGATGATTGCCTGCTTATAGCCAGGACGCTCGAAGACCTTCACCTGGTCCACCGGTACACTGCAGGCTCGGCGGAATCGGTCTCGTGCCATAGTGTCCCAGCAGGGTCGTTGCTGATTGTGTTGAAAGACTGCCAAGAAATCTCCAGTCGGTAACGCATCGAATACCTGCCTCAATTCTATTTGCCTCACGTGTTTAATTTCGGTTTTATCAGGTTCAATCCCATTATCGGGGTCGAAGAACCAGACCGTTGGCGCGTCGTATTCCCGTATCCGGTCAGTAATCCGGTCAAAGTAGTTGCAACGTTCTTGGTGTGTAAAGCGGTCCAACCATACTTCAATTTTGATGCCCAGTTGCTCTCCAAGGACCTGGATGTCGCGCAATCCACCACCTTTGGGATACCCATAGTTACGGAAAAACTCGCCAACGAGGGCGGCTACACCTTGATGCTCGTGCTGCATCGGCTCAGCGGTAACATCCGGTGGCGGCTTGTCATCAGTCAGCATGGCAACCTGGACGATGCGTCTGATTTTATAACGTTGGGCGAGTTCCAAAAGGACCTCCCACTTCATCCGGTCTTTCTTGTCGCCGAACTTTGCGTTTTCCATGGGTCATGCTCCTTCGGTGGTGTTCAGGGATGGTAGCACGTCCCGGTAGAAAAGGCCGGAAGCAATGGATGGGCTTGACACCATCCCCTACCTGATTTAGAGTCCGCCGCAACGCTCCGGCCCGAGCGAACGACTGCGGAAATCAGCGCAACCGCTAGTTGCGCTGATTTCCGCAATTCTGCTGCTGGCCACTGTTGGTCAGAGCAACGCTGCGGACGCCCCCGATGAATTAGACCAGGCAACGCCGGGCGATTCCAGGGTATCCAGGATCAACGTCGGCTCCTGCTGGGGCGAAGTCCAGAGTCCTCATAATTCGAGGGAGCACCCCGGCAAAAGGTACATCCAGACCAAAACGCTGATGCGTTGCGAGGACCTGCTGGCCGACACCGGCACGCTGACCGTCCACCAGAAGCTGTACTATCGGGCGAGTGATCGCTACTCGTGGTCGCTCATGGCCTCGAACACCACCGTTTGCAACGACGATACCGTTTCCGACCCATCCGATGGTTGGGTTCAGTGTCGCACCGAAAACAGCGGCCTCCATCCCGTGATGGTCTCCGGGGTGCATTCCCTGTGCTGGGCAGGCACGCGCTACGACTATCTGCAAACGTCGTCCGCCCTGCTGGTAACGAACGCGGGCCGAAGGTACGCGGGCGCAAACGCCAAGATGAACGAAAACGTCTATTGTAAGGGCCGGTAGGTCCCGGTCAGGCCGGAGCGTGAACACCATGACCAACGAAGAAAAAGCCCAAGCCCTGCTGTCTTCCCCGGCGGGTTGCAGTTTTGTCCTTGACGCGTCCGAAAACCTGCACCTGGGCATCGACCGCATCGCTGAGCCGGACGCGAGCTTCTGGCTGGCATCGTCGGCGATGGATTGGTGCGACGTACACGCCGGCGCAGGCTGGCGGGAACGGCGGAGCATGACGCTGGACAGCGCCAGGGATTTTGCAGACCTGGCGTTGGAAATCATGAGCAGTCCGCAGTTCGCCTGGTGGTACGAGCCGTTGGACCTGGGCAACCAGGTATGGACGTCGCCTCAGATGATACGCGGCAGCCTCCCGGCCGACCCCGCCTTGACAGAGCCGTTCCGACCCGAAAGATGGCGGAGGCCCAGCCCTCCCGATCAAGACGCCGACCCGGTTCCCGACACGTCTGTGCAAGGAACGTCCACGTTACGGGGCAGCGCCACCTCCGAAGTTGCCGCCTATGCGATATACGCGGCCGACCACATCTGCGCGTTTCCGTTGGCCGCCTGGCGCGTCCAGTTCGAGCAGGAAGTACGGGTGTTTGAAATCAACCATCCCGCGGACTGGCACGAGCTTTGCCTGGAGTTCCCTCACTGCGCCCCCGATGGCCGGCTGGTTCCCGACTGGCGGGCAGCTTCGGAGCAATGGGACGGAGTTCACCTCACCTTGGGCGGAGCGCTTTCCTGCGAACAGGCGCGCTACGAAGCGGACGGCCAATGGTCGATGATGCAGTTCTGGCACACCGAGGAAACCCGCTGGCTGAACCGAATAGCGGCAACTGGTGAGCGAGTGCCGGACTTTCAGCGCCAGCCGCACGATTTGAGCGGACGGCTCCGGCGGTTTCCTTATGGCTTCAAGCCGGGGAAGTGAGCGCAGGCTTGGGCTGTTGCAGAAGGAAAGCATCATGCCCGAGATTAGCCAAGAGGCGTTGCGAGAGGTAACGCAGGCCCTAGAAAAGTACCGGCAAGTGGTGGGGGATTCCCAGCTCCGGCCCAATTCCCAGCGCACTCGCTACTGGCAGGCCAACGCCTTTGTCCGTTGGCTCCGGGGGGAGTTCGACCCCGGTTCAAAGGTGGAACTAAACGGCTACCCGGTTCGCAGGGGAGAGCAGACGCCGATGTAGGGTGTTGACAAGCCTCCAGCCGGTGTGATGAGTACATCTTAATCAGTCCTTCCGAGCGCCAGCGTATTGACGGTCTATCCCCGCGTGTGCGGGGGAACCTGAAACTGGGCTTAGTGGGATCGTTCAGTATAAGGTCTATCCCCGCGTGTGCGGGGGAACCTAGCACCAGGCATACTCGGGATCGGTCGCATCAGGTCTATCCCCGCGTGTGCGGGGGAACCGGGTCAGAAGACGCAACATTAGATCCCTCGCACGGTCTATCCCCGCGTGTGCGGGGGAACCACGACGAACGGAGAGGACTCGCCGCAAACAACCGGTCTATCCCCGCGTGTGCGGGGGAACCGGCGACCAGGTGGACGCATTGCTCGGCGACGCCGGTCTATCCCCGCGTGTGCGGGGGAACCCGACCCTCGACTACCACATGCGGAACGACGAGGGGTCTATCCCCGCATGTGCGGGGGAACCCGCATGTCCTGCATGAACAGGTCGTGGTCGCCGGGTCTATCCCCGCGTGTGCGGGGGAACCACGACGAACGGAGAGGACTCGCCGCAAACAACCGGTCTATCCCCGCGTGTGCGGGGGAACCGGCGACCAGGTGGACGCATTGCTCGGCGACGCCGGTCTATCCCCGCGTGTGCGGGGGAACCCGACCCTCGACTACCACATGCGGAACGACGAGGGGTCTATCCCCGCATGTGCGGGGGAACCCGCATGTCCTGCATGAACAGGTCGTGGTCGCCGGGTCTATCCCCGCGTGTGCGGGGGAACCCCGATCTGAACCGGGCGCGGCCTGGCATCAGGGGGTCTATCCCCGCGTGTGCGGGGGAACCCTCCTTTTGGGCCCGTAGGGAAGCCCGGCGGGGGGTCTATCCCCGCGTGTGCGGGGGAACCGCCGAAGCCGGCGCCGGCGCCGGCGACATCGAGGGTCTATCCCCGCGTGTGCGGGGGAACCCGCTGCATAGGTGATAGACGACGGACAGGGCGTCGGTCTATCCCCGCGTGTGCGGGGGAACCCGGCGCCGGATCGGGCGCGGGCTGCGGCTGCGGCTGCGGGGGTCTATCCCCGCGTGTGCGGGGGAACCGCCAGGACGACGGGGCGCTGGCGGTGGTGGGGAGTGTCCGGGTCTATCCCCGCGTGTGCGGGGGAACCCGCTCCGCCGCCGTCCGTGAGGCCGCCGCCCGCGGTCTATCCCCGCGTGTGCGGGGGAACCAGCGTATCCGAGTCGCCGCCATGCCCCATCCAGGGTCTATCCCCGCGTGTGCGGGGGAACCATTCCTGCAGGATGCTTCCATCGACGCAAGGGAAATCTATCCCCGCGTGTGCGGGGGAACCATGCCGCCCGGCGTGTCTCGCAGCGCGGACAGGGGTCTATCCCCGCGTGTGCGGGGGAACCCCGCACTTCGATGGTCACGTCGTCTGATCCAAGGGTCTATCCCCGCGTGTGCGGGGGAACCCGGAACCCGGCCGGCGTTGCAGCCGCAGGTGGGGGTCTATCCCCGCGTGTGCGGGGGAACCAATGCCGTCCGCGTTGCGCTCGTAGATGATGGGGGTCTATCCCCGCGTGTGCGGGGGAACCCGGGACCCCGGCTGCTCCGATCCGCGCAACGGGGGTCTATCCCCGCGTGTGCGGGGGAACCCTCAACCCCGCCTCGTCGGGCAGCGTCTGCCCGGGTCTATCCCCGCGTGTGCGGGGGAACCCAATCTCCTGCGGCTGCCCTACCTGCGTGATCGGGTCTATCCCCGCGTGTGCGGGGGAACCTCGGCGTTTGAACTTTCTCGCAGCGGGTTCTGAGGTCTATCCCCGCGTGTGCGGGGGAACCATAAACGCGCTCCGTAGTGTGGCATTGGGTACAGGTCTATCCCCGCGTGTGCGGGGGAACCGAGGACCTGGTGACCAGGGACGCTTATATCGAGGGTCTATCCCCGCGTGTGCGGGGGAACCGACTCCGTGGCATACCTCAACCTGTTCGGCGACGGTCTATCCCCGCGTGTGCGGGGGAACCCAGGCTCCCGTCGTCTCGGAGCACTCGATGAACGGTCTATCCCCGCGTGTGCGGGGGAACCATAGACCTGAGAGGAGCATCACAAAATCACACGGGTCTATCCCCGCGTGTGCGGGGGAACCTCAAGAACGCCTTGGGGTACATCATCAAGTACAGGTCTATCCCCGCGTGTGCGGGGGAACCAGTGCAGCGGGCCGTGCCGACGCCTCCCAGTGCGGTCTATCCCCGCGTGTGCGGGGGAACCTGATGCCAGCCCGTCTTGGCTCTGATCCTCAGCGGTCTATCCCCGCGTGTGCGGGGGAACCTGTCCTCCGGTTTGGCCAGGCGCGTATATCGCGGGTCTATCCCCGCGTGTGCGGGGGAACCTCGTTCGCGGCAGTCGCCCAAGCGGACTACGTGGGTCTATCCCCGCGTGTGCGGGGGAACCCTGGCGGTCACCCCTGCTGAACGGACGGTGTCCCGCGTCAACTAGACTTGCCGAATTGCCGTCGATTAGTTTTACCGGTTC